>NZ_JAFBCU010000001.1:615398-1230796 GCF_016907875.1 Arthrobacter roseus | reverse complement strand
GGTGAGCAAGGGAACATCCCCATAGGTCACGACAACGGTTCCGGAAATTTCCGACTCACCGTCGAGTGATTCCAGCCCCTGCTGCACTGCCCGACCCGTTCCAGGGACCGCGTCCTGGTCCACGATGATGGTGCGTTTGTCCATGGACTCGATATGACCGGCGACCAGATCCCGTTCGTGGCGGACGACGGCGGCTACTGCCCGGGGGCCCAGCCCGTACGCCGCATTCAACGCGTGGCCGACCATGGAGGTGCCGCCAATGGCGTGCAGAACCTTGGGGGTACGCGACTTCATCCGGGTACCTGCACCGGCTGCCAGGACGATCACGCACGGCGGTGCGTGGGTACTTCCGGTTGGCTCGGTGCGTGCGTCTGGATTCTGATCGCTCACTAAGGGGCACTCCTGCCTAAGTTGGACCGGTTTACTTCCGGAGTCCGCCGGGAAACCCGACACCGGCAATATTACCTGTCGATGGTGCCGCCCCTGTGTTCCCGAACGCGTTCCGCCCATAGGATTCGAACCTATACTCCACAGCTCCAAAGGCTGGGGTGCTGCCATTACACCAGGGCGGACTGTCCGCGGAGCCGAGCCCCGCGCACGGTAACCTAGTTTGCCACGTCTGCCGGTCTCCGTGCGAGTTGGCCCCGTCATGAGGTGATTCAGGCACGGATGCCGACCTGACATTTCTGACATGCGGAAGCGTGACAACAGGGCTGAGGGACCTAGGGTGATTCCAATGGGACGCCACGACTCGGAAACCGGCAATGCCTCTCCGTAGCTGTTGCTGCGGCTTCCTTCTCCCCCGGGCAACCCATGGGAAACCGCTGGCGTTGACCGGATTTGCTGTCTGCATTCCTCATCGTCTCAGCGCCTATATTCAGCCCGGGCATAGCGGTGTTCGGGACGCCCGGTGTTGCCATACCTGAGCTGGATCTCAGCAGTGCCGTCTTCCACGAGCGCGGAGAGGTATCGCTGCGCTGTGGCACGGGAAACACCGATCTGCCTGGCCACAGCAATAGTTGAGTATTGCTGGCCTGGTTGCAGGGCCTCCAGCACTGCCGTCTCTGTAGCAGAACGGCCTCGGCTGAAGCCAGGTCCCATGGCCGGATTTAGGGTCCGGATGGCGCGTTCTATAGTGTCCTGATCAACGGTCTGACTTCCTGACAGCAGACGGTGATAGCGGGCGTAGGCTCGCAGCCGCTGCGTTAATTGCTCGGCGGCAAAGGGCTTGATCAGATACCCGATAGCCCCACGGCGTATCGCCTGGCGCACGGAAACTGCCTCCGCCGCGGCGCTGAGGATGAGGACGTCCGTGTCCAACGTCCGCAAAAGGTCCAGACCCAGCGCATCCGGAAGATACACGTCCAACAACACCAGATCAGGATGTTGCGTGCCGACAGCCCGTAGCGCCAAATCGGCGGTGCCGACTGGGGTCAACGCCTTGAATCCAGGTACTGAATTCACGTACGCGGCATGGAGCTTGGCCACATGAAAGTCATCATCGACAATGAGTACCTGCAGATCCTTGCTCATGTGGTCCTCCCATCCAGTCCAGTGTTGGTCTCCTCCGATGCAACCTCCCGCCGTTGCACTGTACCTGGTAGCCGAGCACAGAACACAGCACCCGGCCCGCCTGTGCGCCCCTTTTCGGCAAGCCATACTTCTCCGCCACGGTCACGGGCGATCTGTCGGCACAGCGGCAAGCCCACCCCCTGCCCGTGAGTAGTGAGCGGCGTTACCGAGGCTGTCGAGAAACCTGCGGTAAAAATCCGGGTCGCTTCATCCGTACCGTCTCCGGAGTCCGCCACCACCAAGTGGAGGGTGCCACCGACGTCCGTCAATTCATCCAGCACCTCCACTTCTACCCAGCGTTCGGTGTTACGGCCGTGCACCGCGGCATGGATGGCGTTATCGATAAGGTTGCCAATTACCGTAGTGACATCGTGCGCCTCCGAGACCCTTCCACGCATGAGGGTTTCCGGCCCGATCCGCAGGTGGACGCCGCGTTCGGCCGCTTCAACACTTTTCGCTCCGATGAAAGCCTGCAGGTACGGGTCCTCGAGCAGCTCCGCCTGCTCCACCGGATACTTCAGCGGGCCGGTGGCGAGAATCCCACCAACATACTCTTCAGCCTGGCGGTAATCACCGATGCCCAGCAGTCCGGATACCGTGTGCAGCCGATTGGCGAATTCATGCCGCTGCGCGCGCAGGGCAGTGGTCATTGCGCTGACCGCCTGCAGCTGGCGTGTGAGGGACTGCAACTGAGTTCGATCACGCAGCATGATGACCGTGCCGAGGTTCTGGCCGTGGCCCCTGCGCTGAACCGCCCGTGCGCTGAGGATCAGCACCCGGGAATCAATCACTTGTTCAATGGACGGCGATTCAGGCGTAGCCTGCCGCACCAGCCGCGATAGCACTCCCGGTAGCCCTGCTTCCTCGAGCAGGCAGCCAACGAGGTCCTCGGGAGACCTCAGCCCGAGCAGGCTCCTGGCCCCTGCGTTAAGCACCGTAATCCGGCCTTCCGCGGAAATACCGATCACGCCTTCGTCCACACCGCGCAGCACCGCTTCTTGATCCTGCGCCAAAGCCGCAATTTCTTCCGGCTCCAGCCCAAGTGTGAGCCGGCGCAACCGCCGTCCCAGCAGCCAGGACGCGAGGACGCCGAATCCCAAGGCGCCGACGGCAGTCAACGCAACGGGAACAATATCGCTGCGCAGGTTGTCCAGGATGTCCTCGATGGCGAAACCCACGCTGACTTCGCCGACCACCACCGTGTCCGAACCCGGCGCATAAATGGGTACCTTCGCGCGGGCTGACAGTCCAAGGGTTCCCCGCTCCTGATTGGTCACTTCGCGTCCATTGAGCGCTGCCGTGGGATCAGTGCTGACGCGCTCGCCCAGCCGCTGCGGATTGGGATGGGTGAGACGCATGCCCTCGTCCTCGGTGATCACTATGAACAGCGCGCCGGTACGAGCACCCAGGTCCTTTGCGAGCGGGACCAGCGGTCCGTTCGCCAGCCTGCTTCGCGGCAGCTGCGCAATATCGGCGGCAGTGAGTTGGGCAGCTTCGGCGCGAACGTCTCCGAAGGTCGCAACGGTCCGGGCGACCGAGAGCGCCCGGTGCTCGGCTTCCTCGCCAAGACGTTGATAAGTCAACCACCCGTGCACCGAGGCGGTGACCACCACCACGAGGACCACGACGGCGAGCTGTAGCAACAGGATTTGGGCTGCAAAGTTCCGTCCCGGAAGGCGGATTCGCCAGAGTTTCCGCCGCGGTTGGACGTCTCCCTCCGGGGCAGACGCAGCAGCTGAGCTGGTCCGGATGGAACCATGCGCCGTCTCCGGATTCATGGTGCCCCCTCCCCGAGGTACGGGTGATGTGATCAAAATGAGCAGAAGTTAAACAACAAGCAGTATGTACCGTAATTCGACAAAAGCATCTGCTGTGATGTGGACCACTATAGCGTCAGTAGTGCACGTCACTTCAGTGGCTGCCCATGGCAAGAATTCGCACCTTCATCAATGAGGATGGACAGCATGAGAACATCGAGCAACATCTCCCAGAAGCGCCGGTTGGCACAGTTGGGTGCACCATTCGCAGCAGGGCTGCTGGTGCTGACAGGCTGTGGCGGAAGCAGTGGCGGAAGCAGCGGCGAAGCAGCTGCCAATTACCCCACTGAGGCCATCGAAATCATGGCTCCCGCTGATCCCGGCGGCGGCTACGACATGACTGCCCGCTCTATTTCACGGTCCCTGACCGAGGGCGGCGTCATTGAAACCGGCAGCGACGTTTATAACGTGCCCGGCGGTTCTGGCACTATCGGTCTGACCCAGTTTGTCGGCGACAACGCCGGCGACCCGCACCAACTGATGGTCATCGGCAAAATCCTGGTTGGCGCCATTGAGCAGACCGACTCGCAGGTCAGCCTAGAGAACACGACGCCGATCGCCCGCCTGACGGCCGAGTACGATGCCATTGCGGTGCCAGCTGACTCGAAGTACGAAACCCTTAAGCAACTCATGGAGGACTTCAAGTCAGATCCGGGCAGCATCGCCTGGGGCGGCGGATCGGTGGGAGGCGTAGACCAGATTCTGGTCGCCAAGCTGGCCGAGGCCACCGGCATTGAACCGAGCAAGATCAATTACATTCCCTACTCCGGCGGCGGCGAGTTGACTCCCGCGGTCCTCTCCGGCGATGTCACTGCTGCGGTATCCGGGCTTGCCGAATTCTCGGACCAGATAGCCGCCGGCGAAATGCGCCTGCTGGCCGTCTCCAGTGAGGAACCCATCGAGGGCGTTGACGCCCCTACCATCATCGAGGCCGGCTATGACGTCTCTATTGCCAACTGGCGCGGCGTTGTTGCACCGCCGGAGATCTCCGATGAGCAGCGCGAAGCGGTCGTGTCCATAATTGAAAAGATGCACGATACCGACGAGTGGCAGGAGACTCTGGAAGCCAACAACTGGGAGGACTACCTCATGACCGGTGATGAGTTCGGCGATTATCTCGAACAAGAGGATAAGGACATCACCAAGACCCTCACGGACCTGGGGATCCTCGAGTGACCCACAGCAATAACGACTCCGTGCGTCTCTCACATGGGAAGCTCGGAACCAGGATCGCCGCCGTCGTCATAGTGCTCGGCGCGGCGGTGGTCCTGTTCACGGCCTTCCAAATTGCTTCCAAGGGCGGCTTCGGGCCTCAGCAGCCAGGGTTCTTCCCCATCATTGTGGGTGTAGGCCTGGTGGGATTCGGCTTGGCCTTCCTGATCAGGACAACGGCGAAACCCGACTACGCGCTGCGGTCACAAGCCGCGGAGGGACACGCCGATACGCACTGGCGTACCCTCTGGACCGTCATCGTCGGCCTGGTGATTTACGCCGTCATCCTTGAACCACTGGGCTACATCCTGGCTACCACAATCTTCTTTCTGGCCATTGCCAAGATCGCCGGCAGCCGTCAGTGGATCCGCGACATCATCGTCGCCGTGCTGTTCTCCGTCATCATCTACTTTGGCTTCACCGAATTACTCGGCGTGCGCCTACCGGCCGGACTATTGGAAATGGTGGTCTAAGAACTCATGGATGCCTTCTCTGACCTCGCGAATGGCTTTGCCAACGCTTTTGAGCTGCAGTACCTGATCTACGCCGCCATAGGCGTCACCCTCGGAACCTTCGTCGGTGTCCTACCCGGGATCGGACCGGCTCTCGCGCTGTCGCTGCTGCTTCCACTGACCTATGGTTTCGATCCCACCGGCGCGCTGATTATCTTCGCTGGAATCTACTACGGCTCCCTCTACGGTGGCGCAATCACATCCATCCTGCTCAACACCCCCGGTGAGGCAGGATCGGTGGCGACGGCGATAGACGGGTACCCGATGGCGAAGGCCGGACGTGCCGGTCCAGCCCTGGCAACGGCGGTGATGGGATCATTCTTCGCTGGCATCATCTCCACGCTGGGCCTTACGTTCCTTGCGCCGGTGGTGGCAAATCTGGCCAAGTCGTTTCAAGCCACCGATTACTTTGCTCTGATGGTTCTCGCTTTCGTCTCTGTGACTGCGCTGGTGGGAACTTCCATCATCCGGGGAATGGTCAGTCTCTTTGCGGGGCTGTTCGTTGGACTGATCGGGCTGGACTTCCTGACCGGGCAGCAGCGTTTCACCTTCGGCGCACCGGAGCTGCTCGGCGGAATCGACATCGTCATTGTGGTGATTGGACTCTTCGCCATCGGCGAGGCCCTCTACGGCCTGGCCCGGCTTCAGCTCGCGAAGGAGGAGAAGGTTGAATTCTCCGGTCGGATCTGGCTGAATAAAGCCGAACGCAAACGCGTCTGGAAACCGTGGATCCGCGGGGGGTTTCTCGGCTTCATCTTCGGCTCCATGCCTACGGGCGGCTCCGAAGTGCCGACCTTCCTGTCCTACAACCTGGAGAAGCGGCTCTCGAAGCACAAGGACGAATTCGGCAAAGGCGCCATCGAAGGCATCGCCGGACCTGAGGCAGCCAACAACGCATCGTTTTCTGGCGTGCTGGTGCCGCTGCTGACCCTGGGCATTCCGACGTCGGCAACAGCGGCCATCATCCTGTCCGCCTTCCAGATCTACAATATCCAGCCCGGCCCTCAGCTCTTTGAGACCTCTCCTGACCTGGTCTGGACCCTGATTGCCTCACTGTTCATCGGTAACGTCATGCTGCTGCTCATCAACCTGCCGCTGGTGAAAGTGTGGATCAAAATCCTTGAAATACCCAAGGAACTGCTCTACACCGGCATCTTGGTGTTCGGGGTCCTGGGCGTGTATTCGATCTCCGGCAGCCTGATCGAAGTGCTGATTGTCTGTGCCATCGGGGTCGCTGGTTTCTTCATGCGGGTCTACGACTTCCCCGTTGCCCCAGCCATTCTGGGAGCCATCCTGGGTCCTATGATGGAAACCCAACTGCGGCGTGCACTCTCTATCAGTCAGGGCGACTTCTCTGTCTTCCTCACCCGTCCGCTGACCGTTGTGCTGCTGCTAGTGGCAGTTGCCGTGCTGGTGCTGCCGACAGTACTGCCACGGATCCTCCCCCGGCGAAACGATGCCGACAAGGTCGGTGCTGAATAGCTAAACTCAGTCCCCCTACAGGCATACGCCCCGCGGCCAGCTCTGGCCGTGGGGCTGGTCCTTGTGGCCCACCCCCGGACACAAGGACGGCACAGAATCCCGGGAAAAATGCTAGCTAGTTCCCGGCGGCCTCCGCGGCGGCGATCCACTGCTCTTCCAAGGATTCCCGCTCCCCCTGCGCCGCGCTGAGTTTTCCTTTGAGTCCGGCGAGCGTTTCGAAATCGATGTCCGATGCCGATCCTGCCTCGGTCATGTGCGCCTGAATTTTTTCGATCTGGGTAGCGTTCTTCCCCAGCTGTCGCTCAATCCGAGTGAGGTCTTTGCGAGCCTGTCTCCGGTCCCCGCCGCCCTCGGATGGTGGCGCCGTCGTCGTCTCCTGGTTGGATCCGCTCTCAGCTGCCATTGGCGATCCGGAGGAGGGTCCACCGGATGTCATTCCGTGGCGCAGTTGTAGATACTGGTCCACACCGCCGGGTAGCCCGCGCAGCCTACCGTCGCCCAGCAGTGCCATTTGGTGGTCGGTGACACGCTCCAGAAGATAACGGTCGTGGGAAACTACTACCAGGGTGCCAGGCCATCCATCCAGGACATCCTCCACTGCTGCGAGGGTGTCCGTGTCGAGGTCGTTGGTGGGCTCATCTAACATCAGTACGTTGGGCTCCCCCACGAGCAGACGCAGCAGTTGCAGGCGTCGTCTCTCACCGCCGGAGAGATCCCGGACCAGTGTCCACTGACGTTCATTGGAAAACCCCAGCTGCTCCACCAACTGCCCGGCGGACACCTCACGGCCGCCAACGTTGAAGACTCGCTTCTCATTCTCGATGACCTCGATGACCCGCAGGTCCTCGACATCCGCCAGTTCCCCAACGTCCTGCGACAGAACCGCGGTCTGGACCGTTTTCCCTTTTTTGCGTCGCCCTGTATCAGGTTCGACGTCGCCGTTGAGCAGGTAAAGCATAGTGGTCTTGCCCGCGCCGTTGACGCCGACGACGCCGAGTCGCTCGCCGGGCGCCAGCCGCAGGGTGATGTTCTTGAACAATTCCTTGCCACCAAGGGACAGGGAAACGTCCTCGAGATCGAGGACATCTTTGCCGAGCCTCGCGGTTGCCATCTGGGTCAGAGCCAGGCTGTTCCGGGGTTCGGGGACGTCAGCGATGAGATCATTGGCCGCCTCGATGCGGAATTTTGGTTTTGCCGTGCGGGCCGGTGCCCCCCGCCGTAGCCACGCCAGTTCTTTCTTGACCAGTTGCTGGCGTTTGCTCTCGACCACAGAAGCCGTCCGGTCGCGTTCGGCACGTGCGAGTACGTACGCAGCGTAGCCGCCGTCAAATACGTCTATCATCGCATCGTGAACTTCCCACGTGCGGGTGCAGACTTCGTCAAGGAACCAGCGGTCGTGGGTGACCAACAGTAATCCGCCGACACTGGGACGCCATCGTTGCCGCAGGTGCTGGGCCAGCCACGCCACGCCCTCAACGTCCAGATGGTTGGTGGGTTCATCAAGCATGATGACGTCGTTGTCGGCGATCAGCAGTTTGGCCAGGGCCACACGGCGACGTTGGCCACCGGACAGTGATGCCACCGGCGAATGCCAGTCGACGTCTGCAACCAGACCTCCCATGATCTCCCGGATGCGAGGATTGGCCGCCCATTCGTGATCGGCTTGCTCCCCCACGATCGCCTCGCCCACGCCAAGGTCGCCATTGAGGACGTCCTGCTGGTCAAGGAAGCCGACGCTGACATCGCGGCGTTTGGTGACTCTCCCCGTATCTGGGGTGTCGTGGTTGGCAAGAAGACGCATCAGCGTAGATTTGCCGTCCCCGTTGCGACCAACCACTCCGACCCTCTCACCTTCTTCAAGGCCGATGGTCACGCCGTCGAGGATGGTTCGGGTGGCATAGGAGACGCTGACGTTTTCAGCACCGAGCAAATGTGCCAAGTGGTAGCTACTTCCTCACGTTGATTCTGGGATTCCCCAGCTTACCGGGGTCCGGCCGTTATTCAGGCAAATAACGCACGACCGCCTTCTGCAATCCGGGCAAAAGCCTTCACATCGAGGACTTCGCCACGAGCACTCGGGTCCACGCCCGCATGCCGGATGGCCTGTTCTGCCGCTACGGGGCTGCCGGCCCACCCGGCCAGAGCTGCCCGCAGCGTCTTCCTGCGCTGGGCAAACGCCGCGTCGATAACCGCAAACACCTCTTGCCGGGTGGCCGTGGTCTGTGGAGGGTCCCGCCGGGTAAAACGCACCAGCCCGGACGCGATCTTTGGTGCTGGCCAGAAAACGTTCATCCCAATGACGCCTGCCTTCTGCATCTGCGAATACCAGGCGGCTTTGACCGACGGAACGCCATACGTCCGTGATCCGGGAGGCGCAGCCAGACGATCCGCTACCTCGTCCTGGACCATGACGAGACCATGCTCGAGGCTGGGAAAGCGTTCCAGCAGATTCAGGACAACCGGCACGGCAACGTTGTATGGCAGGTTCGCTACCAGCGCCGTGGGCGAGTATGGCAGTTCCGTGACGCGCATAGCATCGGCCAGGACAACCGTTAGCCGGTCCTGAGCTCCGGGACGCACCTTGGCTACCGTGTCCGAAAGTAGACCAGCAAGGGCCGGATCAATTTCGACCGCGACCACTCGGGCTGCGGCGTCAAGCAGGCCAAGCGTCAGGGACCCCAAACCCGGCCCCACCTCCAGGACCGTTTCCGTCTCATCCAGTCCAGCGGCGGACACGATACGACGAATAGTGTTGCCATCGATCACGAAGTTCTGACCCAGAGCTTTCGTGGGTCGGATATCCAGATGCGCGGCGAGCCTGCGGATGTCTCCGGCCCCCAGCAGAGGCTGAGTGCGGGTGGTGCCGTCAGGCTGGGAGGGTTCAGTCACCTTGTCATTCTAGGTGCAATAGCGGCAGCACCTAGAGCAATCCCAGCTGTCCAGCACAGGAGGGCCAGTGGCCCCATCCACCGCTGGAGCGTAGGACTTCAGCCGTTGCGATCTGCTCAGCCGGTGATGCCTCATGTGGATACGGTGCATATTTGCCGCCACCGGCACCACGCCAGCTGGGGAGACTGAATTGGAGCCCGCCGTAGTAACCATTGCCTGAGTTGATGGACCAGTTTCCGCCAGATTCACATTTAGCCAGGGCAGCCCAGTTGCCGGCGCTGGGACCAGCAACGCCGGTCCCCTGACCCGGTTTCTCTTCCGGCTTTTTCTCTTCTTCTACTGCTGCTACTACTTCTTCGTCTTCTACAGCGGTGCCGATGAGGATGTACTCCTGCACAGCTTTGATCAGGACAGTCTCGCTCAGCATTTTCCGGCTGACTGTCTTGCCGTCGATCACTGTCAGCGCGTAGACGACCTCGGTTTCACCGGCAACGCCTTCGGTCTTCACCTTTGTTTTACCCTCGGCCAGGGAGTTGTCTTTGACCTCTTTGGTGGTGAAGGGAACAGCTTTGGTCTTAGTGGTTTCCTTACCCGTCTCCACACGGGTGATTTTCAGTGCCATCCCGGCAACGACGAGCGAGGATTCCGGAATGGAGATTCGGTCCTTGTCGCCGAGCGACACATCTGCATCGGCCAGAAGATCGGCCACTGTCTCAGCCGTCGTCGTTACCTCACGGCTCTTGCCATCAGCGAGTAGCGCAACGGTCTTGGGGGTTGAAATGTAGAGAGGGTTCGCCAACGTCACCAAATTGGTCTCCAGTGAGGCTGAGAGTCGCGACTGCCGGGCAACGCCGAGTTCTGCCACGAGGTCCCCCACGGTGTCCGACGTAGTGTTGACCGTAGATTCCGCACCGTCAAGGGTGACGGTCACAGCGGTTGCCTGGTTGACACTGATGATCGTGCCGTCCTGGACTGCCGCCGACAGCGCTGGCGTCACGTGATCGGCGGCATCGACGCCGACGCCTGCCTTACCGAGGACGTCCCCCACGGTGCCACCGAACGTCTGCACAGTGCTGGTCCTGCCGTCCACGGTCAACGTCACCAATTTGTTGTTGCCAACAAAGGCCACCAGTCCCAGGACGAGCGAAAACATCACAGCACCCTGCGCTGCAATCATGACCCAGCGCTTACCTCTTGAACCCGCCACGAGTACCCATAACGTCGAAAGTATCCGGGCACGGGGGTTCACAGCGCACAAAAGTGCCCCATGAGCTTTGCGCGGGCAGAGTTGAGGTGGGCATACGAACGGAACGACCACATCAATGACCACCACGCGAGTGGATTATCCGGAAAGCCTTCCCCGACCCCGGCTAATAACGTCTAACCGTAACGGAGTTGTGATTATCGGGCAAACGTGACTTTTACCAAATCCCGTACACCGCTTCAGTGTTGCTACGCAGCCGACTGCAGAGTTCAGCAAGGTCCACATTCAGCGTCTCAGCCATAGCACGAACCGTATAAGGGACCATATAGCTTGCGTTTGGCTTACCCCTGAACGGGTGCGGTGTCAGAAACGGTGCGTCAGTCTCGACCAGCATCAGTGCCAGATCCGCGACGGTCAGGGCCTCACGGATCGCTCCAGCATTCCTGAACGTCGACGTGCCCGCGAAGGACATGTACCAACCGTTTTCGTTGCAGATTCTCGCCAGCTCGGGGCCTCCTGAGAAGCAGTGGAAAACCACCTTTTCCGGTAGGGCTTCCTCCCCCAGAACGCGGACGACGTCGTCGTGGGCATCACGATCATGGATCTGCAGCGCAAGGCCAAGCCGACGCGCTATGTCGATGTGGCGGCGAAACGAGTCCTGCTGACGCTGGAGGCCCTCAGCAGCCGTCCGGAAGTAGTCGAGCCCGGTTTCCCCGATCGCGCGGACCCTGGGGTGGGCGGCCAGTTTTTCGATTTCACCCAACGCGTCCTCGAGTCCACCACGTGCGGCAAGCAGCGGAGCCTCATTCGGGTGCAGCGCTACCGCCCCCAACAGACGGGGTTCGTCGTTGAGCACGGCGACAGTGAAACGCGAGGACGCAAGATCGCAACCAACCTGCACGGCCCCGCAGATCCCCACAGCTTCGGCGGCGTCGAGGGCATCCTTCACGGACACGGCCACATTGCCGTCTTCCATATCCAGATGCGTGTGGTTATCCATGACCGCAATGGGTAACGGTTCGGGCGCTGGTGGATACTCAAGCTTCCGCCGCGCACCCTGCTGGTCAAAGGCGCTGCGTTGCCGTCCACCGCCTCCTGCCGATGCCACATCCCACAGCGCTTCAGGTCCAGCTTCTAGAGCACGGTAGGCGACTGGAACGGCGGTCTGGTGCTGGTTCTGCTCAGAAGACATGGTCCAACCCTAATCTCTGTGCGCCGAGAGAGTCATGGAACTATTCAGCAGCACCGGTGGTTGGGATGGATAATGTTACTTTAGACACAGCCGTCTGCCCGTTGACGCGGGCCCTTCAAAGGTATTCATGGGCATACACCAGCACGACCACGACGACACCTCCTCCGCTTCGCTGCACTCGTTCCATGACGCAGCTGAACGTATCCTCGCGGCCATGAATACCGTCATTGACGGAAAGCCGGAAGCAACCCAGACCGCCCTGACGGTACTACTGGCACAGGGACACCTGCTCGTGGAGGACGTGCCCGGCGTCGGCAAGACGATGCTCGCCAAAACGCTGGCTCGCACGGTGGACTGCAGTGTGAGAAGGATTCAGTTCACGCCCGATCTCCTTCCTTCGGACGTCACCGGCGTCTCCATTTACAATCAAGACAGCCACAGATTCGAATTCCGCCAGGGCCCGGTATTTGCCAACCTCGTCATTGGCGATGAGATTAATCGCGCGTCGGCCAAAACTCAATCGGCCCTGCTTGAGTGCATGGAAGAACACCAGGTCACAGTCGACGGCCAAACCCATTCGCTGGGCGATCCATTCATGGTCATCGCCACCCAGAATCCCATCGAGATGGAGGGTACGTATCCGCTGCCGGAAGCGCAGAGGGACCGCTTCATGGCACGCATTTCCATGGGTTACCCTGACGCGCAGTCGGAAATGGACATGCTGGAAAGTCATCAGGGCGCCTCTCCGCTGGAATCAATCAACCCCGTGGTGTCAGGAACGGACATCGCAGCCATGATCACCCTGGTTCAAAGCCTGCACGTCTCTCCGGCCGTCAAGGAGTACACGGTTGCTCTTGGTCGCGCCACGAGAGAACACTCTCACCTCAGGCTTGGGGCCAGCCCCCGTGCACTACTGCAACTACTGCGGGCGGCCAAAGCATCTGCAGCCCTGCAGGGCCGGGACTTTGTGCTGCCAGACGATATCTCGGAAATGTCGCAGGTCGTCCTGGCGCACCGACTCATCCTCGACCGCAAGGCTCTCAGCAGCGGTGAAACCCCCGCTGGAATCATCAGCTCCATTCTGGCGGCAACCCCTATACCGGAAACCTCGCGGCATCAAACTCTGGCACGACGCTAGTCGCGGCTGAACATCGTGGATTTACTGGCCCGACTTCCGGGGAAAACGCTTACCCTCAGAGGCTGGGGCTTCATTGCAGCAGGGGTGCTGGCACTGATTTTTGCTGAGTCGTTGGGCCGTCGAGATCTGCTGCATCTGGGAATCTTCTTGGTGGTGCTGCCGTTGCTGTCGGTGGCCATAGTTCGTTTGATGAGGCCGCGCTTGAACGTGGAGCGCCGTTTCGCGCCGCCCACGGTTTTTACGGGAGTGACCGCCCGAGTTCACCTGAGGATCACAGCAAAGGGAACCGGACCTGGAACGTCCCTTCTGACCGAGGGTTTGCCGACGACGTTTGGCCAGGCTCCGAGCTATGCCTACTCGGGCGGCACCGCCAGAAACCCGCAGTCATCCTCCTACGAATACCGCATCCGATCAGCATCCAGAGGGATGTTTCCGGTGGGGCCGCTCTCCGCTGAGTTTACCGACCCGTTCGGTCTGGGCCGGGCCAGGCACACCGTCGGGACGGTCGATCACCTGATAGTGGCTCCGTCGCCCCTGGATCTGCCGGTCAGCACGCTTTCTGGCACGCGTGGGCTAGAGGGGAACGCGACCACACGTCGACAGGCCAACCCGAGTAACGACGATGTGATGACCCGCGAGTACCGAAGTGGAGATCCCATGCGCCGCGTTCACTGGGCTGCCACAGCACGGCACGGTGAACTCATGGTTCGTCAGGAAGAATCTGTCTCCACGCCCCAGGCCACGATCATCCTGGACCGCCGGGAGAGTAGCCACACCAACGGGTATCCCCTACCTATGTCAATGAACGCTGGCAGTGTGCGGAGCTCTGAATCCTTCGAGTGGTGTGTTACCACTGCCGTCTCGGTTGTACACCAGTTCATTGAGCAGGGTCACACTGTTCGCTTTCTGGATCAGCACGCTTCACCCGCGCTCCGGAGTTCAGCGTCGGCGCACAACAAGGACCAGGAGGAGTTCACCGGACCAGCAGGGTTTCACGATGTCGCTGAAGGTCTCGCTGCGCTCGAACTGGTTTCACCGTCCGGCTCGACAACCTCCAGAAGCTCGACAACCTCCAGAAGAAGGAGTCAGCGCGGCAGCGCGATCCAGGCGTCCGGCTCCGCCGCCTACGGGGAACTGTTCATGGACAAGCTGGCTGGCCAGTCCATGCGCGGCCCCCTGATGGCCCTGCTGGGCGGAATCAGCATCGAAGAAGCGCAGCGGATGGCCCTCTCCGCGAGCTACGGTTCTCACTCGTTCGCCATGCTCGTCACAGACCGTCCGCGCAGTGCACACGAGGTTCTCAATATTCTGCGCCGTAGCGGATGGCATGCCATTGCCATCTCCCCGCAGACGTCCATCGCCGCGGCCTGGGCCTTCTTCGACGACTCGGTAAGCTCAGGGGCAAGCCGCACCACGGCCCCAGCGGCTTCCATATGAGAGCCCCGGCACGGGACGCCACCAGCGACCACCACGGTTCGGTTCCGGACCGACACTCGGACGGCGGCGGCGTCGTCGGCCGCCATGCCCACTGGTTCGTGTCAGCGGCCGTGGGCATCGCAGTTGTCCTGGCCACCCTGAGTCTCGACGGTCTCATTGACAATGCCGCTTGGGTGCCGGGGGTCCTGACAACGGTCCCCATCGTTCTGCTGGCGATGTCCGCAGCCCGTAGCCTTCGACTGCCTTCACTGCTGACACCTATTCTGGGGACGCTCACGCTGCTGTGTATCCTCACCGCACAGTTCTTCCCCAACGCCAGCGCCCTGGGCTTCATACCGACCAGCCAAACACTTCAATACCTGCCGATATTGATCAATCACGCTGAAACAACGATCATGTCCCAGGTTGCTCCGGTGCTCCCAACAGACGGGATTCTGCTCCTCACCAGTGCCCTGGTGGGACTGATCACAATCATCGTCGACGCTCTCGCCGTCACCTTACGCATGCCAGCGCTCAGCGGGCTGGGGCTCATTGCGCTCCTGCTGATTCCCGCGGTCGTCCTGCCTGAGAGCATCAGTATCTCCTCATTGCTCGCTGCCGGCGCTGGCTTCCTGATTCTCTTAGGAACAGCGCACGCTATCGGGCAGCTGCGCACCGGACCCCGCACCATGGGTGCCACGGCTCTTCTCCAGCGCGCGACGATGATTGCCGTGGTCTGCATAGCGGCCACCGCGGTTGTCCCCTTAGCCATCCCTGGGTTCACCACCGGATCTTTTCCACATGGTTCCCGCCTGGATCTCCTCGGCAGCGGAACGGGCCTGAACCCGGTGGTCAGCCTGGGCCGGGACCTTCGCAACCCGCAGGGATTCGGGAGAATCACCTACGCAACGAACTCCGAAGAACCGATGTATCTGCGCTCGGTGACATTGGAGAATTTTGGGGGTGACCGCTGGGAACCAGAACCGCGGGACGTGGATCGGCAGTCCGGTCTGGCGAACATCGGTGGCCCATCCGCACGCCGACAATTGCAGTTTCAGGACGCCACCCTGACACGCATCACAACGGGTAGTTTCAACAGTCCGTGGCTCCTGGCACCCTATGCGCCCCTGAGCGTCAATGGGCTTGAGGGCAAGTGGACCTGGGACCCGAAGACCCTCACCATCCTCGGCGAAGAGAGTTCAACGCTCCGGCAAGACTACGAGGTGCTGAGCGTTGACCCCAACGTGACGCGTCAGCAGCTCACGTCTGCGCCGCCTTCTGCTCCCGGCAGAGTAGACGACCGGTTCTTCGCAGTCCCCAACGGTGTCCCTGGCATTGTCAGCGACACAGCGTTGCAGGTGACGCAGGATCAGCAAAATCCCTACGAGAAGGCGCTCGCCATCCAGGCTTACCTGCGTGGACCCGATTTCAATTACTCGCTGGAAGCACCGGTCGACGGCGGCTACGACGGCAACAGCATGGACGTCATTGCCTCTTTTCTCCAGGAGCGGTCCGGCTACTGCGTCCACTATGCCGGAGCGATGGCGGTCATGGCCCGCATCGCGGACATCCCCAGTCGGATTGCCATCGGCTACGTACCCGGGACGAGCACGGGAGAGACTGTGACGAGCTCTGGTGGACAGGAGCTCAAGGAATACTCCGTCAACTCACGTGACGCCCATGCCTGGCCAGAGTTGTATTTCGAGGGAATTGGGTGGATCCCGTTTGAACCGACCCCCTCACGCGGCGTGGTGCCCCAGTACGCCCAGGAAAACCCGGCGAGCGCTGATGAGGACCCAGCTGACGCTCTGGATCCCCGCAGCGACCGTCCGGTGAATGATCCTTCCCCATCAGCAGAGCCTGAGTCCGAATCAGAGCCTGCTACGGCAGGATCGAAATCCGGTGGCCACGGCGCTCTCTGGTTTGCCGCCGTCGTACCAGGTTTGATCCTGTTGACTCTGGTGCCCGGGGGGGTCCGAAAGTGGCGTCGCCGCAGGGCCTACGCCTCGGGCACCGCCGTTGCGGCCTGGCAAGAGCTGCAGGATACGGCCCTTGACCTCGGGTACCCAGCAACTGTTGCGGACACACCGCGCACTTTCGCCGCCAGATTAGCTTCCCAGGCGGATCTAAACACTGAGAGTTCAGCAGCCCTGAACCGAGTGCGCTCGGCCTGCGAAATGGCGCGCTACGGACGGGGGCCTGTTGAGGACAGTGTTGCTTTGACTTCCACACATCCGACCGTGTGGCAGGACCTCCGAACAGTCCGTGAGGCCCTGACCAGCAAGGCCTCACGGATAGAGTGGATCAAGGCAACCCTGTGGTCGGTGTCCTTATGGCGCCGGCCCTGAGAGCCACTCAGGAAGCGGTTGGGTCCGCAATCCCGACGTACTGGGTGTAGAGATATTCCTCGATACCCTCGGAACCGCCTTCACGGCCCAGCCCGGACTGCTTGACTCCGCCAAACGGCGCCGCAGCGTTTGATACAACGCCAGCGTTGAGACCCAGCATCCCCGTGTCCAAACGTTCTCCCATGCGGAGGCCGCGGTTCAGATCCCGCGTGAACACATAGGCCACCAACCCGTACTCCGTGTTGTTTGCCAGCGCCACTGCTTCGTCCTCGGTGGAAAAGCGGACGATTGGCGCCACCGGTCCGAATATTTCCTGCTGCAAGATTCTGGAGCCTGCGGGTACGTCGGTGAGAATCGTGGGCTCATAGAAGTACCCCTTGCCCTCCACCGGCTTGCCCCCGAGAACGCATTTTGCGCCGTCCTCGAGGGCATCAGAGACCAGCGAGTGCACCTTGTCCCGAGACTTCTGGTCAATGAGCGGCCCGACGGTTGAGTGCTCCTCAGTACCACGGGCGGTCTGCAGTGCCCGCATTTTCTCTGCGAAGCGGGACGCGAATTCGTCGGCCACTGATTCGTGGACAATGAAACGGTTCGCTGCGGTACAGGCCTCGCCCATGTTGCGCAGCTTGGCGAGCATGGCTCCTTGGACCGCGGCGTCGATATCGGCATCCTCAAAGACAAGGAAAGGGGCATTGCCGCCCAGCTCCATAGATGTGCGCAATACTTTCTCCGACGCATCTGCAAGGAGGCTGCGGCCCACCTCGGTGGAGCCGGTGAAGGACAATTTGCGCAGCCTGTCGTCCTTGATCAGCGGTCCGGTAACCTTGCCAGCGTTCTTGGTCTGGATGATGTTCAAAACACCTGCGGGCAGGCCTGCCTCTTCGAGCACCGCGGCGAAGAGCAGCGACGTCAAAGGCGTCAGGGTTGCCGGTTTGAGCACCATGGTGCACCCCGCTGCAATAGCGGGAGCGATTTTGCGCGTAGCCATGGCCAGGGGAAAGTTCCAGGGCGTGATGAGCAGGCAGGGGCCGACCGGCTTCTTGTTGACCAGCAAACGACTCTTGCCATCGGGGGACGTGCTGTAGCGGCCCGAGGTGCGGACGGCTTCTTCGGAGAACCAGCGAAGAAATTCTGCTCCGTACGTCACCTCACCCTTGGCCTCGGCAAAGGGTTTTCCCATTTCAAGAGTCATGAGCAGTGCAAATTCGTCTGCCCGCTCAGTGACCAGTTCGAAGGCGCGCCGAAGAATCTCCCCGCGCTCGCGAGCCGGCGTTTTGGCCCAATTTTCCTGAGCGGCGACAGCTGCGTCGAGGGCAGCGACACCGTCTTCGCGGCTTGCACTGGCGATCGTCTTCAGAATTTGGCCAGTAGCCGGATCTTCGACGTCAAGGGTGTCACCCTCAGATGCGTCGCGCCAGGTACCCCCGATGAGGATCCCAGTGGGGACCTTGTCCAGAACTTCTGTTTCGAGCTCGGCGGTGATGGCCATGAGCATCCTCCAATAGTTTTTGTGCCGTCCAGAGATGCCGGCCGCGAAGCCGGATTTGCTTCAACATAGCCCGGTGTTCGAAACCCTGTCCATGTAACCATGCACGTCGCAGCCCCAACACTCTTAGGCACCTGCACAACCAGCCATGCAGGGTTGAAGATGCCGATCGACGCCCAGCGATTACTTGCCGCGTGCAGCCAGGACGGCGGCGTACAGTTCGCGCTTACTGATTCGCGCATCCTCGGCAACAGAGGAAACCGCGTCCTTGAGCCGAATTCCGCCGGACACCAGCGTGTCCACTGCGGCTACGTGATCTGCCGGATCCTCCGGCGGCTTGTCCGGGGCACCAGCAACGACGACGACGATTTCACCTCGGACTTCAGTGGATTCGGACCAGCGCAGCAACTCCTCCAGCGGCCCGCGGAGCACCTCCTCGTAGAGCTTGGTCATTTCCCGCGCGACGGCGGCTTTCCGATTGCCGCCAAATCCTTGGGAGAGCGCCCTGAGCATGACCTCCAGACGATGCGGTGCCTCAAAGAACACCATGGTTCGCTGCTCCCGCGAGAGCTCGGCCAACCTGGCCTTCCGCTCCCCCGGCTTCCTCGGTAGAAAACCTTCAAAGCAGAAGCGATCCGTGGGCAGGCCCGAGAGAGTCAACGCGGTGAGTACCGCTGATGGGCCTGGGGCAGTTGTCACGCGCAAGCCCTGGGCGACGGCGGCTTCCACCAGGCGGTACCCGGGATCTGATACCGAGGGCATCCCCGCGTCCGTGACCATGAGCACGTTATTTCCTGAGCGGACAAGGTCAAGTAACTCCGCAGTGCGGGCTTCCTCATTGTGCTCGTGGTAGCTGATGATTCTTCCAGTAGGGGCAATCTGAAGCCCCTGCAACAGCCGGTGCAGCCGACGAGTATCCTCAGCAGCAATCACGTCCGAGCCAGCCAGCAGTTCGCGGAGTCTGGCCGAGGCGTCTCCAATATTTCCAATGGGCGTTCCGGCCAGGGTGATTTCACCGGCAGCTGTTTGCTCTTGCACTCGACCAGCTTAGTTCGCATCCGGGCCGGTAGCATTGACCCGGTGAGCCAGAGAACCACTGAACCTTCCCTCGATGGGTTATCCGTCTCACTGGTCCAGCGGATCACTACGATCCCGACGGCGTTCACCGAGGCCTCGCTCCGCCTTCGCCTCGATGGCCCTCCGATGGCTCGTGGGCTGCTCACGTGGGGGTTGCCAGTCATCGCCGCGATCATCGGCGGCCTACTACGTTTCATCCGACTTGGAGAGCCGGATTCGCTGATCTTCGACGAGACGTACTACGTCAAGGACGCCTACTCCCTCCTGATCTCAGGCTACGAACGGGAATGGCCGGAGAACGCCAACGATTCCTTCAACGCCGGCAATCCGGGCGTACTCGGTGAGGGACCGGAATACGTGGTCCACCCACCCGTGGGCAAATGGATGATCGCTTTCGGCATGCTCCTCTTCGGTGCGGACAACAGCTTCGGTTGGCGGTTCTCGGCTGCCATGGTGGGTACGCTGTCCATCCTGCTGATCGCGTTTGCGGCGCAGAAACTTTTCCGGTCCGCAGCCCTGGCTGGCGTAGCAGCCCTGCTCATCGCCGTCGATGGACAACACCTGGTCCAATCGCGGACCTCGCTGCTCGATATTTTCCTCATGTTCTGGGTGTTAGCTGCTTTTTGCGCACTCCTGATGGACAGGCAGCAGTCGCGGCGGCGCCTTGCATCGTACCTGGCGAGCTCGGCACCAAGACAGCTACTCTACGGTCCATGGATCTTCTGGCGGCCCTGGCGTATTGCTGCTGGCGTTTGCCTGGGCCTAGCCGTAGGCACCAAATGGTCGGGACTTTTTTACCTTGCGGCGTTCGGGGTCATGACAGTGCTCTGGGACATGAACGCCAGACGCATTGCTGGGATCCGTCACTGGGCTGCTGCTGCCGTGATGCAGGACGGCCTCTTTGCGTTCGTGTGCATGGTGCCAGTAGCGGCCGTTACCTACCTGAGCACGTGGACTGGCTGGTTTCTCTCCGCCGACGGCTATAATCGTCGCTGGGCCCAGGACAACCCCTCAGCCGTTTGGGGATGGGTTCCTGATTCGCTGCGGTCGCTGGCCGATTATCATCGCAGCGCCTACACCTTTCACCAGGGCCTCAGCTCGGAGCACTCCTACGAAGCCAGTGCCTGGTCGTGGCTACTGCTGGGCCGGCCGACGTCGTTTTACTACGAGGACCCCAAGCTCGGCGAGGCCGGTTGTCAGGTGGAGAGCTGCTCCGTTGCCATCACGTCGCTGGGTAACCCGCTGATCTGGTGGTCGGCGGCTCTGTGCCTGCTGGTGTTGCTTTTCTACTGGATTGGCAGGCGTGACTGGCGAGCCGGAGCGATTCTGGCCGGAGTGGCAGCAGGGTATCTACCGTGGTTTCTTTACCCGGAGCGGACTACGTTCTTCTTCTACTCGATCGTTTTCCTGCCGTTTCTGATTCTCGGCCTCACATATTGTCTGGGGCTTCTTCTGGGGCCAACGGGCGCATCTGTGCATAGACGGAACCGCGGCATGCTGGCAACGGGGCTTTTTGTTGCTCTGTCAGTGGGCGTTAGCGCCTTTTTCCTGCCAGTCTGGACGGCAGAAACCATTCCTTACGAGATGTGGCGGTTGCGCATGTGGATGCCCAGCTGGATCTAGCGTAGGGCTGAGGATGATTCGAGATTTTCGCGCATCCGGCGACGCGCAGCCTCTTGCGCAGTCCGGGACCGTGTCCGACGACGGCGGGTGGGCCAGGTCAGCACGAGGCTCACCAGCGATACCAGCAGAACCAGGGCGCCGATGACAATGCCCGAGTCAAGCCAGAACTGTTCGGGGAAAAGCCGAATCAACGTGTCGTCCACCCGGAACGTCCAGGTGCCCTCGGAGAAGAAGACCTGGTGCACGAGTGTGAAGAATCGTTCCCAGCCAAGTACGGCGGTCACCGCCAGTGCCGTCATGAGCACCAGGGTGGAAACAGCACCGGCAAACAATGCACGGCGAATTCCTCCGCTGTAGCGGCGGAGGAGATAAATACAGCAGACGACGGCGACAATGGCCAGTACCAATGCCACCAGGAAACCTGTGGCGAGGACCATTTTGACGTCCTGCATGTGGCCGACTTCGCTCTCGAGGAACAGCTGCTGTCCATCCGGTCCCACGAGGTCGCCCAGGTACCTGGGTGAAGCAAAATTCAGGATGTAGTCAACGGTGTAGGAGCCGTACGTCAGGCGGTCATCGGTGGAGAAGCCATAGGAATCGGCGGGAAATCCGGGGCGGTGATATTCGAGCCACAGGAACACCGAGGATGTGACCGCCCGGACCGACGCGGCAACCACGATGAATGGGAACATCACGGCTACGAAGATCTGTAGTATGCGGGGAAGCAGCGGTTTTGCGTTGGCTGCTTCGTCCCGCTCAGAGGCGCGCCGGTGGGCGTCCCGGGCCGGCAGGCGGAAGTGCTGGGTCTCAGGATCGTTTTTTGCATCGGGGTCTGCGACAGGCGCAGCGGTGGCAGCCTCGTCCGTGCCGGTTTCTTTATCCTGCCCAGCCACTGCTGCCTCTCTCGAAAATGTTCTGCGGTCCGTGCTTATATATCCCTGACATCTTTGAGGGTACCGGTATCACGACATCATTCTGGGCACCGCCCCGCGTGGTCCTGACAGTCAAGCGGTGGTCAAGCGGTGATAACTGCGTCGCCGGCATCACGGGCGGATAGGTCTCCGCGGTGTCCGGCCTGAAATGCTCGTTTTCCGAGCACCAGCGTGTACACCCAGTACGCAGCAAACACAGCGAATCCAATCAACAGCCGCAACGGCGCCGGAAGAGGGCTCGGAGTGATGAAACCCTCCACGAGCCCGGAGATGAACAGCACGGCAACCAGCCCGAGGGCAACAGTCATCAACGACCTCCCCTCCTGTGCGAGGGCCGCCAACCGCGTCCGTGGACCCGGTGAAATCCACGTCCAGAAGATTCGCAGACCAGCCGCCCCAGCAATGAAGATGGCGGTCAGTTCCATGAACCCGTGCGGAAGGATATACGTGAAAAACGTTCCTAGTTCGCCATGCGCTGCCATCATCCCACCCGCCATGCCAACGCCCTGCGCGTTCTGGTACAACACAAACGGCACCCAGAGTCCCGAGATGCCAAAGGCCACGCATTGCAGTGCGATCCAGGCGTTGTTGGTCCATACAGCTCCAGCAAAAGAAGCCGCTGGGTTCTCCGAATAGTAATTGATGAAGTCTTCCTCCACGTACTGCTGCATCTGCGCGTCCGTGCCCATGGCCGAGAGAACCGCTGGGGTGTTGGCGGCCCAATATCCGAATCCGAACGCGACGGCAGTGAATATCACCCCGATGATTACGGTCAGCCAGCGAATCCGGTAGAAAGCCGCTGGCAGCGAGAAGGCGAAGAAGATTGCGAGATCTTCGAAAAAGTTGGAGCGGACTCCGGTGAAGCGGGTGCGGGCGCGTGAAAGCCGGAGTGAGAGCCCGGCCGAGAGCTGGCTTTCCGGCGCAATGGAACGAATCACGGACAGGTGAGTGGACACGCGCTGGTACAGCACCAGCATTTCATCCGATTCTTCCCCGGTCAGCCTGCGTTGTTTGACCAGTACATCGAGTCTGTCCCAATCATGCTGATTGACCTGAGTAAAGGCGTCCATATCCACGGGCTCATCCTATCCCGGGCACATCTGTAGAGTTCTTATTGTGCGGGGCCACCCGTGACGGAGGAGAGGTCTCATGAGTTCGGTCATCACGGGCGAGGCGGTAGTGCTGGAATTGCGGCCCGCCGCTTTCGGTGCACGCTTTCTGAGTGCACTGATCGACATTGTCCTTCAGCTCGTGGTCCTGGTCCTGGTCTTTCTGGCGTTCGCCGGCGCTCTCGGAGGGGCCATGGACGCCGCACTAACACGCACCGTCGTCATCGTCGCGCTGCTCCTTGTCCTGGTCGGTCTACCCGTGACTGTGGAGACTCTCACGCGTGGCAAATCCCTGGGCAGGCTCGTGATGGGTTTGCGGATCGTGCGCGACGACGGCGGTTCCATCCGTTTTCGGCACGCGTTCATCCGTGGCATGGTCGCCGTCCTGGAGATCTATATTCTGGCTGGTTCGCTGGCATTCGTGGTGGCCATCTTCAATGAGCGCTCAAAGCGAGTGGGAGATGTCCTGGCTGGAACGTACTCGATGCGCGAACGCTACATCCGCCAGTCACCGGTGCTTGCCCTCGCTCCGCCTCACCTTCAGCAATGGGTGCTCCTTGCGGACATGGCTCGGCTCCCAGATTCTCTTGGCCGCCGATTGGCAACGTTCAGCTCTCAGGCACCGCGCATGACTGTGACAGCCAGGCGCACTCTCGCGGTTGATCTGGCCAATGAAACGAGTACGTACGTCTCGCCGGCACCGCCGTTAGGAACAACCCCTGAGGAGTTCCTGCAGGCGGTTACGGCACAGAGACGCGAACGCGATTACTCTCGGCTCTCAGCGCAGCGCGAACGGCTCAATGCGGCTTCTGCTCGTCTGCACAAGCTGCCGTTTAGTCAGTGAGCGGCTGGATGAAATTAGAGGTCCACTCATCCCAACTCATGTTCCAGCCACCGTACCCGTCCCACACGAACATGGGTCCATGGTTGGTGTTCTCCACTTTGACCAAGTCGCCGGGGCCAAAAGTGTCGTAGAAGTACTGGGCCCCTTCAGGTGACATTCCAATACAACCGTGAGAGACGTTGGTCTTACCCAGTACCGGCTGTGCTGCGGGAAGCGCCTCGTGCACAAAGACTCCACCGTTGGTTAGCCGGCTCGCGTTGTTCACCATCACCGGCTTGTAATAGAAGTCATCGTCTTTGTCCAGACCGATGGTCTCTGCGCGGAATTCGGTGCGGGCGTACTGTTCCATGACCACTTGGTAGCCCTCGAGAGACGGCCATTCCTTGGTGCCCAGCGTGACGGGGAAGGAACGCACATACTTGCCGTCAAGGTAGATCTTCATGGTTTTGGTGGTGTTATCCACTATGGCGACGCGTTTGTTGTGGGTTGTGAACGTCGAAGTGATGTCGGCGTTGCCGATCATCGAGTTGCCGAAGTCCACGCCGAAAAGGTTCATCTCCACGGTAATGCTGCTGTTCGGCTTCCAGAATTCCTGGGGCCGGTAGCGGGCTTTGGTGTCGCTGATCCAGTAGAACGCTCCGTCTTGACCAGAGCTCGACGTGACCTTGACGGCCTTTTCCACGGCATCCTTATTGATGACCGGCTCGCTGAAGTTGATTTCGATCGGCTGACCGATGCCCATGTCGGCACCGTCAAGTGGATAGATACGTCCGTCGGCTTCGTTGGCGGGCTTGACTGTGTGGAAACTCCGCTGTTCCTGAACCTGGTGCCCTGTTGAATCCGTCAAGGTGATGTTGAAGGTATATGCCGTGTTGAAGACCAGCCGTTCAATAGCCGTCCACGTCCGTTTATCCCCCGATAGTTGGCCGTCCACTGCGCTCTCACCGCCCTCTGCGCGCAGTTCAACGCTGGAGATGCTGGCGTTCTCAGAGGTGACCACTGGAGCGTCCGCAGGATTGACACCGGTGGCATCTTTAACCGGCGTCGCACTGAAGCGGATGTCTTTGGCAATCTGCCCGGAGAGGGCCGGCCGCAACGAAGGCTCCGCCGCAAAGGCGGTGTCTCCTGCCCACGACGGCGCCGTCAGGGCCGCCGCTCCACCACCGGCCACGAGGACACCAACAAGGATTGCCGCGCCGATTTTCCAGCGCCGCTTCCCTGTACCGTTCTTTGTGTTCATGCTGTGCGCCTCCCCAGGCTGACTCGGTCTAGTACCGGTAATGATCTGCTTTGTACGGTCCCGCGACGTCAAGGTCAAGATATTCGGCCTGACTCTTGGTCAGTTCCGTCAACTCGACGCCGAGTGCACCGAGATGGAGGCGCGCCACTTTCTCATCCAGGACCTTCGGCAAAACGTACACCTCTTTGGCATACTCCGGTGAGCCGTCGTCCTGGTGGAGATCGTGTTTGGTGAACAGCTCAATCTGGGCGATGGTCTGGTTGGCGAATGAGTTACTCATCACAAACGATGGATGGCCCGTGGCGTTGCCAAGGTTCAGCAGGCGTCCCTCTGACAGCAGAATGATCGAGTGGCCACCCTTGCCGGTGTCATCTGCCGGGAATACCCACTCGTGGACCTGCGGCTTGATCTCGATTCTGCTGATCCCAGGAACTCGCCCCAGGCCGGCGATGTCGATTTCATTGTCGAAGTGGCCGATGTTTCCAACGATGGCCTGATGCTTCATGAGGCTCATCTGCTCGGCCATGATGACGTCCTTGTTGCCCGTCGTCGTGATGAAAATGTCCCCATATGTCAACACCGATTCAAGCTGGGCAACTTGGTAGCCGTCCATGGCCGCCTGCAACGCACAGATCGGATCAATTTCGGTGATAATAACCCGGGCTCCCTGGCCACGCAATGCCTCTGCCGCACCCTTGCCGACGTCGCCATAACCGCACACCACTGCGACCTTGCCACCGATCAGAACGTCCGTGGCACGGTTGATTCCATCCGGGAGTGAGTGCCGGATACCGTATTTATTGTCGAACTTGGACTTGGTCACTGAGTCGTTGACGTTGATGGCCGGAAAAAGGAGCTTGCCCTGTTCGGCGAGTTTGTAGAGGCGATGGACACCGGTTGTGGTTTCCTCAGTGACGCCTCGAATTTCCGCGGCGATGCTGGTCCACTTCTGCGGGTCGTTCGCCAGGGTGCGTCGTAGGGTATCCAACACCACCGTGTACTCATAGGAATAGTCAGGATCGTTTTCCTCCGGATTCGGAGGAACACTTCCGGCAGCTTCGAATTCCACGCCGTTGTGCAGCAACATGGTGGCGTCTCCGCCGTCGTCAAGGATCATGTTGGGACCAATAGCGTTCCCCTGGTTATCCGCTGGCCAGGTGAGGATCTGTTCCGCGGTCCACCAATACTCTTTCAGTGATTCGTTCTTCCAGGCAAAAACCGGAACACCCGCAGGTTCCTCGACGCTGCCCGTGCCAACCACAACCGCGGCCGCAGCTTCATCCTGCGTGGAGAAAATATTGCACGAGGCCCAGCGGACTTCAGCACCCAGGTAAGTGAGAGTCTCGATCAGGACGGCAGTCTGGACGGTCATGTGGAGCGAACCCGCAATGCGGGCTCCCTTGAGTGGCTGGCAATCGGCGTACTCACGGCGCAATGCCATCAGGCCCGGCATCTCATGCTCCGCCAGACGGATCTGGTGCCGTCCTGCCTCTGCGAGGGAAAGATCGGCAACTTTGTAATCAAATGTCATGGAGATGCCCTTCAGCGGCTGGTTGGGAGGAGTACGGGAATGCCGTTGTCAATGCGGTAACGCATGGGTGCACCCATTGGGCCCGGCACTGTGGAAAGGAGCTCGCCGCCGTCCTGGGTCAGCGCCGAACCGGTGACCGGGCAACGCAATACGGACAATAGGCCTGCGGAAATTCGCAACATGATGGGACTCTTTTCAGCAGAAGACGTTCCCCAATCCTATCTTCTAGGTTTGGTCGCGCAGAATGCGCAGGTGACCGCGTCGCATATTTTCTGTTCCAGGCGGGGGCTCGAGATGTCCGCGAGCCGCCGGTGGCCGGCTGCCGCGACCGACATCTGGACGGTGCTCTGCGGCGGCTTCTCGCACGGCATCGGCCAGCGCAAGGAGGTCATCCGGATTGGGAGGTTGCGGCTGTTCCGAGATGGCGAGCCGCAACACTTCCCATCCGCGCGGAACCGTCAGACGGTCCGCATGTTCGGGACAGAGATCATAGCAATGAGGTTCAGCGTAAAGCGCGAGCGGACCAAGGACCGCAGTGGAATCGGCATAGACATAGGTCAGTGTGGCAATCGCTGCCTCCGAGCACACTGACCTTGAACACCGCCGCATTGACCTCACAAGCATCAATCCTACTGCCTGTGCTGGTTGCTCGGGCTAGAGTCGGGTCATGGAGGAAAAGCGAGGGCTGCGCATTGAGCTTCCGGCGTCTTCGGACACGGGAGGCACCACGGGCTCTTCCCGGCCCACTGCAGGCCGCCGGGCAAACACCGGCCGCAGGCGGCGACGCCACGGCAGGAGCCTGCGCGGCGATCTTATTCCACAGCATCTTCCGGGTTCACGCTCCCGAGGTGAGCGTTTTGAAGGGTGGGTAGCGGAGTCTGCCCAGCGCTTGGAACAGCTCTGGGGTGTGAGAGTTTCCGATATACAGTTCGTGGTCAATGACATTCCCGAAAGACTTGAGGAACTGACCACGTGGCAGGAGCGTGCTCCGCTGGCTTCCAATACCCCCGCCCAACCCGGGCGTCCAGCGGTGATCACCGTCTACCGCTGCCCGGTGGAGACCGCTGCACGGGACCGCGTTCCCAGAGCAGACCTGATTCACGACGTGATCGTTGAACAGCTCAGCGAGCTCATGGGACTTCCGCCGGAAGCCGTGGATCCAGGCTACGGCGAGTCCCATGCCTGAGTTCGTGCCCGTTCGGGCCTAGTACCCCAAAGTGACCTTCACGCTTTGACGGCCGGCCGAGGTTTCGGGAACAGGAACGATACTCAACCCGGGCCCACTAACGGAGCGAAGAATCTGCGACCCGTACACGGGGTCGCCGGAGGCGCTGATCATTACCGCTGCGATGTCCTCATCGCCAGCAATATCCTGACGCGAGACTGTGACCGTGGTTTCACCGGCAATGCCGATAACCTTCTCCCCCAGCAGCTTCCCGTCCGAAGTTATCCCCGTCAATCGAATCTCGGCCCTACCATCTGGCGCGCCAAACGCCAGTGTCGGCGTCGCATCCACTCCCGCCGGGAAGACCAGTAGGTGCTGGCTTCCCAGCCGTGCAGAAGACGACACCCACGCGGTATCGACCGGTTCCTCCGTCTTGGTTCCGTTGGTAACCCGCGCGGTGGCAACTATCGATACGTCCGAGGAGACTTCGGCGGTGAACACACCTTCGGGTAGGGAGTCCAGAGGTATGTGGGTTGTTGCCCCGGCCGGAGCCGTCACCACACCGCCACCGGGTAGCTCCACCGGTCCCCGGTCGCTGGAGACTCTGATGTCCAGCACTGCGTCCGTGGCACCGGGCACCACTACCTGCAGCTCTGGCTTGACCGATGCGTAGCTCTTCTTGGAACTGATCTTCTGGGTGACCTTCGGGTCCTGAACCCGGATTCCAGTGACTACCTGCGTCGTGGATGAGGGCGCCGCCGCCTGAATCCGCTCGACACCGCCGGGATTCAATCCGCGCAGGACGCTGTGCTGAATGCTGCCAGCCACGGCACCGCCGGTACTCTGTACATGAACGGCGAGGCGTTGCTGATTCGCGGCCAGTCCGGCCAAATTCACGGACCTGCTCTCACCCGGGCCAATGAGCAAGCCCCGGCTTCCCGCCGCCTGCAGTGGTCCATCGGCACCATGGAGCTCCAGGTTGACCGTTGCCGGTGACTCCTGCGGGTTTCGCAGCGTGAGTATGGAAGAAACACCCACTGTTGTTCCTGCACCCACTAACCAGAAATCGTTCGACGCCGGACGGCAGTTCGATACGGCGAGCCCGCGGAGATCCCCATCCGAGGCTGTGTATCCCATCACACCCTTGGCCGTGGACTCCTGGCCCGACTGCGGTTGGGCAGTGACCACGGTGGCCGTCGAGGTTTCAACACCGCGTTCGACGGCGGCTTTTAGTTGCGTCAGCCCGTCCTCGTTGCTGGCTGGTGGCGGTGATTCGGTACCGGTTTCTGTAGATGGTTCCGTGCCCGATATTTTTTTCAACGGCTTGCTGCTACCAAGGGCGGTAATGGAGCTGGCTGGCGGAATGCCTGTCAGGTCTGACAGGACCGTTGCTGACACGGCCGTTTTAGCTGTCTCGGAAACCGGGCTGAATTCTGGATCCGTTCCCTCAGAGATATCGTCGGCCAGAGTCAGTGGTCCCGGGCAGACACCCTGATAGGTGCCCGGCGGTATTTGTGCCTCTGGAACGGTGATCGGCCGCACAGCTGAAGTCCACGCGGGGCTTCCGTATCCGGAGGCAAATACCGCTACGGAGCCCAAGAGGACAACTCCGGTCAGCCCGCCAGCAATCTGCTTTGCCCAGGTTCGCCGTAGTCTTGCAGCACCACTAACCTTTGCCGCCCTGATTTTCTTCGCCTTATCGGTCTTCGCGCCCACCGGCATACTCCTTTGCTCGGCGTTCGTCCTCTAGAACGCGGTCCGTCGCGGCGGCTTCACGCCTTCGGCTCCCCGGTTCTTCGAGAGCATCCTCCGGTAGGTAGTTCGCTGCGTCGTCGTCCCTGTGCGCTCGCTTGTCGTGGAGCCCGCTTCGGCCCGGGATCCTGGACGGATGACGCCTCCGGGCAGGCACCGGAATCGCCAGCAGCAGTGTGAGCCCGATCAAAATGATCTGTCCCACGTAGACCCAGGGCTCCCAAGGAGTGACAAAATTGACCCGGATATCACCGCCCGTAGCTGGTAATTCGAAGGACTGTGCCCAGTCGGCGGCTTCGGCTGGTAATTCTTTGCCGTTCAGCGTCGCGTGCCAACCGGAATCAAAGCGTTCCGCAAGGACCAGCCGACGCTCCTCGGTCCCTTCTCCGATGGTGGTGTCAACCCAGTCGCGCCCTGAGCCAACCAGGGCAAGGGTGGCACCTTCGCCGTCGACAATCCGAACGTGGCCGGTCTGCCAAGCCAGCGTTTCCGTGCCGTTTTCCTCAAGGGGACCAGCGACCCGCCACAGCCAACCATTCGACGTCTTGCCCACGGCATTCAGCCCGGGCACGGCGTCGATTCGACTGGCAACAAGTTCGGCAGCGGTGTCTGTTTCCTGGAGAACCACAAACCCGATACCGAGTGCACGAAGTGTCTGCCTGGGGTCAACGCCCGAGGCGCCAGTGATGGCTGCCACCACCTCTCGCAGAGCCTGATCCGCACCGTCGGCCTCGCGCACGGTCTCAGACCCAGGAGGTCCGTCGATACGTAGCGCCGAGTACACCCCCGATAGCTGGTCCATGGTGGTTCCGCCGCCGGACATCAGGACGGCTCGGTACGTCCCGGTATCGCTCACGCGCAGCTGCAGCGTCTTTGCATGTTGAGCGCTGGTGCCCTTATCCGCCGCTGTCGCTGGAAGAATGCGCTCTGTATGAGATTCGAGCCCCATTGCTGTGCCCATGAGTGTCGTTTTCTCCGCTACCGGATCTGGCCCGCTCAGCTGAGGAATAGTCCACACGGCAAGACTCGTCACCGGACCAGCTGCAAGAACCAGGCCGACGACCACTGCCGTCAAACGAGTCCTACGGTAGTGCCAGCCCTCCTGAGCCTGCATTGATGCCGAATACCCATCGGCCGTGATCAAGGCTGCGGTGAGGAGCAGCAGAACGAGTACCGATACCACCGAACCGGGAAAAGCTGTGACAAGGAAACCCGAGCCCAGCGCCGTAGCTACCTGACCAGTAACAGCACTTAGCGCTACCGCCAACGCCGCCAACACCCACAGCACACGGACCATGCCGCTGCGGGCGGCGAATCTGAACAGGCCAGCAGCTGCGAGTAAGAGGACCGGCGCCCCGATCACCAGAGCGGCCACAAGCGCCCACGGGCTGTCGGCGAAAGGGCCCGGAAGGCTCAGTCCGCTGAACGGATCGAAGGCAACCGGGTAACCGAGTAGCTGCTGCCATGGCGAGGCAGCTTCAAAGGGAATGGCGCGCCCCGGATCCGCGAGGAGCGCACGAGGGTTTTGGAACGCCGCCAGCACCGAGGGCGCAAAGACGGCCAGCGACGGCAGGAGCGACCACCACAGCGTTCTACCCTTGCGGCCGCTCGCCACCATGATGAGGGCGACGGCCACCACCATGAACAGAAACAACACGGGCGCGCCAGCGGTGATGATCGCCAGAACTAGGCCTGCCGCGGCAGCAGCTGTCCAGCTGGGCACACCGTTGATCCCCGGTTTGAGAACAACGTCAGGGCTATTGGCACGGTGCGTTGCCATGCTCGCCCGCGGACGCGCGCCACCGACCGCGCGGACCATGCCCAGCGCTGCAAGTGGCAGCAGCAGATGAGCTACCATTGCGCCCAGACGCCCGGTTCCCATGGCCACCTGTAGTGCCGGAACACTGGCCCAGAACATGGCGGCCCAGAAACGGAGGGCGCGTCGCTGGGTGAACGCCCCCGCCGCTATCCATGCCGATAAACCGGCAAGGGGCAGGAGCAGGAAAATGAAGACGACGACGGCGGTACTTCCGTTGCCGCCGCCCATCAGTGCGAACAGCCACAGCACGTAGTCGAAGGAATCTCCGTGGCCGGCGATCCCAGACCCCACCGAGACCCACCAGCTGGTGGCGTTGTTCCAGAGCGCTGCGGCGGACTTTGATAGGGGCAGAAGCGCTCCGCCGGCCAGTGCGGGGGCGCCGATGAATCTGAACATCGCCACGAGCGATACAGCAGCGAGAATGGCGGCTGCCGCAACAGCACCAGCGCCAGCCCAGACACGCGAGGGTGCTGCCAGGGACGTGAAGTCATCAGTTGCATCACCGGATGGAACGTAGGTTCCGCCGTCGTCTGACCCGGTTCCGTCTCCCACCACGCTGCCCGCGCTCAAAGATTCGAGCAGCGACCGCCGGTGGGCCCAGACCTCGCGACGTTCCGTGGTGAGTCCGCGCACCAGTTTTCTGGAGAGTCGTCTGGTCCGTGCGGCGCTGCGCCGTGATCGGTACAGCTGGATGGGACGGCACGTGGCGGCAATGCTGGCGACCAGCTGGCCCAATCCGTGGCCTGGACGTTTGGCAAGGACGTCGATCAGAAAACGGCCGGTGCCTCCGAGGATCGCTCCCAAAGCGAGGAATGGGACCATCCACAGCGGTGAGTGCTTCAACCGCAGGAAGACCTCAGCTTTACGCGCAGAGCGGGGTCCAGCGGCCTGGTTGGGGCGGTGTCCGCGATGGCGGACGACGGCAGAGGGCACCACCACCACGCGGTGGCCGGCAAGCCGGTTGCGCCAGCAGAAGTCGACGTCGTCTCCAGAACCAGGAAAGGCCGGATCGAAGCCGTCGAGCTTCTCCCACACATCCCGGCGGACCAGCATACCGGAGGAGTTGACGGCAAAAACGTCGCTCCGCCCGTCGTACTGGCCCTGATCAAGTTCGTCTGTATCAATAAGAGTTAGTCGCTCCGCCCACCGACTGATGGACAGGCCCACGTCCACCAACTTGCGGGGAGATTCCCACTCGACTTGTTTGGCGCCTGCCACCGTCACCGACGGAGCACGCTCGACGGCGAGCAGCAGTTCCTCAAGCGCGCGGGGCTCGGGGGCTCCGTCGTCATGGATCAGCCAGATCCACTCCTGAACCGGATGATCATTATCACTTCCGGCTGGCCTCAATTCGGCAAGCGCGGTTTCCACCGCTGATCCGAATCCAGCCTTTCCCGAGGATGCGAGGACGGGGCTGCCCACCGGTAACTGAAGCTGAAGCATGGACGCCGAGGCATCATCGGACCCTGCGTCCACACCAAAATAGAAATCCACGGACCGGGTTTGTTGACTCAGAGCCTTGAGTGTTTGCGGAAGGTATGAGGCACCGTTGTGGGCAACAACAACAGCGGTAACCCGGTCGTGCAGAAGAATTAGACTGCCTGCTTCCTCAGCCGCCGACGCTCGCGCTCGGACATTCCACCCCAGATTCCGAAACGCTCGTCATTGGCCAGCGCGTACTCAAGGCACTGTGAGCGCACGTTGCAAGCGCCGCATACGCGCTTCGCGTCGCGGGTGGACCCACCCTTTTCCGGAAAGAACGCCTCCGGGTCAGTCTGTGCACACAGGGCGTCGGTCTGCCAGGAGAGCTCGCCGTCGTTGTCATCATCGAAACCTGACCCTGGCAGTCCGATCCAAACGGGCTGGCTTACCGACTCCTGAATCTTTTCCGGGGTTGGAGTCCGCTGCGGTGCGACGAAGGCCGTAACAGTACCTTCTGTGTCAGGCTCAAGGGCCTCGTGGGCGGCGAGGAACGACGTGGCCTGGTCTTCCAGGGACCGGATGACAGACTCGCGGTGCCGGTCTGAGGCGTCTGGATCCGCTGGGTCGACATACCAGTCAGTGGGTACACCTCTTGATCCGTACCGTTCGGCGGCCTGCGCCGCGATGACGCTTGGCTCCTGCTGTGCCTGCCCCATGTTGCCCTCCCAGTTACACAAAGTCTTGATGGCGAATGATGCTCGTACCTTGCCGACGTATATAACGATTTCATATATTCGATTGCCGAGACGCGATCGAATACCTAATTACACGCGTGTAAGTTGCCTACAGTCAAGTGGAGGCAGAAATTTTATCGAAACATCACGGCGAGCACGGACACGCCACGCCCGTTATCCTGACGGTACCCCCGGCGCGCCGCACATCGACATGATTCACAGCGAACTGACAGGAACCCCCTTCCATGACCAACGCTCACCCCAGGTCCATTCCCGATCTGCTGGAGTTTCTCCGCACCCTAAATCCAAGCTCGCCACGACTCATCTGGTACGGTCCAGGCCAAGAAAGAATCGAGCTGTCCGGAAAGGTCCTCGACAACTGGGTATCCAAAACGTCGAATCTGCTCGTGGACGAGCTCGACGCCGAACCCGGATTCATCATTGACCTCGCTTTGCCTCCACACTGGAAGACCCTGATCTGGGCGCTCGCGAGCTGGCAGGTTGGGTGCGCTGTCAGAACATCAGGGGGAGCCGACGTCGAACCCGGTGACGTTCTGGCTACGGTGGCTGCTGACGCCGCCCGGTTAGAGTCTGCAGCGGGCACGCCGGTTGCCGTAGCGCTCGGTGCGCTCGACACCCGCTGGTCCGGCACTCTGCCGTCCTCTGGTCTGGACTACGCCGCGGAAGTCCGAGCCCACGGCGACGTCTACTTCCTTCAGGGACAAGGCGAAGCCAACGACACCGCTTTGGTTGGACGCGGAGCAAAGATCACTTTCAAGGAACTGCTGCCCGCAGACGCGTCCGAAGGTTCAGTTATCCTCCTACAAGCTGGCGAAGATCAACTCGATGCCGTCTTGCTAACAGCCCTAGCAACCTGGTCCGCTCAGGGCTGTGTGGTGCTGGTTAGTCCAGACATCGCTGTGACCGACCGGTTGCTCGTCACCGAACGGATCAGTGCCCGTCCGGACCTGACGTAGGCTGACCCGTCGCCCGTTTCTGCTCGGCACCAGCGTTGTTTCCGGCTTCGTGATGAGCGTGGCCATGGTCAAAAATGACGTGGTCCTGTCTCCACGCGGGCTCCGCGTCCAGTTCCTCATTGAAAACCCAGAACCTGTAGGCAAAGAAGCGGACCACGGTGGCCACAAGAATGCCGATCACGCCAGCGAAGAACAGCGGAGTATTCTCGGTGATCCCCAGCCAGTACTCTGCGATAGCAGTGAAGCCGGTGGAGATCCCTATGCCGATCCCGTTGATGAGAAGAAACATGCCGAGCTCACGGCCCACATTTGATTGGCGGCGGTGACGGAACGTCCACAACCGATTCGCGAGCCACGAAAAAATGGTGGCCACCGATGCGCCGACAAATCGCGCCTTCGTCTGACTTCCGTCCATGATCGAGTGCATGAGAATCCAGGTCAGACTGTTGTCGATGACAAAAGCGACGCCGCCGACCGTGCCGAACTTGGCGACTTCACGCCAGAAAAGGGACGCAAGCCCCCTCATGCGCTCGATTAGTGAACCCAATATCATCCTCCGCCGTACGGTGAGTTGTCGCCGCCGTCGGACGGTTTCTTAAGAATTCTAGTCGCCACGGCTGAAAGAATGCCAAGAATCGTGCGTCGTCACTCCCCCGGCTACCCCTGAACGGTTCGGCGCTCACGTTTCGGTACCCTTATCAAGTGACTTTCCCCGTGATAGGTGTCGTTGGCGGCGGCCAGCTCGCCCGAATGATGGTTCCCGCAGCCGCAGCCCTCGGCATTGACATCCGTGTCCTGGCCGAAGCTCCCGGTATTTCCGCAACCCAAGTAACCGGCAATACGGTTGTTGGCGACTACAAGGACTTGCCAACGCTGCAACGCTTCGCGCAGGGCCTTTCCGCCATGACCTTTGACCACGAGCACGTTCCCGCCGAACACCTGCAGGCTCTGGTAACCGAGGGCGTAAACGTCCAGCCAGGCCCAGCTGCATTGATCCATGCCCAGGACAAACTCGTGATGCGCGCTGCCGTTGACCGCCTCGGGCTGCCCAACCCGGAGTGGTCCGCCGTCGGCACCGTTGAGGAACTGGTGGCTTTCGGTGAGCGTATCGGCTGGCCAGTCGTCCTGAAAACACCCCGCGGCGGGTATGACGGTAAGGGCGTCAGAATTCTCGACGACCCCGCCGCAGCCATGGCCGCCACCGACTGGTTCACCGGCACCAACCTTCTTGCCGAGCAGAAGGTCGCCTTCAGTAGAGAACTGTCAGCGTTGATCGCCCGCAGCCCCTCCGGAGAAACCCGCGCCTGGCCAATTGCCCACTCCATTCAGGTCCACGGCGTATGCGATGAAGTGATAGCCCCCGCTCAGAACCTGGACCCCAGCACCACGGCCGCAGCCACCGAGGCCGCTATCGAGCTCGCAGAACAACTCGGCGTCACCGGAGTCATGGCGGTGGAACTCTTCGAAACGCCCGGTCAGGGACCTGGATTCCTCATCAACGAATTGGCCATGCGCCCGCACAACAGCGGGCACTGGACCATGGACGGCGCCGTGACCGGACAGTTTGAACAGCACCTGAGGGCTGTATTGGACCTACCGCTGGGCTCCACCGAAAAACACGGCGCGGGAACCATCATGAAGAACTACCTCGGCGGCTCCAACCAGGACCTGTTCAGCGCCTACCCACGAGCCCTTGCCGCAGATCCCTCCGCAAAGATCCACGGTTACGGCAAATCTGTACGACCGGGCCGTAAAATAGGTCACGTCAATGTCACCGCGGCGTCCCCGGAAGCCCTCGATGACGCGCGGGCTTCCGCAACCAGGGTCGCGGACATCATCAGCGGCACCGTAAACACGAAGGATGTGCAGTGACCGCACGCCAGGACACCCCGATCGTTGGAATTGTCATGGGCTCAGACTCCGATTGGCCCGTGATGGAAGCCGCTGCGAAAGCCTTGCAGGAATTCGGCATACCGTACGAGGCCGACGTCGTATCAGCCCACCGCATGCCCGAGGACATGATCGACTACGGCCGTAATGCGCAGGCGCGCGGACTCCGCATCCTCATTGCGGGAGCCGGAGGGGCCGCGCACCTTCCCGGCATGCTGGCCTCAGTGACTCCCCTGCCCGTCATCGGAGTTCCCGTCCCCCTCAAGTACCTGGACGGAATGGACTCTCTGCTCTCCATCGTTCAGATGCCCGCTGGTGTACCCGTAGCAACAGTCTCCGTCGGTGGAGCGCGAAACGCCGGGCTCCTGGCCATCCGCATCCTCGCTTCGGCAACAGACCCTTTGGCCGAGGCCCTTCAGGAACAACTCCAGCGTTTTGCAGCGGAGCTCAGGCAAACCGCGATAGACAAGGGCGAGGCACTGCGCCGCGCCGCCGGTACCACCAGCGGAGCCCGGTAAGTGGTATCACAGGAGCACATCGGTGCCTCCGCCATGACGGACCCCGTGCGGTATCCCGAGGGCGCCTCCAGAAGGCTGCTACCCAAGCGAGCCTTCCTTTTGCTGTTCATGACGCTCATCCTGCCGGGATCGGCACAGATCGTCGCAGGCAACCGCCGTCTCGGCAGGAAAGCCCTGCGCGTAACGCTCACCTCTTGGGCCGTCGTCGTCATTGCGGTTCTGCTGGTACTGATCAATCGGTCCATCCTGGTCAACGTCATCACCCACCGCTGGTGGTCGTTGCTCATCATTGCAGCTCTCGTATTCCTGGCCATCGGCTGGGCCGTCATGTTCATCAATACCGCGCGCATCATTCAACCGATTCTGCTCGAGCGGAAACTTCGGCCGGTCATCGCCGGGACCCTCGCTGTACTGATGCTGCTCACCAGCGGAAGCCTCAGCTACGCGGCGTACGTACTCAACGTCGGCCGCAGTACACTGGGCAGCATTTTCCAGGCTGGACCCGCGTTCGACCCCGTCGACGGCCGCTACAACTTCCTGCTGATGGGCGGCGACGCCGGAGAAGACCGTCTGGGTCGCCGGCCAGACAGCATCTCAGTGGTCAGCCTCGACGCCAAAACTGGTCAGACCGTCATCATCAGCATTCCCAGAAACCTTCAGAACGCGCAGTTCCCGTCAGATTCGCCTCTGACCAGCGTTTGGCCGGACGGCTACAACTGCGGCGACGAGTGCATCATCAACAGCCTTTACCCCGAAGTTGTCCGAAACTATGCGGATCTCTACCCCGACGCCGCCGATCCCGGGGCCGAAGCCATGATGGACGCGGCCTCAGGAGTTCTCGGAATCGAGGTACAGGCCTACGTGATCGTCGATATGGCAGGCTTTGAAAAGCTCGTCGACGCCATGGGCGGCATCACGGTGACGGCCGAAGGCTGGGTTCCGATCACTTCAGGAGAGATACCCGGGACAAGCCCCATTCGTCATTATCCGCCCAGTGAGTGGATCGCCCCAGGGAAGCAAACGCTGGACGGGTATCACGCCCTCTGGTACGCACGGTCCCGTGAATTCGTCACCGATTACAGCCGCATCCAACGGCAACAGTGCGTGCAGGCCGCCATGATTGCGCAGCTGGACCCGGCCACCGTGCTGTCCCGCTTCGAGGCCATTGCCAGTGCAGGCACCCAGATCGTGGAAACCGATATTGCCCGCGAACAGTTGGGCAGCTTCGTCGACCTCGCCGTTAAGGCCAAGGGGCACGAAGTCCAGCGACTCACCATTGGTCCACCAGACTTCGGAACACCTCAGGACAACTTCGTGACCTACCCGGACTTCGACGAGATCCACAGCCGTGTTCAAGAAAAGCTCGCAGCATCCGCCGAACCCCAGTCCCTTCCCTCGGGAGACGAACCCCCAGCATTGACACGCACCGCCGTCGTCGAACGTGTAGCTTTCCCCACGGCCGATGAGGACATCACCGAGGAGTATCTGCGGCAGCTGGCCATCAACGGCGATTCCGCCACTCTCGAGACACTGTTGGCGGACAATGGAGAGTGCACGCCGGGCTGATCCGCCTACGGCCCCGGGAAGCAACCCCGATCATCGAATGCGAAAGAGGTTCCTGTGTACACGCTGCACAACGAGCTCCGACACTATGCGTGGGGGTCCAAGACCGCCATGGCAGAACTTTTTGGGCGCTCGCCCTCGGGAAAGCCGGAAGCCGAGCTCTGGATCGGCGCCCACCCGGATTCGCCGTCCCTGGCAGAGCTGGCCGGAACTCCAACGGCTCTTGACGAACTCATAGCCGCCCGCCCCGAGGCACTCCTCGGCGCACCTGTAGCGAACGCGTACGGCCGACTACCCTTCTTGATGAAGGTGCTGGCAGCCGGCGCACCCCTGTCACTCCAGGTACACCCAACCCTTGAACAGGCCACGTCCGGTTTCGCGGCAGAGAACGCGGCTGGAGTCACCCCCGATGCCCCGCACCGCAATTACCGCGACAACAACCACAAACCCGAAATGCTCTACGCGCTGACCGATTTCACCGCGCTCTGCGGTTTTCGTCCACTGGCCGATTCTGCGCGGTTACTTCTTCAGCTGGCTGCCTCAGTGCAGGAACAGGGGGCAGCAGCAGAATTGACAGAGCTGGCAGACATTCTCCAATCCGACGCGCATGAGAATTCGCTGTACACCGTATTCGACCGCATGCTTCACTCAGACAAGGACTGCCGAGGTGCCTACGACGCTGCACTGGGGAGCTTGGCCAGCAACACCGAAACTGACCCAGCACTGGCTACCGCCGCATCCCTGTCCAACGCTTATCCCCACGATGCTGGCTCGGTCCTTTCCCTCCTGCTCAATCTGGTGACTCTTCAGCGGGGAGAGGCAATCTGGCTACCCGCAGGGAACGTCCACGCCTACCTGTTGGGTCTCGGCATTGAAGTGATGTCGTCCTCGGATAACGTCCTTCGGGGAGGTCTCACCAAGAAGTACGTAGACACCAGCGAACTCATGAAAACCGTCAACTTCACGCCTCTGGACGTACCGCGAATACACGTGACACGCGCGCCAACCGGCGAGGAGCTGCTGCAGCCGCCCTGTTCGGAGTTCCAGTTGCAGAAAATCACGTTTCCGGGTGGACTAACGCACGTGCCGCTGGCACAAAATGGCCCTGTCCTCGTCCTCGTGGTCTCCGGCACACTGACGCTCTCTTCTTCCGAGAAGAAACTTTCGCTGACTCAGGGCGAAAGCGCCTTCGTAGCCGCTTACGATGCGCCGGTAACCCTTACTCCACATCACGAGCCAGGAAGTGACACTTTATTAGCGTTCGGTGTCACCATCCCACATCAGGAAGCAGGCCATCCGTGAGAACTCCCATACTGCAGACGGACATCTGGGCAACTTTTCAGCGAGAACTCGGCAAAACCGTCCACACGGACTCGGGTACTGGATGGAGCTTCGTGTCCATCGTCGAAACAAGTCCGCTCGGGTTATCCCTCTACTGCCCCTACGGACCTGTGGCACAAGACTCCCGTTCCCTGACGGAGGCCCTCACTGCCCTGCAGGACCTCGCACGGACGAACAATGCCTTCTACCTGCGCGTGGAACCCGTCAACACCGGCGATGGCACGGATGTTGACGCGGTGCTTCGCGGACTCGGTCTGCGCCCGGCACCCCTGGATGTCCAACCCAGGCACAGCTGGCTCATCGATCTTCGGGACGAGCCCACTAAGATTCTTGCCGGCATGCGCAGCAGCAACCGCAACGTCTACCGAAACGTCGGAAAAAAGGGTGTCAGCATCCGGTCCTCACACGATCCGCATGACATCGAGATCCTCATTGGCTTCCTGACCAAAACCGCTGAAGAACGAGAGTTCACCAGTCACTCAGCCGACTACCTTCGCACGGCAGCCAGTGTGCTCATGCCCGCCGGCGCCGCGGAACTATACATCGCTGAACTCACCGATCACGGCCCCATCGCAGCAGCCCTGACCTACGACACCCCCGACGAACGCGTGTACGCACACGCCGCAGCCGATGACAACTTCCGCAAACTCAGCGCCAGCGTCGCCGTCGTCGTGCAACTGCTGATGGATGCACACAACAAGGGCGTTCCTACCGCCGATATGTGGGGCATAGCGCCCCCGGACCAACCGGACCACAAGTGGGCAGGATTCACCCGCTTCAAACAATCCTTTGGAGGTACCGGAGTTATCTACACCGGCACCTGGGATCTGCCCGTCGTTGGGCTCCGCTACCGGCTCTACCGAGGGCTCCGGTCAGCCCGTAGCGTGATCAGCAACCAGAGCCCACGTGTGCGCCGGGCCCTTACCAGGCTGGCTCACACGCTGCGGCGTTGAGCATCAGATCTGCTTGCCATAGGTCTCCCACTTGTGCGCCTGGTGCTCGCCGTCCACAACGCGGATGGTTCCGGACTTTGAACGCATGACGATGGACTGGGTCAACACCTGATTACCGCGGTAACGAACGCCCTTGACCAGGTCACCGTCCGTGATGCCCGTTGCCGCGAAGTAGCAATTGTCACTACTGACGAGATCGTTGGTGGACAGGACGCGGTCCAGATCGTGGCCAGCGTCCAGAGCCTTCTGCTTTTCCTCGTCACTTGTGGGCCACAAACGGCCCTGAATCACACCACCGAGAGCCTTGATGGCGCAGGCGGAAATGATCCCCTCTGGAGTGCCCCCGATGCCCATGAGCGCGTCCACGTCCGTGCCTTCACGCGCTGCGGCGATAGCGCCGGCAACATCGCCGTCCATGATGAACTTGGTGCGGGCTCCTGCGTTTCGGATCTCCTCCACCAGCGGCTTGTGACGGTCTCGATCCAGCACCATGACATTGATCTGGTTGATCTTCTTGCCCTTGGCCTTGGCAATAAGGTGCAGGTTCTGCTTGACCGGGAGGCGAAGGTCCACCATGTCCGCAGCTTCTGGGCCCGTCACGAGCTTTTCCATATAAAACACGGCGGAGGGATCGAACATTGTTCCCCGCTCGGCCACGGCAAGCACAGCAATGGCATTATTGATCCCCAGAGCCGTCAGCCGCGTCCCGTCGATTGGGTCCACAGCGACGTCGCATTCCGCGCCATTACCGTCACCGACGTGCTCGCCATTGAACAGCATCGGGGCTTCGTCCTTCTCGCCCTCACCGATCACCACAATGCCGTTGAATCGGACCGTGGACAACAGTGACCTCATGGCGTCCACCGCCGCGCCGTCGGCAGAGTTCTTGTCTCCCAGGCCAACCCACGCGCCGCCAGCAATAGCTGCGGCTTCAGTGACCCGCACCAGCTCCAGGGCGAGGTTCCGGTCCGGTTCGTCGTCGCCGAGCGCCAGAGAACTGGACAGGGTGGAGAAAGCCGACTGGTTCGGAGTGGACTTGGCAGAGTTGGTCACGTGGTACCTCATCGTCGAAGTGGCAGATGCAATTCCGCACGCAGGAAAGTGCGGAACCTCTGTATCCGATCATACTTGCCGTCAGCGAAACCGGCTGGTGCGGATAGGGTATGCGCTGCCGAATGAGGGATCATGGAGAGGTGAGTACCGAAGATCAGCCTCCCGTCACGCCCGTCCTGACCCCAAAGCAGGCAAAGAGAGCCAACGCCACGGTCACCGGCATGCTCATTTCCACTGGTGTCTGCGTTGCACTGTTCCTCGGTGTTTTCTTCTTGAACCCGGCATCCAAGGCAGAAGTCTATGAACGCAACGTTGACGTTCAGCAGGTTGCACAGAGCGCCGCAAGCGCGGCAGAGTTCACCCCGGCGTCGCCCAAACTTACGGATGAATGGACGTCCAATTTTGCCCGCTGGAACTCCGCGTCCGGCGTCGGCGTGGATAGCTGGGAAGTCGGATACCTCACACCAAAGGGCGAATTCATCCAACTGAGCCAGACCGACACAGCGAATCCCACGTGGATCGCTAGCCAAACGGAGAGTGCACCGGTCACCGGCGAACGGGAGATTGCTGGCGTGACGTGGGAGCTACGTGACCGTCCGGAGGACGACGCTTCTTTGATCGCAGATCTGGGAGACACCACCATCATCCTGCGCGGTACCGCAGACCTCGGTGAATTCGACACCCTGGCAACCGCCGTCATCAACCAGCAAAAACAGTAAGCGGGCTCACCGTCTCCTCTCCCGCGCGCTAAGCTGAAAAACGTGACTGAATCGCTGACACCCACAGAAGCCTGGCACCGACTCCGCGAGGGCAACGAACGTTTTGTCCGGGGAGAGTCTTCACATCCAAATCAAGACGCGTCCAGACGCACCTCTCTGGTGAATACACAGCATCCCTTTGCACTTTTATTTGGCTGCTCGGATTCCCGGCTCGCCGCGGAGATCATTTTTGACCTGGGACTCGGAGACATGTTCGTGGTCCGTACCGCTGGCCAGGTCATTGACGACGCCGTGCTCGGCTCCCTGGAGTTCGGCATTGCAGACTTGGGCATACCGCTGATCATCATTCTCGGCCACGACAGCTGCGGCGCAGTGACAGCAACACGCGATGTACTCGACGGTGCCACCATGCCGGCTGGATTCCGTCGGGATCTGGTGGAGCGCATCATGCCATCTGTCCTGGCGGCAAAGCGCGACGGTGTCACGGACGTGAATTCCATGGTCGTCGAACACGTCAAGCAGACCGCCACGCGTCTCGTTGAGACCTCGCGCATCATCGCGGCAGCGATCGACGCCGGGGAAACGGCGGTCATCGGCGTCACGTACCGTCTCGCGGACGGAGAGGCCGAACTGGTCAGCGGCATCGGCATGGTCCAACAGGGCTAATGCCAAGAGCTGGCATACTCGATTCATGTATTCGTTGAGTTACTCAGAATCCATCGAGGTCACGGCTTCCCCCGAAGCTCTGTACTCCCTGGTGTCCAACGTCACGCGGACCGGCGAGTGGAGTCCCACCTGTACGTCGTGTTCATGGCACGACGGCGGACCGCAGGAGGGCGCGCAATTCACCGGACAAAACGAGGACAACGGTCGGGTCTGGGAGACGGTGTCCACGGTTGTGGCCGCTGATCCCGAACGTGAGTTCGCGTGGATGGTCGGCAAATCTTACGTACGGTGGGGCTACATGTTCACCCCGATCGACGGTGGCACGCGACTCACGGAGTCGTGGGAGTTCCGGCCGGAAGGCATCTCTATGTTTCACGAGAAGTATGGCGCCGATGCTGAACGGCAGATCGCGGCCCGCACCGTGTCCGCCCACCGCGGGATCCCGGCCACACTTCAGGCGATCAAGAGGCTTGCGGAGTCCGGCTGATCCGTCTCCTGCCCTCTCTCTGTGCCCCCTCTGCGCGAGGTCACCCTTTGTCGCCGAGGTCAGGGGTTACGGGGTCAATTTAGGCGGTAAACCCCGACTTCGGCCGAGTGTCCCGATAAGGTCATCGAGATGACTACAGAAACGAGGGCCCTCCCCGACGACGTTCAGATGCGACTACTGCAGGCGAAGGACGTTACGGAATTATGTGGGGCGTACAACCGAAACCGGGAGCATCTCGCCCCGTGGGAACCCGTGCGGGCCGATAATTTCTATACCGACGTCGGGCAAGCTGTGAGTATCGCAACGAAGCTGAATCGTCTGGCGACCGGGGTCGATTTCCCCTGCGTGCTGGTAGCGGCTGAGCGGGTGGTTGGCACGATCACTCTGTCGGACATTGTTCGCGGAGCTTTCCTCAACGCCCATGTCGGGTACTGGGTGGACAGAGACTTCATCGGCCGGGGCATCGGTTCCGCGGCCGTTGAAGCCGTGCTCGACGTCGCGCGGACAGAATTGGGTTTGCATCGAATTCAGGCGGCGACACTCAGTCATAATGTTCCGTCCCAAGCTGTTCTTGAACACGCCGGGTTTCAAAAAATAGGGTTTGCACCGAAATACCTCAAAATCGCAGGATCGTGGCAGGACCATACGCTGTACCAGCGCATCTTGTTCTGACCCCCAGCATCGCCGCCCGACTTCGGCCGAAGGAGCATGAGGACATAAAGTGGGACCATGACTTCCATTGACGCTGACACAAACAATTCCGCAGACTTCAGGGTCGAGCACGACACCATGGGCGAAGTCCGGGTTCCTGCCGATGCCCTTTACAGTGCGCAGACCCAGCGGGCCGTGGAGAACTTCCCGATCTCCGGCACCACCCTGGAACGCACCCACATCGAGGCGCTCGCCCGCATCAAGAAGGCTGCCGCTACCGCCAACGCTGAACTCGGCGTGCTGGACGCCGAACGTGCCCGTGCCATCGAGGGAGCGGCCGACGACGTCGCCACCGGAATGTACGATGCTCACTTCCCGATCGACATCTACCAGACCGGCTCGGGCACGTCGTCGAATATGAACATCAACGAGGTACTTTCAACGCTGGCGTCCAAAGCTCTCGCCACAGCCGGCAGCGACCAGAGCGTTCACCCGAACGACCATGTCAATGCGTCGCAGTCCTCGAATGACGTGTTTCCGACGTCCGTCCATGTCGCCGCCACCGGCGCCCTGATGAACGATCTGATCCCTGCCTTTGAGCATCTTGCCGCTTCTCTGGAGCGCAAGGCAGAGGAATTCCAGTCCGTAGTGAAGTCCGGTCGCACCCACCTGATGGATGCGACGCCGGTGACGCTTGGGCAGGAATTCGGTGGCTACGCAGCACAGATCCGCTACGGCATCGAACGCGTCCGAGCCTCCCTCCCCCGCGTCGCCGAAGTTCCCCTCGGCGGAACCGCCGTCGGCACCGGAATCAATACACCTGCCGGCTTCCCACAGCGTGTTATTGAACTACTGGCAGCCGATACCGGACTTCCGCTCACGGAGGCACGCGACCACTTTGAGGCACAGGCAAACCGGGATGCCCTCGTTGAGGTTTCGGGCATGCTGCGCACCATTGCTGTGTCGATGACGAAGATCAACAACGACCTCCGCTGGATGGGCTCCGGCCCCAACACGGGCCTTGGCGAAATTGCCATCCCTGATTTACAGCCGGGATCTTCCATCATGCCGGGCAAGGTGAACCCGGTGATCTGTGAGGCCGTGCTTCAGGTGTGTGCACAGGTGGTAGGCAATGACGCCACCGTTGCCTGGGCAGGAACCAATGGTGCCTTTGAACTGAACGTTGGTATCCCGGTCATTGCCCGCAACGTGCTGGAATCGGTCCGTCTGCTCGCCAACTCATCCCGCGTGATGGCGGACAAGATGGTCGACGGAATCACCGCCAACGAAGAGAGGGCCCGGTTCCTGGCCGAGGCCTCGCCCTCGATCGTCACCCCGCTGAACAAGGTGATCGGCTATGAGGCTGCTGCCAAGATCGCCAAGCATTCGGTGGCCAACAAGATGACGGTCCGTGAGGCAGTCGTCGACCTCGGCTTCGTGGAGCGGGGCGAGGTTACTGAGGAACAGCTCGACAAGGCACTGGACGTTATGGCAATGACGCGGCCGCCGCAGGCATAGTCCGCTGAAACCGCGGCACTCCAGTGGCGCTCTTGGCGAGGTGGATCAATCCACTGTGCAACGCGTCCAGTTCCGGCAGCTCGTCAACGCTGAACCATCCGACGTCAGTTGATTCGTCGTCATTCACCCGCGCTTGCCCGGAGAGGTAGCGGCAACGGAAAACGGTGGTCAGGAACGAGCACTGATCGCCGTTGGGGAAGGTGATGGGGCCGGAAACGTGGACGTCGATGAGGTGTTCCACGTCGACGACGACGCCGGACTCCTCCTCGACCTCGCGGACGGCGGCGGGCGCGGGATCTTCATGCTGTTCAACCATCCCGGTGATGATGGTCCACCGGCCGTCGTCGGCCCGACGACCGAGCAGCACCCGTCCGTCGTCGTCGAACACTACCGCACCCACTCCGGGAAGCCAGAGCAGGTCATGGCCGATCTTTTGCCGAAGGACTGAAACGAAATCTGGTACAGGCATCGGGCTAGCCTATCGCGGGCAACAGGACCATGGCCGCCGCTGCGCCAACGATCATGAACGGCCCGAAGGGCATGTCGGATTTGCGGTCCCCGCGCCGAGTGAGCAATATGACCACACCCCACAGACCACCCAGAAGGAACGCGGCGAAGCTGCCCCACAACAGGTGGCCCCAGCTGCAGTAACCAAGGTAGAGGCCCAGCACACCGGCCAATTTTACGTCCCCATAACCCATACCCGCGGGATAGATGACCCGAAGCGTGAAGTAGGCAACCCACAGGATTCCGGCACCGGCGACCATTGGCAGGAGTCGAAACCAGTCGCCTGCTGCAACGGCGGCGGCAGCCAGCAGCACCGCCCCGATCCCATACGAGGGAAAGACGATCTTGTTCGGGAGCCGGTGTTCGCGGATATCAACGATGCTCAGGCGAACGCCCATCACCACGAAGTACAGCAGCGCAGCGCTCAGCAGGAGGAAGGCGGGGACATGGTTGACCAGGTAGTCCCCCAGCAGCGTGGTCATGGAATCACGGTACTGCACCGTGCCATCGCGCCGGCCCCGGCCGCACTAAACTGTGGATATCATGACTTCTCTCACCAGTATCTGGCCACTCTTTTCGCTGCGATTGTCCACCCCGCGCCTGGAATTGCGCCCGCTGCGGGACGAGGACATTCCGCGCTACGTTGACGCCGCGCTCTCCGGTATTCACCCTCCCGAAACCATGCCTTTCACTTTCCCATGGACCGATGTACCGGCTGATGAGCTGGGACGCGGCACGGCTGAACACGTGTGGCGGACCCGGCTGCTCTCCCGACCCGGAGACTGGGCTATCGCGCTGGGTATCTGGTTTGAGGGCGAGCTCGTGGGTTGTCAAGACATGAGCGCCAAGAATTTCGCCGTCCGGCGCACGGTCTCCACAGGGTCATGGCTGAAGCAGGCGGTCCAGGGCCGGGGGCTGGGCAACGAGATGAGGACCGCCGTCGCACTCTACGCCTTTGATCATCTGCACGCTGTGGCCGCCGAGTCAGATGCAGCTGCGTGGAATGCTGCGTCGCTGGGGGTCTCCGCGTCGGTCGGTTACGTTCCCAACGGCGTGTACTGCGGAGAGGCACGCCGTGGTGAGGCCGTGGACATGCAGCGGCTCCGCCTGACACCCGGAACGTTCCGCCGCCCCTACTGGGCGCTGGGCGTTGAGGGGCACGACGCCGTCGCAAGTTTCCTTGAGTTGCCTTCCACCCCGGCCGACGTCACCCCGACGCCCAGCCCCGCTCTCTCGGCCGAAGTCACCCCGTAGCGTCGAGGTCACCCATGACAACGGGTGACCTCGACGACAAACCCCGACCTCGGCCGGATTGGATGGGAGGGGTGGGGAGGGAGAGAGTGCTAGATCTCCGCTTCCTCCAGGAGCTCCGTGACGAGCGCCGCAATCGGCGAGCGCTCCGAGCGTGTCAGGGTGATATGGCCGAACAGCGGGTGGCCCTTGAGCGTTTCGACGACGGCGGCGACGCCGTCGTGCCGACCCACCCGGAGGTTATCGCGCTGCGCGATATCGTGCGTGAGGACGACCTTCGAGTTCTGCCCGATGCGCGAGAGCACGGTCAGTAGGACGTTCTTTTCCAGCGACTGAGCTTCGTCCACGATGACAAAGGAATCGTGCAGGGATCGCCCCCGGATGTGAGTAAGGGGAAGGACTTCCAACATTCCGCGGTCCATGACTTCCTCCACGACCTCTTGCGACACGAGTGCACCCAGCGTGTCGAAGACGGCTTGTGCCCACGGGTTCATTTTCTCGGATTCGGAGCCCGGCAAGTAGCCGAGTTCCTGACCGCCGACCGCGTACAGCGGCCTGAAGACCACCACTTTGCGATGTTCTTGGCGCTCCAACACTGCTTCAAGTCCTGCGCACAGGGCCAGCGCGGACTTACCCGTTCCAGCCCGCCCACCGAGGGAAACAATCCCAACCTCGGGGTCCATCAGTAGGTCGATGGCCAGGCGTTGCTCCGCGGATCGTCCGTGCAGCCCGAACACGTCTCTGTCACCCTTGACCAGCCGAACCTGTTTATCGGCACCCACCCGGCCCAGCGCGGAGCCGCGGCTGGAAAGCATCACGAGGCCGGTATTGACCGGAAGCTCGGCGGCTGCCGGAATGAAGACTGGCTCGTGGGTGTAGAGGATGTTGACGTCGTCGTCCGCAACGTCCAGTTCGCTGATGCCGGTCCAGCCGGAGTCCTTGACGAGCTCGTTGCGGTACTCGTCGGCCTGCAGGCCCATGGCGGAGGCCTTGATACGCATGGGGAGGTCCTTGGAGACCAAGGTAACGTTGCGGCCTTCGTCGGCCAGATTTTTCGCGACGGCAAGGATGCGGGAGTCATTGTCGCCGCCCCGGAAGCCCACTGGCAGCACTTCTGTTGAGACGTGGTTCAGTTCAACTTTGAGGGTGCCGCCCATGTCCCCCAGCGGGATAGGTGTGCTGAGTCCGTTGTGGAGAACCCGGAGCTCATCGAGGAGCCTCAGTGCCTTGCGGGCGAAGTATCCAAGATCCGGGTCGTTGCGTTTGGCCTCGAGTTCCGAAATGACGACCACGGGCAGGATCACCTCATGTTCGGCGAAGCGGGTGATGGCCCGGGGGTCCGAGATCAACACCGAAGTGTCGATGACGTAGCTTCTGGTGTGGGTCTGCTCTGCAACGGCCACTGTGACTCCAGTCCGGGGACTCTGCCCCGAGTTATAGGGAATTTTCCGGGCTATATGTAGTTGTGACGTGATGCTTTGAGACTACGCCTGAGGATGCCATATAGGGCCCGGTCTGGCTGTGTCGTTACCTGAAAGCATCGCGAAGTCCGGGTGAACTGGAAATGAACGACGCCGGTCAGGAACCGAAGCGCCGCTGCCGTCCCGCGAAGTCCCTGAGAGCGCGGAGGAAATCAACCTTGCGGAAAGCCGGCCATAGCGCTTCGCAGAAGTAGAACTCGCTGTACGCACTCTGCCACATGAGGAAACCCGAGAGACGTTGCTCGCCGGAGGTACGGATGACCAGGTCCGGGTCCGGTTGTCCACGGGTGTAGAGGTACTGCGATATGTCGTCTACGGAGAGAGTGTTGGCGACATCTCTAATGTCTGCACCGGCGTCGAGCTTGTCATTCAGCAGTTCGCGGACAGCGTCCACGATTTCCCGGCGGCCCCCATAGCCGACGGCGACATTGACGTGGAGTGGTTCGGTTCCGCCAGATTTTGCGGCGAGTCTGCAGAGGCGTTCAGCGAGGTAGTCCGGCAGTAGCTCGGGTGCGCCCATGGCGTGAACACTGACTTTTTCATTCTGGTCCAGTCTGTCCAGTGTCTGGGCGATGATGCCCATCAGCTCATCGAGTTCCTCCGCTGAGCGACTCATGTTGTCTGTCGAAAGCATATAGAGCGTGACGACTTTGATTCCAAGTTCCTGGCACCAGAGAAGGAACTCATGAATTTTCTCGGCGCCAGCCTGGTGGCCATGCCGGGTGGGGGCATTGAACGCGCGTGCCCAGCGACGATTTCCGTCCACCATGACCCCAACGTGACCAGGTATGGCGTCCCTGTCCAGAGCGCACAGCAGCTTTCGCTCGTAAAAGTCGTAGATGATCCCGGGCAGTTGCATGACGCGGATCACCTATCCTATTTGAGTGGAATGCTGTCGTTTCCTACCGTACCTTTCCGGCTGGGCAATCCCGAGTTCCGATACCTCTTCGTGCTTGTTACCGTTCAGTAACTTACGCGACCGTAGCTTAGGATTAGGCCATGACTCCCCGAGCTATGAAACGCAGGGATGCTCCGCGCACCAAGGCTGGCACCCTCGACTCCGCTGCCGAGAAAATGGCGGACGTTCTTGAAGGCAAGCCCACTTGGCGCGGCTGGATCCATGCCGTAGCGGCGCCATTAGCGTTGGCTGCAGGCATTGTCCTCGTGGTCCTGGCACCCACGCCGTCTGCCAAAATCACCTCCGCGATCTACGCAATCACTGGACTGCTGCTATTCGGCATCAGCGCTATTTATCACCGCGGGAATTGGTCCGCCAAAACCAAAGTCATCCTCAAACGGCTGGACCACACCAACATCATGCTGGTTATAGCAGGGTCCTACACGCCACTGGCCTGGGCATTGCTGGACCGGCCTAAAGCTGTCCTCCTGCTCTGGCTCATCTGGAGCGGCGCCATTGCTGGTGTTGCCTTCAGGTTGCTGTGGCTGCACGCACCCCGCTGGCTGTACGTACCCATTTACATTGTTCTTGGCCTAGGCGCGCTGTTCTATATTCCGGACTTTTTCGCCGCGAGCCCCTCCGCCGCGGTACTGATTTGTGTTGGCGGCGCCCTCTACATCGCGGGTGCAGTTTTCTACGCCTTGAAAAGACCAAATTTCAGTGCCACGGCTTTTGGCTTTCACGAACTGTTCCATGCGTTCACCGTGGCAGCTTTCGCAGCGCACTACATTGCGATCATGATCGCGGTGCTGAACCACTCGCAATAGGGCATCAACGCAGCAGCCGAACGAGCTCCTCCTCGGTGGAGACCGGCATGCCACAAACCATGTTGCGGCAGAGGTAGGCCTGCAGCCCGGGTAGACCAGAGCGGCCAGCCACTAGCGGAACCCCGACCTCACTGCCGTCGTCGAGGGCTGTTGTCAGCCCTGGACCGGCTACCCGGCGGGCGCTGCAGGCAACTGCCACTACCTGGTCCCGATCATGCCCGACGACGGCGAGTTCCCCCGGCCCGTAGAACAGGGTGTGGGCAACTCCCATGGCCCAGCCCACAGCGCGTGGAGCCTGGTCGCCAAGGACCATGGCGTGCTGAACAATGTCCTCGGCCCTCTGCCGGTCCGGCTCTGAACCCGAATATGCGGCGTAGGTGGCAAGTACACCGGCGTAGAGAGCCGTCCCACTGGGCGATGGTCCGTCTAGAGGGTCAGCAGCTGATTCCGTGGCCTGCGCCCGCGCCAGCTGCGGGCTGACTACGGCACTGTCCCGCAACACGCCGTCGATCATGAATTTTTGACCGGCTGCGTGGACCAGCTGCTCCCCCTCGCGGTACCAATGCTCTTCGCCCGTGGCCGCATACAGAGCGAAATACCCCTCCGCGACGCCAGCATAATCCTCAAGCATTCCCTCGATGCCCTGGGCTTTGCCATCGTGTGAGACCCGGGTCAACCTGCCGTCGTGGCAGTGGACGTCGATCAAGTATTCGGCGGTTCGTTTGGCCGCGGAGAGCAGTTCCTGATCCTTGAGCAGGACACCCGCGTCCGCCAGTGCCGCAACGGCCAGACCATTCCACCCGGCCACTACTTTGTCATCACGTGCCGGCTGCGGACGACGGTCCCGTGCACGTTGCAGAGCGGGCCGGAGCCGGTCCCAGAGAGCTCTCTCATCCACGTTCCACAGGCGTCCCGGATGCAATGTAGATGCACCCGTCTCCATCAGGCCAGTGCTGAGATCAAAAAGCTCTGCGGCAGCACGGCCGTCGTCGGCTCCCAGTATCTCGGAGAGCTGTTCGACCGTCCACGTGTAAGTGCCGCCCTCCACCGCGTGTCCATCGATCAGCGTGTCAGCATCCAATGAAGAGGCAAACGCGCCGTCAGCTACCCGCAGCCGGCGGATCATCCAGTCAGCGCTTCTACGGACCACATCAACAGCCAATTGCTGATGTTCGGGTGAGTCCGCTGAAGCCGACCACCAGGCATAGCTGCGGATCAGTTGAACGTTGTCGTAGAGCATCTTCTCGAAGTGCGGTATGGCCCAGGCAGCATCAACCGTGTAGCGCGAAAACCCTCCCTCTACCTGATCGTAGAGACCGCTGACGGCCATTGATTCAAGGGTGCGGTCTACTAGTCCGGAAGCCGCTTCTGTGAGCTCCGCGGGCTCCGGTTGGCGTTCTGCGGCAAACTTCTGAAGGAAGGGCAGAACGGTCGACGGCGGGAACTTGGGGGCATTGCCGAAGCCCCCGTGGTACCGGTCCTCCTGCTTCAGCAGTTTTTCCACCGCGGCGTCGGCCCAGTGCCGAGACGATGGATCCGTGCCCGGCGGCGTCAGGAGTAACGCACGGTTGCGCTGCTGCGCCTCGCCGAGACTGCCGGCGAGTCCTTCAGCACTGGCCTCAACCTGCTCACGGCGGTTTGACCAGGCGTCGTTAATGGCTTCGAGAACTTGCCTGAAGGATGCACTTCCGTGCCGGGGCTCTGGCGGAAAATAGGTACCGGCATAGAACGCGCGGCCATCAGGGAGGGTGAAGACCGACATCGGCCATCCCCCCTGACCCGTCATCGCCTGGGTTGCTGCCATATAAACAGCGTCGACGTCCGGGCGCTCCTCGCGATCCACCTTGATGCTGACAAAGTTTTCGTTCAGGTACCCGGCAAGTTCATCGTCCTCGAACGATTCGTGCGCCATGACATGGCACCAGTGGCAGGCCGCATAGCCCACAGAAACGAATACTGGCACCTCGCGCAGCCGTGCTTGTTCAAAAGCAGCATCTCCGAAGGGCCACCAGTCCACCGGATTGTGGGCGTGCTGACGCAGGTATGCCGAGGCTTCGCTGCTGAGCCTGCCGCCCATGGTCCTAAACCTTCGTATCCGGGCCCGGGTCCGGGGAGTCCCGGTGCGGAGGCGCCCCGCCCTCGTCGTCGAGCTGGTTCCTCTCCGCCGGTACGGCGGTACCTCCGGTTTCCGCGTCCCCGTACCCGACCGGGCTTCCGCCGACTGGCTCCTGATCGTTGCGATACCGCACGCGGCGGATCCGCCTGGTCATGTCGAGGATCAGCAAAATGGTGACGGCGACGACGGCGAACGTCGCGATGAATCCCGTCAGACCAGGGCTGACCTGGTCAGCGTTCAAGCCCTCGCGCAGGTCTCCTCCGGGGGGAGGAGTGGCGGTCAGCAGCAGGTGAAGGGCGAATCCCAAGGTATATCTCTTTCGGGAGTGGTGTCTGGCCTCAGACGCGGGGCGGTTGGACCCGTGCCCCTATCGTATGCCCGCAAAGAGGTCCGTTTCAGGCACCGTCGTTTCTACCCGCGAATCGATGAGCGAATAGTCCTCCCACGGCCATGCCTTGCGCTGCATATCGTTCGTGGCGGCGAAGAAGAAACCCCCCGGCTCGATCTGCGTGCGATGTGCCAGCAGGGCACGCTCACGGTTTTCAAAGAAGTCCCCGCACTCGATCTGCGTTGTCGTCGGGTGCAGCGATGCCGGTGGCGTGTGTCCCTCTGCGTCTTCTTCCAACCATGCCGCGATCCGCTCCGCGAAAGGCGATTTGATGCCAGATTCCTCCAGGGCCAAGTGCAGCGCCTTGAACCGCTCAGGGTTGAATGCGCGGTCGTAGTAGAGCTTGGACGGAGTCCACGGCTCGCCAGTGCCCGGGTATTTCCCTGCCTCGCCTGCTGCATGATAAGCCTCTACCGTCACCTTGTGGGCCATAATGTGGTCCGGGTGCGGGTAGCCGCCGTTCTCGTCATAGCTGATGATCACATGCGGCCGGAACTCCCGAATGAGACGGACCAGCGGTGCGGTGGCCCGCTCGAGCGGCTGGAGAGCGAAGCACCCCCAGGGCAGGTCCGGCAGCGGGTCCCCTTCCGGCAAGCCGGAATCAGTAAAGCCCAGCCACCGGTGCTGCACTCCTAGTTCACGGGCGGCGTCGGCCATCTCGATTCTGCGCAGTCCCGGCAGGTCCCAGTGTGCGTGCGGTTCGGAAAGCATCGCTGAATTCAGGATGTCGCCGCGCTCGCCTCCGGTACAGGTGGCTACCATGACGTCGGCGCCGGCCGCCACATAGCTGGACATCATCGCGGCTCCCTTACTCGACTCGTCGTCGGGGTGCGCATGGACGGCGAGCAGCCGCAACCCTGCGGCGGGGAAGGGATGGTTCTGCGGACTGCTCACGAGTGGCTCCTGAAATGGCTATGCGAGTCAAAGACGATAAAATGTCGGTATGAGTACCGAGCAGAGCCCCACGCCGGGCGAATCCTCCACAATCGATGGCAATTCGTCTCCGCAGGAAATCGCTGCTGACACTTCCAGTTCCAGATTAGCGAATCGGTACGGCGCGCCCAAGCCGGGGGTGTCTTCGCGTACCAAAAAGATCAGCATCATCGTAGCCCTTGGCCTCACCATCGTGTTGACGGGCGTGTTCACCGCGATGTTCGCGCTCAAACCCGTAAGCACACAGGATGTCGGCTTTTCCATTGGCACTGATGATCTGCACGCCGTTGTGGATTACCAGATCACCAAGGCCCCGGAGTCAACGGTTGAATGCGCTGTCTCTGTTCTGAGCGAAAATTATGCCATTGTCGGCTGGAAGACCGTCACCATCGGTCCCTCCGATGAACAGACGACGGCGCACCGTACGCAGTTACGCCTGGAATCGCCCGGCGTAAGCGGCGGAATCGACTCGTGCTGGATACTCGACACACCGACCTGAGCGCGTTCTTCACTCAACGCGCAGCACTATTCCCATATTGGGTTATATCGCGATGATGACTACAATGAATCAAATACGTTGTACCCCGCCCTTCTGGTGATCAAGGAAATAATTGGTCCCCGCTGGCGGGGTTCTTGTTTGTTGGACCATTCACATGAAATCCAACAAATGAATACTGTCATTGCTGAGCCACGCCCTGTGGCCCGGAAGTATCTAAGGAGATGCCGTGTCCACCAACAGCGCACCAGCCGCGTGGCTCACTCAGGAGTCCTACAACCGTCTCAACGCTGAGCTGGATGAACTGTCCGGCCCGGGTCGTACTGAGATCGTTGCCCGCATTGAGCAGGCCCGCTCCGAGGGAGACCTCAAAGAAAACGGTGGCTACCACGCAGCCAAGGAAGAGCAGGGCAAATCAGAGGCCCGCATCCGGCAGCTCACACAGCTCCTACGGGACGCTCACGTCGGCGAAGCACCCGCGGACGATGGCATCGTTGAGCCCGGCATGCAGGTAGTGGCACTCATTGCAGGAGACAAAGAAACGTTCCTGTTGGGCAGCCGTGAAGTAGCCGGGGACACAGACATGGACGTTTACAGCGAGAAATCCCCTCTCGGAGCAGCCATTCATGGCGCCAAGGCTGGGGACAAGCGCATGTACACGGCCCCGAACGGACATGAGATCGCGGTGGAAATCATTTCCGCCACGCCCTACTCGAGCTAACCTATTCTCAGGTAAAGGGCGAGCCGGTTGGCTCGCCCTTTGTCGTACCTGCTCGTTGCGTGTGGCGGCGCTGTTGCCGTAGTACGACGGCGGCGCCGAGCCCTCCCATGGCACCGAAAAGATGCGCCTGCCACGAAATTCCGCTGTTTCCCAGTGGGAGGACGCCCCAGAGGATTGACCCATAGACGAGGAATAGAACTGCGGCGAGGGCTATCTGCTTCCAGTTTCGGTTGTAGAAGCCGCGGGCCAACAGGTAGGTAAACAGGCCAAAGATGACGCCGGAAGCCCCGATCGTGGGACCGAATCCGAACAGCCATGCACCCAGCCCTGAGGCGCCCCAGCTCATAGCGACCGCGAGAGTAAACCGCCGGGCACCGTCGAGGAACGCCAGAAATCCGAAGATCACCAGGGGGAAGATGTTGCTGGTCAAATGGGCTGCATCGGCGTGTAGAAGCGGCGCAAACACAATTCCGTCCAGCCCATCGATGTCACGTGGGTCCACGGACAGCAGACGCGTAAAGTACCTGTTGCTGAGCTGATCGAGGATGAAACAGGCCACCAGAACCGCCGCGAAAAGCGCAACGGTCACCAGCCCCTTCCGAGCACGTGTTGCGAGCATCGGCTAACCGTGAACCACGACAGGGCGGAACCCCGCTGCGCGCAGGTTCCCCAGCACCAGCTCGCAGTGTTCGTCGCCTTTAGTCTCCATGTTGATGGTGATGGCGACGTCGCCCATGCTGATGGAGCCTCCCACTCGGTTGTGATCCACCCCGGTGACGTTGGCGTCCGATTCGGCGATGATCTGCGAGATGGTTGCCAGTGATCCCGGTCTATCATCCAGGAGGATGCGTACGACCAAGTACCGGCCAGCTGCTGCCAGACCGCGCTGGATGACTTTGAGCATCAGCATGGGGTCTATATTGCCACCGGTGAGGATGACTGCCGTATTGCCGGTGTTCTTGATCTTGCCTTCCATAATGGCCGCGACTCCAACGGCACCGGCAGGTTCTACGACGAGCTTGGTCCGTTCGAGTAGGAAGACAAGGGCTCGGGCAAGCGCGTCCTCACTGACCGTGACGACGTCGTCGACCAGTTCCTTGATGATCGAGAAGGGAATCTGTCCTGGCCGGCCAACGGCGATACCGTCCGCAATGGTTGATACCCGATTCAGCGGGACCAGGGCGTCGGCAGCGAGCGACGGTGGGTAAGCCGCAGCGTTCTCAGCCTGAACTCCAATGATTTTGATCTCGCGGCCGAGTTGGCGAGCGCGTTCTTTGACAGCAACGGCAACTCCAGCCAGTAATCCTCCGCCGCCCACGCCGGTGAGGATGGTGTCAACATTGGGTACCTGTTCAAGAATCTCCAGACCGATTGTTCCCTGCCCTGCCACGACATCGGCGTGATCAAAGGGGTGTACCACGACGGCTCCGGATTCTTCGGCGTAGCGGTGCGCTTCCGCCAGTGCTTCATCAACGGTGTGTCCGTGCAACAGAACTTCCGCTCCGTGGCTCCGGGTTGCGGCCAGCTTGGGCAGTGCGACACCCAGCGGCATGTAGATGCGTGCACGTATGCCGAGGCGGCTGGCGGCAACTGCCACACCCTGAGCATGATTCCCTGCCGAGGCGGCAACAACGCCGCGGGACTTTTCGTCCTCGGAGAGCTGGGACATCCGGTTGTACGCACCGCGAAGCTTGAACGAACCTGCGCGTTGCAGGTTTTCACATTTCAAAAAGACGTCAGATCCTAGCTGGCGGGCCAGTGCTCGTGAAATCTCAATCGGAGTATTGGCAATGACTCCTTCCAGACGCGTCCGAGCAGCCTCGATGTCCTTGAGCGTTACTGGCAGCTGCGGTTGCGGTGATGGTGTCATGGTGTGGCCTCGTTGTGATTGTCCTGTATGAGTTCGGCTCTGCTCGGCGGCGCACCCAGCGCGGGATCAGATTCCCACTGGCGGGTTGCGATGTACCGGACCATGGTGTTGACGATTGCCAACAATGGTACCGAGAAGAGTGCCCCGGGGATTCCTGCAAGGAGGGACCCGGCGGCTACGGCAAGGACGACTGCGAGTGGGTGGAGCGCAACGGCCTTACCGATCACGAGTGGCTGAAGGATGTGGCCCTCGATCTGCTGTACCACCAAAACTATCGCAAGCATGATCAGTGCGTTGACCCAGCCGTTCGCCACCAGGGCCAGTACGACGACGAGAAAACCGGTGAAGAGGGCACCGACGATGGGGATGAAAGAGCCGATAAAGACCAGCACGGATAGTGGAAGCGCGAGCGGGACACCAATGATTGCCGCGCCCGCCCCGATACCTACGGCGTCGACGAACGCCACAAATATCTGAGTGCGAACGTAGTGCACCATGGACACCCAGCCTTTGCGTCCTGCACCGTCAGTGGCTGCTCGTGCTTTTCGCGGCATGAGTCCGACGGCGAAACCCCAGATCCGGTTTCCTTCAAGCAGAAAGAAGATCAGCGCAAACACGGTGAGCAGTGAGCCCGCTGCTAACTGGCCGGCAGTACTTCCAAAAGAGAGTGCACCGGAGACAATAGTGCTGCTGTTCGATTGGGCGGCCTCTCCGATGTCCTTGGCGTAATTGCCGATCTGGTCGGTGGTGAGATGCAGCGGGCCATCAGATAGCCAGCGTTCAACTTTGTTGACGCCCTCAATCGCCTCGTCTCTGAGGTCGGAGAATCCACGGACCAGTTCTTGCCCCACGAGCGATAATCCGCCCACGATGATGCCGAGAAATCCCAGGACCGTGATGGTGACAGCCAGGGAGCCGGGTACACGGTTTCTGCGCATCGCTTCCGTCACCGGGGACAGCAGACCCGCCAGTAGCCCAGCGACCATGAGTGGAATGATGATCAGCGAGACCTTGCTGAGCAACCAGATGAGGATCCCGGAGACCACGAGAATCAGACCGAGGCGCCATGCCCACGCGGCGGAAACACGAAGCGCATATGGCACATCCTCCGACGCGTTCTCCGAAGATGCCTTGGCCATGGATCGTTGGAAGGCGAGCGGAGAATTTTGACGACTGTTCGGGCGTCTCATGGCTCAACCTTTCCACATCCGGTGGTGTACGGATTCCTGTCCAGAGAGTCCACCGTTGGGAGAATTCCTCCAGGTCGGGGAGGGACGATGCACGGGTGCTTTCAGCGACGCGCCAATTAACATAGGTGGGCCCCCGACCATCGTCGGGGGCCCACCTATCTGCTGATCAGCTACTAGTCGTTGCCGCGGATGATGGCTAGGAGCCGCAGAATCTCAACGTACAGCCAGACCAGCGTGACCGTCAGTCCGAAGGCCGCCGTCCAGGAGTAGCGCCGCGGGGCTCCGTTCTTGACACCGGCAGAGATCGACGTGAAATCAATGATCAGAGAGAACGCCGCAAGACCGATCGCGAATAAGCCGATCACAACACCGAACGGAATGTTGGTGCCCGGTATATCCATGCCACGGATGCCCCATGGGTCACTAACGCCGCCAAAGATCATGAGCCCCATATTGACGAGACTGAAGACCCCGTAGCCGATGATGGCGATCATGAAGAATTTCATGGCCTTGGGGGTAGCCCGCACCTTGCCACTGCGGAACAGCAGCAGAGTGACACCAAAAACGGAGAGGGTACCAATGATCGCCTGCAGAGCAATGTTGGGGAACTGTGCCTCAAGGAACATGGTCAGTGCACCAAGGAAGAGGCCTTCCAAACCGGCGTAGGCCAGAATCAGTGCAGGCACGGGCTCGCGCTTGAAAGCATTGACGAGGCCCAGCACAAGTCCGCCGACAACCCCAACGATCATGAGTACCGTTGCAAATTGCGGCACAATGAACGCCGGGATGGCCGCACCGACGAGTACCATGCCGAGGCATGCCAGCGTCTTGACGATGACGTCGTCGAACGTCATGCGGCCAGTGTCAGTTGGGCCTGCTGACGGCCCGTTGTACATGTCCTGCAATTGCTGTGCCGACATGGATTCAGGTGCACCCTGAGCCACACCGCCCTGAGAGTAGTTTCCGCCCCGGGTCTGGGCACGGAAGTTCTTGCCGTTGAAGACAGGGTTACTGCCAGTTGCCATGTGCTGTGTGTCCTTCATCTATGGGGTGGAGCGTGTGAACAAGTCTACCAATGACAACGGACAACTCCTCCTGAAGATTCCACTCCCACCCTTGGCGCCGTTACGCGCGCCTTTCAGCCAATCGCGAGGTCACCCCCTGCCGCCGAGATCACCCCGAGCAACCCGTACTTTGAGCGCTAAAGGGTGATCTCGCGCAGGAAGGGGACTGGCCGGTGCCCCAGGTGGGACTCGAACCCACACTGTGAAGATTTTAAGTCTCCTGCCTCTGCCATTGGGCTACTGGGGCCGCGAAGTGCATCTCCCAGAATACGGGATGTAAACACCGTTAAAGATCGACGGCGGCCGGATCTCTCCCGCCGCCACCGAACACTGAGTCCTACTAGTTCGCGGGCTGCTTCTCGGCCGTCCGGTTGTCAGCAGAATCCTGCGCGGTGGCAGGAGCTTCCTGAGCGGCTGGCTTGGGTTTGGGAGTAGCTGCCTCTTCAAATTGGCGGCGTGGCGTCTGCAGGTCCATGAGCTGCGTGGTGTCGCGACGGAAAAGTAAGCTGGAGAACCAGCCTGACAGCACGCGGAACTTCCGCTCAAAAGTGGGCATAGCCATGCCGTGGTAGCCGCGGTGTGCGGCCCAGGCGAGGACACCCCGAAGCTTGAGGCCCATGATGTTGGCCACGCCCTTGTACACTCCGAACCCAGCTACCGCGCCGAGGTTCTTGTGCTTGTACTCAGCCACCCTGCCCACGCCATAGCGCTCGGCATAGAGGTTTGCGGCGAGGCGCTTGGCCTGACGCACCGCGTGCTGAGCATTCGGAACACAGAATCCGCCCACGCCGCCTCCGGACAGATCAGGAACGGCGGAAACGTCTCCGGCCGCCCAAGCGCCGTCAATGGGTCCGTCGTCGCCCGTAATCCGCAGTTCAGCGTTGGCACGGACACGTCCGCGGTCATCGATGGGGAAATCTGTGAACCGGACCATCGGGTTTGCCTGGACTCCGGCTGTCCAGATCAGAGTATCCGCCTCGAATTCATCCGCCGCAGACTTGTCCGGCATGTTGATCAGTTGCAGCAGCCCGCCCTCGGCGTTGGCAAGCGAGGTATTGAGCAGCACCTGAATGCCGCGTGAACGGAGGTGATCGACGACCCAGAGAGCCTGCTCTTCGGTGACCTCAGGCATGATTCGGCCCATGGCCTCAACGAGAACGAAGCGCAGATCTTCGTGCGTCAACCGATCGTTTTTCGCGACTGTGGCCCGTGCCAGATCCTCGATCTCGGCAATGGTCTCGATACCTGCGAATCCACCGCCGACGACGACAAATGTGAGCATCCGCCGACGTTCCGGGCCGTCCTGGAGAAGAGATGCGGTTTCGATGCGCTCAAGCACCTTGTTCCTCACGGCAACGGCTTCTTCAATGGATTTCATGCCGATACCCTGTTCTGCCAAACCCTTGATGGGGAACGTGCGAGTGATCGCACCAGCGGCAATCACGACGTCGCGGTAACCAAGCTCGAATGGAGCGGAACCATCTACCGGAGCCACTACTGCCTTGCGCTGCGCGTGGTCAATGGAGGTGACTCGGCCACTGATGAGTTCACTCGCGCCGAGGTGGGTGCGGTGGGATACAACAGCGTGACGCGCCTCGATGTTTCCGGCCGCTACTTCAGGCAGAAAGGGCTGGTACGTCATGTAGGGGACCGGATCAACGACAGTCACGATGCCACCATGCGCCCGAACCTTCTTCTGCAGTTTCATGGCTACATACAGACCAACATAGCCGCCGCCGACAACAAGAACGCGCGGACGATCAATAAATTCAGGATGGGATGCCATGGCCCCAGTCTAGCTGCGGCCGTTCACTTTGTGAAAATCTTCACGAGGCCTCATCGTCAGCGTCGTCAAGGGAAGTTTCGCCGGTTTGACGGCGCGCCTGGAGGACGTGATATCCACCCGCACCCGCGATGAAAACGATCAGCGTGCCGAAACCCAACATGATGAGCGCGGGCAATCCGGAATGCTCCGAGGCTGGTTCGACCGCCGCTGGCACGGTTGGCTCGGGCGCCAACGGTTCGGCAGGCTTGTCCTCCTTCGATGGAGGCTGCGCCGCGGTGGGCGTTGGTACGGCTCCACGGCGATGGACCCGGATCCAATCACTGATGGTACCCAGCGGATTCACTGCCACCACGGGGACTGGCTCCGTCACCGCAGCCGCCGCATCGAGCACTCCGTATCCATAGATCGGGTCAAGACCGGGCACCCCGGCGTCAGTGGCGGTCGTGATGATCCGATTGATGACCTGCGCCGCAGACATATCAGGATATTCAGCCCTGATCAGAGCAGCGACGCCCGCGACCAGGGGTGCGGCGCCTGAGGTTCCGGACCAGTTGGCATAGAGCCCTCCGGGCAGTGCTCCCACGAGTTTCTCCGCCGGAGCAGCAACCCCGATGGTGATCCCCTGGGACGATGAGTCCCAACTTGCCCTGCCTTCGACATCAAGTCCAGCAACGGCCAAGACACCGGGGATCGTAGCGGGAGCGCCTACCTGCACCATGCCCACCCCACGGTTTCCAGCCGCCGTGATGATGACGACGTCGTGCTGTTCGGCATACAGAAAGGCTGCGTCCCACGCCTTGGGCCAGGAAGCGGAAGTGCTGCCTAAAGACATATTGATGACTTGCGCACCGTGGTCCACGGCCCATCGGACGGCGTTCGGGATCTGTTCGTCAATGCTGATCCCGCCCGGATTGTCCTGCCCGATGAAGGCGGATACTGCAAGTATTTCTGCCTCCGGAGCAACACCCACGATCCCTTCGGGCCCACGACCGTAGCGGTCCATGGGGTCTGGTTTGGCGCTCGGGGAAGGCGATACCGAAGGACCTTTATCAACATGCCCGCGCCCGGCGAGCAGCGAAGCAACGAGTGTGCCGTGCTCCGGCGTTATGCCAATGCCCTGTTGGCCATCTGCGGCACCAACCCCGGAAACGTCCGTACCGCCAACTACAACGCCCTTCAGATCCGGGTGGCTACCGTCCACACCGCTGTCGATGACAGCAACTTTGACGCCCTTTCCCTTAGACGTCTTCCAGGCTTCTGTGATGCCGTAATCCTCGAGCCAGTACTCCTTGCTGCGGATATCATCAGCAGCACCTGCCGGGGCCGCGGCCCAGGTACCCAAAAGAACCAGCACGACGACGGCGCTGAGGGTGCGTCGAGAGGCTGCGGTCATTTTCTGGCGGGACACAGCCACATCAGCGCCGTTCCGACGATGCGATGCTCAGAGCGATTCCATCCAGGATGTCGTGTTCGCTGGTGATGGTCGAGGCGATTCGGCCATTGGTGCGTTCAGCTAGTTCGTCGATGATGGTCCGCCAGATCAGTGCGCCGGCGCCAATAACGTCTACCCTTCCGGGGTGCATATACGGCAGTTCCCCACGGACCGATCGCGGCATTGTCAGCAGATCAGTACATGCATCCGCAGTAAGCTGCTGGGGCAATTCAGTCCCGTGAATGGCCTCGGAACTGTATTCCTCCAGGCCCAGAGCGTGTGCCGTGATAGTGGTAACGCTGCCAGCCACCCCCACCAGGGCTGTGGCCTGCGAAAGGGGGACGTCAATGGACGCCGAGTGGATCAGCTCGCGCGCACTCCCGACAGCCATGGCGATTTCCGACGCCGTGGGCGGATCGGTTGACAGGAACTTTTCCGTGAACCGGACGCAGCCCATGTTCATACTCCTCGCGGCTGTGACTCCGTCAGCGTTACCCATGACGAATTCGGTGCTGCCGCCACCGAGGTCCACCACCAGCAGATTGTCAGCTTGATCCAGGCTCAACACACTGGCCGCACCTTGGAAGGACAGGGACGCTTCCTCATCGCCACTGATGACCTCCGGTTCCACACCGAGAAGCTCGCGGACACCATCAAAGAAGACCTCCCGGTTGGCGGCGTCGCGGGTAGCCGAGGTTGCAACGAATCGAATCCGGCCGGCGTCGTGCTGTTCAATCAGTTCCGCGTACTCCCGTGTTGCTGCAAGGGTGCGTTCGAGTGCTGCGTCGCTGAACCTGCCCGTGGCATCAACGCCTTCGCCTAGCCGGACCACGCGCATCAGTCTCACCACGTCGGTGAGGGCGCCTTGGTCGGCGTCGGCTATCAGGAGTCGGATCGAGTTTGTGCCGCAGTCAATGGCGGCCACCCTGCTCATGTGCGGTCCCCCGAGGGCGCGCGACGCTCCGCTTTTTTCTGTTGCAGTTCCTCCGGACTGAGCCCCTGTGTACGGGCATGCCGGCTCAACTCCTGGTTGGGGACGCTGGCGTTGGTGTCCCAAGCGCCCTTGCACCAACACTGCTCGCGGTTCCACCACTGGTCGATGCCCGCCAACGCTTCATCACCGAGCGGGTTGATACCGGGGCCGGCCGCCAGAGAGTGCCCTACCAGTACGTGCAGGCATTTCACCCGCGTTGGCATCCCCCCGGCAGACACGCCATCGATCTCCGGAACCGCGCCCACCCCGGTTCGGTGTCCAACGCCATTGCGGCTCGCTAAATAATTCTCGTGCGCCGCCTGATAACTGCTGGCGAGACCGGGATCCGTCAGGAGACGTTCGCTCATCTCGGTCATAACACCTGCCGCCTCCAGCCGCGATACTGCTGCAGTGATGACCGGGTGCGTGAGATAGAACGTGGTGGGAAAAGGAATGCCGTTGGATAGACGCGGCGCGGTCGTAGCAACCAGTGGGTTACCGCAAACACACCGCGCACCGATTTCGACGACATCGCGGACAGGACGGCCCAGCTGCAGGCTCAGGGTGTCCAGGTCCTCCTGCGTGGGTGCCATTGCAACGTTGTCGCTCATGCAGTGCGGTCCTTACCTTTCAAGTTCGTCTCGTGGAAACAGGTCCCCGACATTACTATTTTGCAGTTGCTGAACGCTGAACAGAATCCCAGAGCGCATCGACCCACGCAAGATCCGCCGGAGCCGCGCCAGCTACTTCATTCTCCGACTCCTTGAAACCATCCACGCCTTTCACCAGATAGCGCTTCTCCCCCGGCATGACCAGGAACAGGCGTTCCCTGGCCTGGGCCTTGATGAACGATGGGTCTTCCCACCGTGCCACCTGGCTCTCGATCTCTTGTTGCCGTTCCTTCTGAACCGCAATTTCACTTTCCAGCGTCGCGATCTCTGAGCTTTGCTGAATATAGACGCGTACGGAAGGCGCCAGCATGACAATGATGGTGATGAGTACGACGGCGAGCGCCAGCAGTCTTCCAGAGAACCTTTTTGCCGGAACTGGTTCGGGCGCAGACTGTGCAGCAGTGGTACTGGAGCCTGGCTTTTCGCGTCCCTTCCGAATGGCGGAGGAGAGCTGTGTTCTGGCACGCGCTCGTTCCTCGGATTTATTGCTCTTGGCTGGAGGTTTTTTAGCTTCGGGTGGGGGCGCAGGCGGCGTCGGCTTTGGCGGCTCTGCCTGTTTTGTCGGCTTTGGCGGCGCTGCCTGTTTTGCCGGTTTCGTCAGCTTCGCCCCGAAGTTGGCCCGGATGATCTGGTGTTCGCCAGTCTCGGTGACCTCTTTCTCGGCGCTGATGATGTATTCATGACCAGTCTGCTGTTGCTGGCGTGACTCTTTTGCCGAAACTGAACCGGACCCACCGCGTTCAGCACCGCCAGGTAGACCTCTGGTACGCGGAACGGAGGGACGACGCTGTGCCATGGGCCTCCTTGCTGAGCGGTCTACTACGAAAACGGTGGGTACCCGTTGTTAACGAGGGTACCCACCGTAAGTGTTCCTGTTATGCCGTGAAACGCGGGAAAGCCCTGCGACCTGCATAACGTGCGGCGTCGTCAAGCTCTTCCTCGATACGCAGCAACTGGTTGTATTTGGCCACACGTTCGGAGCGCGCGGGAGCGCCCGTCTTGATCTGGCCCGCGTTCGTTGCAACGCAGAGGTCTGCGATCGTGGTGTCTTCGGTCTCGCCGGAGCGGTGTGAGGTGATCGTGGTGTATCCCGCACGCTGAGCCATGGAGATCGCGTCGAGCGTTTCGGTCAGGGTGCCGATCTGGTTGACCTTGACCAGCAGCGAATTTGCCGTGCCGCTGTTGATGCCCTTTTCCAACCGACTGGGATTGGTGACAAAGAGGTCGTCGCCGACCAGCTGGACACGATCACCAATAGCGTCGGTGAGTGTCTTCCAGCCCTGCCAGTCGTCTTCATCCAGCGGGTCTTCGATCGATACGAGCGGGTAGTCCCGAACCAGCTCTTGGTAGTACGCGCTCATGGCGTCTGCGTCCAGAGACTTGCCCTCGAAAGCGTACTTTCCATCCTGGAAGAACTCTGATGAGGCTACGTCCAGCGCAAGGGCGATGTCCGTTCCGGGCGTGTAGCCGGCGTTGTTGATGGCTTCAAGGATGAGATCGAGTGCTTCACGGTTCGAGGGCAGATTAGGGGCAAAACCACCTTCATCGCCCAGGCCAGTGGATAAGCCCCTGCCTTTGAGAACGGACTTCAGCTCGTGGTAGACCTCTACACCCCAGCGCAGGCCCTCGGAGAAGGAAGAGGCACCCAGCGGGACGATCATGAACTCCTGAATGTCGACGTCGGAATCGGCATGGGATCCGCCGTTGAGGATGTTCATCAGCGGGACCGGCAACTCGTGCGCGTTCGGTCCGCCCAAGTAGCGGTAAAGCGGCAGCTTGGCAGATTCTGAAGCGGCACGCGCAACGGCGAGCGAGACTCCCAGCATGGCATTGGCGCCCAGACTGGATTTGTTGTCCGTGCCGTCGAGGTCGATCATGACCTGATCGATGGCGCGCTGCTCGGCAGCGTCGAAGCCGAGCAGTGCCGGCTGGATCTGATCGATGACGGCATCAACCGCCTGCTGAACACCCTTACCTGAGTAGCGTTCTTTGTCTCCGTCGCGTCGCTCATTGGCTTCAAACGCGCCGGTGGATGCACCGGAGGGAACGGCTGCACGGCCAAAGCTGTCGTCATCCAGGAGAACCTCGACTTCAATGGTCGGGTTACCCCGTGAATCTAGGATCTCGCGGGCATGGATAGCTTCGATGATAGCCATGGGTGGGCTCCTGTTCTGCGGATGTGAATCTGGGTGTTGGAGAGGGCTGGTGCCAGGTTCAACACTAATAGAGTTTCAACGGCGCCGCAGAACGTTACGTTCCGTATCGGCGCCGGATGGCAGCCCGGAGTGCGCGCTCGGCGTCGAGTCCTCCTCGTGTTGTCTCTTCGACGAGGTTCAGGAGCATGTCACCGAGCTCATGTTCCCTCGCGTGCCCCTCACGGTCAACGCTTCCGTGTCCGTGGACCCGCGCTGAGACCTTCGCAGCCATTATCAACGCTGGCAAGTGGGCTGGGATGCCATCCAATGGACTGCTGCGTGCCGGTTTCTCCTGACGCTTCACGTTCTGCCAGGTCTTCTCAATATCATCGACGCCGATTTCCGCTGCGCCCTCGACCAGGCTGCCGTCGGGAGTGAAAACGTGCGGGTTGCGGCGGATCATCTTCTCGGTCAGGGTCCGGGCCACGGCGTCGAGATCGAAGTTGCCGCGCTCCTGCTGGATGCGGGCGTGCAGGACCACCTGTAACAGAACGTCGCCGAGTTCACCGCGAAGCTCATCAAGCCCGGCCTGATCACCCTGCCCGGTTTCCAGCGCCTCAACGAGCTCGTAGCTTTCCTCGATGAGGTAGCCCACGAGGGATCCCGGTGTTTGATCCGCAACCCAAGGACAACGCTCCCGCAGCTGGGCGATGACCTCAACCAGCCGCGGGATGGCGTTCGTCTCAGTCCACGGCGTTGTCGAAGCCATCATTGATGTAATCGATCAGAGCCTCGCGTTCTTCCAGCGGCAAAAACGCTGCCTCCGCTGCATTCAGCGTGAACGTGCGGATATCCTCAAGATCGTAGCTGAACGTTTCTGCCAGGAGTTCAAACTCTCCGGTCAGCGTGATGCCGCTCATCAGTCGATTGTCTGGGTTGATTGTCACGTTGAAGCCGGTCTGGTACAGCAAGTCGATGGGGTGGCTATCGAGGTCCCCGCCGAACTGTTCAGCAGCACCCGTCTGAAGATTTGATGAAGGACATACTTCCAGAGTGATCTGGCGATCTCGGACCCACGACGCCACCTTGCCGAGCGAGACCAAGCCCACGGCTTCGTCTCCTTCAGCTCCGGAAGCGTCCTGTTGATCTTCTTCGTTGAATTCGACGTCGATGTCCTCGGCAATCCGAACACCATGGCCCAGGCGAAGCGCGCGTCCATCAACCAGGGCACTGACGATGCTCTCCAAACCTGCTGCCTCGCCAGCATGAACCGTGACGGGGAACTGGTGTGCAGCCAAATACGTGAAAGCTTCCGCGAAACGCGACGCCGGAAAACCATCTTCCGCTCCGGCGATATCAAAGCCGACGGCTCCTGCATCCCGGTGCCGGACGGCAAGCTCGGCAATCTCCTGGCTTCTGTCCGCGTGCCGCATGGCTGTGATCAGCTGGCCAACCTGGATGAGGTGGCCGCGTTCCTCTGCTGCCGCCACGCCGGCGTTAAGCCCTTCCTGAACCGCTGTCACGGCGTCGTCAAGGCTCAGGCCCACGGTGAGGTGCTGCTCGGGAGCCCATCGGACTTCGCCGTACACGACGCCGTCGTCCACGAGGTCTTCCACAAATTCGTGAGCAACGCGCGTCAGGGCCTCCGCCGTTTGCATGACGGCGATCGTGTGATCGAACGTCTCAAGGTAGCGCTCCAGCGAGCCTGAACTCGCCGACTCAAGGAACCAGGCGCGAAGGGCTACCGGATCGGTTGACGGCAGTGCGTGACCAACGGCAGCGGCAAGTTCAATGATCGTTGATGGGCGCAATCCACCGTCAAGGTGGTCATGCAGGGATACCTTGGGCAGGCTAAGGATGTCGAAGTCGAGGTCTGTTGCAGGGTCAGTCATAGATTCAGTCACACGGATTACTGTACGCGAGCCCGCTCCGCCCGGTCATCCGTTCGGGCTGCTGTACTTTCCCCGGCATACGTGCCCCGCCCGGGCTCTCCCCGCACCGCCGCGATGACCCTGTCCACGGTAAAACCGATGATGACAGCGCACGCGATAGCCAGAGTAGCGCCGAGCGAGTGGTTGTGGGCAAACCACTGCCCAAAGAACATGCCGATGCCCACAGAGTATGACGACCAGGCGACCGCTGAGATAGTGGTGAGAAACAGGAATCGACGGCGGGAATACCTCGTGGCTCCGGCAGCCAGATTTACGGCCACCCGCCCAATGGGAATGAACCGGGCGATCATGATCAGCGAGGCAGCCCGTTTGTCGAGTTCATAGCGCGCCCACGCAAAGGACCGCTGCATTCTGGGGCGGCGCATCCAAGCAAACCGGGTTGTACCAATGGCGCGCCCAATCAGATACGCGATGTTGTCTCCGACGAAAGCACCAAGGCCCGCTACCAGAATGAGAAGCCAGACGTTGGGGGATCCAGCGCTAGCCACCACCGAGCCGAGTCCCACCACCACCGATTCCGACGGGACCGGAGGGAAGAACCCGTCCAGGGTGCAGCATGCAAAGACCAGGACGTAGACCCAAGGCTGTTCGGCCGCACCGACAATGAACGCATTCAGACCGTTGACAAATTCGATCGTCGATTCCACCGTGGTGCTCCTTCTGATGACCGTGCTGGCTGCCTTGAATCGACATTGCGTTGATTCAACACTGCCAGTGCTGCGGTGAAAGCCACCATGGGGTATTCCCCTGATTCAGCCCCGGTATCCAACCTAGGCGACGCCGCTCTGCGAGGGCATCAGCCGTATAGCTGATCTTGGGATAGCGCTTTTCTCATCCCCAGGGATGAGAGGCCCGGCGGAAACCGGTCAGGAGATCCGGTCGATGATGAGCTGCTGCCCCGCTCGTGCCCCTTCCGGTGCGATCGTTACCGCATCTGTCAGTGCTTCTCTGGCACGATCGAATTTTTCCGGGGTGTCTGTCAACAGTGTCATCAGCGGCTCTCCGGCCCGAACCACGGCGCCGGGCTTCGCGTGGAGCCGTATCCCGGCCCCTGCCTGGACTGCGTCTTCTTTGCGGGCACGGCCCGCTCCTAGCCGCCAAGCTGCTAGGCCAACGGCCATGGCGTCAAGTCCCACCAGCACGCCGTCGGCCGGGGCCAACACAGTCTCTGATTCCCGGGCTACCGGTAGCGCGGCGTCAGGATCTCCGTTCTGAGCCGCGATCATCCGACGCCAGAGATCCATGGCTCGGCCGTCCCGGAGGGCGGCTGCCGGATCAGCATCATGGACGCCGGCGCAGGCAAGCATTTCTTCAGCAAGACGCACGGTGAGTTCGACGACGTCCTCCGGGCCTCCTCCGGCGAGAACCTCGACAGATTCCTCGACCTCGATGGCGTTACCCGCCGTGAGGCCCAGGGGCGTCTCCATATTGGTCAGCAAAGCCACAGTATTGACGCCGGCGTCCTTCCCCAGGGCAACCATGGTTTCGGCCAGCTCCCGCCCTCTGCGCTCGTCCTTCATGAACGCGCCCGAACCGACCTTCACATCCAGAACCAGTGAACCGGTGCCCTCGGCGATTTTCTTACTCATGATCGACGAGGCAATGAGGGGAATCGCTTCTACTGTGCCGGTAACATCGCGCAGGGAATAGAGCTTCTTATCCGCTGGGGCCAGACCCGCTCCCGCCGCGCAGATGACAGCGCCGACATCATGGAGCTGTCGCATCATCTCCTCGTTGGAGAGGTTGGCCCGCCAGCCCGGGATGGACTCGAGTTTGTCCAGGGTCCCGCCCGTATGGCCAAGGCCCCTGCCGGATAGTTGCGGCACAGCCACACCGAAGACTGCGACGAGAGGCGCAAGAGGCAACGTGATCTTGTCGCCAACACCGCCCGTCGAGTGTTTATCCGATGTCGGCTTGCCCAGTGCAGAGAAGTCCATCCGTTCTCCGCTGGCAATCATGGCCGCGGTCCAGGCCGAAATTTCCTCGTGGTCCATCCCGTTGAGGAGGATCGCCATGTTGAGCGCAGACATCTGCTCATCCGCGATGATCCCGCGGGTGTAGGCATCAATGGTCCAGTCGATCTGCTGGCGGGTGAGGGTTCCCTTGTCCCGTTTGGTCCTGATGATGTCTACTGCATCGAAATTTTCTGCTCGCCTCTGGCTCATGAGCCCTCCCTGGCTGTCTGTCTATTGGGAGAGGTTCTCCGGACCAAATGCGTCCGGAAGCACCTCATCCATGGTCTTTACGCCGCTCACCGTCAATAACTGCATGTGCGGTGCCCGGAATTCATACAGGAGCTGCCGGCACCGTCCACACGGCATAAGGACGTTGCCCTCTCCGTCCACGCAGCTGAACGCAACCAAACGACCGCCGCCGGTCATTTGCAGCTGACTGACCAGCGAACACTCTGCACACAACGTCAGGCCATAGGATGCATTCTCGACATTGCAGCCGGAGACCACCCGGCCGTCCTCGGTCAGCGCAGCCGCCCCCACTGGATATCTTGAGTACGGCACATAAGCTTGTTCCATCGCTTGCCGGGCAGCCTTGGTGAGGGCCTCCCAGTCCACCGCGTTGGGGATACTGGACACAGTTACTCCTTGACGTAGGGGATGCCGCTTGCTGCCGGAGCGCGGGACTTCCCGACCAACCCGGCGACGGCCAGAATCGTGACGATGTACGGCAGCATGGCCAGAAACTGGCTCGGCACCGACGTCCCCACGATGGACAGCACGTATTGCAGGTTCGTTGCGAACCCGAAGAGCAGTGAGGCGAAGAATGCGCCGATGGGATTCCACCGTCCAAAGATGAGCGCCGCCAGGGCAATATAGCCCTGTCCAGCCGTCATATCCGGTGTGAAGCTACTAACGGCAACAAGGGTGTAAAAAGCGCCTCCCAGACCCGCAACTCCGCCGCCAAGAACCACGTTCCAGAATCTCCAGCGATTCACGTTGATGCCCACGGTGTCCGCGGCCTGCGGATGCTCGCCCACAGCTCGGAGCCGAAGGCCCCACTTTGTGTAGTAGAGGCCAAGGTAGATGACGATAACAATGATGTACATCAGGTAACCGACAATGCTCTGTTTGAACAGGATGGGCCCGATGATGGGGATATCTGAGAGCAGCGGAATGCTGATGTCCGGCAACCGCGGCGGGTTGTTCCACACCTGGGGATCACGGCTGAGCAATGTAGACGCCAGAAAGCCCGTCACTCCGGACACAAGAACGTTGAGAACCACGCCAACGATGATCTGATTCACGAAATACTTGATGCTGAACATCGCGAGCACCACCGACACCAGCATCCCGGCAAGCGCCGCTGCGATGAGCCCGACGAACGCACTGCCGGAGATTGAACCGGCAACGGCGGCAGCGAATGCACCAGAGAGAAGCTGCCCCTCGATGGCGATGTTCACCACCCCGGAACGCTCGCACAGAACACCTGACATGGAGCCGAAAATCAACGGCACGGCGAGCGTGACAGAACCCGCGACCAAGCCGCCGAGCGAGATGCTCGGGGTGTTGGCACTGCCCACCACCCAGGTGAGGAAGCCTGTGACAAAGAAAAGAGCGTACGCCGCTGCCGCCCAGCGTGAAATATGGACGCCCTTCCGGACCTGCAGGAACGCGTAAACCGCTAGGGCGGTCAGGGCGATCGTGACAACCCATCCCACCGTCGTCGCGGGTAAATGAACGTCCTGAAGTCGGAAACGATCGTCGTCGGCCGAAATGCGGAAGATGGCCGTCTTGGCCGGGCTTCCGATCGCGAACACGAGCAGTGACACCAGTGCACCGATGCCAAAGCCAACGGGCGCCTTCCAGTTCCTCACTACCGCGTGAGGTGTCGTGGTTTCCGCGTGTGATTCAGCAGTAGCCGTACTCATGCCGCACCTCCAACCGTTGCCGCCACGCGCGGCTGGCGCTTCTTCTTTTTCTTCACGTCAATGCGGAAAATCGCTTTGACCAACGGAGGCGCTGCGATGAACAGGACGATCAGTGACTGCACCACCAGAACGATGTCTATGGGGGTTCCGGTCTGCGTCTGCATCTGTACGCCACCGGCACGGAACGCTCCGAAGAGAATCCCTGCAAAGAACACACCCCAGGGGTGGGAGCGACCCAGCAATGCCACGGTGATCGCGTCAAAACCAAAACTCGCCGCAATTCCTCCCGTGAGGACCCGCTCAGTACCAGATATCTGGGCAACCCCAGCTAAACCAGCGAGCCCTCCGGCGATCAGCATGACGACGATGTAACCCTTGGCCACACTGATTCCAGCGGTCCGGGCTGCATGAGGATTCGCTCCGACCGCGCGGAGCTCAAATCCGATGGTCGACCGATTGAGTAGCCACCAGATCCCGTACGTTGCAGCAAGTGCCACGAGGAAGCCCAGGTGAAGACGGAATCCGCTACCCAGTAGCAGCGGGAAGAGCGCCGTTTCCTTGATCGGCGGACTGATGGGGTTTGAGGACCCCGGATTCTGGAAAGCGGGGGTAAACAACAGGAAGGCCACCAGGTTGATGGCAATGTAGTTGAGCATGATGGTCACAATGACCTCGTGTGCCCCGGTTCGTGCCTTCAGCACACCGGCAATACCGCCCCAGAGCGCACCGCCGACGAAGCCCGCGATGATAGCGACCACCAGGTGCACACCGACCGGCAGATCCAGGGTGAACCCTACCCAGCCGGCGAACGTTGCACCCAAGACGATCTGGCCCTGGGCGCCGATGTTGAACAGTCCGGCGCGAAACGCCAGAGCCACACCAAGTCCGGCGAGCACCAGCGGCGTTGCGACGGTCAGGGTTTCGGTGAAAGGCCGGAACATCGCAGAGACCGTGTCGGCGTCGCTGTTGAAGATAGCTCCCTTGAACAGGGCCACATAGGCGCTGCTCGCCGCGTTCCACGCCGCTGCCAGCATGTCCATGGGGCGGGTGAAGAAATACAACGCCGTTGCTGTCACCCGCTCGTTGGTGACAGCGATCAGCAGCCCACCCAAGATCATGGACAGGACAACAGCCAACACGGAAACGATTCCGCTGCCACCCATGATCTGCTGAAGAACAGAGCTCGCCTTGCCCTGTGACTCGCTGGGGTTGGTTCCCGCGGCAGCAGGCGAGCGTGCGTGCGTGCCGCCGTCGGTCTCTGCTGCAGTTTCCTTTTCCAGGTCCTGCTCCTGAGGTGTGTTGTCGCCGCTCATTGCTGCCCTCCCGGGTCTACTGCGGTGCTACTGGAAGTCTGTGCCAGAGCCTCATCTCCGGTCATCCCCGCCATCATCAGGCCAAGAACGTCGCGGGTGGTGTTACCTGGCACAATCCCCATGAGCTGGCCATGGAACATGACGGCGATTCGGTCTGCGAGTTCGCTGACTTCATCGAGTTCGGTGGAGACGATCAGAACGGGAGTGCCGCCATCGCGCTCCGCCACAATACGCTTGTGCAGGAATTCGATGGATCCGACGTCGACTCCGCGCGTGGGCTGTGACGCGATGAAGAGTTTCAGCGGACGCGACAGCTCGCGCGCGAGAACGACTTTCTGCTGATTTCCGCCCGAGAGGGTGCTGGCGTCAGCTAATGCCGACTCCGTGCGAACGTCGTACTCCAGGATCTTCTTCTCCGCGTTTTCGCGGACAACAACAGGTTTCATGGTGAGTCCCTTCGCGAAGGGGGACTCGTCATACCAGTTCAGGATCAAGTTCTCCGCAATGGTGAACGCACCGACGAGGCCGTCTTCCTGCCGGTCTTCAGGGACGAAACCCACGCCCTGACGGATGACATCCCGGACAGATTTTCCTAGAAGTTCAATACCATTGAGCTTGATCGACCCGCGTACGTGGTCCTGAAGCCCAAGAATCGCCTCGGTCAGCTCAGTCTGGCCGTTGCCCTGAACACCGGCGACGGCGAGGATCTCACCCTCGAAAATGGTGAAAGAGACGTCGTCGACCATTTTATAGCCCGTGGAGGACAGCACGGTAAGGCGCTTGACGTCGAAGGTGGGCTTCCCGGGCTGCGCTGGAGCCTTGTTGAGGCTGAGGTTGACCTCTCGGCCAACCATCATCGACGCGAGTTCCGTTGTCGATGTGGAGGGCTCAGCAGTAGCGACAACTTTTCCGCGGCGAATAACAGTGATGACATCCGAAACGGCTTTGACCTCACGCAGCTTGTGCGAGATGAAGACGATCGAGGTGCCGCCTGCTTTCAGCTGGCCGATAATGCCCATCAGCTTGTCGGATTCCTTGGGCGTAAGAACCGCCGTCGGTTCATCGAGGATGAGCACTTTCGCATTGCGGACCAGCGCCTTGATGATCTCTACCCGCTGCTGAACGCCAACCGGCAGATCTTCCACCAGCGCATCCGGATCGACGTCGAACTGATACTGATCCGAGATTTCGCGGATTTTCTTGCGCGTCTCCTTCAGATCCAGAACGCCGCCCAGCCTGGTCGCTTCGTCGCCCAGAGCAACATTCTCCGCCACTGTGAAGACCGGGATCAACATGAAGTGTTGGTGGACCATCCCAATGCCCGCGGCCATGGCATCGCCGGGACCCTTGAAGGTCACAGGTCTGCCATCTACGAGGATGGACCCCTCGGTCGGTTCGTAGAGTCCGTAGAGGACGTTCATGAGGGTCGATTTCCCGGCGCCATTTTCCCCCAGAAGGCAGTGAACTGTCCCGGGTTCAACCACAAGGTCAATGTGGTCATTGGCCACCATGGATCCGAATTTTTTGGTAATTCCCTGAAGTTCGAGTTTCACAACTCCAACCAATCCGTTCTTTGTTGGAATCCGTTTGTCGCATGGCTCGCAAACGGTGATGCTAGATGACGGCGCTCAAGCCACAACGCAGAACGCACCGCCGTTCCTGTGGCGGAATATCTCCCACAGGAACGGCGGCGCACCAGCGATAAGGTTACTTGGGGCTGGCCTCGGACTCTACCGAGATCTCACCAGAAATGATGTCGGCCTTGATCTTGTCGAGTTCGGACTTCATGTCGTCCGCAACCGCATCTTCCATATCATGGAACGGCGCGAGGGCAACTCCACCGTTATCCAGGGTTCCTACGTAGGGTTCGTTGCTGAAGTTACCCTCGACGTCTGTCTTGATAACTTCCTCAACGGCCTCGCCCATGAGCTTCATAACGGAAGTCAGGATGAACTCTTTACCATTGGGAACCGTCAGGTACCCGTCGGAGTCTACCCAGATAACTTTCATGTCCTTCCCGGCCGCCTGCAGCTCGGTGACTGCATCGAGGGTTCCAAGTCCAACAGGTCCGGCCACCGGCATAATGATGTCGGCGCCCTCGTTGGCGAAGTTCTTGGTGTTCGTCTTGCCCTTGGTGGTGTTCTCGAAGTCCCCGATGAAGGTTCCGGTCTGGGCTTCCTTGTTCCAGCCCAGGAGCTGAACGTCCTCGTCCTTCTGCTCATTGTAGTAATTCACGCCTTCAGCAAAACCGTCCATGAAAATAGTGACGGTAGGGATCTGGATGCCACCGTAGGTCGCTACTTTGCCCGTTTCTGTGGTTCCGGCGGCCAGGTAACCAGCCATGAACGCGGCCTGGGCCGTGTCATAAATAATCGGCTTGACGTTCGGAAGGTCAATCTGGTTGTCATCCACGATGGCGAAGTTGGTGTCAGGGTTAGCCGTCGCGGCTTCTTTGGTGGTGCTAGAGAGCAGGTAACCCACCGTCACGATCAAATCGCAACCGCTGGTCACCATTGAATTAACGTTCGGGCCAAAGTCGGTCTCGGCCGATGATTCGGCTTCGAGTACCTTGATACCGAGGTCATCCTTGGCTTTTTGAATGCCCTCATAGCTGGACTGGTTGAACGAGCGGTCGTCAAATCCACCGGAGTCCGAGACGATACAACCGGTGTAGTCGCTGTTGGCGCTCTTGTCCTGCGCAGCGTCCTCCGCAGGCGGGGCGCCGCAGGCGGACAACAAGAGTGCGGACGCCGCGAACAGGGCAGTAGCCGTACCCGTGCCGCGCTTAATAGTGCGAGGTGATTTCTTCAAGATTCCTCCGATGACGAAATTAACCCCAGGCCGCTATTTCAATGAGTGTCCGCTATCAAGTTCTGTTTTCACTGACTTGCCCGTGGTGCCATGTCCACGCGTGATGTGGACTGCAGTATGAACATAGAGTAATGGAAAGCAGCGCATACATACCACCGTTCCGCTCCGTCAAGGGTGCATCGTTGAACTTTCGTTACCAACGAGTAGCTGTCCACATCTGAGAACTATGCGACTCCGGTAGGAAAGACAGCCCGCACTGCGGCTCCGGCCATGACGCGGACCCCGCAACCTATTGCCTGCTCATCCGGGGAATAGTCCCCTCGGTGCAGATCATAGGTTTCACCGCCGGGTGTCCTGGTGCCGAGGCGCATCATGGCTCCCTGTACTTTCTGTGTCATCCAGGCGAAGTCCTCACCACCCATTGACTGAGGCGTCAAGACCACAGACTCCTCACCCAGTTCCGCACGTGCGGCCACCTCAATCAGGCGCGTTTCCGTCTCCGAATTGATCACGGGAGGCACCCCCCGGGTGTGTTGCAGATCCACTGCGACGCCATAAGGAGCGGCGACCTGTTTGACCACAGAGTCCAGCAACTCACCAGCTGCGAACCACGCTTCATTGTCCAGACACCGCATGGTGCCGGACATAAATCCGTGCGCCGGAATTGCGTTGGGTGCCGAACCGGCACTGATCTGCCCCCACACCACCGAAACGCCACTTCGGACATCCACCCGTCGGGACAGCACCGCAGGGACGTTCACGGCGATCTGGGCAAGTGCGAAAACCATGTCCTCGGTCAAGTACGGCCGGGAAGTATGACCTCCTCGGCCCGTTAGCTCAATACGAATGGTGTCCGAGGCCGAGGTGATGGCGCCGATGCGAGTACCGACTTTTCCCACGTCGATTCGGGGATCACAGTGCAACGCCAGAATACGGGGAACATCGGTCAGGACGCCCTGGCTGATAACGTCGAGGGCCCCGCCGGGCATTGTCTCCTCGGCCGGCTGGAAAATAACGCGAATCCGTGCAGACAACGGGGCCTCGGCATCGAGCTGCGCCAGCACGCGGGCCACACCAAGCATGACCGTTGTGTGAATGTCATGTCCGCAGGCGTGCGTGATGCCCTCATTGCGGGACTCATACGGAAGACCAGTCTCCTCAAGAATCGGCAGCGCATCGATATCAGCGCGCAGCGCAATCGCAATCGGCCCGGTCCCGATGTCTACCATGACTCCGGTCTTCTCCAGACGCCGTGGTGCCAGTCCCGCCTTCAGAAGTGCAGCATAGATGCGGTCCGTTGTGCGGAATTCTTTGTGGGAAAGTTCCGGATTGGCGTGAATGTCACGTCTGAACTCAACAAGAGACTCAAGTAGGGGCGCAACCAACGGGCCTACGGTGGCTAGTGGATTCTCTTCAGCTGTTGAAGTCTGCACTCTTCCACCCTAGCTACAACGCATTCAGTATGGGGGAGTGTGTCGCTACAGGACGTCGGTGTCTCCGCTTGCCCTAAGATGCTCCACAGCCTTCTTCACTTCCTGAGCGTGTTCCTTAGTAGTCACCAGCAGCGCGTCAGGGGTATCTACCACCACCACATCGTCAATTCCGATTAACGCGATCACGCGCTTGGTATCTGAGACCACGACTCCCGAGGCGTTCTCCGAGTACACCCGAGCCCCCTCACCCATGACAGTGACTTTGCTGTCTTCCGATGCTGGATTCAGTCGACCAATGGCGGCGAAGTCCCCTACATCGTCCCAGCCGAAGGTACCCGGGATCATAGCCACGTCTCCGGCGGCGGCAGCTGGTTCGGCAACGGCATAGTCAATGGCGATCTTGGGCAACGTTGGCCAGACCCGTCTGGCAACTTCAACTCTCCGCGGGGTATCCCACGCCTCAGCGATCTCCGTGAGTCCGGCGAAGAGCTCCGGCTCGTTGGCCTGCAGATGCTTCAGCATCAGATCGACCGGCGCCACAAACATTCCCGCGTTCCAGCTATAGCCACCCTCGGCGAGGTACCCAGCAGCGACAGTGGCGGAAGGCTTCTCCACGAACTCATCCACTGTGTGGGCATCCGGGGCGCCGACAATGCCTAGAGGCTTACCAGCATGGATGTAACCAAAACCGGTAGAGGGATGAGTTGGCTGAATTCCGATGGTCACTATGTAGCCCTGCGCCGCTGTATGCACCGCCTGCCGAACGGCGTCCTGGAAGATTCCAACGGGCGTGATGACCTGGTCTGCGGCAAAGGAACCCATGATGATGGCCGGGTCTCTGCGGTGCAGGATGGCCGCTGCAAGCCCAATGGCTGCAGCCGAATCCTTGGGTTCACTCTCGAGGACGAGGTTGGACTTCTGCAATTCAGGCAGCTGTTTGAGAACAGCCTTTCGGTGCACAGTGCCGGTAACCACCATGATCTTGTCACCGCTCAGAGGTGCTAACCGGTCATAGGTTGCCCGAATCAACGTGCTCCCGGACCCCGTGAGGTCGTGGAGGAACTTGGGAGCCGCCGCTCTTGAGAGCGGCCACAGACGCGTACCTACACCTCCAGCCGGAATGACGCCGTAAAAACGGTCAAGATCCGCGAGGTTACCTGGGCTGGGCTGGTCAGTATTCATCGATGTCAACGTTAGACCACGCCGTCGAGCTGGGTACTCATCCCGCGGGCTGATTTTCTGGAAGGTGGCAGAGCTAACAAAGGGATACCTACATTGAACTCACCAGTCAGGGAAGCCTAGGTTAGAATCAAGTTTGGAATGCTTTTGCCTGGACGTCATCTCTTGCGTGGGACAACACGCCAGCGTTCGGTGAGGCAGGGAGGTTAATACAGTGTCGAAGACACCAGCAAGAACTCTCTACCGCGGCCGTGAGGGCATGTGGTCTTGGGTAGCGCACCGCATTACCGGCGTCGCGATCTTCTTCTTCCTTTTGGTCCACGTTCTTGATACGTCCCTGGTTCGGGTATCGCCAGAGGCCTACAACGCCGTGATCGGTTCCTACAAGAACGTCATCATGGGACTCGGCGAACTGGGGCTAGTGGCCGCGATCGTGTTCCACGCGTTCAATGGGCTCAGGGTCATCGCCGTGGACTTCTGGAAAAAGGGCACCAAATACCACCGGCAGCTCCTATGGATTGTCGTGGCCCTCTGGCTAGTAACCATGATCGCCTTCTCGTTCCGTCACCTGCCGATTGTCTTTGGGAGCCACTAAACCATGAGCACCGAAATTGAAGCTCCGCGCAGCGGTCGGGTTTCACCCAAGTACCTGCGTTCCGGAAAGTCTGCTGGCAACTTTGAAATGCTGGCTTGGCTCTTCATGCGTCTTTCCGGCGTCATTCTGGTGGTCCTCATCTTCGTCCACCTATACGTCAACCTCATTATGGGCGACGGGATCAAGGGCATTGATTTTGGCTTTGTAGCCGGCAAATGGGCTAACCCCGTCTGGCAATTCTGGGATCTCACCATGTTGTGGCTCGCCATGCTCCATGGCACCAACGGTGTCCGGACCATCATCAATGACTATGCCGAGAAAACCACCACACGACGTTGGCTCAAGGGAGTGCTCTACTCCGCGACGATCGTCATCATCGTTCTCGGAACTCTGGTGATCTTCACCTTCGATCCTTGCCCCGTTGTCGACGGCGTCGCCACAGTTGCGGACTACTGCCCGGCTCCTTAAGGCCTTTCGCAGTACATCAGTAAAACCAAGCTTCCGACAGAAAGAGCAACAGGCATGCAGGTCCACAAGTACGACGTCGTTATTGTCGGTGCCGGCGGCGCCGGTATGCGAGCCGCCATCGAATCTGGCCAGCGCGCGCGTACTGCGGTTCTGACCAAGCTCTACCCCACCCGGTCCCACACCGGCGCCGCACAGGGCGGCATGTGCGCGGCGCTAGCGAACGTGGAAGAAGACAATTGGGAGTGGCACACTTTCGACACCGTTAAAGGCGGCGACTACCTGGTGGACCAGGATGCTGCCGAGGTGATGGCCAGAGAAGCAATTGAAGCTGTCCTGGACCTGGAGAAGATGGGCCTTCCTTTCAACCGCACCCCGGAAGGCCGGATCGATCAGCGTCGCTTCGGCGGTCATACAAGAGACCATGGTAAGGCTCCGGTTCGCCGTTCGTGCTACGCCGCAGACCGCACCGGGCACATGATCCTTCAAACGCTCTATCAGAACTGCGTCAAGCACAACGTTGAGTTCTACAACGAGTTCTACGTCCTGGACTTACTGACCGTTGATGAAGAAGTAGTCGTTGACGGCGAGACCCGCATCCAGAAGCGCGTTGCTGGCGTGGTTTCCTATGACCTCGCCTCCGGGGAACTTCACGTGTTTCAGGCAAAGTCCATCATCTTCGCGACCGGCGGTGTGGGCAAGGTATACAAGACCACGTCCAACGCGCACACTCTCACCGGCGACGGTATGGGCATCTCCTTCCGCAAGGGAATCCCACTGGAGGACATGGAGTTCTTCCAGTTCCACCCGACAGGCCTTGCCGGCCTTGGCATTCTGCTCTCCGAAGCAGCCCGCGGTGAGGGTGCCATCCTCCGTAACTCAGAGGGTGAGCGCTTCATGGAGCGTTATGCCCCAACGATCAAAGACTTGGCACCACGCGACATCGTGGCTCGCGCCATGGCCAACGAGGTTCGTGAGGGCCGCGGTTGTGGTCCGGACAAGGACTACGTGCTGCTGGATTTGACGCACCTTGAACCAGCGCATATCGATGCGAAGCTTCCGGACATCACTGAGTTCGCGCGGACCTATCTGGGCGTAGAACCGTACACCGAACCGGTGCCGGTCTTCCCCACGGCGCACTATGCCATGGGTGGCATTCCCACCAATATCAAGGCGGAGGTCCTTCAAGACAACGACACCGTGATACCCGGTATGTATGCGGCAGGTGAAGTAGCCTGCGTATCCGTACACGGATCTAACCGCCTGGGCACGAACTCACTGCTGGACATCAACGTTTTCGGCAAGCGTGCGGGTATCGCGGCAGCCGAATACGCGCTGACTGCGGATTTCGTTGACCTTCCGGAAGAGCCAACAGCATTGACCGAGAAGCTGCTGGCAACGGTGGGTAACTCTGAGGGTACTGAGCGAGTTGCCAAGATTCGCAAGGAGCTCCAGGACATTATGGACGCCAATGTTCAGGTTTTCCGCACCGAAGAATCTCTGGGGGAGGCCCTGTCCGTCATTGGCTCCCTCGAGGAGCGGTACACGCGGATCAATGTGCAGGACAAGGGTAAGAGATTCAATCTGGACCTCCTCGAGGCTGTGGAGCTCGGATTCCTTCTGGACATGGCCAAGGTCATGACAGCAGCTGCCCTCCACCGCCAGGAATCCCGCGGCGGACACTTTCGTGAGGATTTCCCGGACCGCGACGACGAGAACTTCATGGTCCATTCCATGTCGTACCTGGATCCGACAGCCACCGAGACACTTGGGATCCGTCTAGGAACCAAGCCGGTTATCTTCACCCGATACAAGCCGATGGAGCGAAAGTACTAATGAGCACCGAAACAGCGGAAACAGCTGAGCCCGCCTCAAAGGTGGAGCTACCGGCCGGAGTTGGCGGCGGCGGGGAAATCCCGACGTTTGACATCACTTTGCGCGTGCGCCGTTACAACCCGGAGATCTCCGATGAAGCGCACTGGGACGATTTTTCAATGACCATGTACGGCACGGACCGCGTCCTCGATGCGCTGCACAAGGCCAAATGGGAACAGGACGGCTCAGTGTCGTTCCGTCGGTCCTGCGCTCATGGAGTATGTGGCTCCGATGCCATGCGCATCAACGGTCGGAACAGACTTGCTTGCAAGACTCTTCTGAAGGATCTGGACACGTCCAAGCCAATCCTTGTGGAGCCCATCAAGGGACTCCCCGTGGAGAAGGACCTGATCGTGGACATGGAGCCCTTCTTCCAGTCGTACCGCGAAATCATGCCGTTCCTCATCAACAAGGGACATGATCCAAGCCGTGAACGTCTTCAGTCCGCTGAAGAGCGTGAGCGGTTCGACGACACCACCAAATGCATCCTCTGCGCTGCGTGCACCTCATCGTGTCCGGTGTTCTGGACTGACGGCCAGTACTTCGGTCCAGCCGCCATTATCAACGCACACCGGTTCATCTTTGATTCACGCGACGACGCCGGAGACATGCGTCTAGAAATCCTCAATGACAAAGAGGGAGTGTGGCGTTGCCGCACCACGTTCAACTGCACCGAAGCGTGCCCCCGAGGCATTCAGGTCACGAAGGCAATCGCCGAAGTGAAGCAGGCAATTCTAGCGCGAAACGTTTAACTGACAGGGCCAGAACTTTCCGTGACTTCCTCAACGCCAGTTACATTTCCGGGTGTCGGAGGGACCACTCTCTCCGGTGTTATCGATGTGCCGGAGGGAGAGGTGGAGGCCTGGGCACTTTTTTGTCACGGCTTCACTCTAGGAAAAAATAGTCTTGCAGCAGCGAGGGTCTGCCGAGAACTGGCGAGTCTAGGCATAGGTGTGCTGCGCTATGATGCAGCTGGTCTGGGCGACTCCACGGGTAACTGGGAAGATGGCACGTTCAGCAGCAAGGTAGCGGACGTCCGGAGCGCAGCGGCGTACATGCAATCAGTCGGCAAAACCATCTCCATTGCTATTGGCCATTCCCTCGGCGGCGCAGCAGTTCTAGCGGCCGTCAAAGACATTCCGGAAGTGGATGCCGTCGCCACCATTGGCGCGCCGTACGAGCCCAGTCATGTTGTTCATCTTTTCGAAGCGGTCCAGGAAGAGATAGAGAGCACAGGACGCGCTACCGTGCAGCTCGGCGGACGTCACCTTGAAATTCGTCATGAACTGCTTCTCGATTTGGAGCGCACAGACATCAAGGACTGCATTCGCACTCTCGGGGTGCCGCTGCTCGTCATTCACTCCCCTATGGACAACGTGGTTGGAATTGAGAACGCGGGCAATATATTTCGGACAGCGAAGCACCCCAAGTCGTTTTTCTCATTGGAGAAGAGCGACCATCTGCTGACCGGAAAGACGCAGTCAAAACGGGCCGCAACTATCATTGCCGCATGGGCGGAACAGTATTTGGAGATCGACGAGTAGATAGCTGCAGCAAGGGCATCATCACGGATCTTGGTGTTGTCCGATCCGCGCCCGCTGCCGGAGCGAAAGCCTGCGCACACCGCGCCGTTCCCTATTTCTGACTGCCTCGTGATCTGCCGTTCCGACCGCTCCCCACGCTGTCGCTAGTAGGTACACCTGACTAAGTAGAAAAAACCACACGAAGAGGCCCGGAATGACGGCAATGGTGGCCAGCAACGGGTTCTTATCCACCGATTGCAGTAGTAGTGAGCTGGATGTCCGCAAGAGGGTGCTCCCGAGCCCAGCGATCAGTGCCGACTGGAGCATCACTATCCGTGGCATGGTGATGCCGGAGACCAATCGGAACAGTACGACGGCGACTGCCATATCCAGGAGCAACATCACCATGATTCCGGCGAGGGACGTCAGGGGGACGGCGAGTGCGCCGGTGAAGTTGAGAAGATCCGTGACGAACTTGACTGCCGTATTTGTCACAGCGGCCACAATCGACGTTACTACCAGGGCTACACCTAGCAACAGCAAGGCGCCGAGGTCATTCAGTTTTTTGATCAACGGGTTCTTGACGACGGGTGGGAGGTCGAACACACCACGCATTCCGTCCCGCAGGCCAGCGATCCACCGCAGGGATGTGATGAGCATGGTTGCCGTGGAAATGACCAACGCCCAGCCAAACCTGGTGTTGGAGGCAAAAAGCTCTTCGGGCTTGGCCAGCCCGCCATTGCCGGTGTCGATGAGGCCCGGGGTGCTCTCGTCAACGGCCGAAATGATCAGTGACTGAAGTCCCGTGTTACCCGTCGCTATGAGACCAAAAATGGAGAAGCCGACCGCAAGGAGTGCCACGACTGAAAAGAACATTCGGTAGGACACTCCGGCTGCCATCAACGGACCACGACGTCGGCTGTATAGCTGTAGAGTGCGTGCGGGCCGCCAGATGCTGAGCTTGGCTACCAGGTAGGCAAAGAGTGCCTTTGCCTTCACCGGGAGCGCCGCTTCTTCCCGAACGGCTCGGGACAAATTTCTTTTGGTCTCGCCGACCCGCACCCTCAACTGCGTCCGGTCGATGGGATGAGGCCTAGTGGGGACTGGTGTCCTAACGTCCAAACGTTAGCTCCTCCCGTGGCGTCCAGAGCCCGCCTGCCTCATGTTCAAACAGCCCCATTGACCGCACTGGAAACGATTCTTCGAAGTCTACGAGCCGCTGCAGGGCGGTGTCCATGCTCGCCTCGCTGACATCGTGGGCGACCGTGACGTGTGGATGGTAGGGAAAATCGAGCTCCCGCGCCAATGGGCCGGTCTGAAGTCTCTGGTGCATACCCACACAGGCATCGAATCCGTCGGTTACGTTGATATACACCACAGGAGACATCGGACGGAAAGTGCCGGTCCCCCGAAGCGTCACCTTGAATTCCTCCTGGTGACTGGCGGCCTCGCGGACGTGGTCCATGACCGCCGTCCAGTCCCACGCGGGCGTTGTGGTGATGAGTGTGATGTGCGGCGGCACGACGGCAGCCATCGGGTCTCCGAAAGAGGCTCGCCATTCTTCCAGCCGACCAGCCAATGGATCGGGTATGGGAATCACAATCCCGATGCACCGCGCCGGAGGCATAGAGCTGTAGTCTGTGCCTCCGGTTCCTGATCCAACGTTGCGATCACACATGGCTGTGCTATGCCTGCTTCCTGGGGAGGAATCCCATCCGGTCATAAACGGTCCCCAGTGTTGTGGCAGCTATGCCTCGAGCTTTGGCTGCCCCCTGCGCCAACAGCCTGTCCAACTCGGCAGGGTCTGCAAGCAACTCATTGGTGCGGTTCCGCAATGGCGTCACGAATTCCACCAGTACGTCAGCGAGGTCCACTTTGAGGTGCCCGTACATGCGGCCAGCATAGTCGGCTTCCAGTTCAGCGATTGTCTTACCACTGATCACCGAGTAGATAGTGAGCAGGTTGGATATGCCCGGTTTATTTTGTTCGTCGAACCGGATCTCGGTGTCGTCGTCCGTTACAGCGGACTTGATCCTCTTGGCCGTGACTCCTGGGTCATCCAGCAGCTGAATTGTCCCGTTAACGGACTCCCCCGTCTTGGACATCTTTGCCGTCGGGTTCTGCAGGTCATAAATTTTGGCGGTATCCCGAAGAATGGTCGCTTCCGGGACCGTGAACGTTTCGCCAAACCGCGTGTTGAAGCGTTGAGCAAGGTTTCGGGTCAATTCCAGGTGCTGCCGCTGGTCTTCTCCCACGGGTACCAGGTCCGCTTGATACAACAGGATGTCAGCGGCCATGAGGGTGGGATAGGCAAACAAGCCCAGCGTCGTGGAGTCGGTTCCCTGCTTGGCAGATTTGTCCTTGAACTGGGTCATCCGGGACGCTTCTCCAAAGCCGGTGATGCAATTCAGCGCCCATGCCAGTTGTGCATGCTCAGGAACATGCGACTGCACAAAGAACGTCGATTCCTCCGGATCAATGCCGGCCGCGATGTATTGGGCAGCGACGGTCCGGGTACGTCGGGCGAGCGTCGTCGGGTCAAAGTCCACGGTGACGGCGTGCAGATCAGGGATGAAGATCACTGCGTCATAGCTGCTCTGCATCTCTGCCCAGTTACGGACCGCGCCAATATAATTGCCCAGATGTAGCGAGTCAGCGGTGGGCTTGGCTCCGGAAAGGATGCGCTGGCGGTCAGCCGGTTGCTGGGATTCTGTGATGGTCATGGAAAGTACTTCCTCAGGTGCTAGAGCCGGTAGTCCACTACCAGCGGTGCATGATCGGAGAAACGGGCGTCGTAGGACGCCGCCCGGTCAACGACGGCATTGCCTGCGAGTGCGGCCAGTTCCGGTGTGGCCATGTGGTAATCGATGCGCCACCCGGTGTCGTTGTCGAAGGCCTGCCCACGCCAGGACCACCAAGTGTAGGGGCCGTCGACTTCGCCAGCAAGATTTCGTTGGACATCTACCCAGCCAATTTCCGCACCGAAAAAACGGTCAAAGTAGGCTCGTTCGTCCGGCAGGAACCCTGACCGTTTGACGTTGCCCTTCCAGTTCTTGATGTCCAGCGTGGTGTGCCCAACATTGAGATCGCCGACGATCAAGGCGTAGTCACTAGCCTCACGCAGGGCTGGAAGCCGCGTGCACATGACGTCCAGGAACCTGTACTTGTCCGCCTGTTTAGGGGTATCTACCTCACCGGAGTGCACGTAGGCGCTTGCAATCGTGAATGTTTTGCCGTTGACCAGGAAGTCGGCCTCAACCCACCGTCCTGAGGTCTGGAAATAGTCGTCACCGATGTGCTCACGCGTAGCCGTCGGTTTCATCCGCGACGCGATGGCGACGCCGGCGCGGCCCTTGGCCTGCGCTTCGGCGTGGACAATATGCCAGGAGTCGCCCAGAAGTTCCCGCACGATGGCGTCAGGGGCGCGGACTTCCTGAAGACACAGGACTTCGATGTCTCGGGCGGCAAGCCACTGGGCCATGCCTCTCTTATAGGCAGCGCGAATGCCGTTGACATTGACGCTGGCGACACGCAGGTGCCCGCCAGCTGAGGAGTTCGCTGCTTCCGCAACAACTGATTCTGATACCGGGCTCACACAATCCACCTTACTCGTTTACTACTGTGCCCTGGACCGGCCCGTCATCGTTCGGAGTCTTCATCATTCCGCGGGCATTGTGAGCTGTGATCTCTATGGTCTCGAGCGCCCTGTCTACCATGGCCTGGTCCCTGTCCTGATAGTCACGGACAACTTTTGCTTGCACCTGGATGATCTTGAAACTGTGATCCAGCTTCTGGTCCCGCATGGCAGTGGACCCCGACGCCGGGTTCAGCGGGCCTCTCCCGGCAGCGCGATTGAAGGAATTCTGCGCCTCATCGAATTTCGCGGAAGCCTTTTTCGCCGCCGAACGGAGGCTGAACACGACGAAGCTGAAAACCAGCAGCCAGCCAAGGGACACGATCACGACCAACCAACCGACAACGTCGTTCTCATTGGCAGCAAAGACCAGAGCTACGAGGAAGACCACCAGCATGATGGTCATGCCAATGGTTCCGGCTTTCAGGCTGACGCCGCGGGTGGGCTTATTTGCAGTGTTTTCCGGGATACCGAGAGATCGCATAAAAAGATTCTCTCAAATATTCCCCATCCCACCCATCCGTGATGAGGACCACTCCGAATATAGTTATGTAAGTGGTCCCTACCGGATCACCGCAGAATGTTATTTATGAGGAGGAACTCACGATGAAGAAGTCACTTCGCTACCTTGCAGTACCCACGCTGGCCCTCGGGGCCATCGCCATGGCAGGTTCGCCTGCAATGGCCGCTGACAGCTCGTTCCAGGGCGAATTGAACGCCCTCAACGGTAGCAGTGCAACGGGCCAGGTCACGGTTGACCTGAACGGCAACGAGGCAACCGTCAAATTGAACGTCTCCGGTCTCGCGGAAACGTTCAATGACGCTGCTTACCCGCACGTTCAGCACATCCACATCGCCGGCAACGGTGTCTGCCCCACTCCGGAAGCGGACACCAATGGCGACGGTGTTATTGACACCCCTGAAGGCCAGCCTTCCTACGGTGAGATCGGAACCACGCTCTCCACGAGCGGGGCAACGGACACCAGCACGGCCACCGATCTTAAGTTGGCTGGGATGGGCGGCGCTTACACCTACGAGCGCACGTTCGAGATGAACCCAGAAACCATGGAATCTCTCAAGGCTGGCACCGGCGTTGTTGTGGTTCACGGTCTGGACCCGGCCACGCTGAGCAAGGAAGCTGCTGAGGCCAAGTCCAGCCTGGTTCCGGAGCTGCCCCTGGCAGCTACGGCACCGGCTGCATGTGGTGTACTGACCGCATCGCAGATGGGCGCCATGCCTGAAGGTGGCGCCGACACCGGTGTTGCCATGGAAAGCGCCAGCGACTCCAACGCTCTGGGCATCATCGCCCTTGGTGGCGGTCTCGTTCTGGCCGCAGCCGCAGGCGGCACCTACGTGGTCCGTCGTCGTAACAGCGACAACGCGTAGTCCAGGTTCGTATTCATGACGAATCATGATCGCAGTCGCCGCGGAGGTCTTCGGACATCCGCGGCGGTTGCCCTCGTCGTCACCGCAGCCCTGGGTCTCCAGGGCTGCGGTGACGCCGCGACCACTGCCCCGCCGTCCAACGGCCCATCCTCAACCAGCACGCCAAGCCCGACGGCGACGTCGGCATCCCCCAGCGCTAGCCCCACCGCCACGCAGGCAGCGCCGGCACCCACAAAGACACCCGAGCTTTCGGTCATGGAAGCCTCGAAACCGGCATCGCTCGTCATCCCGACCATCGGTGTTCAGTCCGAACTCGTACACCTCGGCCAGCGGTCGGACGGCACGCTGGAAGTACCCACCGAAGGGCCGGGGTCCCCTGCCAGCTGGTACACCCAGTCACCAACCCCCGGAGAACGCGGTCCCGCAGTCATGCTCGGCCACGTCAACGCTACCGGCGGGGGCCCCGGCGTCTTCGCAAAACTTCGCGAGCTCAAATCAGGCGATGAGATTAAGGTCCCGCGTGATGACGGATCCACTGCGGTCTTCGTCGTCGACAAGGGCGTCCAATATGAGAAGGACGACTTCCCCACGCTCGAGGTGTACGGCAACACTCCTGGATCGGAGTTACGCCTCATCACCTGCGACGGGTACCAGGAGTCCACAGGTCTGTGGGACTACAACTACGTGGTCTACGCGAAGCTGAAGGTGTAGTTCCGCTGCTACTTCAGGAAGAGTTTCCGCAGCCTGAAGGTTGTGAGCACCAGTCCACAGAGGATCATGACCAGGAAATACAGAACGTGTAGCAGCGTTTCAGGACCGAACATGCCGACGTTGAGCTGTCGCAGCAGCTCGACGCCGTGCCACAGTGGCAGTGCCTGAATGAACCACTGAATCGGCTCCGGGTAAACACTCAACGGATAGAACGTTGCCGAGAACAGAAACATTGGCAGCATCACAAAGTTGATCCAGTCCATCTGCTGGAACGTCTTCATATAGCTGGTGATGGCCATTCCAAAGGATGCAAAGCCAAAGGCTATGAGGACGGCGGCCGGCACCATCAATAACGCCCACGGTGAGCTGATCAAGCCCATAGCTCCCATCACTGCTGTGAACCCGGTGGCGTACATGGCGCCGCGAAGGAGCGCCAGCAGTATCTCCCCCAGAGCGACATCCAGCGGCCCTAGGGACGTGTACAGCATCCCTTCGTAGAGCTTGGCAAAGTTGAGCTTGAAGAACACGTTCCACGTCGAGTCGTACACTGCCCCATTCATAGCAGATACAGCAAGCAGCGCTGGAGCGATATAGCTCGCGTAGCCGATCGACTGGCCACCGGGTCCCTCGATGTCCCCCACCAAGGAACCCAAACCGATGCCCATGGCGATCAGGTACAGGACCGGCTCAACGAAACCACTGATCATGATGGCCCAATTGGTGCCCCACGTGGCCTTTACCCCACGGGAGAAGACGGCACGAATATTCCCGGAATACAGAGAACCCAGGAAACGCCGTGACGGTACAAACAACACGTCAGAGGCAAGGACCTGCGTCATTTTCCCAACCTCCGCTCATAGTTACGACGGGCGAAATAGAGTCCCACGAAGCACAGAAGCACCAGGTAGGCCACGTGGACCGCCGTCAGGACCGCAGGCTCGCTGTAACCGTAGGAAAGGACGCGTCCGAGCTCGGTTGAGTGCCACAAAGGAGAAATCCAACCAATCCAACGGACCACCAACGGCATGGCATCCAGCGGGAAAAACGTCCCGGAAAACAGGAACAACGGCATCACAATAAAGCGCTGCACCATCGCGAACTGACCCTTGTCCTCAATGACCGACGCCGAATAGGCCATCAGCGGGATGCCGAAGGACAATCCAGCAAGGGCAGCGGAGAAGATCATGATCCAGCCGGTATCCTGCTGAACGGCGCCAAAGAGCAGCAGGAACACGTAGTAGATGGCGGTGGTTGCCAAAAGCCTGACCGAAACCCCCATGACATGGCCGTTGACGAGCTGATCACTGGCCAACGGCGACGCGTTGGGGCCGTAATAGGTGCGATGCCATTTGAAACCGCCCATCACCGTATAGGTATTCTCTTCGCTAGCCACCATGATTGCCGCCGTTGCCAGCAGAGCGGGAGCCACAAACACCAGGTACGAGACCGGCCCCGAGCTGCCGCCGTCGAGCGAAGCGTTGCTGTTCGCATCCACGAGTGAAGCCAGCCCAACACCCATCGCAAACAAGTACACCAGTGGTGTACCAATGGATGTCACCACGACGGTCCAGCCATAGCCCCGCAGCGTCCTCAGCCAGTGCTCGGCATAGTAAAAGGACCCGAACCGCCGAGCTTTCGTTGCAGTCTCGGCCGGGGTCAACGGCGAACGAAGACCAAGCACCGGGTGACGCTCCACAACCCTTGCTCCTGGCCGGTTCTGTTGCTCAGTCAACGAGGCTCCTCCCGGTCAGGCGCAGGAAGACATCCTCCAGTGAGGAGCGCCGCACGAGCGACGTGATGGGATGAAGCCCCCGCGCGGTGACCTGTTCGAGCGCGGACTCGCCGTCGTGCGCATAAATCAACACACGATCCGGAAGCGTCTCCAATCGATCGCCGATGCCAACGAGTTCCGCGCTGACCGTCGTATTGCGGTCCGAGCCGAATCGCAGCTCCAGGACCTCCCTGGTGGAGTGCTCTCGGATGAGCGCCGCGGGCGAGCCCTCGGCCATAATGCGCCCCTTGTCCACCACGATGAGGCGATCGCAGAGCTGCTCTGCCTCATCCATGTAGTGCGTGGTCAGGATCAGGGTGACCCCTGCTTCCTTCAGGCGGAAGAGCCGGTCCCAGAGGATATGGCGAGCCTGCGGATCCAGGCCCGTAGTTGGCTCATCAAGGAGCAGAATTTTGGGGTCGTTGATCAAAGACCGCGCAATGGTCAGACGGCGTTTCATTCCACCGGACAAGGCATCCACTCTGGATTTTGCCTTGTCCTTGAGCTGTGCAAACTCCAGCAACTCGTCCGCCTTCGGCTGCAGATAACTCATCGGCAGACCAAAGTACCGCCCGTACACCAGGAGATTATCGCGGACCTTGAGTTCCTCGTCCAGGTTGTCCTGTTGCGGAACTACGCCCAGATGCGCCCGCACCTCTGGTCCATGGTGCTCGGGGTCGAGCCCCATGATCGTGAGGTCGCCGTCAGTCCGTTGAGACACCCCGCCGATCATCTTCATGGTGGTGGACTTACCCGCTCCGTTGGGACCAAGAAGGCCGAAAGCCTCCCCTGGGGGTACGTCGAAAGAGATACCGTCCACAGCAACGAAATCACCATATTTTTTGGTGAGATTGTGGGCGGAAATGACGAATTCAGGCGGTGTCGAGTTGGGCACTCGCTAACAGTAGTTGACCGGACTGGTTGTCACCAACCAATCAGTTAGGACGCAGAGCGCTCCGCGGCCTCGACGACGTTGGAGAGCAGCATCGCGCGAGTCATCGGCCCCACTCCACCGGGGTTGGGCGAGAGCCAGGACGCAACCTCTGCAGCAGCCTTCTCGACGTCGCCCATCAGGGTGACTTTCCCGGTTTCCGGATCCTCAACCCGCGTCACACCAACATCGAGCACCACCGCACCCGGTTTGAGATCTTCGGCCTTGACCATCCCTGGGAACCCGGCGGCGGCAATGACGACGTCGGCCGTTCTCAGGTGCTCCAACAGATCTCTGGTTCCCGTGTGGGCGAGCGTCACCGTCGCGTTGATGGGCCGGCGCGTCAACAGTAGGCCCAACGGACGCCCCACCGTGATTCCCCTGCCGATCACCAACACGTTCTTACCCGTGAGATACACCTCGTGGCGGATCAGCAGCTCAACAATGCCCTGCGGAGTGCAGGGTAGCGGCGACGCCATGGGATCACTCACATTGAGCACAAGCCGTCCGAGGTTGATGGGATGTAGTCCGTCCGCATCCTTAGCTGGATCCATTCGCTCCAGGATCGCGTTGGCATCCAGATGCGCAGGAAGTGGCAGCTGCACGATGTAGCCCGTGCACTCCGGATTTGCGTTCAGCTCATCCACCACATCCAAGAGCTCCGCCTGCGTGATGTCCGCGGGCAGATCCCGGCGAATGGACTGGATGCCCACTTCCACGCAGTCGCGGTGCTTGCCGCCCACATAAGAATGACTTGCCGGATCATCGCCAACGAGGACCGTACCCAGCCCGGGGGTGATGCCATGGACAGACTTCAGCGTGTGGACTCTCTCCGCAAGCTCGGCTTTGATAGCGCGGGCCGTTGCCTTTCCATCCAGTACCCGGGCCGCTTTTTTAGTGCCCAAGGGTGTGCGCTCCGCGTTGCCCGCCGGAACCCCAGACTCATCGGCCGGCTCCGCAGCCCCCACCATGTTGCTGCCCTGCTCCACGGCTTACCACTCCTCGTGTTCGGGGTATAGCGGGAACTCAGCTGTCAGCTTTGCAACTCTGGCTCGGAGCGCTTCGATGTCCGCGCCGGGCTTGAGGGCGCTGGCAATGATCTCTGCGACTTCGGTGAACTCAGTGGCGCCAAATCCACGCGTGGCCAGAGCCGGCGTACCAATGCGCAGCCCGGACGTGACCATGGGTGGGCGGGGGTCATTGGGTATGGCGTTGCGGTTGACCGTGATACCTACAGAGTCCAGCAAATCCTCTGCCTGCTGACCGTCGAGCGCCGAATTGCGCAGGTCCACCAGGACGAGGTGAACATCCGTACCGCCGGTCAGCACTGAAACGCCGTGCTCGGCGACGTCGGCGGACGTCAGCCGGTCCGCTATGATCGACGCGCCCTCAAGTACCCGCTGCTGACGTTCCTTGAACTCATCCGAGCCCGCAATCTTGAACGCTGTGGCCTTCGCTGCGATGACATGCATCAACGGTCCGCCCTGCTGACCCGGGAAAACATTTGAGTTGAGCTTCTTTGCCCACTCCTGCTTGGCCAGAATCAGGCCCGACCGCGGACCAGCCAGAGTCTTGTGAACAGTGGAGGTGACGACGTCGGCGTGCGGCACCGGATTGGGATGAAGCCCGGCGGCAACAAGACCGGCGAAGTGTGCCATATCCGTCCAGAACACGGCTCCCACCTCGTCCGCAATGGAGCGGAAGGCCGCAAAATCGAGCTGGCGCGGGTAAGCGGACCAGCCAGCAATGATGACCCTGGGCTTTTCTGCGATGGCTTGCTCGCGAACCCGGTCCATATCAATACGGTTGGTGTCTTCCTCGACACCGTAGGCAGCGACCTCATACAGTTTCCCGGAGAAGTTCAGCTTCATTCCGTGGGTCAGGTGCCCACCGTGCGCTAGCGAGAGTCCCATGATTTTGTCGCCGGGCTTGGCCATGGCGGCGAGCGCGGCTGCGTTGGCCTGAGCACCTGAGTGCGGCTGTACATTGGCGAATTCGGCGCCGAAGAGCGCTTTCACGCGCTCGATGGCGAGGTTTTCCGCTACATCGACGTGTTCGCAGCCGCCATAGTAGCGGCGTCCCGGATACCCTTCAGCGTACTTGTTGGTCAAGACCGACCCCTGAGCCTCGAGTACCGCCCGGGGCGCAAAGTTTTCCGATGCGATCATTTCCAGCGTGTCCCGCTGTCTACCGAGCTCCTTGTTGAGTACGTCGGCGATTTCCGGATCAATCTCCGAAAGGGGCGCGTTGGACACAGACTGGCTTGTTGCGGTCACTCTAGACTCCTGGGTGAGGGTACGGACTTCTACTCACAGGCTACCGGCTGAAGATGATCTCGGCGTATTTTCTGCCGACTTGATTCGGCGAATGTCTACTCCTCGAAGTCCTCCCAGACCACCGGCGTCGTTGTCCCGTCCTCCCAATCAGATTTGAGGATGGTGTAAGCAACGGAAGCGAGATAGGTGCCGCCCTCGGATGGCCAGCTCTGCCGGTAGTGCGCTTCCTTGACAAACCCGCAGCGCAGGAGCGTTTTCCGCATGGCGATGTTGTCCTCGCGAGTCTGGCCCTCGAACCGCCGAAAGTGCGGAAATTCCTTAAAAACCATGCCGGTCAGGGCGTTCAGCACGGGCACCCCGTGGCCTTCACCGCGGAATCGCTCGGCCAACCGCAGGTCGAAGACGGGGTTGTCGTCCTTGAGGTCTTCCAACTTCAGTAAGCCCAGTCGCTGGTTGTCCCCGTAGATCCAGTACGTTCGGGTCTCGTCGCTGCGAAACTCTCCGGCTGCCATCCTGTCGCGCACCTGTTCCTCACTAGGCGCGCTGCTGACGTGGAACGGGAAGGCGTTCGTGGTCAGGAACCTGATCAGTTCGTCATCGTCCTGATCTGTCAGCGGGGAGAAGGTAACGTCCATGCACACAGGCTACCCGTGGATAGACGCGCGGGTAACCTTGGTTCGTGACTGATCTTTCATACTCTCTCTCCCTCTTCTGCCCCGACAGACCCGGCATTGTGCACGCCGTCTCCGGCGCGCTGGCCGAAGCCGGCTGCAACATCACAGAATCACAGCAGTATGGGTCACCGGATACGGGTACATTTTTCATGCGAGTGGCTATGACAACGACGTCGGCTGCTGATGTGCTGGAGGCCGGGCTGGCACCGGTAGCTGGGGAGTTCGGAATGCAGTGGAGTCTGAACCGGGACGGAGCGCGGATGAGAACGTTGGTCATGGCGTCCAAGGCGGGGCACTGTCTGAACGATCTGCTGTTCCTACAACGCTCGGGCACCCTTGCCATCGAGATCCCGGCGATCGTTTCTAATCATCGGGATCTAGAACCACTGGCGGACTTCTACGGCATCGCTTTTCATCACGTGCCCGTCACCCCCGATTCGAAAGACAAAGCCGAGGCCGCGTTGAGAAACATCATTGCCGGGGCCAACATTGAACTGGTGGTACTGGCGCGCTACATGCAAGTTCTCTCCGACGATCTCTGCCGAGACCTGTCTGGCCAGGCCATCAACATCCACCACTCATTCCTGCCATCGTTCAAGGGCGCGCGTCCTTACCATCAGGCGCACACCCGCGGGGTCAAACTGATTGGCGCAACGGCGCACTACGTCACAGCCGATCTCGATGAGGGACCGATCATCGAACAAGAGGTGATCCGGGTCGATCACGCCCGGTCCCCTGAATCGCTGGCCACCCTGGGCCGTGATGTGGAGGGCCGTGCCTTAGCGCAGGCCGTACAGTGGCATGCCGAGCACCGAGTGCTCTTGGATGGAAAACGAACCATCGTCTTCAACTGATCACCGCTGCCACGTAGGGTGGAGCCATGGCCTACATCATCGATTTCGACGGCAAATCTCCATTCATTCACCCCGGCGCGTTCGTTGCGCCGACGGCATCAATCATTGGGGACGCCTCACTGGGGGCCGATTCGAGCGCCTTCTATGGTGTGTCCGTCCGCGGTGACACTGCGGCGATCACGGTAGGCGAGGGCACCAATCTTCAGGACAACGTGGTGCTCCACGCAGACCCCGGCTTCCCGACCACAGTGGGCAACCGCGTCAGCGTTGGGCACTCTGCGGTAGTCCACGGCTGCACCATCGCTGATGACTGCTTGATTGGCATGAGCGCCACCGTGATGAATGGGGCGGTCATCGGCACGGGTTCGCTGGTCGCAGCCGGCGCCGTGGTGCTTGAAGGCACCGAGGTCCCACCGCGGTCCCTCGTGGCTGGCGTCCCCGCCAAGGTCCGCAGAGAACTGACCGACGAAGAGTTCCAATCGATTCGGGACAATGCCTCGCACTACCGCGAACTGGCGCAGAAACACCGCGAAGCCCTGGCCTAGGGACGCTATGTGGACATCGCTTTCTACGGATGGTGCGGGACCCGCCACGTAATGCTCGCTAGTCCAATCTTGAATTTACTTCTTGACGACAATTACTTCATGTAGCACTCTTACCCTTATGCCAGTCGCCCCATTCAACTCCGCTCCACCACGCCCCGGATCCCAATCCGCCCTCAGGGCACAGAACCAGCAGCGTCTCCTCGAAGCCCTGACACGAAACGGGGCTTTGACGCAGGCCGAGCTCTCCCGATTGACCGGCTTGTCCACTGCCACGGTTTCCAACATCATCAAACGTATGTCCACCTCGGGACTGATCCGGTTGACGCCCATCACCAGCTCCGGCAGGCGTGCATTCGCAGTTCACCTGGTAGACACCGGTGAAGCTGCTGTCGGCATCGATTTTGGCCGCCGGCACCTGCGGGTGGTCGTTGCGAATCTCTCCTACGAAGTGCTCGCGGAAAGCACAGCCCCTCCCGCCGAAGCCTATTCGGCTGAGACCGGAATGACGGCGGCTTACTCAATGGTCCGGGACCTTCTTGAACAGGCCGGGCGAACGCTCGATGATCTGACCGGCGTCGGAGTTGGAATACCCGGCCCACTCGACAGCAGAACTGGACGCGCCGTCGGAGGAACCATTCATCCTGAATGGGTAGGGGTGGCGGTGAGGGAAGACATGGAAGCGCTCTTTGGCGTGCCCGTATACGTAGACAATGACTGCAATCTTGGAGCGTTGGCTGAGGTCACCTGGGGTGATTACCGAACAACCGAAAACCTCGCTTTCGTCAAAATCGGGACGGGCATCGGGTCCGGGCTGGTCATCAACGGTCAGCCATTCAGAGGCAAGATCGGTGTCACTGGCGAAATAGGCCACACCACCCTCGATGACCAAGGCAGTGTCTGCCGATGCGGCAACCGCGGATGCCTTGAGACGGTGGCTTCAACAAAAATCATGCTGGATCTCCTCCGCGGACATTCTCCTGCCGTGCTGACAACGCAAGACATCGTGCGTCTCGCCTTGAAAGGGGACGCCGCCACCCTCCGAGTCATAGACGACACGGGGCAGGCCGTAGGCCGGGCACTAGGAACACTTGCAAACTTGATCAACCCAGAAGTCATCGTCGTCGGCGGACCGTTGAGCGCGCTGGGTGAAGTGCTGGTAGCGCCAGTGCGCCGCGGGCTGATTCGGTACGCCATCCCCGTCGTTGGAGAGTCCACTACAGTGGCGCCGACGTCGCTGGGGGATAGAGCCGAGGCCCTCGGAGCGGCCACCCTTGTCATCCAGAGTGCGGGACAGCGACGAAAAGTGACGACCTAGTAAAGTGTTACATCTCGGCGGCAAGTACCCATGGTTGTGTTTAACACTTGACGGCAGGGGTGTGACGAGGTTAACTCATCTCATCACGCGACTCAGTTCGCTGATCCCACCGCACATCACTTAAATCTGGAGGCGAAATGCGACGCAGCCTATCAATGCTTGCCGGTGCCGCAGCAGTGGCACTGGCTCTTACTGCCTGCGGAGGTGACAGCACTACTCCTTCCGCCGATGAGGCCAACGCCAGCGAAGCAACGGGAGAAGTCGGTGTGTTCACCTGGTGGGCTGACGGTTCCGAAAAAGCGGGCCTCGACGCCCTCGTCAGCATTTTCAATGAGCAGTACCCGGACCTCACGTTCAATAACCTTGCCGTAGCTGGTGGGGCTGGCAGTCAGGCGAAGGCCGTACTCGCAGCGCAGCTGCAGGCAGGGAATCCCCCGGATTCTTTCCAGGCACATGCCGGTGCGGAGCTACAGGATTACATCGTTGCGGACCAGCTTGAAGACCTCAGCAGCTTCTACGAGGAAAAGGACCTCGCGTCCGCGTTCCCTGCGGACCTGATGGAGCGGCTAACGGTTGATGGCAAGATCTACTCGGTTCCATCCAATATCCACCGTGCCAACGTTGTCTGGGCAAACGTTGAAGTCCTCGAAGCGGCCGGGCTGGATCCAAAGAGCCCGCCCGAAGACCTCGACGCCTGGTTCGCGGACATGGACAAGATCAAGGCCGCTGGCGTGACTCCCCTGTCTGTCGCCGGATCGTGGACGCAGGTCCAGCTATTCGAGAACATCATGCTTGCCACGCTTGGAGCCGATGGATACAACGGGCTCTGGGACGGCAGTACCGACTGGTCCGGATCTGAGGTCACGGAGGGCATCGAGAACTACAAGAAGGCCCTCAGCTACAGCAACTCGGACCGAAACACGCTCAGTGACTGGGGGCCGGCCACCCAGCTGGTTGAAGACGGCTCCGCCGCGTACAACGTAATGGGCGACTGGGCTGAAGCAAAGTTCCAGCAAGACGGCAAAGTTGCCGGCGAGGACTATGTCTATTTCCCCACCCCGGGCACTGATGGCATCTTCGACTTCCTGGCGGATTCCTTTACGCTGCCCGTCGGAGCGGAGAATCCAGCTGGCTCCAAGGCCTGGCTGAACACGATCTCAAGTGTCGAGGGCCAGCAGGCCTTCAACGCGGCCAAGGGATCGATCCCAGCCCGTACCGACGTTCCTGTTGAAGAATTCAGCGAGTATCAGAAAAGCGCAATCGCAGACTTCAAGGAGAACACGATTGTCTCCTCGCTGGCGCACGGTGCGGCTGTACCCGTCTCCTGGATGAACGAGTTGAGCACGGCTGTCAATAAGTTCGGAGGCACCGGCGATGTCGACGCACTGCAGAAGTCGGCCGCCGAAATAGCCGAGAAGTTTGGCAAGTAAAGTTGGTCAACGTAGGGAAGGGCGGACGAGGCGAAAGGCCCGTTCGCCCTTCCCTACGTATACTGCCCGTCCGCCGGGCCAACGGAGAAAACCATGTTTAAACGCATCAAATCCTGGGGGCCGCCGCTGCTCCTCGTGACGCCATCCATCATTCTCGTGGCGGTGTTCGTCTATGTTCTGATTGGACAGAACCTGCAGATCTCGATGACGAACAAACATACGGCAGCGCCTGCCACCAAATCCGTGGGCTTTGACAATTACATCAGGCTGCTCCAAGACGATGATTTCCAGCATTCGCTGCGAAACCTGGGTCTGCTGACCGTTGTCTTCCTCGCGGGCACGCTGATCTTCGGTTTCCTCTGGGCCTGGATACTGGAACGTCCCGCCTTCGGCGAAGGCTTCTTCCGCTCCGTATATCTGGCACCCATGGCCGTTTCGTTCATCGCTTCGGGTGTTGTCTGGCGCTGGCTCCTGTCCAGCCTGCAGACCGACCAGCCTGGTGGAGAAAGAGCGTCCGGGCTCAATCGTCTGCTCGATGACGTCGGGCTGGGGTTCTTACAGAACTCGTGGTGGTCGGACCCCAACTGGGGCATCGCGGCCATTGCGGTTCCCGCCATATGGCAGCTTTCCGGATACGTCATGGCGCTGTTCCTCGCAGGGTTCCGTGGAATTCCCGACGAGTTGCGTGAAGCTGCCCGCATCGATGGGTGCAGTGAATGGAAGCTCTACCGGCATGTCATCTTTCCGCAGCTCAGCCCCGTAATGCTCTCGGCCGTCATTATCATCGGTCACATGTCGCTGAAACTCTTTGACCTTATCCGCGCCATTGTCCCGGACGCGAACACCTACGCGATTCAGGTGCCCGCCACTGAGATGTGGGTCAAATACATCGGCGGCGACTATGCGGACTCCGCCGCTATCGGCATGATCATGCTTGTACTCGTAGCCCTCGTGGTCATCCCCTACCTCGTCTACACCTCACGTCAGGAGAAGCGCTGATGACTACAGCAACCGTTCCGGCCACGGCCGACGTCGACGCTGGAGATCTCCGTCGCGGCAAGCGATCTGCCAGGCCAAAGCTGAACCGTACGCTGAAGTATGCGCTACTGCTGGTCGGCGTGATTTTTGTGCTCATTCCCGCTTACGTTCTGGTGGTGACCAGTTTCAAAGGAGCATCCGACGCCGATCCGTCCACGGCGTGGTACCTCCCCACGGAGTGGGTCACCGACGGCTGGGTCAAGGCCTGGGAAACCCTTTCTCCCTCACTGGGTAGGACGTTTGCACTGGTCATACCGGCGTCGATCATTTCAGCCGTGATGGGCTCCATGAATGGTTTTGTCCTCTCCCGCTGGCGCTTCCCCTACGCCAATCTGGTCTTCACCATGATCCTGTTTGGCATGTTCATCCCCTACCAGGCCGTCATGATTCCGCTAACTCAGTTGCTGCAGAACCTCGGTGTTCCCGGCGGCATACCATCGCTGCTCCTGCTGCATATTGTCTACGGCATCCCCATCTGCACGCTGATCTTCCGCAACTATTATGAGTCCATCCCAACCGAGCTCATTGAGGCCTCGAGGATGGACGGCGCCGGACTCCTGCGCACCTACGCCTCGGTCATTATTCCGCTGTCCGCTCCTGGGTTCGTGGTCGTGATTATCTGGCAGTTCACAGCAGTGTGGAATGACTATCTCTTTGCAGCGTTCTTCTCCTCCGGAAGTAACGGCCCCGTGACGATCGCCCTGAGCTTCCTGGCCGGTGGCCAGCTGACGGACTATGGGGCGTCCATGGCGGGCGCATTGATTGCGTCCATTCCCACGCTGATCGTGTACATCCTGCTCGGCAAGTACTTTGTCGGCGGGCTCATGAGCGGCTCCGTCAAGGGCTGAGCATTTAAATGACCAATGGCCGCTCGTGGCTGGATATCCCCTGTTTGGGGCAACCACGAGCGACCATTGGTCACTGGTGCGAAATCAGGATCCACTGACTCCCGACACCGAGGTGATCCAGTTGATGCCGTGGGGAACGGACGAGTACCAGGAGTAAGCACTCGTGTCACTTCCGCCACTCGCACTGGTGGACGCAACTCCGATAACCTTCCCGTTGATCACCAGAGGGCCCCCTGAGTCGCCCTTCCAGGCTTGACCGTTCACGCCGTAATTACGGTAGGCCGGGCCGTTGTAGGCATCCGTTGCGAGACCGTCAATGTAGACATTGGCGGTCTTCAGCTGGGACGATGCTGGTCCGTCCGGTGTTGTGCGGCCCCACCCGAAGATGCTGCCACCGGTGGTGTACTGAAGCTTGTCAGCTTCCAGACTGGCGTAGTTGCCGTAGTACGGGCTCCGCAGCTTCAGCAGTGCCAAGTCACCGCCATTGTAGGAGTAGTAGGTGGAAACTGCCACGTTCGTACCGCTGCCGAGCCGGCCCGAGCCAAGGTTCACGGACATGTTGCCCCCTACGCAGTGCTTCGCGGTGAGAACCCACTGCGAGGAGATCTGCGATGCGGAGCAGGTGAAGTTGCCATTGGAGTACACCTGGGCGGCAAAGGGAGCAGCGTTGATGCTGACTTCATTGCCGCCAACAATGTTCGGCGATGCTGTGTCGGGGCTGGGAGCAGCGTTTGCTGCTGCCGGGCCGGCTAGCGCCATGGCTGCAACTGCTGCGATGCCTGCAAATTTCAAGTTCTTTTTCATCGTTTATTCTCCTACTACTTATTGTCCGGTAACTCCGCTGACTGACGTGATCCACGGCATGGCGTGGTAAACGTAGGCGTAATTGGCGTAACGGTAGATACTGTCCGGGTTTCCGCCACCAGTGGACAGAACACCTGACTGCTGGCCGCCGACCATGAGAGGTCCGCCGGAGTCGCCCTTGTAGACCTGTCCGTCGACACCGTAGGTTTCGACGGCGGGACCGTTGTAGGCGTCGTAGGACCCTCCGGTGATCTTCACGCTGGCGTGCTTGAGGAGGGACGACGCCGAACAGGCTCCGCACGTGCGGCCCCAACCGTACGCGTCCGCGGCCTGGTTGACTGACACGCGATCCTTGTTCAGCGTCACTGTTGTTCCGTAGTACGGGGTGCTGAGCTTCAGCAGCCGCACGTCCCCGCCGGACCATGCATAGTCAGCAGCCACGGTGCGCAGTGTTCCCTGATTCAGTGAGCTGGAGCCCAGACGGACTGACTTGGTTCCTTCACAGTGGCGTGCAGTCAATACCCATTGGGAGGAGATGAGGGAACCGGAGCAGTTGAACGCATTTCCCGTGGAGTTCACGTGGATCTGCACCGCGTACGGAGCACTGCTGATGGGGATCGTGTCGCCACCGACAATGTTCGGGCTTGCCTGGTCTGGGCTCGGTGCAGCGGTTGACGCTCCGGCAGTTCCCATGAGGGCCAGCGCTACGATTGCTGCGCCGCCCAGTAGTTTCTTCCTGATCATGTTCATCCTTTGCTACGTCCGGTGGGCGCTCCATTGCGCTATCCGGAGGTGTTATTGAGGCGGCCCGTTGTCAGCCAAACGATCGTTTGATTTCTGCGGGCTGTTCCAAAGGTAGAGACCCTTGGCAGCTTTCTGCCACAAATCTGTGAAATGAATGAGAGTTTGCGCAAAGTTGTCCCAAAATGGACACGATTCGTTGACACGCTGTAGAACGTGTGAGTAAATACGCTTCATGGACCATGATTCTCGCCTGCCCATCCATGCCCCAGCGCTGAACGAACAGGAAAATCCGACGTCGCCCACTGGGCAATCCCTCCGGTGGGGAGTCGTGGCAACCGGGAAGATTGCCGCAACCGTCAGCGCAGACATTGCCCTCCTCGAAGATGCCGTACTCCACGCGGTCAGTTCCCGCACAGCCGATAAGGCCCAGGCGTTCGCGGCACGCTTTGGCTTTGCCCGCGCCTACTCAGATACCGGTCCCATCTCCGGGTACCGTCTGCTGTGTCAGGACCCGGACGTGGACATTGTCTATGTTGCTGCGCCCCACGGGCAGCACTATGAGATAGTCCAGGCGGCACTTGAAGCGGGAAAGCATGTCCTCTGCGAGAAATCTCTGACCATCAACGCCTGGGAGGCACGGGCACTCACTGAGCTCGCAGCCATACAGGGGGTCTTCCTCATGGAGGCAGTCTGGAGCCGTTTCCTCCCCTCACTCAACCGGGCATGGCAGATCATCCGCTCAGGTGAGCTTGGCGACATCCAGTGGGTTCAGGCGGATCTTGGCTTTAAGGCACCGCTGGATCCGGCAAGTCGTATCTGGGCCCCAGCCGCCGGTGGCGGTGCGTTGCTGGACCTTGCTGTCTACCCGCTGACCTGGGCGTTGGGTACCCTCGGTTTTCCAGACGAGGTTCGTGCCTCAGGCCATCTCAACGACGACGGCGTAGACGTCCAGAACGCACTCACACTTCGCTACGCCTCCGGCTCCCACGCACAGCTCACGACGTCGTTGGTGGCCTCCTCGCCCCGCACCGCCACAGTGTGTGGAAGTCTCGGGTGGCTGCGAACCGGCGCCCCGCTCCATCATCCGCTGGAACTGAACATCATGGCGGCGGGTGACGCTCAGCCGCGCGTGGAACGCTTTGCCCCGGTGGGCAACGGGTACACGTACGAGCTACGCGAGGTTACCCGCTGCGTCCAGGACGGGCGGACGCAAAGCGCAACCATGCCGTTAGCGCACTCGCTCGCCACCATGGAAATCTTCGACGACGTTCGGAAGCAACTTGGTGTCCACTACGCGAACGACGACGCCGCAGAGACCACCCCTTAAAGCACTCATGGGCCATTCTCCGCGGCGGCCTGCCCGGAGAATGGCCCATGAGGTGGAACGTTGCGCCCTACTTGGCCAAGCGCGCCGAAAGGTTTTCGTCAAGCGCCGCGAGGAACTCCTCGGTGGTCAGGTACTGTGCGTCCGCGCCAACCAGCAAAGCCAGGTCCTTCGTCATCTTGCCCGATTCAACAGTCTTGATGACGACGTCTTCCAGAGTCTGAGCGAACTCGGTGACCTCCGGGGTGTTGTCCAGCTTGCCACGGTGCATCAGACCACGAGTCCACGCGAAGATCGACGCAATCGGGTTGGTGGAGGTGGGCTTACCCTGCTGGTGCTGCCGGTAGTGACGAGTCACCGTACCGTGGGCAGCCTCCGCTTCAACGGTCTTGCCGTCAGGCGTCATGAGCACGGACGTCATGAGGCCCAGCGAACCGAAGCCCTGCGCCACAGTGTCCGACTGGACGTCGCCGTCGTAGTTCTTGCACGCCCAGACGTAACCGCCCTCCCACTTCATTGCCGAAGCCACCATGTCATCGATCAGACGGTGCTCATACGTGAGGCCGGCGGCGTCGAACTGGTCCTTAAATTCGGCGTCAAAGACTTCCTGGAAGAGGTCCTTGAACTGGCCGTCATAAGCCTTGAGAATGGTGTTCTTGGTGGACAGGTATACCGGGTAGTTCCGCTGCAGGCCGTAGGCGAAGGATGCACGGGCAAAATCACGAATTGAATCGTTGAAGTTGTACATGCCCATCGCAACGCCACCGTCTTCACCGTAGGTGACGACTTCATGCTTGATCTCCTGGCCGCCGTCCTTGGGCGTGTAGGTCAGGGTCAGAGTACCGGCGCCGGGAACCTTGAAGTTCGTGGCCTTGTACTGATCACCGTGCGCGTGGCGCCCAATGATGATCGGCTTGTTCCAGCCCGGGACCAGCCGCGGAATGTTGGAGATGATGATCGGTTCGCGGAAGACCACGCCGCCGAGGATGTTGCGGATGGTGCCGTTGGGCGAAACCCACATCTTCTTCAGGCCGAACTCTTCAACGCGCGCCTCATCAGGGGTGATGGTGGCGCACTTGACGCCGACACTGTGCTCCTTGATGGCGTTCGCAGCATCAATGGTCACCTGATCATCGGTGGCATCGCGGTTCTGGATCGACAGATCGAAGTACAACAGATCAACATCCAGATAAGGGTGGATGAGGCGTTCCTTGATGAACTGCCAGATGATGCGCGTCATCTCGTCGCCGTCGAGCTCTACAACCGAACCCTGGACCTTAATCTTCTGTGTGTCAGCCACACGTTCTCCTTGCATCGTCAGGGCCTTGTGAGCCCCTGTTATTTCCGGGTTGTGTCCTGACCCAACTATGCCACAAGGCCTAATATGCCTCTAAATGCGCTAGTGTCCGCTCCGCACCCCAGTTGGATCAAAATTTCAGTGAAAGAAGTGCCGCGATCCGGTGAAGTACATGGTGATTCCGGTGGCTTTCGCAGCCGCAATCACTTCCTCATCTCGCACCGAACCGCCGGGCTGGACCACGGCGCGGACACCGGCGTCGATGAGGATCTGCAGGCCGTCCGCGAAGGGGAAGAACGCGTCCGACGCCGCTACGGAACCGCGCGCACGCTCCTGACCTTCGCCGCCCAGAGTATTGGCGCGCTCCACTGCGAGCCGGCAGGAGTCCAGCCGATTGACCTGCCCCATACCTACCCCGACGGCGCCGCCATGGTGGGCCAGCAGAATCGCGTTCGATTTTGCAGCACGACAGGCCTTCCACGCGAAAGCGAGGTCCGCCAGAGTTGCTTCGTCTGCCGCCTCACCGGCAGCAAGCGTCCAGTTCTCGACGGAATCGCCATCGGACTCGACGGTATCCGCCATCTGGAGGAGCACTCCGCCAGATACCTGGCGCATTTCCACAGGCTCTCGGCGATAGCCGTCGGGGAGGGTGAGCAATCGGATGTTCTTCTTGGTCTTCAAGATCTCCAGGGCAGCCGGCTCGAATCCGGGCGCGATGACGACCTCGGTGAAAATGTCCTTGATGGCCCGTGCCATGCCCTCGGTGACCTCGCGGTTGGCAGCGATCACGCCGCCATAGGCGGATACGGGATCGCAGGCGTGGGCCTTGGCATGGGCGTTGGCCATGAGGTCCTTGGCGTCCGCAGAAGCAACGGCGACCCCGCACGGATTGGCGTGCTTGACGATGGCGACCGCTGGTTCAGCGAAATCGAAGGCGGCTCGCAACGCTGCGTCCGCATCCACAAAGTTGTTGTAACTCATTGCTTTACCGTGCAGCTGATCGGCTTGGGCAATACCCGGCGCTGCTCCCTGCTCAACATAGAGGGCAGCAGCTTGGTGCGGATTTTCTCCGTAGCGCAGAACCTCTGAGCGTTCCAGCGACAATCCGGCGTAAGCCGGGAACGCGGGGACCGCCAACGAATCGCCCTGATCGTCGCCGAACTGCGCTGCAGTCCACGCCGCCACTGAATTGTCATAGGCAGCTGTGTGCGCAAAGGCGAGGGCTGCCAGCCGGCGTCGGGCGGTGAGATCAAAGCCGCCTTGAGAAGCTGCGTTCACAACGTCCGTGTAGCGTGCCGGATCCACCACGACGGCCACCGAAGGATGATTTTTGGCGGCAGACCGGACCATCGCTGGTCCGCCGATATCAATTTGCTCCACGACGTCGTTCTCCGCGGCGCCGGACTTCACGGTCTCCACGAACGGGTACAGGTTCACCACCACGAGATCGAACGCCTCGACGTCCAGCTCACGCAGCTGATCTATGTGTTCCTGCCGACGTCGGTCTGCCAGGATTCCGGCGTGGACACGGGGGTGAAGAGTTTTCACCCTCCCGTCCAGGCACTCCTGGAAACCGGTCACCTCTGAGACCTCGGTGACAGGTACCCCGGCGGCAGCGATCCGCTGAGCGGTGGAACCGGTTGAGACAATACTGACTCCCGCCTGGTGCAACCCCGCGGCCAGTTCCTCAAGCCCGGTCTTGTTGTAAACAGAAATCAGTGCACGGCGGATGGGGACACGATCAAGCTTCAGAAGACTCACGCAGCTACTCCAGAGATTTTCAGACGGGTGTGTACTTCTAGCTTAACGGCCGGTGACTACTGTTCGGGAAGCTCGACTCCCGGGGTCTCTTCCAAGGACGTCAGCCTCCACTCGCCACCACGGAAAATCAGTTTGGCTGTGTGGATGGTGCCTTTGCTGCTCCACTCACGGGTATCCGATACGCTGCCATCTTTAGTGAACTCCGAGTAAGCGGTGGGAATCGAAGGCAAAAGGACCGTGACCTCCACCCCTTCGCCAATCTTCGACGCGTCAGGATCAATGACAAAGACGTTCTGGATGTTCTCCGTTCCGCCAAGAATCCAACCGCCGTCGTCGTAAACGGCGTTGATGTGCTTGGCCTGAGCGGCAGGCTGCGGCGCCTTATCCATGGACTCCAGCATCGCAGTGGTGTCACCAGTGAGCTGTGCATAGGACTCGAGCTCAAAGTAGTAGTACAGGAAGGCTTTTGCCCCGTCCAGGGTTGGCTGACCGGCTAGTTCATTGGTTTCGGGGCGCTCAACGTTGATCGCAGGGGCGGTTGAACTGGCCGGCTGCGGGCCCTCTTCAGCAGCCACGGTGCCCGGTGCTGCGTCATTACCGCAACCGGTCAAAACCATGGCGGCAAGAGCGGTCACAGCCGCAAATTTGGCAAAAGTGTGAGTCATTTTTTTGGTCCCTGGGAGTCTGCGCGCGTGAACGGTGAATCAACCGTCTTTGCACACCTTATCCGCGGCCCGGAGCGACGAGACCCGGAATCCTGCTTCTTGTGGCGTACTTCACTCTCAGAGCCAGTTGTTTCGTCTGAACGTCCAATAGAGCCCCACTCCGAGCATGAGCATGAGTCCGATGGAGAACGGATACCCGAAGGCCCAGTGCAGCTCCGGCATGACGTCGAAGTTCATGCCGTAGATCGAAGCGATCAGCGTTGGTGCGAACAAGATGGCTGCCCAGGAGGAGATTCGCTTCACTTCATCGTTCTGCTTCAGCGATGTCTCCGTCATCCGCTGCATTTCTGCGTTCTGCCGCTGCGCTACAAGGGTGGAATGTACTGTCAGTGCGTTCTGAAGCAGGGCGCGGAAAGTGTTGGCCCGGTCCACGACTCGGATCACATGGTCATGAACGTCTCGGAGTCTGCGCCCCAGCTCGTTGTCTATGGTGTACTGGCTTCCGCCACGTTGAAGGGTCTCGATCATATTCTGCAGCGGCTGTGTTGCGCGCTGGAACTGGAGTACCTCACGGTGGAGTTTATAGATACGACGTGCCACACCCGGATTTCCGCCGAAGAGATCGTTCTCAATTTCGTCGATGTCATTCTCCAGCCCGTTGGCCACCGGTTCATAACCGTCCACCACCTCGTCCAGAATCGCATAGAGGACCGCGTCCGGTCCCATGGCCAACAGCTCCGGCATGCCCTCGAGACGGTGGCGTACCTTGCCCAGATCAGGAGCCTCCGCATGCCTGATGGTCAGCACAAAATCCGGCCCCACGAAAACATGAACTTCCCCGAACTCCACTCTTTCCTCACGGTCCAGGTAGCGGGCAGGGCGCAGCACGACGAACAACGTGTCTTCGTAGCTCTCGAGCTTGGCCCGCTGATGTCCCTTGGATGTGTCCTCCACACTGAGGTGGTGAAGACCAAATTTATTGGCGATCGCATGAATTTCGTCGTCGTCCGGACGGTACAGTCCAATCCACGCCATGCCCTTGACGTCCCGCATCAGCTCGAACGTTTCATCTAGGCTGTCCGGCTCCAGTGCCCGTCGTCCGTCTACGTAAACAGCGTTATCAACGAGTGGCATGGTCTGCCCTTTCGGCGAGGCTCGCGAGAGTCTCGATCAGTAAGCGACGCTCCAGAACCTTGATCCGTTCGTGCAAGGAGTCTTCGGTGTCATCGTCGAGGACCTCCACTGCTTGCTGAGCGAGGATGGGACCGGTGTCAACCCCGGCGTCGGCGATCATGACGGTGCAGCCGGTGACCTTGACCCCGTAGGCCAGCGCATCCCTCACCCCATGTGCACCCGGAAAAGAAGGCAAAAGAGCAGGATGTGTATTGAGGTACCTGTTGGGGAAACTATCCAGAAACTCTTCACCGACTATGCGCATGAAGCCCGAGGACACCACGTAATCAGGCTGGTAGAAGGCAACCGCCTGCGTTAGCGCAGTGTTCCAGTCCGCTCGGTTGGGATAGTCAGCAAAGTTCACCACAAACGTATCGATGCCGGCGTCGGCAGAGCGCTGAACGCCACCGGTTCCTGGGCGGTCCGCGCCCACCGCCGCAATCTCCACCTGAAGCGCACCGCTACTCACGGAATCGATAACGGCTTGCAGGTTGGATCCGGCGCCTGAGACCAGGACTACTATTCGCATGCGTCAACTTTAGGCGTCGGCACCCTCTAGGCTGAAACAATGGATCAGAAGACATCGCCCTCCCCCGACCAGGAGCAGGCTCTCAGGGGAAGGACCCTACTGCGGTGGTTCATGGTCTTCTTTGTGCTCATGCTCATCACGGGCACTCTGCCGCTCCCGTGGAAGGTACTGGGGCTGGCCACCGGTATTGCCGCCGTCGTCATGGGTATTTTCACCCTCGTTCACCTGTTCAGATTCAAGCGTTCGCGGATTTTGAAGGTAACCACCGTACTGGGCCTGGTCATCACTTTGCTCTCAACGCTGGGCACTGGGGCCATGGTCGCGCTCTGGCCGTTCACCGCTGATTATGAGCAGTGCATGGAACTGGCTCTGACGATCGAGACTAAAGCGGAATGTCAGGAAAACTATCTCTCCCTGAACGGTTTGCTCCCCACTCCGTAGGGCCTGGCCTCAAGCGGAGCGTTCGCGCTCCAGCCACGGGCCGAGTGCGTAGCCAATGACGACGCCGATCGCTATTTCCGGAGCCAGCCAGAGCGCTACTTCCAGTGGGGCCGGGCCAAGATCCACGAACCGCCCGATCCCGGCGGATCCCTGGGCAAGCCACGCTATGACCGCGCCACAGAGACCACTGACTACACCAATGAACACTGCCAGTACGAGTGTGGAAACGGTTGACGTCAGCCAGCGGACGTCAATTTTGATGGCCAGCCACTCATCAAAGTGGTTTTCACCTTCGCGCAAGAACCACCAGCCTGCTATGACGCCGGCGAGCACGGGCAGGATGAGCACGGCAAAACCGTAGTCGAGGGTCCCTGTTGGGAGAGCGCCAAGAATGGGCACGGCCGGAAGTGGTCCCGCACTCGTCGCCAGCGGAGTGATGGAACTGCCCGTCCCGAGCGCGAAACCCGCACCGGTGGACCAGGCAAATGACCAGCCCACCAAGTTTGGTAGGAACCCCAGTTGCGCGATGGTCAGGACGCTACCGCCCACTATGCCCGGCTCCAACCGTTCGTAGAGGGTAACGATGTCCGCCCAGTGAAGGGCGATAGTAGTTGCCAGCAGCACCGCGGCCAGTCCGGTGGCTGCGGTGATGCCCAACAGGCCCGCACGGATGGCTGACCATACATAGGAGCCGGCCCATCGTGAGTGCTGACTGGTTTTTGCGATCCAAACGGTGAGGTCCATGCCAATCAGCCGCGGCCAGGACCCCGCTTCGCGGTAGGCACCGACAACAAGCCCAGCACCGGCAGGGATCAGCGGGATCAGCGCGCCAGCCAGCAGGGATGCCGAGGCTTCGGAGGTGCTGCACAGGTACGCCGTCATCAGGCCGAGCGCAGCGTAGATTCCAAGCGCTCCCAGCAGACCCTGCCACAACTGGTCCGTATAGGACGCGCGTGCGAGCCGCCGCCCCGAACGCCAGGCCAACGCGAAGGGAATCAGGCTCAGACCAAGTGGGATCAGTGAAAGGACACCGGTGCTCTGCCCGTCAGAGGACACATCCTCGGGAAATTTCAGTGTCAGGGGTACGCCATGAATCAGCAACCAGGCCTGACCGGCGAGGCGTGCCACGGAGAGGAAACCGCGGTCGGTGAAACCGTTGGCAAACCAGACGCCGGCGAGAGGAAGGACAACGGCGAGCGCGGACAGTAGCGCGGCTTGCCCGAATTCAAAGACGCCTTGCAGCCAGAGCGGCATGGCGGGCATTGGGCGCGTTGAAAGTCTCATCTGCTCTATCGTCGCACCCCCGCGCGGGCGCTTTGGCCAGCCACGCGGTGAGGACGCACGCGCCCCTTTGGGCAAGTTCAAGCCAGGAGGTCGGTGATGCCCTTGACGAATGCGGTTGCCGCGCCGATGAAGGCTATGACGATGACGGCGAAGCGTGCGTGGTTATCACGGATGTGGCGGGCAAGCCTTTCGCCGACAAAGATGCCGGCGCTAATGGCAAGCGCAATTCCAATCCATGCCCATGGCGGGATGGGCGGCACTTGACCGGGTGCCAGCGTAATTTTTGTGACGAGAGTGACTAGTCCTATGACAACGAAGAACGGCTGCAGGGTGGCCGCGAAGGGGCGTTGAGGCCAGCGGGCCAGGAGCGCGTAGACGCTGACGGCCGGACCGCCGACGCCTGCCATGGAGTTGGTCAGTCCCGCGGCCACGCCCGCCGTCGCCTTGGGGAGGTTACCGGTCAGGACGATGGTGGAGCGTTGCAACAGCAGCGAGATAGTCAGGGCGGCGAGGACCACAGCGCCGACGGTCACGGCCAGCGGAGCGGCGGGCAGGTAGACGGCCGCGAATGATCCCGGTATCGATCCGAGCGCTGAGGGTAGCGTCAACCACCGGAACATGCTCCAGTCGATGTCTTTCCAGACGCGCACAGTGATGATGGCGGAGGAGACAACGCCGCAGATGTTCACCAGCAGCACGCCTTCGTGGGGTCCAAGCATCAGGACGAGGAAGGGCACGATCAGCATGGCGAAGCCAATTCCGGCGATGCGCTGAGTGGTGGATCCCAGGAAGATGGCCACGATGATGGCGATGAGCAGTCCTGTTGTCACCTGTTTACCCTAGCTCGCAGGCGACTGTCAGTTGTGGATGAACGTGGTCAGTAACAAGAGAACACCATCGACGTAGTTTGCTAAGTATGCTGTTATTTGCTGGTTGATCGTGTCTATGCTGGTCCCACCATCAGCCACGCCGTCACACTGAGTCAGGAGTAGACAATGATTACCCAACAGAACATTGAAGAAATTCTCAACAATGGTGGACATCTGGTCGGGACCGACGGTCACAAGATCGGTTCCATCGGCCAGTTTTACGTCGACGACGATTCCGGAAACCCCAGCTGGGTTACCGCCAAGACTGGACTTTTCGGCTCCTCAGAATCCTTTGTTCCGCTGTCAGAGGCCACAGTGGACGGAAATGACGTTCGTGTCCCGTATGACAAGGACCAGGTGAAGGACGCTCCAAGGATGGAAGCTGATTCACAGCTCTCCCCCGAAGAGGAAGACCGACTCTACAAGCACTATGGTGTTGGTACTGGCACCGACACTGGTACTGACACCGACAGTGATACCGGCAACGACACCCGCTCGGCAGCCGCCGGAACGTACTCCGGCGTCACAACCGGAACGGACGATATGCGCGGCGAACGCACGGGGACGCACCTGAGCGACGACGATTTCGGCACCGACGCCGACGACCGGAACCGCGATGACGGACATGACACATCTGGGCCCAACACCGACGAGGCAATGACACGGTCCGAAGAGGAACTGCATGTTGGCACAGAGAAACACGAGACCGGCCGGGCGCGACTGCGCAAGTACGTGGTGACGGAAGACGTGGAGACGACCGTACCGGTCAGCCACGAAGAGGTCCGGGTGGAGCGTGAACCGATCACTGACGCCAACCGTGGGAACGCCTCATCCGGGGCAGAGCTCAGCGAAGAGGAACATGAGGTTGTCCTGAACGAGGAACGCCCCGTGGTGGAAAAGGAGACTGTCCCCGCGGAGCGAGTGCGCTTGGACAAGGAAACCGTGACCGATGAAGCGCACGTCAACGAGGAAGTTCGCAAGGAAAGGATCGAAGCAGAGGGCGTGGACGACGACGGCAGAGACCGCCGCTGACCTAGGCCGGCGGCGCTTAGCCTACGCAAACGCGTGGCCTAGGTGCAGGTACGTGGTTTCCGCACCACGCACCTGCACTTGGGCCACGCGTCTGTGTGTTGGCGCAGCCCAGGATTTTGCGCGTGCCTTTACCATTGGAAGGACGTACACCCACATATTTTGGAGGCATCCATCACGAACTCAGTCGCGCAGCAGGACGCCTACTTTGGAGCCCCGGAACCAGGGCCAGAGCAAGAGGCTTTCGAGACAGTGTCCAGCGCAGCGGAACAACGGTTCCGCAGTCGCAGTGACCTGATGCTGGTCAAAGGCCGTTTTGCCCTCATCAATCGTGACCTGACACCGAACGATGCCATGGTGGAGGATCTGCTGTTCATCCGCACCGTCCTCGACAACGCCGGAATCGGCTACCTTCTGGTCCGCGGCAACGATGCGCGTCCCGTCATCGCGGTTGACCTTCAGGAATCAGATGCGTTCCGCGACGCGCTCGTCACGGCCTGCGCCAACGAGCCGTTCTACGTCCGGACCGTGGACACCAAGGGCCGTTCCACCCGCTTGGTGGCCGACGGAATCTTCTCACGAAGTGGCATGGCACGCATCTTCAGATTATTTCGGCCACGGATTGAGCCCTTTGGTGAACTGGTCTACGGCCCATCTGCGGGGGTACAGGTGGAGTTCTGGGAGCGGGCCGGTGAGCTGATGATCCTGCCCATGGAAAATTCGCTGACGCGCCGCTCGATTGATGCCTCGGAAATGGTCCGGGGAACCGTAGAGCGCCACGGCCTCACGTGGCCAACGATCGACAACATGTTCGCGGACCATGCAACAGACATCGACTTCGACATCGACATGGTGTTCTCGTGGGTTGATGGAAGCTCCCCGGAGTATCAGGCAGCACGGGCAGCACGCATGCAGGGCGTCATCGTGGGCGAGGGAGACGACAACGAGGCGCGTTTCCGCCAGATCAACGAACTCAAATACGCGCTACGTTCGGTGTACATGTTCGCTCCGTGGATCCGGCGCATTTTCATTGCCACCGATTCCGCTCGGCCGGACTGGCTCGCCGACCATCCAGCAGTGACTCTGGTGCCCTCCGAAGAGCACTTCCGAGATTCATCGGTGCTGCCCACGCATAACTCGCAGGCCGTCGAGAGTCAGCTGCAGCATATTCCCGGATTATCCGAGCATTTCCTCTACTCCAACGACGACATGTTCTTTGGCCGGCCCGTCAGCCCCGGATTGTTTTTCTCCCCCGGCGGAATCACCAAGTTCATTCAGGCAGAGACGCGCATTGGGCTTGGCGACAATGACGCCGAACGGAGCGGCTTTGAAAACGCGGCCCGCGTTAATCGCCGTCTACTGCACGAGAGGTTCGGCCGGATCACCACGCGCCATCTGGAGCACTGCGCCGCTCCTCTGCGCAAGAGCGTGCTGCTGGAGATGGAAGAAGAGTTCGCAGCCGAGTTTGCTTCCACGGCGGCCTCGCGCTTCCGTGCCAAAGACAACATCTCGGTCACCAATTCGCTGTACCACTACTACGCACTGCTCACAGGCAGGGCAGTCACCCAGGAATCAGCGAAGGTGGGCTATGTGGACACCACCACTTACTCGGGGCTCAAGAGTCTGCGGAAGCTTTTGGCAAAGCGGCACCGCGACTGCTTCTGCCTCAATGACGGCAGCTTTCCGGAGGTTGCCGCGGAGGAACGGGCTCATCTCGTGACGGATTTCCTGGAGAAGTATTTCCCGCTCAAAGCTCCCTGGGAAAAATAGTCTAAACCGGTATCAGCACGGATGCACCTGGAATTCGCACACCGTGCGCCTCCAGGCGCCGCTGAGTCTCCTCGCGGCTCACGGCAGTGCCCACTGTTCCATAAGAACCAACTGACACCACAGAATGGACAATGGTTTCTGGGTAAACATGCACCAGATTGTAAGACTGGGCGCCGTCCTGACCTCGGGTGCCGCCGGCGTCGTACGTGAGATCCTGCGTGTAGCAGGTGGCTGAGGCAACTGACACCGGAATACCGGCAAATGTGGCCGACGTCGAATAGTGGAGATGGCCAGCCAAAATGCCACGAACATCGGTTCCCCGCACGACGTCGGCCAAGCTGGCCTGATCTCGCAGCTCCACGAGGACAGCCAGATCCTGAACACTCGGCACCGGAGGATGGTGCAGCGCCAGAATGGTGCCCATGGGAGCCGGCATGGCCAGCTCGGTGGCCAGCCACGACAGCTGCGCACCGGAGAGATGACCGTGATGATGGCCTGGAACCGTGGAATCAAGGGTGATAACGCGAAGGCCCCCCACCCAATACGTCCTGTCAATAGGACCTGTGCTGGCCCTCTCATCCAGCAGCCCAACACGGAAGGCACTGCGGTCGTCGTGATTCCCCATGGCCCAGATGACCTGCGCCCCGAGCTTCAGGGCCGCAGGCTCAACGATAGAACGAAGTTTTGCGTAGGCTTCCGGCTCGCCCTTGTCCGCAAGGTCGCCGGTGAACAAAATGGCTTCCGGATGGACCCCGGAAGCCTCTAGCTCCTCAAAGATGCGCCGCAGCCTTGCCTCGCTGTCCACTGCGCCGTACAACGGCGCAGCTCCTGCGAGCAAATGAGTATCGGACATGTGAAGAAGAAAATGCTGCGACCGTGGATGCTCGGCCGTCCGGTATTCCATGGTGACCTTCTCGATAGCTGGTCTTCTGGCACTCTGTACGTCACATACAACCAGAGCACGGTAAATTCTTGGTGTACAACAACCGGCAAGTCGGGAAACTATCGAACGGAACCTTTTCACAGGCGCTGGACCAACCTGCACCAGGAACGTACGCTCGAAGGGAATTCTCCTAAAACCGAAGGGAACACCATGAAGCTATCCCACCTCCCACTCCGACTGGCCACCGGCGCATTCATCCTCAACTCGGGGGTCTCGAAGCTGAACCTCGACAAGGACACCGCCGGATATCTACAAGGCATGGCCAGCAACGCATTCCCCCAGGCAGGCAAGCTGGAACCGGAGAAATTTGGCAAGGCGCTCAGTGCGGCGGAAATAACGGTCGGTGCCATGCTGCTGGCACCATTTGTGCCCAGCAGGCTCGCGGGGCTCGCGCTCGCAGCGTTCTCCGGTGGACTGCTGACCATGTACTTCAAGACACCAGAACTGACCGAGGAAGACGGCATCCGCCCTTCTCAGGACGGGATTGCCGTAGCGAAGGACTCCTGGATGGCGGCCATCGCCCTCGCTTTGATCTTTAACCGCAAGCATAAGAAGTCCAAAAAATAGTCTCATGATCAAACGAACCGCGTCTGTGATTCTGGCCCTGCTGATGGTTTTCGCACCGGCCACCATCATTAGCGCGCCGCTGCCGTCGCCGTCGTCGTCGTCGCAGGAATGGACACAGTACCGGTTGAGCGCAGATAAGAACGCCGTCGTCGTCAATACCGCATTGAAAGATCTTGGCGAGGTCACGTACGCAACGAACGATCAGGTGCGTGCTACACCTGTTGTGGTTGGAAACCGGCTCTTCGTGGGAAATCACGATTCGGGTGACCTTTTTGCGTTCGATCTGACGACGGGCGAGGAAATCTGGCACAACCAGGCGCCCAACTGGGTACATTCGGAGATGATCTACCGGGACGGGACGGTCTTTGTTGGGTACGGCAACCGTTTCCCCCAGGAGAACAAGAAGTTCCGCGGCACGGGAGAGAGCGGTGTTCTGGCACTAGAGGCAGAAACCGGCCGCATCATCTGGGACTTCAAGACCGACGGCGAGGTGATGCCGACACCCGCATTCGCCAACGGGTCCGTTTATGTGGTCACCGGTGACCACAACCTGTACCAAATCGACCCTGAAACCGGTAAGGAGCAGAGCCGGACCGACATCGGTTCCGCGGTGAGCATGTCCTCCCCCGCTCTCAAAGACGGAATCTTGTACTTCGGCGCAGGGCATCCGCCGCCCGGCTTCAGCATCACCGCCTATGACACCGGATCCAACAAGATCCTCTGGCAATCCGACTTTCCAGAGACGCTCTACGGCATGGACGATGTTCCACCGGCGGTGCACGACAGCGTGCTGGTCACCACGGCCATTGAAGCCGTGCCGGAAGACCAGAACCGGGAGGAAGGCGAGTTCACGCACACGATCTACGGCGTCAACACTTCTGACGGCAGCGTCCTGTGGAAAGACACCCTGGGCAAGGGGAAACCCAAACCGAACAACAAGTCCGGGGCACCAATGATCTATAACAGCAACGTTTTTGTGGGCAGCCCCACCACTAAAACTTTCTACTCCTACGACCTGATGACTGGCGAAAGGCTGTGGCAGTTCGACTCTGGCACCGTCAAAGGCGCACCGGTAGCCAAAGACGGTGTGGTGTACTTCGGCAACACCGACGGCGAAATCCATGGCCTCAGCGCAGAAAGCGGCGAAGAGCAGGGGTCCCATCAGCTCGAGGGTAAACTGGCACCGGCCGGTCCGATCATCGTCAACAACTCGGTCATCGTGGGTAGCCAAGACTCCAACGTCTACGCTTTCCCGCTGGCGGACGCCAATGGGGAAAACGCCAAAGCGTTGTTGGTGTGGGGCACCATCGCCGTCGCGGTGGTGCTGCTCATTGGTCTCGTTGCCCTGTTTCTCCTGCGTCGACAAAGAAAGCAGTCGCCGAGCCACCCCCACGAAAAAGTACACCCTGATCCGCCCCCCTCATGAGGACAAGGACCTGAACTGAAAACGGAATCCACGGACATCGCCGCTGTCTCGGCCACCCCGTATCACCGCGCCGCCAGGTCCTGGCCCGGCTACCGCTGGTGGAAACCGCTACTCACCGCTGCGCTGGCCGTGACATTCTTCTTGGCCTTCACCCTTCTGCTCATCGGCACACTGCTGGCCATTGCCTTCACCACAGGCGAAGGGCTTTCCGCTCTGGAGCGCATGGCAGAACTGGATCTCAGCGATCCGTTGACCTTCGGGTTCGCCATGGTCTCCGTGATCCTCATGCTTCCGTCGATCATCCTCGCGACCCTCATCACGGGTCCACGTCCGCTCGGTACCCTGTCCTCCGTTGTCGGCAGGCTTCGCTGGAAATGGTTGATGCGGTGTGGAGGCCTCGCCGTCGTGATCTACGGTCTCAGTTTCGGCCTCACGCTGATGCTGCCCTCGGGTGCTGGGGAGGAACTCTCAGCTCCAGGCTTCGATGCCGGGACCTTCCTGCCACTGTTGATCATGACGTTGCTACTGGTGCCCATCCAAGCGACCGCCGAGGAGTACGTATTTCGGGGGTACCTGATGCAGACCATCGGTGGATGGCTGAAGCATCCTGCCTTTGCGATTTTGCTGCCTGTCCCCCTGTTTGTCCTTGGCCACGCGTATGAGCCGCTCGGACAAATCGACATCGCACTTTTCGCCATTTTCGCGGGCTGGATCACCTGGCGGACGGGCGGCCTTGAAGCGGCGATCGCCGCCCATGTGATCAACAATGTGACAATTTTCCTTCTCGGCTCCGTGGGACTCGCGGACGTCAACGCCACCACCGTGCAGCCAATCGCGCTCCTCGTATCAGTACTGACTCTGGGTGCCTACGGGTGGTTGGTTGTTCGCATGGCAGACCGCCGCGCCATCCACCGGACTGTGCCGGTACGAGCCGTCGACGGCCATCTGCAGGGACCTATTCAGAATGTTGTTCCGAACGCCTAGTGTTTGATGCATGGCAACTTTTTCAGAAGACGGGCCCGACGCCGAACACCAGCGTCCAGCCGCGCTGACCGATAGATCCGTCGAGGCTCTGGGTAAACTCTCCGAAGCGCTCGAAACGGTGGAACACGCACGCGGCTACTTATACGGCTTCCATCGGCTGACCGGGATGGCTGACCTGGCCCTCGGCGAGGCGGTGGATCTCTTCCGCGAAGCGGGGCACCACGAGCTAGCTGACACACTGCAGCAAGACATCGTGGGCCGCAACGTCATCCACGGCCGCTGGACTTTCCAGATGGTTGAAGATTATGACGACGGCTACTACGCGGAGTTCAAAGCCGCGGAGAAAGCTGCGCGTCATCAGCTCGCCGATGGGAAGCGGCATCTGTTCGAAGCGGAGATGAAAGAAGACCGCCGCACCCATGGACGGCGGCACCACGAAGCGTTGCCGCCGAAGGAAGCGTGAACCACCCCTGGGTGGCGATACTGCGCGCAGTGAACGTGGGCGGCACGGGAAAACTGCCCATGGCCGAGCTGCGTGAGATCGCTACGACCATCGGCTTTCAGGATGTGCGGACATATATCCAGAGCGGGAACCTGTTATTTTCTTCGGACCTTCCTGAGGAAGAAATCCGGGTACTGCTCGAAGATGCGCTGGCCGCCCATCTGGGCACACCCGTTGACGTAGTCATCCGCTCCGCAGAAGAGCTACGCCACATTGTTGATGCGAATCCGTTTCCGGACGCACCCGGAGCCAGAGTTGGTGTTGCGCTCAGCGGGACACCCGTGGATTCAACTATCCTGGAAGGCATCCGAACCCCCGGTCATGAAGAGGTGGTCGCGGGCAGACGCGAAATCTACACTCACTACCCGGACGGAATGGGGCAGTCGAAGTTTGCGCTCCCCCGCGCCGCGGGTCCCATGACCGTCCGCAACATCAACACGTTGACGAAACTCGCTGCGTCCGCATCGACTCTGCAGTAGATGCGGTTTTCGAGGCATGAGAAGAGCATCTACTGCAGAGTCGATGAGGTGGTGGCTAGGGCGGAGGCTAGAGGCCCGGGGGTAGCGCGTCGGCGCCCGCGATTTCCCGGAGCGCCGCAAGGTGACTGGTCCAAGCACTGTCCCCCTCCGGCGTTGTGCGCAGCCACGTCCGGGGGCGCTTGCCGATGTAACCCTTTCGGATTTTTATGAGCAGAGCAGCTTCAAGGGCTGTGGCCTGCTTGCTCAGCACGGAATCGCTGACCTGCAGATGATCCCGCAGGGTACGAAAGTCTGTTTCGGTATGTGCCAATGCCGCCATGATGGAGAACCGCACCGGATGCATGAGGACGTTGTTCAGTTGATGCCGCGGATGCACGGGGGCTGGTCTGTTGTGAGTGCTCATCGCCGGGCCTCATACCAGGAGCAGGCTGTTGTGACCACGGCAATCAGTGCGGCGCACAGTACGTAGAACCACATCTGGTCCTGGAAGACGAACCCTCCAAGCGAGACACTCAACACCCAGAGGACGCCCCAGATAGCGATATAGGTGATCCATCGCGGCCCGAACCCCTTCTTGACACTTCTGCCGAAGAACAGGCCGGTTGCCATGAAGATGCCGAGCCAGATCATCATCGCGATCAGGGGAACCGTTACCGCTGCATCCGAGATACGCGCCGCCAAGCCGAAGCTAATCAGGCTCAAGGATGAAATGGCCCCTATCCCCAACAACATGGTGATCTGCGGCCAGCCTGCTCCCGTTCGAGCTGAAGCACCGAGTTGGTCCGCCTGTTGGAGCATTCCTCTGGCGTTCTCCGCACTCATCGACTCATTCATGGTCCTGCTCCTTATTCTTGTGGTTCGGTTGTTCTTACCTCAAACCTAGAAAGTACTTTCCACTTTGTCAAGTATTTTCCGTACCGCTGGATCGACTGTGCAGTAGATGCGGTTTTCACGACGTGAGAAGAGCAACTACTGCGTAGTCGATTTCGATATCGGCGATGCCCCGGTGCTAAACCTCCTCCTGGTGGTCGTCGTCGTGCTCATGACCTGGCAGCCGTAGGCAGCACTGAACACTAGGCACCGCTTAGAACCAAGCAACCACCAGCCGCGCCGCTTGCGCAGGAATGGTCGGGTCGATTCCCGTCACTTCAGTAAAGCGGCGCAGCCTGTTCATGAGGGTGTTGCGATGGCAGTACAGCTGTTGCGCGGACTCACTGACGCTGCCCGTGGCGAGGTACGCGCGCACCGCGTCAACAAGACGGTCCCGCTCGGTACGGCCGCAGCCCGCCAGCGCGCGCTCGACGTCGGCAACAACCGGCATGCCGGCGTCGGCCAGACGTAGCCGAGCAATCCGGGTCCACGACCGCTCAAGGGTCAGCGCGCCCTCATCCCGCTCCTCCAGTAGGCCTGCAAGCTCCCGCGCGAACCTCGCCGCAGCAGCCAGCGATGCCAAACCTTCCGTGCGCTCCACCAACCCGCACCTCAGGTGACGCATGGCCGCGACTGTCTTCTGCCCGGAAGACCCCGGACTCTGATCAGCAACCCAGAAAGCCACCAGGCCGTCTCCGAGCGGGTGCGTCAACGGCTCGTTGCCGCTGCGGGCAGCGAGCGCGACGGCAACGCGGAGGGCCGGCGCCACGTCCCCGAGGGCGACGGCGACTCCCAGTGGTGAGTCGACGTCGATCCCGATCCCTTCAGCAATCCGCGCCAGCATGTCCGGCCCCGATTGTTCCTGCCCGAAGATGGCCGCGACATAGCCCTGCCGGATGGAGGACGCTTCGGTGAGCATGCGCTGCCGTTCGGCAACGTAGGCGGCTTGGGTCTGACTGGCGTAGGAGTCGACGACGAGCCATACCTGTTCGGCGTGGTCCACCAGGAGGGCGGCGTCCCCAGGATCGGCCAGTGCGGTCAGTTCAGCCCAGAGAATGGAGAAGTCCAGGCGGATGGCGGTCATCAGTGATTCGATGGGAATGTTGGCGCGGGCCCTGGAGACGCCGACATCCGCGGCTTGATCGAAGCCGGGGCTCTGCGTCTGCGTCGGACCGTGAGGTCCGTGCAGCCGGTCGATCAGCGCACTGAATGAAGCCGTCCCAGTGCGACGGATCTCGTTGACGGGCAGGATCGCGTCGCTGTAGTCCGCCACGGTCAGCACACGTTCGAGGAATGTCTCGGTGAGCTCGGCAACGTCGAGCCCGTTGAGCAGTTGATGCCAGCGCGCGTCCTCAGATTGAGCCAAACAACTGTTGGTTACGCCAGAAAGTGGAGTCATTTGCCTACTTTATGTGCATTTGCCCAAAATGAGGGTGTTTTTCGTTTTCTTTTCACACCCCGTGACCCGCGTCACTTTGTCATGATGGAATGGTCCCACGGTCCGGATCGTTTTGGCCCGGCCGTCCCCCACGCGGAGGCACCATGAGTAACCACGACGCGAGCACCCGGCCGCACCAGAACAGCGGCACTATAGAGGCCGGGACAACCCGTACCCTCTCAGACAAAGAAGCCACCAAGGTTGCCGTCGGCGCCCTCGTGGGCACTGCGATGGAATGGTATGACTTCTTCCTGTTCAGCGCAGCAGCGGCACTGATCTTCAACGTCCACTACTTCATTAACGACGACCCAACAGCAGCAGCGATGGCCTCCTTCGCCACGTTCGGCGTCGGGCTCGTTGCCCGCCCGCTCGGGGGCATGTTCTTCGGTGCCATGGGCGACAGAATCGGCCGGAGGAAGACGCTCCTGATCACCATCGTCGGCATTGGTGCAGTCACTGGGCTGATCGGCCTCCTGCCCGATTACGGGGCCATCGGCATAGCGGCACCGATTCTGCTGGTGCTGCTTCGCATCTTCCAGGGCCTGTTTGTGGGCGGTGAATGGTCTGGCGCCATGACCATCGTTGTCGAGAATGCTCCGCTTAAACGGCGTGCACGGTACGCGGCCCTGCCCCAGATCGGATCCCCGATCGGCACCATCCTGTCCTCGGGTGGATTTTTCCTGATGACCCTGTACTTCTCACAGGAGAACTTCAGCTCCTTTGGCTGGAGGATCCCGTTCCTTGCCGCGTTCCCCATGCTGCTCGTGGCCCTGTACATCCGATCGCGGTTGGATGAATCGCCAGTGTTCAAGGAACTGATGGAGTCAGGTGAAACGGAACCTACCCCCATCAGGACCGTACTGCGGGATAGTTGGAAGCACATCATCGTTGGTATGGCTGCGGCTCTGCTCGGTGTCGGCGGCTTCTACCTGGTGACCGCCTTCGTGGTGTACTACGGCACCACAGTTCTGGGCCACAGTGCCTCTCTGATGCTCTTCGGTACTCTGGTGGCCGCCGTCGTCGAAATTCCTGTACTCATCACCGGTGGCAGACTGGCCGAACGCTTCGGTGCGAGCAAGGTCATCATCTACGGCGGGCTCCTCTCCGCAGCGGTGGCCGTCCCCGCGTTCATGCTGCTGGAGAGCCGCAATCCGGTAGTGGTAGTGCTCGCTATGACCCTCGCCGTCGCCACCCTGTCCTTCCCGTATGCTGCGTCCGGCACAGTCCTCACCGGCCTCTTCCCCGCGTCCACCCGGTACACCGGTGTGGGCTTTGCCCAGAACGTTGCCGGCATGGTGAGCGGGTTCATTCCCCTGCTGGCCATCGCGCTGGTTGCTGCGGCGGGAGACCATTGGTGGCCCGCAGCTGCCATTCTGGTGTTCCTCTCCCTATTTACCGCTGTTGCCGGCGTCATCGCACCGCGTATGAGCGTTGACCTACCCGATTTCAAGCACTGACAATTTTCGTAAGTAGAGGAGATTCCATGCCGCAGTCTGCTGGCCATCTGATCGTCCGGGAACTTGAAGCGCACGGCGTCCTGCGTGTCTATTCGGTTCCTGGAGAAAGCTTTCTGGACGTTCTTGACGGCTTGTATGACTCGCCCATCGAAACGGTTGTTGCCCGTCACGAGGGTGGCGCCGGGTTCATGGCTCTGGCCGAGGGGCGGCTGACGGGAACCCCTGGCATCGCCATGGTGACGCGTGGTCCCGGCGCCGCGAACGCCATGATTTCCGTTCACACTGCCTGGCAGGATGCGACGGCGATCGTCCTCTTTGTGGGACTGATTCCGGTGGCGGACCGGGGTAGGGATTCCTTTCAGGAATTCAACCTTTCAGGCTGGTTTGGGACCACGGCCAAGAAGGTACTGATGCTCGACGACGAACACCGTGCCGCCGAGGTGGTTGCCGATGCGATGCGCACAGCCGCGTCCGGCCGGCCCGGTCCCGTGGTCGTTGGGCTCCCCGAAGATGTGCTGCGCCGCATGACCGATGCCGAGCCGGTGGCTCCTCTCCCGGTTGCCCCGGTCGCTGTTGCAGACACGCTGGTCCAGGACGCCGCCACGCGTTTGGCCGAGGCGAAGAAACCATTGGTGATCGTCGGCGGTGACGGTTGGGACGGCGACGCCGGCTCACGGCTAATGCGATGGGCCGAAGCCTCGCACATTCCTGTGGCTTCTGACTGGCGAGCGCACGACGCCGTTCCTCAAGACTCGACGGCGTGGGCCGGCTGGCTCGGGTATGGGCGGGCAGACACCCTTGCCGCGCAGTTGGATGAAGCTGACCTGCTGTTGTTCATCGGCTGTGGGCGGTCGGATGTGATGAGCGATAGCTATACGCGCGGTTTCGACGTCGAAACGATCCTGGTGCTTCCAGACCCAGATGCCGTGATGCACGCTGGCCGGATCGACCTGCAGATCGTTGCCACGCCGGCGTCGTTCGTGGCAGCGCTCCCGTCCGCCGACTCGATTCACGGGGACCGCGACGCTCAGTGGATGACGCAACTTGCGCACGACCAGCAACGTTACGCAACCACCGGGACAAACGACGGGCCGATGGACCTCACCGTAGCGTTCCAGATCATGGACCGGGTGGTTCCCGAAGAGCGGGTCGTCACCTATGGCGCGGGCAACGCGACGCTGTGGGGACACCGCTACCTCAGCCACAACGTTCCCCATTCACTCGTGGGATCACGAAACGGGGCCATGGGCGCTGGGGTTCCGGCCGTCGTCGCCGCCTCCCTGATCTTTCCGCAGCGGCAGTCCGTCGCCATTTGTGGTGATGGCGATTTCCTGATGAACCCACAAGAAATTACCGCTGCCTTTGCCTACGGGACAGCACCGCTGATCGTCGTCGTCGATAACGGAATCTACGCCACTATCGCTGCCCACCAGCGCCTCCACTACCCGGGACGACCCTCCGGTACAGCGGCCACCAACCCGAATTTCGCTGCACTCATGCGGTCCTTCGGAGGCCACGGCGAGACGGTGGAGGCAACGGCCGACGTCGAAGCTGCGCTCCTGCGGGCACTCGCCAGCGGGGTGCCATCGTTGCTGCATATCCTCCTCGACCCGGAGATCCTGCCGCCGTCGTCCGCCAATACCATCGATCAGGGGGTAACCGCATGAAACTGGACCTGATCCTCAAGGACGCCAATATCCTCACGATGGACCGGGAGCACCCCACTGCTCGCAGCGTCGGTGTGCTCAATGGCCGGATCGTGGGCTTTGATCAGGACCTCGAGGGGTGCTCAGCTCACCAGGTTGAACACCTGAACGGTGCCACCGTGGTTCCCGGTTTCATTGACGCCCACTGCCACACCACGTGGTGGGGGCTTGGTCTGAGCGCCGTCGATCTGGACACTGCCCGTGGACTCGACGAGCTGTACACACGGCTGGAGGCCGAAGTTGAACGGCTCCACGATGAGCCGGGCGCATGGATCAAGGGAACGGGGTTCAATCACAAGAACCACGGTGGAAAGTTTCCGAGTATCGACAGGTTGGATGCCATCACTGGTGACCGGCCCCTGTATTTGCGTCATGTTTCTGGTCACCTGTCCATCACGAACACGGCCACGCTGCGTCTGGCCGGCGTCTTTGAGCCGGGATTTGAGGACCCGGAAGGCGGGGCCGTGCTGCGCGACGCCGACGGCCAACCGACGGGAATCATTGAGGAGGCCGCGCAGTCACTAGTGCAGAACCTCCTGCTTCCTTACTCCACGGAGCAGATTGTGACAGCGCTCGACGACGCCACCACCCGGTACGCCGCCGAGGGCATCACAAGCTTCACCGAAGCCGGAATCGGCGGTGGTTGGATTGGCCACAGCCCCATAGAGCTGCAGGCGTACCAAACCGCACAGGCCGACGGTCGGTTGCATTGCCGGGCGCAACTCATGCCCGCGCTCGATGCCCTGCGGCCCATCCATGGAAACGAAGCCGATATGCATGGCCGGGGAGAGGGACTCGGATTCGACCTCGGCCTGCCCAGTGGATTCGGGAACGAATGGTTGTCTCTGGGCCCGGCGAAGGTCTTCCTCGATGGTTCCCTGCTGGGCAAAACCGCGGCTGTTACGGAGGACTATTGCGGTCACCCCCACAACAGCGGTTACCTGTTGGGCAACCCGCAGAACTTCCGCGATCGGGTGGACGCGGCCTATAGGGCGGGCTGGCCGATTGCACTGCATGCTATCGGCGACGCGGCGATCGATCTCGCCACAGACATTATTACCGGTTGCCAGGATCGATACGGACTCAATGCCCTGCCGAACAGGATCGAGCACTTCGGCATCGCACGGCCGGACCAGCTGGAGCCGGTTGCCCGGGCGGGGATCGCCGTCGCGCCTCAGGCCGCCTTCATTGGGCCGCTCGGTGATCAGTTCATTGAGTTGGTCGGTCCCGACCGTGTTTCGTGGCTCTACCGCGGGCGGTCTCTGGTGGACGCTGGCATCACCGTCGCTGGCAGCTCGGATCTTCCCGTGGCGGATAACAACGTTCGACGCGCCCTGCAGTCCTGGGTTGACCGAACCACCGACGACGGCGCGGTTCTGGGAGATCCCAGCGAAGGACTCACCCCCGAGGAGGCGCTGCGCACGTACACCGAGTGGGCCGCTCAAGCGACCGGGCTGCTCGCTGAGAAGGGCACTCTGGAGTGTGGGAAGCTGGCGGACTTCGCGATTCTGTCCGGTGACCCGCTGACGGCTTCCAATATTGCCGACCTCGACGTCGTCGCCACCATCATGGGAGGCCAGTTCACCTACCGCGCTACCAACGGAGTACCAGAATGAGCACGCCGAACTTCCTCTCAGATTTCCGCTCCATGAGCGCTATCGGTGCAACCGCCGGTGGCGGTGTGGACCGGCAGGCCGGAACGATCGCTGACGGCCAGACCCGCCACTGGTTCCGCGGACTGGTGGAAGGCCACGGCTTCGAGGTCCATTACGACGACGTCGGGAATCAGTTTGCACTGCTGGAGACAGTGCCCGGTGCGCCGTATATAGCCGTTGGGTCGCACCTGGATTCACAGCCTCTGGGCGGCCGTTTCGACGGTGCCTACGGCGTGTTGGCCGGGGCACATGCCGCCCTTCGTCTTCGGGATTTGTTGAATTCCGGAGGCGCGGAACCGGCGTTCAACATCGTCGTCATCAACTGGTTCAATGAGGAGGGCTGTCGGTTCAAGCCGTCCATGATGGGCAGCTCAGTATTTACGGGGAAGATCCCTGCCCAGCAGGCGTTGGAAACCACAGACCCGAACGGGGTCACGGTGGAGACTGCGTTGAACGCCCTGGGAACCCGGGGCGATTACCGGCTCGACGTCGCGGCGTACCTGGAAATTCATATTGAACAGGGCCGCTCGCTGGAGGACAACGGACTGAGCATTGGTCTCGTCGAATCCACGTGGGGTGCCAACAAGTACGAATTCATAGTTCACGGAGAGCAGGCGCACACCGGCGCCACGGTGATCGCGGACCGCCATGATGCCCTGCTCGGCGCCGCGGAACTGGTGGTTGCCGCGCGAGATATTGCCCACCAGTTCAGCACGGAAGAGCACATGGTCATCACGTCCTGCGGTGAATTCACCGTGTTCCCCAACTCCCCCGTCGTCGTTGCCAGCCGCGTCAACCTGCTCGTGGATCTCCGATCAACGGACCCCGAAGTCCTCGCCGCCGCGGATGCCGAACTGCATCGCCGGGTTGCCGCCATCGAAGCCTCTGCGAACGTGCGAATCGAGCGCGGAGCCGAACACATCTGGGCGGCCAAAGCCTACGACGAAGCGGGCATGACTCTGGCCGCGGCGAGCGCCGATGCACTCGGACTCTCCCATGGAGTGGTTCGCACTCTGGCGGGCCATGACTCCACCAATATGAAGGACATGGTGCCAACGATCATGCTCTTTGTCCCCAGCGTAGATGGGATCTCACACAACGAGCGCGAGCTGACCAGCGATGAGGACATGCTCGCCGGCGTCGATCTGCTTACCGAACTGCTGGGACGGGTGGTGCAGGGCGAGTTCGTGGCGCCCTGATTGCTCGGCCTGGCTGCCGTCGACCCGTCAACGCGCGAAAGCGCCTGGCCAAGTGGTGCTCGGCCAGGCGCTTTTGTGAGTCGCTTCTTCCTAGCCGTCCTGCGAGGCTACGCGGAAGCGTTCTTTCGTGTTCTTGTAGCGGGGATCGTCCATTCCCGGACGCGACTGGTCCTTGCCGCCGTCTTTTCCGCCATTCCCACGCTCGCCCGTGGTGAACGTGAATACCGGTGAAACCTGCGTGCCAGTGTCCTGATCCGAGGCCCGTGTGAACCAGCCATAACGGGTATTGGGCGATAGACCCTTCCACTGTGTCGTTGCTTCCTCACCTGTCTGCACTGCATCCGAGCCGATAGCGCGAGGAACTTCCGTGGCGAGCTGAAGTGCGTCGGTGCGGAACGCTGTCGTCCGCGAATTCAGATCTATGGGAACTGTAAATTCATCAACGGATTCCGTGTAGTCGCGCCCGGCCTGGGTATCGAATTCAATGGCATTGTGATTGTCCAGGTAAGGCGAGTACGTGTTGACTGACAGCTCTGCGCGGTCCGTGTCGAACTGCAGCAGCCGGAGAAAACCGGCACGCCGCTCGCCGTCGATCTGGAAGAACTGGCGGTCTGCGAGCATCTCCACAACGTTGCGGTTCTTCACGCCGACATCTTTCTTGATGTTCAGGCCATTGCCGTGGGTGTGGCCGGCCAGGACAAGGAAAACGTTCTCGTTGGGCGCCACAACATTCTTGAAGAGGCGTTCGCCCTCGTCGGTGTGCGGGGCGTCGCTGCCGTCCGGTTTCTGGCTCGGCTTGAGATAGTCGTGAGTCAGCAGGATCGCGTTGCGCCCCTTGTTAGCCTTCAAGATCCGGTTGGCCCAGTCCATCTCGGTCTGGTTCACGTTGTAGCCAAGGTAGAGCGCGATGAAGTCCTGGCCGCCCTCGGTGAACAGATCGTAGTGGTTAGTGTTGTCATCGCCTGCTCCTTGGTTATCGCCATAGAAGGGTGCGTCCGTGGTCCGCGATAGTGCCTCGTAGCGGGAGGCACCGAAGTAGGTGTTGTACAGATCGGCGTTCGCACCACGAAGGTTGTCGTGGTTACCGGGCAGCACGCCGTTGGGAATGCCAGCGTCGTCCAGCTTCTTCATCTGAGTACTAGCGAACTCAAACTCGCGGGTCGCCTGCGCCTGTTGCTCCTCATTGGTGCCATCGCCGTTGTTCCAGTTCTCCGCAATGTCACCGGTGTGCGCGCTGTAGGCGATCTTGCGCTTCTCTGCGTTGTCCACGATCCAGCTCGTCATGCCCGCAAACGCGTTCTGGTACGGCACCTGGTTGTCCTCGCCGGGATCCGTTGCCCCCTCGCTGAGGTACTGTGTGTCCGTCATCCATGACATGGCGAACGCGTAGTTCGATGGATCCTTGAACGCCTTGTCCGGCTGATCTGAGGCCACCATACGGAATGGGTCCGCACCCTTGACCATGAGGTGGACACTATTCGAACCGGTGTCAACAAAATCACGGGACACCGTGCCGCGCACCGTCGTATTGCCCTCGGGCTGGCCCTGCTCGCGACCAATCTCCTCCCACGCCTTGTCCGCCATGTTCCACGCAAGCAGGACGGCGTCGCGCTCCGGATCAATCACACCGTCCCAGCGGGCCTCCAGATATTCACCCGATTTTCCCGCTACCGGTAGATCAAACTGCTGGTACGGAACTTTCGACGAGGAAACGCTATCGACGAACTTCCCGTCCACGGTTTTCGCCGCCCCGGCCTTGGTAGTTTCAGTGCCGGGGTTCACGCTTTCCGGATCCTCTGCCTCACCGTTTATCACTGACGACGGCGCGCTCAGCCGAGCTTCGTGGAAGTCCACGGTGATGTCCTCACGGGTGGGGTCCATCCATGTACTGCGCAGGGTGGGCCGGGTGCTGATGCCGGTGGCCCCGTCCAGCGGGAACCCTTCGCCGTCAATCACCGGGCGCTCAGGTACGGAGTTGAAGGTGATGGTGTGCGACGTCGTGTTATTCGCGGCGTCCGTTGCTGTCACCACGAGTTCGTGCGAGCCCAGGTACAGCGCGTCGCTGTCCAGCACGGAACCGGGCTCAACCGATTCGCCATCCAGTTCAGCAGTGATGTCCACCTTGGTGACGGCGTCGGTTACCTTGACGTCCAGCCGTTTGGCACCTTTGAGCAGTTCACCTTCTGAGAACGACACGGAGTCGATGACCGGCGCGGTGTTGTCCACCGTGATGCGGCTGGACACAGCACCACCGCCGTCGGTCTTCACTGACAGCGTGTGCTGGCCGTCGGTAAGCTTCGTGGTGTCCAGATCCCAGTTGATGCCCGTTCCTTCACCGGGGAGGGTGAAGGTGTAGTCGTGGTGCTTGGGGATCGAGGTGTTGGAGCCGCAGCTACCATCCCCGATGGCGACCATGCCGGTTTGAGCGTTGTCATCCAACACCTTGCCAGATCCCAACTGCAACGCGACGTTCTTCAAACCGAAATCGTCGAAGTTGATTCCACAATTCGCCGGAGATCCCCCTGCTGCGATACGGATGGTGTTCTCGCCGGGCGTCAACAGCGCTGCGGGAATGGTTGCGGATGTACGCGTGTACTGGCCGCCAACCGTGCGGGCGGTGTTGTTCACGATGATCTGCTCACCGCCCACCTCCACGTAGTTGGGGAACGTTTTGCCCTGAAAATCGGAGCTGTCGAATACCAGGCCCACGGACCCGGTGCCGAGGTTCCGCGGAACCTCTGTGGCAGGGCCCCCGTCAACGCTAACGGCGCCAGTAGCCGGACCGGCAGCGCTGATCTTCTGTGTACCTTTGACGACGGCTTCCTCACCAGGGAAGATCACGGCTTTTGTGACCTGCGGGGACAGGTGCATCACGTCGATGGACGCCTTGGCCGCACTCGCATCTGCATGCTGCCCAGTGACCGTGAACGTCACGGTGTTGGCACCGGCTGTGAGCTCCGCGGACCCAAGCGATAACTGGGCAGTTGCCTTCGTCGTGGCCCCGTAACCGTCGAAGGAACCGATCCTCTGACCGTTGATCGCCACGTCGTACGCCCCCATTTCTGGACTTGTCAGGGAGTCGATAGCCAGTGCGTAAGTTCCCGCTGCCGCTACGTCGAAACTCGCTGTGACGCTCTGCCCCACCTTGGCAGGCTCCTTCTCAGTGCCAATGACGAAACGCTCATCGCCTGAGAATCCGATGTTGCCCAACTGGCCGGCGGTGGAGACCTTGGCTGTGGAATCCTTGACAGAACCTGTGAGGGTTTCGGCTTCAATGGTGGTTTCCGTAACGAGGCTTGCGGCACTGGGAAGGTTGGGGACGTCGTCGGGCACTGAGGTGTTGGATTCCACGACAGTTTCCGCATGGGCAATGGCCGGCAGAGATGTCAGTAGAAGGCCCGTTCCGGCGACCACCGCGAGGCAGGCACGCCCGCGGTGGGATCGCTGATCTTTTTCAGACACTAGTATCTCCAAGAGTTGAGATTCCGTGCCGCGCTTTTTTGCGCGACGTGTCCGACCCTAGAAGCCCGGAGTTACCCCTCCGACAATGGGGTACCAACGGGTCACGACGGCACGTTGAACAACAAACCAACCAGTGGAATATGGCCTTGCTCGTGCTCGGCCTCTCGCGCGTGAGCTACCTCACGAGTAGGCTTCACACCACCACCACCGTGAGCAAGGAGAAGGACATGTCCCAACGCAAAAGTGAAGCCGGTCCAAGGGTTTCTGGTGAGCAGGACACTTCTCTGATCAAAGCGCTGGGCAGTTGGGACACCCTTGCAATAGGTTTCGGCGCAATGATCGGCTTTGGCTGGGTAGTCCTCACCGGGGGTTGGCTGGAATCGGCGGGAACGTTTGGCGCCGTCGGAGCTTTTGTCGCAGGCGGGGTGATCATGGCCCTTGTTGGTCTCACCTACTCAGAACTCGTCTCGGCCATGCCCCTGGCCGGAGGGGAACACAACTACGTCATGCGAGCCATGGGTGCGCGTTGGGCTTTCATCTGCTCCTGGGCGATTACCGGTGGGTACATCACCATTGTCGCGTTCGAGGCCGTGGCCCTGCCGCGTACCGCGCTGTACTTGTTTCCCAGTCTAAAGCAAGTAAGGCTCTGGGAGATTGCCGGCTCCGAAGTCTATTTGAGCTGGGCGCTGGTGGGAGCAGGGGCCGCCGTGCTCTTGACCGTGCTGAATATCCTCGGCATCCGATTAGCAAGTGCCGCCCAGACCTTCGCCGTCATCTTCCTCCTTGTCATCGGTGCGCTTCTCGTCACCGGATCATTTGTGGGCGGCGAAGCAGCTAACTTCGAGCCATTGTTCAGCGGCGGCTTCGCTGGCTTCATAGCGGTCCTCGTCGTCGTACCGTTCCTGTTCGTGGGATTCGACGTCATTCCGCAGTCCGCGGAGGAAGTCAAGATCCCGGCACGGCAGGTGGGCAAGCTGGTGGTGGTCTCAGTCATCTTGGCGGCCCTCTGGTACATCATGGTGGTCATCACCACCGCGTCATCGATGGATGTAGCGGGGCTCGCCGGCGCCGACCTCGCCACGGCCGACGCCATGAGCATGCTCTGGGGAACAGACATCATGGCCAAAGTGCTGGTTGCCGGCGGGCTTGCCGGCATCTTGACCTCGTGGAACTCATTCCTCATCGGCGCGTCCCGTCTGGTCTACGCGATGGGGCGCTCGCGAATGCTACCAGCCTGGTTCGGGAAGCTAAATCCGCGCTTCAGAACACCAGCCAACGCTGTAGTGTTCATCGGTGCGCTGTCCATCCTGGCTCCGTTCTTTGGCGAGGCAATGCTCGGTTGGCTCGTGGATTCAGGCTCACCAAGTATTGTCATCGCGTACTTCCTGGTTGCTGTTGCGTTCCTGATTCTCCGCCGCCGCGAGCCCGACATGGACCGGCCGCTGCGCATCGGTGGAAACGGAAACGGTGGATTGATTATCGGGGTCCTCGCGGCCGTCCTCTGCCTTGGCCTGACAGCCCTTTACCTGCCCGGCATGCCCGCATCTCTGGACCCGGCGCCATGGCTGCTCTTTGGTCTGTGGTGGGTACTGGGTGCCGTCTTCTTCTTCAGAGTTCCTGCCGGCGTTCAGCCAGGGCCCGACGCCGAAGAACATCTGGCCGCTAAACTCGCGGCCCGGCGCTCCAAGGCGGGTCGTTAGCCCCGCCACCGTCCACCGTCCACCGTCCTAGGATTCGACGTCGGCCGCGTCAATCGCCTTGTCCGTGAGGAGGGGCATCAACCCGAGCAGTGCCAGCGTCAGCACGCCCATGATCCCAAACATGGCTTGCAGCCCCAGCCACTGGGCCAGGAGCCCTCCGGCGGCTGCTCCCAATGGCATGGTGCCCCAGGCCAGCAGCCGGTAGGCACTGTTGACCCTGCCCAACAGACGAGCCGGCGCGATACGTTGACGAAGCGATACGGTGATCACGTTCCAGAGGACAATCAGCACGCCGCCCACAAAGAAGAAGGCGCCAAGGATGTACGGATTATCGGTCAAGGCTGGCGCCCCCACAAACAATCCTCCACTGGCAATCGCGAGCCCCAGTGACTTTGACCGGCCGAGCTTTTTCTCTGCCCATTCGGCCATGAACGAGCCGACCAGGGCGCCAATCGCGGTGGTCGTCAAGAGCACGCCGAAACCCACCTCGGAGAGTTTCATGACCGACGTCGACCCGACGGCAAAAAGTACAAATACGGCAAACGCCGCGCTGGTGGCGAAGTTGATGGTCCCCGTCATCACCGCCAAGGTGCGCAGGACCTTCTGGTTCCAGAGGAAACGTAGCCCCTCTGCAATGTCGTACCGCAGCGTGGTCTTCTCCATCCGCTCTATGCGGAAAGACCCCGGAACCAGGAACAGGGCGCCGACCGCTGCAAGCCACAGGGCGGCTGGTACTGCAAGGCCTGCAACGACGCCGGTAGCCACCAGCAGTCCTCCCAGCGGCGGGCCTACGAATTGGTTGGTGGTGAGCTCGACGGCGTAGAGCCTGCCGTTGGCGCGCGACAGCTGGTCCCGGTGTACCACCTGCGGCAGGATCGACTGTGCGGACGTGTCATAGAGCGTTTCGGCCACACCCACCATCAGCGCGACAACGTAGAGGGCCCAGAGAGAGCCGAGATCCAGCAGGATCACCGCCATCAGTAGCGCTGGCAGCACTGCGCGACTGAGATTGGCCACCAGCATGATCTTCCGCCGGTCCAGCCGGTCAGCTATTGCGCCGGCAGTCAACGCAAAGAGCAGCCACGGAAGCGATGCCACGAAGGACAAGCCGGCAATCAGCGTGGGCGACTGGGTGAGCTGAATGGCCATCAGCGGCAGCGCGATCTTGAAGACGCCATCGGCGAGGTTGGATAGCCCGGAAGCCGACCACAGTTTCCAATAGGGGGTCCCGAGAGGCTCACGAGTCTGGACTGCTGCCCGTGCAGCGCTATGTGTCATAAATGAACCTTTGCACAGTGATTTAGTATTTTCAAGGTGATGGAATTCAGTAAATCAGCGTACGCTTGGCTGCATGACGGCTAAGGAACCGAAGGACGCAGCGATCCGCAACCCCACTGCGAACGCCCAGGAGATCAAGGCCCTGTCGCATCCACTGCGTCTGCGCATCCTGCGCCTGTGCGGACTCCACGAACTCACCAACAAGCAACTCGCCGACCGCCTGGAGCAGGATCCAGGCACGGTGCTTTACCACGTACGGCAGTTGCTCGCTACAGGCTTCCTTGAACCCGCCGACATCCGCAAGGGAGACAGCGGGGCCCTGGAGAAACCCTACCGGTCCACGGGACGGTCTTGGAATCTCAGGGGCGCCCTCGGTAAGGCCAACTCTGGCGGGCCACTCGCGCCGGTCGAGGCGTTTCGGGAAGAGCTGAACAACGCTGGACCGGACGCGCTCGCGAGCCTTTCGCGCTTTGTACTGCATCTTTCTGAGGAAGACCTCAAAGACGTCGTAGGCCGCATCCACCAGGTGTTGAGCGACTACACCGACAGCGACAAGCAGCGAGCTGATCAGCCCGCATATGGTGGGATTTTTGTCCTGCACCGTTCATCTGACTAGACCGATGTCGCGGATCTACAGGTTATCGAGGAAGGCCAGGATTCGCTGCTTCACGAGGTCCGCTGCCTCTTTGTTGTAAACTGCCAGCGAGCTGTCTGCAAAAAGGTGCTGATTTCCCGGATACACGAACAACTCGACGTTCGATTCCTCCGCCGCGAGCGCTCTGGCGGCGTCAATGTCTCCCCCGTCGGCGAAAAACGGATCCGCGTTCATCCCGTGGATCTGCGCCGGCATTCCTTCTGGCCAAGTGCCGAATTCACTGGTCGGAGCGCACGCATGAAAAAGGAGTGCGCCTTGCGCACCCGGACTGGTCTGCGCCAATTGCTGCGCGGGCATCACCCCCAGCGAAAAGCCCGCGTAGACGACGTCGTCCGGTAGCTCAGCTGCCAGCTGGACTCCGCGTTCCATGGTTTCCGAAAACCCGACCGTGCCGCGTGAGCCCCTGAATATGATGAAACAGCACTACCTTAACCATGACAGTTCCGTCCTTCGTTCGATGATCGACAACTATAGGACGTGGCGGTGACGTTGAGCACCTATGCGGGTGACCACCCGTCCGGAACCCCTCCTATCGTGCAGATCAAGGGCCCCACCCGCCCGGAACCCCGCCTATCGTGCAGATCAAGTGCCCGCGTGGCACCAGAAGGTCCGTGATCTGCCCGACAAAATCGGGTTCTGTTGCCGCCCACGGGCTGCAGACCGATACTCCTAGACTGGATTCATGGCTGAACCGCGATCGGGCACCGCAGAATTTCTGTCTCGTTCACGCCCGAGTCTTCCGCCCTACGAAATTGTCTGATAACGCAGCCGGGGTAGTGTTGAATATATGTTTGCAACGATTCCCCAAAGCCTGAAATCCGAAGACGAGCTAGCTAATCGCCGGTCAATGCTGGAAACAGCCCCCCACATTCAGAGCCTGGAGGAGTGGAGAGCGGACTATGCTTCCACTCGTTCAGTTTCCATCCCCAACTTCGATCCAGCCGACGCCGGTGACCAGGCTCGTGTCTTGTGGCTCCTGGATCAGCCCCCTGCCGCCGTCGTCGCATCCGATGGCACGGGGTTCGTTTCCGTGGATAACCCGGACAATGCAGCGGAGCGGTGCTGGCACGAGCGCAACGAAGCGGGACTGTGCGATGGCGTCCTCATGTGGAATATGATTCCCTACTTTGTCGAGGGGAAAGCAACCGCCGGCGATAAAATGGCGGGCATCAAGGCGCTCGGACCAGTACTTCGGTTACTGCCGCGACTAGAAGTTGTCATCCTGAGTAGCGCCGACGTACAGCAGGCCTGGAAAACGAGCCACCTTGGTGGCCGTGTACCGCGTGCCACCGTCCTCGATGCACCCGGGGTAGGAAGGCAAGCCATGTCCAGGAACGCCATGCAATCAAAACTGAGCAACGCGGTTCATCGGGCCAAGCGAATCGTCGGCTGATCGCCGGCTCGGCCTTCTGAGGCTTTGCAGATCCAGCGGTTCAGCACAACCGCCTCGCGCCGTTGACTACCCGACGACGATCCTGCGCGCTGAAATCCCGCCCTTGGGCGACAACACGTAAAGCACTTCGGGTTCTGCGTCTTCCACGCACGCCATACCCGCCGTCCCCAGCGCAACGCCGTCGACAATCACCGCGTATCTGGCTGTCACACGCTCCCGATCCCGCTCCTTGCTGCGGACAATCCGACGACGAGCGGTTTCCTCATCGATGTCCACGGGATAAAAAGTCCAGCGGGGCACGTCTGGAACACGACTGAGGTCGTACTCTAGGCGCCAGCCAGTGTCCTCCAGCGCCCGTAGGTGCAAGCCCTCAGCCCGCAAATCAGACGGTAGCGGCACCGAAAACGTCATCGTGAATTCCTAACTCTAGATAGCACGAGTCTGGTCTGTGGCTCGGCGCAGTGCAAGACTGTTCCCACGAGCACTTCACGATGTAGAGGAGCAGCAGTTGAGTAACTTCAAGGTTGGCGACCACGTCCGGTGGAACTCCGAGGCTGGCCACGTCGAGGGGACCATCACCAAGGTCTATACCAAAGACACCGAGTTCAAGGGCCGCACTCGTCGCTGCAGCGAGGATGAACCGCAATATGAGATCAAGAGCGATAAGACCGATCACTTGGCGATGCACAAGGGCTCAGCTCTGAGTAAGGCCAGTTAGGCGTTGAATTCGAAATCAGTTGCCGGGCAGGGTCTACTCATTCATTATTTCGGAGCCGCGGATGAAGAGAAACTAGCGCCAGCTTTCCGAAGCGCCCAGAATGCGCTCGTCGCGATGCCTGAAGCTGCAATAGAAGTCGTCGTTCAAGGCCCTGCCGTGGCGCTCCTGGCTCACAACAGCGCTATGGCCGAGGTTATCGGCGCAACGATCGAGGGTGGGATAGCTGTTGTTGGTTGCGGAAACAGCATGAGGACCTCCGAGATAAATCCGTCCGACTTACTCCCCGGCGTCGTGTCGGTGCCTGCTGCGGTGGCGCACTTGGCGCAACGCCAGTGGCAAACGTGGGCGTACGTGCGGCTGTAACGGCGCACTATCAAAGAAGACAAAACGGGCCCGGCACCGTCGGGCTAGACTGACGGCAACACGCCCTAAGCATGCTGCCCTTCCCTCGACAGGTCAGGAGCCTCAAACATGGCCAAGGAACTCGCCACCCAGCTGATTGAACAACTACACAGCGCAGGCGTCCGCCGCATCTACGGCATTGTCGGCGACAGCCTCAATCCAATAGTCGACGCCGTCAGACGCTCCGGTGGATCACGCAAGGGCGGCATCGACTGGGTGCATGTCCGGCACGAGGAAGCTGCAGCCTTCGCTGCCTCGGCAGAAGCACAACTCACCGGGGAACTCGCCGTCTGTGCAGGTTCGTGCGGTCCGGGAAACCTCCACCTGATCAATGGGCTCTATGACGCCAATCGCTCCGGAGCGCCGGTACTGGCCATCGCCTCCCACATCCCCAGTAAGCAGATCGGCAGCGGCTTCTTTCAGGAAACCCACCCGGACCGTCTCTTCAATGAGTGCTCCGTTTACTCCGAGATGGTCAGCACCGCTGAACAGGCCCCGCGCGTTGTCAACAGTGCCATGCGCCACGCTGTCGGACGGGGCGGCGTCGCCGTCGTGACCCTGCCCGGTGACATAGCGAACCTGGACGCAGAAGCGGACTCGCCGCTGTACTCCCCCGTTACCCAGGGAAGTGTGACGCCGGCACCGGAGAGCCTCCAGGAACTCGCCGACGCCATCAACGACGCTGGAAAGGTCGCTATCTTCGCTGGCTATGGCGTGAAGGGCGCCCATGATGAGGTGATCGCGCTGGCGGAGAAGATCTCAGCGCCCATTGGTCACTCATTGCGCGGCAAGGACTTCATTCAGTACAAGAACCCGTACGACATCGGCATGACCGGGCTACTGGGCTATGGCGCCGCCGCGGAAGGCATCGAGGACGCGGACCTGCTAATCCTGCTGGGCACCGACTTCCCGTACGACCAGTTCCTCCCCTCTACCCGCACGGCACAGGTGGACAGGGACCCTGCGGTCCTTGGCCGGCGAACAGACGTGGACGTTGCCGTTCACGGCGATGTGCTGCCAACGCTCGCTGCGCTCATGCCTTTGATCAAGGCGAAGAAGAGCACCCGGTTCCTGGATCAGATACTCAAGAAGCACGATCGGCTGATGAACAAGGCCGTGGGCGCCTACACGCGCAAGGCCGAGAAGCTCACGCCCATCCATCCTGAATACGCGGCATCGCTACTAGATCAGGTGGCGGATGATGACGCCATTTTTACGGCGGATACCGGTATGTGCAATGTGTGGACGGCCCGCTACATCAACCCATTGGGTAGCCGCAGGCTGATTGGCTCCTACCTCCACGGTTCCATGGCCAACGCGCTCCCCCAGGCCATCGGCGCCCAGCTGGCCTACCCCAAACGGCAGGTTGTGTCGGTTTCCGGTGATGGTGGGCTGTCGATGCTGCTCGGCGAAATGATCACGGCCGCCGCCTACAAACTGCCGCTCACCATTGTGCTGTTCAACAACTCGACGCTGGGCATGGTCAAACTCGAGATGCTGGTGGATGGGCTTCCCGATTTTGCCGTGGACGTCCCGGACACCAACTACGCCGCCGTCGCGACCGCCATGGGCTTCCACGCCGAACGCGTCACGGATCCCAGAAACATCGAGAAGGCCTATCGGAAGGCTTTTGCACACAAGGGGCCGGCCTTGGTGGAACTCATCACGGACCCCAATGCCCTTTCCATTCCGCCAAAGATCTCCGGCGGACAAGTGATGGGCTTCGCCTCCGCCATGTCAAAGGTGGTGCTCAACCGGGGGGCCGGCGAAGCCGTGAGTATGGCGCGCAGCAACATCCGCAACATCCCCCGCGGGTAGCCGTCCCTTAACCAGCAACTTTGAACCGGCCCTCTGGGAGTGTTGCCACGACACACCGCAATTCTGCGCCGACTTGATGTCAATGTTGCTGGATTCGGGACGGCAGCTGCTTCTCCTAAACTGGTCCAATGACTGCAACTCTCGTGGCCAAGGCTCTCTCTGGCGGCCATGCCCACCGCACGCTCTTCGCCAACCTCAATCTCACTGTTGCCCCCGGCGACGTCGTTGGGGTGGTCGGCGCTAACGGTGCCGGGAAAACGACGCTACTTCGGCTGCTCGCTGGCGTGGATGAACCGCTTGCCGGTTCGGTGATGGCTTCTCCCAGAGACGCCTTTGTCGGCTGGCTTCCGCAGGAACACGAGCGCATTCCCGGCGAAACGGTCGGCGAATACATTGCGCGTCGTACGGGTTCGACGGCGGCTACCGCGGCCATGGAGGCCACTGCGGAAGACCTGGCGTCCGGAACCAAAATGGCCGAAGACCACTATGCCGCATCGCTGGATCACTGGCTCGCTTCCGGTGCCGCCGATCTGGAGGATCGTCTGCCGGCGGTACTGGCCAACGTCGCCCCCGGCATTGATCCCGGCACGGAAGTGACCGGCCTTTCGGGCGGACAGTTGGCCCGCGTGGCCCTGGCTGCGCTCCTGCTGAGCCGGTTCGACGTCGTGCTTCTGGATGAGCCAACCAATGACCTGGATCTGGATGGACTGGCCAGGCTGGAAGGGTTCATGCGGAACCTGCGCGGCGGCGCTGTGCTGGTCTCGCATGACCGCGAGTTCCTGTCCCGCTGTGTGACAACCGTGGTGGAGTTGGACCTGGTCCAGAACAAGGTGGACGTGTACGACGGCGGGTACGACGCTTTCCTGGAGGAGCGTGCCGTGGCGAAACGCCATGCCCGGGAGGCCTATGAGGAGTTCGCGGACAAGAAGCAGGATCTGGTATCGCGAGCGCAGACGCAGCGTGAGTGGAGTTCCCAGGGCGTGCGGAACGCGATGAAGAAGAGCCCGGACAATGACAAGATCCGCCGCAAGGCCAGCGCCGAGTCTTCCGAGAAGCAGGCGCAGAAGGTGCGGCAGATGGAGTCCCGGATTGCCCGGCTGGATGAGGTGGAGGAGCCGCGGAAGGAATGGCAGCTGCAGTTCACGATCGGCAGTGCTCCGCGTTCGAGCTCGGTTGTAGCGACGTTGAACGGTGCTCTGGCCCGGCAGGGAGATTTCACGCTGGGACCCGTGTCGTTGCAGGTCAATGCCGGCGAGCGCGTGGGTATCACGGGGCCAAATGGTGCTGGTAAGTCCACACTGCTGCGGCTGCTTTTAGGGCATCAGGCCCCGGACGACGGCGGCGCCGCGCTGGGTGCCAATGTGGCCGTGGGCGAGATTGACCAGGCGCGTGGGCAGCTGGCCGAGGGCCAGGATCTGGCGTCGGCCTTCGAGGCTGCGGTGCCTGACTTGGCGCAAGCAGAGGTACGAACGCTGCTGGCGAAGTTCGGATTGAAGGCCGATCAGGTGAGGTCACTGGTGGGCCGCCTCTCTCCCGGCGAGCGCACTCGTGCAGGGCTGGCCCTGTTGCAGGCGCGCGGGGTAAATCTGCTGGTTCTTGACGAGCCGACCAACCACCTGGATCTGCCCGCCATCGAGCAGCTGGAGGAGGCGCTTGAGGAGTACTCGGGCACACTGTTACTGGTCACCCACGACCGCAGGCTGCTTGAGAATGTCCGGCTGGATTCGCGGTGGGACGTCGACGGCGGGCAGGTCACGGTGAGGTAGCGCGGCACCGTCTGGCCGACGTCACCCCGTGCCGACGAAATATCCCATGCAGGGGGTGACCTCGGCGGCAAACCCCGATCTCGCGCCGTGGGGTGAGAGGCGAAGGGTGAGAGATGACGGCGGAATAACTCCAATGAGACCGCGGTTACGGCCACCATGAGCGAAGACAACACAGCAACTGCCCCCGCGACCATCACTCTCAAGGACCTGGGCGAGGTGCACCGGCTCGGATTCGGCGCCATGCGCATTGTCGGCGAGGGAGTGTGGGGCGAGCCCAAGGACAGGGCCGGGGCCATCAAGGTGCTCCGCCGCGCCGTCGAGTTGGGTGTCGATTTCATCGACACCGCGGATTCCTATGGCCCCAATATCAGCGAGGAAATCATTGCTGAGGCGCTCCATCCGTACAAAGACGGTCTGCGGATTGCAACGAAGGTGGGTTTCACGCGCACCGGGCCGGGCGACTGGGTTCCGGTGGGCCGCGCCGAGTATCTGCGGCAGCAGACAGAATTGAGCCTGCGCAAACTCAAAGTTGATTCGCTGGACCTTCTGCAGCTCCACCGCGTTGATCCCAAGGTCGACGCCGAGGAACAGTTCTCCGTTCTGCGCGATCTGCAGCAGGAGGGCAAGGTTAAAGCACTTGGCCTGTCCGAAGTCAGCGTGGAGCAGCTGAAGCACGCCGAAAAGTTCTTCACCGTGTCTACTGTTCAGAACCGCTATAACCTGACGGACCGTAAGTCCGAAGACGTGCTGAGCTACGCCACCGAAAACGGCATTGGGTTCATCCCCTGGGCGCCGATCTCCGCGGGTGAACTTGCTCAGCCAGGTGGCCCGCTGGACGCCGCCGCGAAACGGCTCGGTGCGACGACGTCGCAGGTGGCCCTGGCCTGGTTGCTGCGCCGGTCTCCCGTCATCATGCCGATCCCGGGGACCAGCTCCGTGGAGCATCTGGAAGATAACATGGGCGCGTTGGACGTAGTGATCGACGATGCAACCTACGAGGAGCTGGAGGCTGCCGCGTAGCGTGTGACCGGCGTCGGCTGCGTCAGCTCAGCTCAACTCAAGAGCGCAGTCGACTCCGCGAGCCGCTTCAGCTCCTTCAACTGCTTGCGCATCATGAGGAGGTCACCCCACGCGAGTACGTAGCGCCGCATTGTTTTCAGCGGTCCTGGAGACTGCGGAACAACCATCTCCACGATGAGACGGGACTTCCCTCCCCTGGCTTCGACCTCGTAGTGCACCGTCAGTGAACCAAAGAGTGAGGTTGGCCGTCCCGCCTTCATTTTGACGGTCATCGACGTTCCAGGCTCCACCGCGATGACCGTGAAAATGGTCATGACGGAGTCGCCAACGGAAACGTTGACCATGCTGCGGTCAAGAGATTGTGGACTGCGCCGGCCGAAATTATCGATCCAGTCGTAGCTGTAGGGCGCCCTGCGTAGTTGTGTAACCCAGGCGAACAGACCCTCTGGCGTCGCCTCGACGTCGATGGCCCTGACCCAGTGCTGCCCCGGGCTAACAACCTCGAATTCCCGCGGAGTAGGGCCCTCAGAGGATGCGTCCGGGTACCACCACCAGGGAGCTCGCCGCGGAAGGGAATCCCGCGAACTAGTTGTCACGCGTTGACCGCCTGTAGGAACTGCGACAGTGTCTGACGGTAAGCGTCCTTGCTCTCCTTGAAAGCACCCAGGTGCGCTCCCTCAAGTACGGCGACCTGCACGTTCGGGTAGTGGTCCGCGAGCGCCTGAACCTCCTGCGGCTCAATCACGACGTCTGAGGCTCCTGAGATGAACATCATGGGGATGGTAGACATCAACCCTGCGTTCGGAGGGGGTGGCCACGTTGCCCCCAGCATTTTGACCGCCGCTGCCGCAGTAGATTCTTTGAGCGCCGCTTCCGAGGATGGAGACGTGAAGCCAGGGATTCGGGGGAACTTGCCGGCCTTCATGAACCCCTGGAAAAGTGACTCAAGAGTCAGCCCGGGGCCACTGTCACAGACGACGGCGTCGATGTCCACCAGCCCTCGCGAGGCTGAGTACACGCTGGGGAACGTTGAAAAGGAGTAGCCAAAGACCACCATCTTGGCATCCGGTTCACCGGCGTTGGTTCGGAGCCATGAGACGCAGGATTCGACGTCGAGCGTGAATCTGCGTGCCATGTCCATGGCGTTGAAGTCCAAGGACGATTCGCCGTGGTTGCGGTGATCGAACATGAGAACCGTGAAACCCTGCGAATTCAAGTACGCGGCCTGGCCGAGCGACGCCGACTTTGAGAGCCCGATTCCGTGCCCTACGACGGCCAGTTTCTGCGGTTCGCCGTGCAGCAACCAGCAGCTGAGCTTTTTGCCATCCGAGGTTGGCACCGTTTTTCTGTCCCATATCTCGACGGCGAAGTCAGAAGGACTTCTGTGGGGCTTCCTGCGTTTGGGGTGCAGCAGGGAGTAGGCCAGGACAGTACCCATTGTTCGGGCAAGGAAATTCATGCTCGCTCCATCTCATTGGTGTTCAGGTGTGTGGCCTCACCGCAATTTCTTTTGCCGGGAACAGTCTTACAAGGAGCGCGGTTATCCAAAGAATTTCCATACACAATCATGAAGCTTCGGTGTAGCGTGAGGGCAAGCCCTACCCACCCGTGGCTATTCCTTCTGGAGTGTCCTGGGCGGAGTCAGACTTTGAGTAACGGCCCCGGTTATCCGGCCGGGATCAACTGAAACTGAAAGGCATACCGATGTCCGGGAACAGAGCAGTTGCGTACAAGGGAACCGGGAAGGTCGAGGTCATCGACATCGACTACCCCACTTTCGAACTCAAGGACGGTCCGGGAGTCCACCCGGACAACGTCGGCCGCCAGGTGAATCACGGCGTCATCCTGAAAACCGTGGCCACGAACATCTGCGGCTCGGATCAACATATGGTCCGGGGTCGCACCAATGCGCCAAAGAACCTCATTCTGGGCCACGAGATCACCGGAGAGGTGGTTGAGGTTGGCCGTGACGTGGAATTCATCAAGAAGGGAGACATGGTTTCTGTTCCCTTCAACATCTCCTGCGGCCGCTGCAAGAACTGCAAGGAGCAGAAGACCGGTATTTGCCTGAACGTCAATCCTGTTCAGCCCGGTGGCGCCTACGGTTACGTGGATATGGGTGGTTGGATCGGCGGGCAGGCCGAGTACGTGCTGGTGCCCTATGCGGATTGGAATGCACTGAAATTCCCGGACAAGGATCAGGCCCTGGAGAAGATCATGGACCTGACCATGCTCTCTGACATCTTCCCTACTGGTTTCCATGGTGCTTACACGGCGGGAGTCGGGCCGGGTTCTACTGTTTATATCGCCGGGGCAGGCCCGGTGGGGCTGGCTGCGGCAACGGCCGCGCAATTGCTGGGCGCCGCCGTCGTCATTGTCGGCGATATGAACGAGGACCGGCTCAAGCAGGCACGCAGCTTTGGTTGCGAGACGGTTGATGTTTCACAGGGAGACCCGAAGGATCAGATTGAGCAGCTCCTCGGAGTCCCGGAGGTGGACTGCGGTGTGGATGCAGTCGGTTTTGAGGCCAAGGGACACGGCGCGGATGCGAAAGAGGCCCCCGCGACCGTGCTGAATTCGCTGATGGACATTACTGCCGCAGGCGGCCGGCTGGGGATTCCGGGTCTGTACGTCACTGGTGATCCGGGCGCGGAGGATGAGTCCGCCCAGAAGGGTTCGCTGTCTTTGAGTCTGGGTACTGGTTGGGCGAAATCGCTGTCGTTCACCACCGGCCAATGTCCCGTGATGAAGTACAACCGGCAGCTGATGCAAGCCATCCTGCATGACAGGGTGAGTATTGGAAAGAACGTCAATGCCAAGGCAATCGGCCTCGAGGACGCGCCTCGCGGTTACGCGGAGTTCGACGCCGGAGCGGCCACGAAGTACGTCCTGAATCCCAACGGCTACCTGGCAGCCTGAGCAGCCGGCGCGGTCGGAGAGCGCAACACCATAGGTCACAACTAGACTGGAGGGATGCCTTCCCAAAAAAATCAGTCCAAGGTCAAGGACGGTTTTGTCCAGGTCCGCGGCGCCAGTGAAAACAACCTGCGCGACGTCGACGTCGACGTCCCCAGGGATGCGATAGTCGCCTTTACCGGGGTGTCTGGCTCCGGGAAATCGTCGCTGGCTTTCGGCACCATTTTTGCCGAGGCTCAGCGTCGGTTCCTGGAGTCGGTGGCGCCCTACGCGCGGCGCCTGATCCAACAGGGGCACACGCCCAAGGTGGAATATGTTGGCGGACTACCACCCGCCGTCGCCCTTCAACAGCGCCGGGGAACGCCCAGTTCCCGCTCAACCGTGGGTACGGTGACCACGCTCTCCAACTCGCTGCGCATGCTGTATTCGCGGGCCGGAACCTACCCAGAGGATGCTGAAGGAAGGCTGGAATCAGACTCCTTCTCTCCCAATACAGCGATGGGCGCCTGCCCGGAATGCCATGGGACGGGCACGGCGCATACCGTCACCGAGTCCTCACTCGTTCCCGATCCAACGCTCACGATCCGGGAGGGGGCCATTGCGTCCTGGCCGGGTGCGTGGCAAGGAAAGAACCTGCGCGACATTGTCGCCACTCTCGGTTACGACATCGACCTCCCCTGGCAGGAGCTGCCGCAGAAGGACCGGGACTGGATCCTGTTCTCTGATGAGCAGCCCGTTGTTGAGGTCACGCCGCAGCGGGACAGAATCGCCAAACCGTATAAGGGCCGATTCTGGAGCGCAAAGGCCAACGTCCTGCACACTCTGGCCGATACCAAGAGCCAGAATCTGCGCAACAAAGCCCTTGCCTACATGCACTCAGGTCCGTGCCCCGTTTGTGGAGGGAACGGGCTCAAACCGGAGGCTATGGCCGTCACCTTCGCCGGGCGCACCATTACTGAGCTCAACCAGCTTTCCATGACCGACCTCGCGGATATTCTGCGTCCCACGGCTGAGCTGGTCGAGACGGAGACCGCGTGGGCATCGGCTTCCTCCGGTGAGGGAACCGACGTGGCCGCGGCCATCGCGCGCGATCTACTGCAGCGCATTGAGGTGCTGCTGGAACTTGGCCTGGGCTACCTGGGTCTGGGCCGTGCCACTCCCACCCTCTCCCCCGGCGAAATGCAGCGGCTGCGCATTGCCACCCAGCTGAGGTCGGGGCTTTTCGGCGTGATCTATGTGCTGGACGAGCCCTCCGCTGGCCTGCACCCCGCGGATGCGGAACCGCTGCTCGCCGTGCTGGATCAGCTCAAGGTGTCCGGGAACTCAGTTTTCGTGGTGGAGCACAACATGGACGTTGTGGCGCGGGCGGATTGGATTGTCGACGTCGGCCCAGGCGCTGGTACCGGTGGCGGCTGCGTTCTCTACAGTGGGCCGGTTGCCGGATTGGCGGAGGTATCCGCTTCGGCGACCAGGCCGTTCCTGTTCCCGGATGCGGCGCACTCCGAGCCTGAACGTACGCTCAGGTCGCCACAAAACTGGCTTCGTCTCACCGGCATCACCCGGCACAATCTGCAGGGGCTCGACGTCGACGTCCCGCTGTGCGTGCTGACCGCCGTCACCGGCGTGTCTGGTTCCGGGAAGTCCACACTGGTCAGCCATGTGCTGCCCGATGTCGTTGGCCGTCATGTTCCCTCCCTCATCGAAACCACGCCCGACGTCACCGACTCTGCTGCGGGCGGCGCGGATTCCGACCCCTCTGCGGCTTCGGACGACGTGGACGTGACCGCCGTCAACAGTGTTGAGGGCTTGGACAGTATTGACCGTTTGGTGCGGGTGGACCAGAAGCCGATCGGGCGCACACCCCGGTCCAACCTGGCCACGTATACGGGATTGTTCGACGCCGTGCGCAAGGTTTTCGCTGGCACGGATGAGGCCAGGGCGCGCGGCTATGGCGCCGGGCGGTTCTCCTTCAACGTTGCCGGTGGACGCTGCGAGACCTGTTTGGGTGAAGGCTTCGTGGCCGTTGAGCTGCTGTTCCTGCCCGGCAGTTACGGCCGATGCCCTACCTGCCACGGCTCCCGTTACAACGAGGAAACCCTGCAGATCACGTACCGCGAGAAGTCTATTGCGGACGTGCTGGCCCTAAGTGTTGAGGACGCCGCTACCTTTTTGGCCGACGTCCCGGCCGCTGCTCGGAGTCTGGAAACACTGCGCGAAGTCGGGCTCGGCTACCTGCGGCTCGGACAGCCTGCGACGGAGCTTTCCGGCGGTGAAGCGCAGCGCATCAAGCTGGCTACCGAACTGCAGCGTGCCCGGCGCGGACACACCCTGTATTTGCTCGATGAACCCACCACGGGACTTCACCCTGCCGATGTGGTGTTGCTACTCAAACAGCTGAACCGGTTGGTGGATGCGGGCAACACCGTGGTTGTGGTGGAGCACGACATGGACGTTATTGTGGCAGCGGATTGGGTCATCGACCTGGGGCCCTCAGGTGGCGACGCGGGCGGACGCCTCATGGCCGAGGGGACGCCGTCGGACATTGCCGCATCGAAAACGGGCGCGACGGCCAAGTATCTCAAGCAGCGGCTTGGGTAGGTCTTGCTCCAGTGTCGGGGCCCCCGCTGTGCCGCGCGCTTGAACTCGCGGTTCCCAGGAGCGGACCGCTCGGCGATGTCGAGTGGGAGCCCTTGGCCGCCGACTTCCGCGGCGTCCGTCCCACTTTGGATCTGCTGGCGGGCATTAGCCCTAGTCAGCGGCGCGACTTGCCGGATGGCAGCCTGAAAGTGGGACAGGTTCCGTGGTCCCGAGGATCGTTCAAAGTAAGAATGTCATCCAGGGTAGCCACAACTCGTCGTCGCACGGGTTTATCGAGCTTCTTCAGATCCTTGTCAAAGTCGGCTGTTGTTTCGAACTGCCATGGAATCACAGATCCGGTTCTGCCTTGACGTCATTCCATGGTCTGGTCTTTTTGTCGGAGGCTTCGTACCGCGCAACAACCTCGTCGGCCCAGTACCGCTCTTCGAGCTCATCCAGATGTTGCTCGATTGCCTCCTTGACGTAAAACGACCTGGACCGCCCTGTTCGTGCGGCCAGAGCGTCGAGTCGGTCTTGCTGTTCAACCGTCAATCTCACAGCAACAGTCATCATGCACCTCACTCAGAGTTGTTTACACGTAAACTATACTCCTCAATTGTCCCATTGTCTGTGGCCACGGCGTCCGTCCCACTTTGGATCCGTGGGCGGGCATCTGCCCTAGTCAGCGACGCGACTCGCCGGACGGCCGGCTCAAAGTGGGACAGGTTCCGTGCGGTCCTGTTGTTTACACACGACGCACGACGCCGCCACCAGGGGCGACGACGTTCCGGGCTCTTTTGGTCGGGCGGGCTGGTTGCAGCGTTGCGCGCTGCGCGTCTTTCCCGCCAGCGGATGAGTTCCTGCTCAAGGTCGCGCAGCTTGGTCACCACGGGTGGGCCACCCAGTAGCTGTCGGCGGGCTTCGATGACGCGCGCGTTGAACTCTTCGAGGGTTTCGCGGACTCTCGCCTCTGAGTACTGCTTGTCCAGGAGTTCGTCGAGTTCGGCGTCTTCTTTGCGCAGCAGGAACGGTGCCGGCGCAAGACCTGTGAGTTGTTCACGCTCGATGAGCCCTTTGACCCACCAATCCGGGTCCAGACTCCGGGTCAGTTCCGGAAGGGGTTTACCGGCGTATTCGAGGTTGTCGAATGCCCCGCTGGCCTGTGCCTCCTGAACGGCGACCTCAGCTTTGGCGGCAACGTCACCCACATAGTGCGACGCCGGACCAGGAGTGGTTGCCTCGCCGTCGGGCTCCCAGCCGGCTTTCCGCGCGGCACGATACTCTGCGGCCCGCTGCATTTTGCGTGCCTGTTCGTCTCTGTTCAGGTTCATGGCCCCTCCGTTCGCCGGATGGATTGGCGACACTGTCCAGTATTGCCATGGTTGCGGCCGACGTCGAGGGGCAACAAGCTCGGGGGAACAACAGTCCCTTGTAGGGTTGTGTCATGGAACACAATCGACCTATTGGTTTTTGGCTTGGGCAACGTTGACTCCATGAGAAATAAGAAACAATCCGACAATGAAGACTGGACGGCCAGGGACGACGCCCTTTGGGCTACGGCGGAAATAGGTGTTCTACTCAAGCGCGGGCAACTGCATTTGCGCGTTCCAAAAGCAGTTCCGTTCTCGATGCAGTTTGGCGGCACCGACGAAAGGATCTTTGCTCACGGACCCTTCAAACTTCTTGAGTGGCGAGCCCCTGAAGACGGCTACTACATGCACAACTCGAGCTCTTTCGTTGCCGTTGGCCGGGGAGCACTTCCGGCTATGGTCGGTTTCGCGGCAGTACGAGCCATGGGAAATGCTTCCCGCCGTTCAAGAGCACGGGCTATGGCCCAGCCACAGTGGATGCAAATTGATCAGGGTACGTTGAACGTGGGTAACTACGGGTTTTACATGCATACTCCACACGCAATCCTCGCTTGGGACTTCTCGAGCGTCCATTTGGCGTCGCTCGCTGGCCCTTCGTCATTGAACATTCAGGGACAATCGGCGACGGGCCCCGTGTCGTGGGTGCTCAATTCAGACTGGGCAGAACTGGTCTTCCTACTCTGGGCCTCGACGTGCAGCCCTACTCACCCTCAACTGATCGGACGAGATTGGCTGCCCGAAGAGTGGCTAACCAGGGCCATGATTCATTCCATGACGAGCAACGGGCACACGGGTAATCGAAGCACCTTCCAGCAACTCATGGGCGCCTTGGGATAGCGGTAACGCGTCTGAGGAACAACAGTCCCTTGTAGGGTTGTGTCATGGAACACAATCGACCTATTGGTTTTTGGCTGAAGCTCGTTGATGGACTCGTGGATTCGAGGTTTGAGTCCATGTTGGAGGAGCACGGCGTGACTCGCCGGCAGTGGCAGCTCCTGAACCTGTTGGCGGAGAGGCCGACGACGGTAGCGGAGTTGGAGTCCGAGCTCGAGCCGTTCCTCAGTTTGCCGGGCGGAGAAACCATTCCCGAGCACCTGGAAGAACTGACCGAAAGCGGCTGGGTCTCTCAATCTGATGGCACGTACTCGCTGGAAGAACTCGGCCGCAACAGTATGGCCGTCCTCAGTGAAGTGGTCGCAGAGAATCGGGCCCAAGTTACCGAGGGCGTCACTCACGCGGACTATGAGACGACTGTTGCCGTCCTCGAACGGATGGCAAGGAACCTTGGTTGGGGTGACAAATAAGCGGGAGACAAATAAGCGGCAGCCCATTCCGTAGCACGCGGCCTCTAGCCCCACCATCCCCACCGACACCACCACATCCTCAAGGGTGTGGTGGTGTTTTCGTTTGCGATCTAACCGGCACAGGGATGCCCACACCGCTGCCCTCGGTGGGTATCACTGTTTGATTACGGTCGTCAATACCGTTGTATACCGTCTTCGATTGTGCGATGCTGATCTGCGTAAGACCCATCAATGAGGACGAGGGCAAAAATGCATGGCACGCGGTTGGGGAAGTACAACACCGTGAACCAGCGTGCACTCGGCGCAGCAGCCCTCAAAGGTTCCTCGGCGAGATCTCATTCACCCAAACGCACGCGCTTTGTGTGCCCAGAAGGGATGTAAAAATGTCTGAAACCTTCTTCCGGGGTGGCCGCGCGGCACGCCGCACCACCGCCCTATTAGCTGGCTCACTCATGATGCTCACCGCCTGCGGTGGCGGGAGCCTTGGTACCGACGACGGCGAGGGCGGCGACGGCGGGGCAACCGGCTCCAGCGATACCGTGACTGTTGGCCTGGCTGTCCCCCAATCTGGCGTGTACGCAGGTCTGGGCGAGGACATGACGCAGGGCTTCGAGCTCTACCTGGACCAGGCAGATAACAAGCTCAGCGGCTACGACATCAAGGTGGTCAGTGGTGACACTGGTGAGGGCCCCCAGACAGCCATCCCAGCTGTCTCACGTCTCATCAAGCAGGAAAAGGCCGACGTCGTCACCGGGATCGTCAGCTCCGCAACCGCGCTGGGAGTGCGGGACATTTTTGTGCAGGCCGAGGTACCGCTCATCATTGCCAATGCTGGCGCGGATGACATCACTGCTGAGCCCTCCCCCTACATTTGGCGCACCTCGTACCGCAACAGCGCGGTCAGCGGCGCCATCGGCAAGCACGTCGCGGAGGAGGTCGGAGATGGTTCCGTTTACCTCATTGCCGCCGACTACGCCGCCGGACAAGAGCACGTTGACGGGTTCCGGGAGGAGTTCGAGGCCGCTGGCGGCAAGGTCGCCGGTGAGACCTTCACGCCCTTCGGTACAACGAGCGATTGGCAGCCCTACCTCAGCAAGATCCGTGCCTCCGGGGCGTCAGCCGTCTTCGCCTTCTATGCAGGCTCGGAAGCGGCAAACTTTGTCCAGCAGTACTCCACCTTCGGTTTGGCAAAAGAGGCTCAGCTCTATGGCAACGGATTCATTGTAGAAGGCGATGTGCTGGAGGCTCAGGGCAAAGCCGCACTCGGCATCCAAACCTCGCTGAACTACAGCCACTTGATTGACTCCGAGGTCAATAACAAATTCGTCGAGGACTACAAGGCAGCCTATGACGAGGTCCCCACCGTGTATGCCATGCAGGCCTATGACGCGGCAGCTGCGATCGAGGCCGCGTTGGAATCGACCAAGTCAGCCGATGGACCGGGGATCGCCGAGGCACTGTCGGAGGTCGGGGAGTTCACCAATAGCCCGCGCGGTCCGTGGAGCTTCGACGAGAACCATGACCCGGAGCAGAATTATTACCTTCGCGAGGTGCAGGACGTAGACGGCAAGCTCGCGAATGTGGTTCTCCGCGAGCTCCAGGACTGAAGGGCAATCTAAAATGCTGGCATGGTTCGATGCGAACACCGCAACCATCCTCAACGGCTTGGCGTTAGGTTCAGTACTGTTCCTCATCGCCGTCGGGCTGTCACTGGTCTTTGGGACGATGGATGTGTTGAATCTGGCGCACGGGGCTGTGTCGTTGATGGGTGCCTACGTGGGGGTGGCGCTGTACGGCGCCGCTCCCTCGACAGGCATGTTCCTTCTGGCGATAGCTATCGCCGCCGGTGTGGGCTTCGCCTCTGGCGGCATACTGGCGGCGATGGTCTCTCCGGTGCGGAACCACCTCAGGCAAGCTCTGCTCACCCTAGGCATGGCGCTGATCATTGCTGAGCTTCTTCAGGAAATGTTCGGCGCAGACGTACGTTCTGTGCCCGTGCCGGAATTCTTGTCCAGCACGGTGTCAATGCTAGGAAATCCTTACCCGGTGTACCGGCTTGCCATGGTCGCCGCAGGCATTGTTGTGGCGATCCTGCTTTACATCATTCTGGAACGCACCCGTGCCGGAGCCATTGTTCGGGCCACGGTTGCGGACCGAGCCATGGTCGAGGCCATTGGGATTCGTACCAAGGTGGTGCTTGCCCTCGTCTTCGGCGGCGGCGCTGCATTGGCCGCGGTCGGCGGCCTGCTCGCCGCACCCATCCTGGGCGCTCAGCCCGGGCTGGATAATCAGATTCTCCTGCTCGCTCTCGTCATCGTGGTCATCGGTGGCCTCGGGTCCCTGCGCGGAGCGTTGCTCGGTGCCCTCGTGGTGGGGCAAGTACAAACTATTGGCGTGTCCATGGTCAACGAGTTCGCATCCTTCCTGCTCTTCGCAGCACTGGCGGCGGTTCTCCTGTTCCGGCCGCAGGGCTTACTTCCAGCACGAAAGGGAGCGCACACATGAGCGCGACAAACACGGTCTCGGGCATGACCGCTGGACGGTTAGGAACACAAAAACTATTGCACCCCAGTGCGCAGCACCCGATGCTGCGGCTGGCGGTGGCCGTGATCATCCTCGTGGTCCTGGTGGCGCTGCCGTTCGTCCTGGCGCCGTATCCACTCAGCCTCGCAGGGCGGGCACTGGCCTTCGGTTTGCTCGTGGTCAGCGTCGATCTGCTCACGGGGGTGATGGGCATGCCAACTCTTGGCCAGGTGGCCTACTTTGGTGCCGGTGCTTACACCGCGGGCCTGGTCGGAATCCATGTCTCCGGCAGTGGGCTGGTTCAGTTGGCCGTGGGCACGCTGGCAGGAGCGGCGCTTGCGTTGGTGACCGGCGCCGTCGCCGTTCGGACAGCGGGCATCGTGTTCCTCATGATCACCCTTGCCATCGGCGAACTGGCTCATATCAGTGTGGGCTCTCTCAGCGTGGTCGGCGCGAGTAATGGCCTGGCAGGAATCCCGCCGGTCAGTGTGCTCCCCGGCGGCGAACCTCTGATCGTGCCCGGTTACATCTACTGGTGGGTTCTGGCGGTGTTCGTCATTGGCTTCGTTGCTGCGACAATCGTCAATCGCTCGCCCCTGGGCCGCTCGATGCGCGGGGTACGAGACGGTGAACTCCGGCTGCGAGCTCTGGGGCAGAACACCTACTCAATCAAGCTCATCGCCTACACCATCGCCGGCGGCGTCGCGGGGGCTGCCGGGACGGCCTGGGTCGCTCAAACACAGTTCATTTCGCCCGGCGATCTGGGCTTCGATATGGCCGCGTTTGCACTCCTCAGTGTTGTTCTCGGCGGTGCCGGGAGCCTGTGGGGGCCGGTCATTGGCGCCGGGCTGGTCATCTTTGTCCGCGACTGGTTGGGCGGCTACATTGAGGGCCGCGGCACACTTCTGCTCGGGGTTGTCTTTGTTGTTGCGGTTTATCTCCTACCCAGGGGCGTGGCGGGCATCAAATGGCGCGCTCTGCGACGAAAGTCGAGTGAATCATGACGAACACATCGGATAACGCGATACTCGATATCCGCGATCTCACATTGTCCTTCGGCTCGCTCACGGCCGTGGACGGAGTCACGTTGCGGGTGAATGAGGGCGCACGCCACGCGCTCATTGGCCCCAATGGTGCGGGCAAGTCCACGCTCTTCGGGGTACTCGCCGGGCGTCTTCGTCCCACCAGCGGGCAAATTTTCTTCAATGGGCAGGACGTCACGGGGCTGAGCGAGGCGGGCCGAGCACGAAGCGGACTGGTGCGCACTTTCCAGCACTCCAGCCTCTTCCTCGACATGAACGTGCTGGACAATGTCCGCCTCGCGGTGGAGCGAACCACGAGCCAGCCAAAGCGGCCCTGGCCAAGCCGACGCGCGGACCGTGCGGTGACCGATGCCGCCATGACCCATTTGGAGAGTGTGGGACTCCTGGACCGGCCCTCCTCGCTGTGCGGCACGCTTTCCCACGGCGAGCGGCGCCAGGTCGAGGTGGCCATGGTTCTGGCCTGTGAGCCTCGGTTGGTCCTTTTCGATGAGCCGACAGCAGGAATGTCCGTGGCCGAGACCAACCGCTTCGCTGAGATCGTGGAATCACTACCAAGAAAGGTCACCGTGGTCGTCGTCGAGCATGATCTAGATATTGTCTTCCGCCTGGCCGAGCGCGTCAGCGTGCTGGCGGCCGGACGGCTCATCGCTGATGGGACGCCAGAGGAAGTGCGCACCAACGAAGCCGTCCAGGAAGCCTATTTGGGTAGTACCAGTACCGAGGCTCTCTTCGGGACGGCATCATGACCGGCCGGCCGCTGCTCGAGGTCGAGGACCTGGTCTCCGGCTATGCCGGTAGCCGAGTGTTGGACGGAGTGTCACTGTCGGTCGGTGCTGGCGAGGCGGTGGCCCTTTTGGGGCGCAACGGCGCCGGTAAGACCACGCTTATTGAAACCATCATGGGGATGGTGACTGCCATGGACGGCCACGTTCGGGTGGATGGCAAAGACGTCACCGCCAAGGCGCCGCATGTGGTGTCGCATGCCGGAGTGGGAATTGTGCCTCAGGGGAGGCGCGTTTTTGCGCCGCTGACCGTAGAGGAGAACCTGGAGATAGCGCTGCGCAAGCGTTCTGGAGATTGGACCGTTGAACGGGTCTATGACCTGATGCCACGGCTCAGGGAACGTCGGACAAACCTGGGTTCACAGCTCTCCGGTGGAGAACAGCAAATGCTCGCCATTGGCCGGGCGCTGCTGGGCTCGCCACGGCTCATGCTCCTCGACGAGCCCTCCGACGGCCTTGCGCCCAGGGTGGTTGAACAGGTGGGAGATATCATCCTTGACCTAGCCAAGACCGGGATGGCCATTCTGATTGTGGAGCAGAACCTCCACTTGGCCTTCACGGTGTCGGACCGCCTGGCGATCATGCGCAAGGGCGAGATTGTCCACGAGAGCACTGTGACCGAATTCCGGCAGGATGAACAGCTTGCGCATAGCCTTTTGGGCGTGGGCTGAGCTCACGCTCCAACCGCCGCGTTCGACGTCGGACGCTTGACACACAAGGAGGGATCCCCGCCGCGGTGGGGATCCCTTTATGTCTGTCGCTACTTGGCTTCGGCTGCGGCCTTCGGACGCCAGCGCAGGTGCGGGTCGTCTTCTGAATCGGCCTCGCGCAGCAAGGACAACCGCGGTCTCACTGCGTCGGTGCGCGCGCTCGGTGGCTTGCGCCGGCCGGCACGGAATTGCTCCACCCAGTCGGCGCCGTCGCCCTGATACTCCTGCTCGGCCGCTGCGTGTAGGGTCCACTGCGGATCGTAGAGATGCGTGCGGCCCAGCGCGATCAGATCAGCGCGCCCGGCCAGCAAGATCGAATTGGCGTCATCGAAAGTGGAAATTGCTCCCACCGCAATGACGCTTGCTCCCGCCGGGGCTGCGACTTCCTGGCGGATGCGGTCCGCGAACGGTGTCTGGTAGCTGCGTCCAAAAGCCGGTTTTTCCTCTGAAGCTACCTGGCCGGTGGAGACGTCAATACCAGCTGCGCCGTGCTCAATGAAAGCACGGGACACTTCGACGGCGTCGTCGGCAGTATTTCCACCCTCAACCCAGTCGGTGGCAGAAATGCGCACCGTCATTGGTTTGCTGGCGGGCCAGACGGCGCGAACGGCGTCGAACACCTCGAGTGGAAAGCGCAGCCGGTTTTCCAGGGTGCCGCCGTATTCATCGGTTCGCTGGTTGGACAGCGGAGAGATGAACGAGGAAAGAAGGTAGCCGTGGGCTGCGTGGATCTCCAGTAGGTCCACCCCGGCGTCGTCGGCCCGTTTGGCGGCGTCGACAAAGTCGGCCACCACCTGGTCCATATCGGACCTGTCGATGACCTTGGGTGCAGCGTTGTCCGGCGCGTAGGGCATCGCCGAGGGGGCAATGGTTTCCCAGTTGTTTTCCAGGAGGGGCTGGTCAATGCCCTCCCACATCAGCCGAGTAGATCCCTTGCGTCCGGAGTGGCCCAGCTGCATGCCAAGCTTTGCGCCGGAACGCGTGTGCACAAAGTCGGCCACACGGCGCCATGCCTCGCGCTGCTCATCGTTATACAGCCCGCTACAGCCCGGAGTAATCCGTCCTTCGGGTGAGACGCACACCATTTCGGTCATGACCAGGCCAGCTCCACCCAGGGCTTTGGACCCGAGGTGAACCAGGTGGAAGTCCGTGGGGACGCCGTCGACCGCTGAGTACATGTCCATCGGGGAGACCACAATGCGGTTCTTGAGCGTAAGGCCGCCGATGTCGTGCGGCTGGAACATGGCAGGAATCACCTGGTCCAAGCCCTGACTGGTCGCGAAGTGCTCTTCCACCCGGTGAGCAAATTCTGGGTCGCGAAGACGGAGGTTCTCCTGAGTGATGCGGCGCGAGCGGGTCAGGAGGTTGAAGGCAAACTGCACGGGGTCCTGTTCCCCGTACTGGCCGATCGATTCGAACCACTCCAGAGAGGCTTGGGCGGCACGCTGGGTAGATTCGACGACGGGGCGCCGCTCGGTCTCGTACGCCTCCAGTGCCGTTTCCTGGTTGGGGTGCTCATGCAGGCACGCGGCGAGGGCCAACGCATCTTCCATGGCCAATTTGGTCCCGGAACCGATGGAGAAGTGCGCGGTGTGTGCGGCGTCGCCTAGCAGCACCACATTTCCTTTGCGCCAGCTCTTATTGCGGACGGTGGTGAAGTTCAGCCACTTTGAGTTGTTGGCCAGCACCTCATAGCCACCCAACTCTTCGGACAGGAGGCCGCGAATTTTCTCTACGGCCTGTTCATCGGATACGCCCGGCGGGAAAGCTGTGTCTGCTGTGGAGTCAAAGCCAGCGGCCCGCCAGACGTCCTCGTGCATTTCGACGATGAATGTGGACCCGGTTTCTGAGTACGGGTAGCCGTGGACCTGCATGGTCCCGTATTCGGTGTCCTTGACGAAGAACTTGAAGGCCTCGAATACCTGGTCGGTACCCAGCCACATGAACTTGTTGGGTCGTACATCCAGGGTGGGGCAGAAGTCCTCGGCGTAGGCGGCCCGGATCGCGGAGTTGGCGCCGTCGGAGGCCAGGACCAGATCGTACTCAGCCTCCAATTCCTCAATCGGCGGGGCGATCGAGGAGAAGCGGACGTCGACGCCGAGTTCCACGGTGCGCTGCTGGAGCAGCTGGAGCAGTTCTTTACGGTTCATGGCGGCAAAGCCCTGACCACCGACGGTCAGCATCTCACCTCGATAGTGGATGTCAATGTCCGCCCAGCGGGCGAACCGCCGCGACATGTATTCGGCAACCACCGGGTCAGCGTTGCCAATCCCGCCCAGGGTTTCGTCAGAGAACACGACGCCGAAACCGAACGTATCTGTGGCAGCGTTCCGTTCCCAGAGGGTGATCTCGTGCGAGGAGTCCAGTTGTTTCATCAGCGCGGCGAAGTAGAGCCCGCCGGGGCCCCCTCCTACAATTGCAATCTTCATGCCACTATTTCCTTTCTAAGCCTGGTCCGCGCCGGTGAGTTCAGTGTCAGCAGTGGTCTGCAGCTTCTCGCGCAGGCGAAAGTGCTGCAGTTTGCCGCTGGGGTTGCGGGGCAGTTCGTCGACAAAGCGCACGTCCCGCGGATATTTGTAGGGTGCAATGCGGGATTTCACAAAGTCCTGGATTTCCTTGCGTTTGGCTGCGTCGCCTACAACGCCTTCGCGCAGGACGATGAACGCGCAGACCACGCTGCCGCGCTCCTCATCGGGGCGGGCGACGACGGCGTTCTCCAGCACATCCTCATGCTGTTCAATGGCGGCCTCCACTTCGGGCGCCCCGATGTTGTAACCAGAGGAAACGATCATGTTGTCCGACCGCGCCTGGTAGACGTAGTAACCCTCGGCGTCGCGCAGGAAGGTATCGCCGGTAACGTTCCAGCCGTTGCAGACGTAGTTGTGCTGGCGCTCGTCATCGAGGTAGCGGCAACCGACTGGGCCGATAATGGCTAGCCGTCCGGCAACTCCATCGGGGACTTCGGCGCCCTCGTAATCGAGGATGGTGGCACGGAATCCTGGAACGGGAACGCCGACGGCGCCGGGCCGGATGTCATCCCCAGCCGCGGAGATGAATACGTGCAGCATCTCGGTGGCACCGATGCCGTTGACCAACCGCAGCCCGGAGGCCTTCTCGACGGCTTCCCAGGTTTCCTTGGGCAGGTTCTCCCCGGCAGAGACACCGAGCCGCAGACGGGAGAGTAGGTCGGCGCGGCCCTCTTTGATGATGGCCCGGTACGCGGTAGGCGCGGTGAAGAGCACGGTGGCACCGGCTTCGGCGGCGCGTTCGGCCAGTTCCACCGGGCCTGCGCGCTCGGTCAATAGAGCCGAGGCCCCGAAGTAGAGCGGGAAGACCACGAGTCCGCCGAGCCCGAAGGTGAAAGCCAGGGGCGGCGATCCGGCAAAAACGTCGTCCGGAGTCGGGGTAAGAATGTGGCGGGCAAAGGTGTCCGCGTTAGCCAGCACATCGCGGTGGAAGTGCATGGTGACCTTCGGAACCCCGGTGGTCCCGGAGGTGGGAGCCAAAAGCGCGACGTCGTCGGCTGCTGTTGCGACGTCGTCGAACGTTCCGGGCTTGTTCGCAGCCAGCGACTCCAGATCCTCCGGGTTACCGGCGCCGTAGCGCAGCACTGGCAGGTCGGACTCATTGGCAGCCACATCCATCTCGGCGGCGAAACGATGGTCCGTGATCGCCAGTACTGGCCGGGTCAGGCGCACGAGCGTGGCTACTTCGGTGGAACGTAGCATCGGCATCGTGGTGACAACAACTGCCCCGGTCTTCAGAACACCGAGCCAGGAAGCCACCAGCCAGGGGTTGTTCGGCCCGCGCAGCAGCACGCGGTTGCCGGGGACAATGCCGTGGTCCTCGGTGAGTACCCGGGCCACCTGGTTGGAGCGCTCGAGCAGTTGCGCGTAACTCCATACCTCGCCGTCGGGCGTGTGAAGAGCTGGTCGCTCTCCACCGAACGTGGCGGTGGGCTTGTCGATGAGCGCTGTGGCGGCATTGAGTCTGTCCGGATATTGCAGCTCCGGCAGAGTGAATTCCAGCGTGGGCCATAACTCGACAGGGGGAAGATGGTCGCGCGTGAATGTGTCCACGTGGGCCGATGGCGTGAGGTGCATGGCCGTTCCTTTCGCGGGTGGGCGGGGGTAGTGGGGTGCGAGCTAGCCCCGGATCATGCCTTCTTGAGCAACGGTGGCGAGCAGGCGTCCGGAGCGGTCGAAGAATCGCCCCATGGCCAGACCACGGTTGTTTTGCACGGACACGGCGTCCTGGGCGTAGAGAATCCAGTCGTCGGCCCGGCCGTCCCGGTGGAACCACATGGCGTGGTCCAGGCTGGCGGTGGCCAGGCCTGGGCTGGACCAGTTCAGGCCCCGCACCCGAAGCAGCGTCTCGAGGATCGTGTAGTCGCACACGTAGGTCAGCGCGGTGCGGTGCAGGTCAGCGGTGGCCTTGGCATCGGCGGCATCCGGCAGAGCGTCGAAAGCCTTGACCCATACAGCCTGTGCGGGCACCGATCCAGCGTCAGAGGTGAGGTAGAGGGGATCAGGGATGTGGCGCATGTCGAAGCTGCGCCCGTGGGCCCAATAGTCGCTGGCTGCCCCGGTGGCTCCCTCAAGGGCTTCCGCCGCGGTGCGTAGTGACTCAGGATCCACAGCCTCAGGCGCCGGCTGCTGAAATTCCGGGCCGTCCTCAGGAACATGGAAAGAGCCCAGTGCCGTAAACGCGGTTTTGCCGTTCTGGATGCCTCGCACGCTGCGGGTTGAGTAGCCGCGGCCATCGCGCAGTACCTCGACGTCGTAGCGAACGGGAGCGCCGATATTGACCGGGCGCATGAAGTAACTGTGCATCGAGTGCAGCGCCCGGTCGGTGCCAACGGTGGCCTGCATGGCCGCCGTGGCCTGGGCAACCATGTCTCCGCCGTAGGCCTTCGGCCAGGGAACATACTGCGTGGTTGCCTCAAAGGAGCTGTCCGCTGGCCCATCGACAGGGGTGAGCTCGATCGCTCGCAGAAAGGTCTGGGCGGTGTCGGGAGCAAGGATGGAGGTTGCGTCTGTGCTGTTCAAGGTCAGACCCTCCGGTAGTCGGCGAGGATTTCATCCGGAACATCGTCCAGGTTGACCACAAGGTTTTCCGGGGTACGGGCAGTCAGCCAGACCAGTTCCTCGGTGACTGACATGTTGGCTTCCACGTGATGCATGAAGGGCGGAACGAAGACCCAGTCCCCTGCTTTCATGTCCAGGTATTCGGAGTAGTTCTCACCGAAGTAGATGCGTCCGTGGCCGCGCAGAACGTAACCGCCGGTTTCGGCTTCGGCGTGGTGGTGTGGCAGGGACCGGTAGCCGGGCACGTTGGAGACCTGGCCGAACCAGATCTTCGTGGCCGGGGTGTGCTGGATTGATACACCGGAGACGCGGACGCAGTCACCGGACTGGGCGGTGTTGGTGTCTTCCTCGCCGCTATAGGTCACCACGGGGACAACTTTGCCCTGCTCGTTGGCGTATTGGCTGTTGTCGCCTTCCAGGATGTACTCGTGCGTGGTGCTCATCGTGGTTCTCCTTGACGTTCAGATGCTGGCTGCGACGAGGTGGCCGCTGCCGGAATCAGGGTGATCGTGTTTTCAAGACGGCCAAGACCGTCAATTTCGGTGGTGAGGACGTCGCCGTCGGCCAGGAAGCGCGGGGGCTTCATGCCGGATCCGACGCCGCCTGGCGTGCCGGTGAGCACGACGTCGCCGGGACGTAGGGTGGCAAAGGTTGAGATATAGGCCAGCAGGCTCGCGGGGCCGAACACCAGGGTTGATGTCTCACCGGATTGGACCAGCTCGCCGTTGACGTAGCCGCGCAGACTGAAGTTTGGGTTGGCCTCAAATTCGTCGGCGGTGACGATGACTGGCCCTAGCGGTGTGCTGTCGTCGAAGGCCTTGCCCTGAAGCCACTGCAGGGTGCGGTTTTGCCAGTCACGCATGGAGACGTCGTTGGCCACGCAATAGCCGGCGATGGCTTCTGCCGCCTCCGCTTCATTGGCATGGTGCAGTTCTTTTCCGACGACGACGGCGAGCTCTGCCTCCCAGTCCACCCGGTCGCTGCCCTGAACCGTAATGCGATCGTTCGCTCCGGTGAGGGAGTCGGCGAACTTGGCGAACAGCGTGGGATATTCCGGCAGTTCGCGGCCCATTTCCAGGATGTGCTCCGTGTAGTTCAATCCACAGCAGACGACTTTGCCGGGCCGAGTGACGGCAGGAGCGAGGTCTGCCTCTGCTTCCGCGACAACCCCGGCACCATGGCCAGCAGCCATGGTGTCCAGGGCGGCCTCGACTGTTTCCCGCCAATTGACCTGAGCAAGCAACGCCCCAGCGTCGTCAGCTTCCAGGGGCAGGAACCCGGAGTCAACCACGACGGCGGCAGTGGTTCCCTTGCTAGTTCGCAGGGTGGCCAGCTTCATCGGAACTCCTTCACTCGAGACTCATATGTCGACATTTTTGCGGTCGCAACATATGATCAATTTAGCACGAAGGTAAGGATGTGCAACAGGCCACATTCTAAATTTTCTACTGAGGAGGGGACATGACCGATCAGTCCACTAGCAAGAACCGCACCATCAACCCCGCATCGCTTCCCAAGCCGTCCGGCTATGCCCACGGGATCCTCGCCGGGAACACCGTCTACCTCGGCGGCCAGACTGCTCTGGACAAGGACATGAACATTGTTCCGGGCGGCATTGTGGAGCAGTTCCGGCAGGCTTTCACGAACGTGCTGGTCACGCTGCAGGAGGCAGGCGGACGTCCGCAGGACCTGGTCAACGTGACCATCTACTTGACCGATGTTGACGACTACATGGCCAACGGCCGCGAAATTGGTCGTCTCTGGCGGGACATGGCCGGATCCGAGTACCCATCATTGGCAGGCATTGGTGTCTCACGGCTGTGGCAGAAGGAAGCCTTGATTGAAATTCAGGGCGTCGCCGTCATCACCGAGGCGTAGCTAGCTACCCTTGGCGCCGGCGTCGAGCCGCGGCGGGTCCGGAGATTGTCGTTTACGAGCGGTAGCGGTCGATGACGTCAGAGGCGTGACGCTCGGCCAGCGGTGCGATGATCTGGTAGGTACGACCAAATACCCGCCGCGCCTCGGGCTCACGCCACCACTCGGGTAGATAGTCGAGTGGCAGGTTCGGGTCGCGGTACGGTAGCCGGCGCCAGAGGGTCAGCATGGGAACGTAGTAACGGAAAGCGTCGCGACAGGCTTCCTCGTCGGCGGTGCTCTCCCGCACCTCGGGATCTCCACCCAGCCGCTGGGCCCATGCCGTGTCAGCGCCGCTATAGACCTCGAGGAACTCCCCAATGAGCTCGTCGATCGCCTCCAGGTTCCACCAGGTGGCCACCTTGGCGCGGACATCGCCGTCAAAGAGGTAATCTCCGCGGAAGAATTCCACAAACTGATCGAGCTCGTGGGCCGCAAGGCTGGCACGGGCTCGATCGACGATGCCCGACGACGCAATCCACACGCCAGGGGTCACTGTGCCGAAGCCCAGAGCCGCGAGGATAGTGCGCAGCCGGTGTCTCAGGTGCCGTTGGGCTTCGGGAACAGAGAACAATGCGAGCAACCAGTCATGGTCTCCGTCTTCACGTTGTTCAGCAAAGATGCGTTGGTCGCCTTCGGCGAACACTGTTTGCTGGGATTCTGAAAGCTTGTAGGCCGCGATTCCCTCGACGCGGGTGCTGCGCAGTACTCCTTTGGCCTTGAGCCTGGACACGGCCGAGCGTACTCCCGGAGCGTCATAACCCAGGTCTCCGAGCAGGCTCACCAGGGAAGCCACGGGCAGGCTATTGCCCGGGTTCCGGCAATACAGGCCAAAGAGCGTGACGATCAGCTGCTGGTGCCGAACGATGGGGTTGGGAATGCCGTCTCCGGATGTTTGGCTCGCTGCTTCTTGGTCGTTCATTCTTTGGCGCCGCTCAGGGCATGGCTGATGGCTTGGGGCCAAGGCGCAGAACGCTTGTTCCCGTCGGGTACGTGGACGACGGTGATCGTGCCATCGGCCGCCAGTCCGCCGTCGGACTTGTCGCAGGAGTGGCCCGTGATTTCGAACCCGAAGGTGAGCGAGGTGTTGCCCATTCGCTCGACCCAGATAGTGGCCGTGATTTCCTGTTCAAACCAGAGGGCATCGCGGAAGTTCACCACATGCTGAACTCGAGGCGACACCGGAAAATAGCCGCTCACACCGAGCTCACGAATCAGCTGCGCTTCGGCGATCTCCACCCAACGCACGACGGCGGAATTGTGATGGTGGCCGGAAGCATCAGTATCTACCCACTCCACGTGCCGGCTAATGGACGTGGATGGGCTGGGGTTCTCCCCCATGGGCTACTCCTTCAGGGACGGATCGGCAATGATCAGCTGGAACCAATCTAGCCGTTCTAACAGCGTGGGTGAGAACCGGTTCAAATCGCTCGTACAAGAGTCGAGAGACGTTGAAGAACACTCGACTGCCCCTGGGCTCCTCCTCCACATCAATCGATCTGCCCGAAAATGCCAAGAGGCCGCTAGCCCAGCCCTGGAGTACCCATGGGCTACAGCTCCGGTGTGGTGGTCCGCAGACCACCACACCTTCACCATTATGGTAGGTCAGTGACTCCGGCCGCCTGTGCTGTTCGGCCGCGGAGCTCTTCACCCTTTGGACCTTCGAAGGTACGACCCCAACCAGTAACAATGGCGATCAACATGACCACGGTCAACGCCAGTGGATAGAAGGCGACACCGAATACTGCGAGTGCGGAAAGTGTCTCACCTGAACCTTGTGTCAGCTGACTGGAAATTAGCAGGAACGTAGAGATAACCGGCATCACTGACCCCAGACCCAGCGCTCCGCAGTCCATCACATTTGAGCGCCGGTTTGGGTGGAGTTTGGCCGCGGCGCCCACTTCGTCGACAACCGGCCCGAACAGCAGCATTGCGGGACCGTTGACGCTGGCGAAGAGGCCTGTCGTAACAATCGAACCCGTGAAGATGGATAGTTCCGCTTTCATCGGTGAACCAGTCAGCCCATGACCCTGTAGCCATCTGATGATCACTACGAACAAGCCAGATTCTTGGAACGTTCCTATGATGGCAAACACGACAATACTGATGCCGATCAGCGGTAGCATGCCGAGAATTCCGGATGCCATGAAGCCACCAGCGCTATTGGCTTCACCTGCAGAGATAATCTGCGACCAGGTGAGGGCCCCGGACAACAACCCTGTTATGACCCCCACTACGAGACCAACTGATACGGCCAAGAAAATATCTCGTTTCCAGATGGCGACCACGATGAGCACGGCAATCGCGATCAGCATAAACAGGCTACGCGGACTCCCTTCGGCAGCCGCAGCATCGACCGCGCCGCTCGCTCCACCTGACGCGAGACTAAATCCTGCGAAGAGCAGGAAGGCGATTACTGCGGCAGCACTCGCATAGCGAAAGCGGGTTCTTACAATATCGCCGACCTGAGCCGATCCTTCTTTGTTTCGATACCGCTGAGTCATCGCCGAAACAATGGTTGAGTCTGAAATAGGGGCCATATTATCGCCGAATAGCGCACCTGACAGAATCGCGCCTGCCATCAGCACGGGGCTAGCGCCCAGGGCCACACCCGCAGGGTAAAAGATGGGAAAAATGGCGAACAGAGTGCCTAGCGACGTACCCGTTGATACAGCCATCAAGCCCGCGAGCACAAAGGTGATGGGAACGAACCACACACCTCCGATACCTACGAGGTTGGCGAGCCAAATAAATCCTCCAGAAACACCTGTGACGCTCAGCAGCGAAGAGATCAGGCTCACCACCAGCAAAATCAGAATAAGGCTCGCCGCCCCCGGCGACCCCACGCCCCTCATTACTGCCTTCCAGTACGTACCGTAAGAACGAGCAAAAAAGGCGTTGATGATAAGTCCTACAAGGCCACCAGCTACGAGGGCCGTCATTTCATAAACATGCAAAAACGCAAGATTGTACGTAGCGATAGCGATGAAAATAATCGGCGCAATAAGCACAGCAGCGCGCCCGCCGAAGAACTCTAGTTTGGTATCCACTTCACCCATGGTGGTAATCCTTAAATCAGTTTTCGAAGGCAACTAAGCGCTTATTGGATGTCGGCGCCGTTGTTGTAGTAGTGCATGGACATACGAAGAAGGTCATGACGCAGCGCAGTAACGATGCGATCCTCAGTTGGTGTGGCTGCGACTTCGTCGAGATCTTCAAGCCTCAGAGCGGCTTATGGACCCTCATGTTCCGCACTGATGGGCCCTGCCGCTTCGGCATCCGACTCAACCGCGCCCTCCCTCAACCGAACGGTATTCCGCAAGCGCAGCGATAGCTGTGTCAATGTCGGCGTCCGTGGTGTAGTAGTGCAGGGACATACGCAGAAGTTCACCGCGAGGGGCCGTCATGATGCCACGTTCGTTCAGCCACGCACCCAACTCGTTCGGGTCGTCGGCAAAGATCGCCACTTGCGGTCCGTGACGCTCGCTATTGTCGGAACGGCTGACCTTAAATCCATGTTCGGCCGCTCCAGCAGCCAGTCTGTCCCCAAGTCGCAGAACGTGTGCAAAACCAGCAGCCTGGTCCACCCGCAGCAACAGCCCCATGCCGGCGATGGCAGCGTAAACGGCGGGGATGGCAGGAGTTCCGACTTCAAACCGTCGAGCATCCGTCGGGTAGTCGACTAGCTCCGGGTCGAACGCGAACGGATTGACGCGGCCAAACCAGCCAGTCAGCTCCGCCGCCCGCTCCGAATCGATGCCGTCCTTCACATAGAGGAACGCGACTCCCGCGAGACCAAGCATGTATTTCAGCGAGCCGGCTACCAGATAGTCACAGTCCATGGCTTTTACATCAATGGGAACAACGCCCGCGCCCTGATAAGCGTCAACAAACATGCGAGCACCGGCTTTGTGTGCTAATTCGGTGATCTCGGCTAGCGGCGGCCGGGCGCCGTCGTGGTAGCTCACCAGCGGTGCGGAAACCAAGGCCGTGGACTCGTCAATCAGCTTTTCCCACGCCGGAACCTCCAAGGCGTCGGAGCGGTCGGAAACCATCTTGATGGTGGCACCCTGTGCTTGCTGGGCGCGGAGCACATGGCCGACGGAAGGGAATTCCACTGCAGAAGTGACAATGCCGGTCCGACTGGTCCAAGCGAAGCTAGAGACAACTTGGTATGCCCCCTCGGAGGCAGAATTAACAATCGCAATCTCACTTGGGTCCGCATTGATGAGCCGCGCGAAGTCGGCGCGTGCCTGCTCTACCTTACCGACCCACACGTCCCAAGGAGCCGCAGAGGTCTGTAGCGAGCCGACGATCTCGAGCAAGCTGTAAGACACTTGCGTGGACAACGCCCCCTGACTACAGCTAGCCAGATGCGTCATGTTGGACAGCGGGGGAAAGTCCCGCCGGAACTGGGTTGGATCAAAGTCAGGGGCAGCGTCTGTAGCAAAATTTATCGTCGACATAAGGACACCATATACGGCGAATATAGTGCGGTCAATGACTATGAAGGGCCAATAAATACGCCCGTCTTCTGACGCTCACGGGAGGCAGGCATGGTGGCATTTTCGCTGTTTCAGCCACTCCGACAGGACGCCTTGGGGCGCTGCGGAATGGCCCCAAGGGAGCATTCGCGATGGTCATCTCGGACCTATTAGGCATCAACGTTGAGGCGAACGCTCCTTTGGGAGCCGGTGACCGAGAATGACTCTAGTGGCCTCTAAATGCCTCGGCCAACCACCAGGAACCGCCGTCAGAAGCTATCTTGGCATCTATGACTAGCGGCCGGCTGGGTGCTGTAGAAAGCCACTCGCGTACGTGTTCCAGGTCTGCCACATCGCGAACTGTTATCCCATCGGCTCCGAAGCCACGTCCCAGTGCCGCGAAGTCGGTATCGGGAAATGACACTATGCCGAGATCATCCTGCGGCACGTCCTCCTCAAAGTGGTATACCTCAGCACCGTATGCGGCGTCGTTATAGACGATGCACACCAATGGCAGTCCCAGTCGGACTGCTGTATCGAGTTCCGCAATGGCCATATGGAATCCCCCGTCCCCGGTGCCTAACACCGGCAACCTATCCGGCCTTGCCAGTGCCGCTCCAATGGCGCTCGGAAGACCAAGCCCGATCGATTGGAAGGCCTGCGTAAAGCAGAAGCCGAACTCGTCAGGCACCGAAAGGAACTGACTTGGGTATCCCATGAAGTTGCCAGAATCCACGCTGACAATCCGTTCGGTCGGCAGCATCTCGTCCAGCTGCTTGGTAAGAACACGCGGATCGATATACCGACCGTCGGACAGGTCTTGGAAGCCAACTTGCTGCCAATGGATGGACTGACTAATGCGTTCGGCCACTGACGCATTACGGTAGCCCTCACGAGCTTGGCCGTTCTCCGTGGAGAGGGCCTCAAGGACGTCCGTTGCACACTGCGCCGAGTCCCCCACCACTCCCAAATCAATGGCCCGGTTGGCCCCGAGAGCCTGCACTTCAAGGTCAATCTGGACGACCTTGGTGTCTTGGCCGATCAAGCTCCCTTGGCGCATGGTCCACATGTTCAACGCGCAACCGAAACCTACAATCAAGTCCGCATCGGTGATCAATTCAGCGGCCAACGGCGAGCTGAAGCCACCAGAAATACCCAGGTCGAATTCGTCCTCGTTAAACAACCCCTTAGCCACAGCAGAAGTGGCAACCAGCGCGCCGGTATGGCGTGCTAGTGCCAAGATTTCTTCCTTGGCGCCGCGGCCGCCGCGGCCGGCAACAAATACCGGACGTTGTGCGCCTGCCAACAAGTTGGCCAGCGCTTCAACGGAACCGGGCGATGGCCGGATCGGTTCAACCGCGGCAACACCTAAAGGAGCGGCTTCCGGATCCTCAGTCACTTCCAGTCCCTGAATGTTCAGCGGTAAATTCAAAACCACAGTCCGGCGTTCGTTTGTTGCGCGGCGGTAGGCACGAATCGTATCCGCAATCGCGGATTCAGCCGAGTGCACACGCTCAGGCACAGCATAGACGGATGCGGCGAAACCATCCTGGTCCATAGCGAAGTTTGAGTACACGGCAGAAGGCGCAGCCTCGGCCGCAAGGACGATCATCGGGGTACGAGACTTTGCAGCCTCTCCAATGCCCGTCCCGGCATTGGTCAGTCCACAGCCCTGGTGAACCGAGACGAGCGCAACCTTGCCGCTGACGCGTGAGTATGCATCCGCCATGCTCGCCGCTCCGCCTTCGTGCCGGGCCGCAGTAAAGGGAACTCCGTTTTTCACGAGCGCGTTGGTGACGACAAAATTTCCGGACCCCACGACACCAAAGCAGTAACCAGCCCCAAGTGTGGCGAGCGTTTTCCCTACGATCTCCGCGACATTCATGAGTATTTCCTAACAGATTGTAGTTGCCTTGGGACGGGCTCCGCCCTCACTGCACGACCTACCTTGGGACTATGGCCAGCACCCGGGTGGGCGAGCCTGTGCCCCCGACAATGGGAAGTGGCGCTACAACGATCATCGCGCCATTTGCAGGCAGCTTGTCTAGATTTCTTAGCGAGGTTATTCCGTATTTATCGGCTCCCAGCAGGAAATAGTGCATCGGGAAAGGCGGGTCAAGCGTTGCGGCGTTGCCGGCGTCGATGCCCACGGTTTCCACCCCAATGCCGGAGATATCCAGTTCCTCGGCAATCCACTTGGCGCACGCAGCCGTGAAGCCAGGCGTATGAGAGCCCTCATCATCCAGATTCAAGAAGGCCTGTTTGTCGTGGGAGTACTTCTCCCACCCTGTACGAAAGAGCAACCACGAATTGGCCGGGAATTTTCCATGTTTTTCTTGCCAGGACGTCATGTGGTCCACGTCGATCAAGAAGTCCGGATCAGCGGTTGCTTCAGCGCTAAAGTCCAACACCACGACAGGCCCAACCAATCGGCCCAGATCCAGCTGCGAGACATCCTTGCCTTCGCGTCCACTGATCCAGTGGATAGGAGCATCAAGGTGCGTACCTACGTGCTCGCCCGTGTGGATGTTGTGATGCTTCCAGAACGGACCCGGCTCGTTGTAAGCAGAGACCTCCTCGATCCTGAAGTCAATGAGATTGACGAACGGTTCGGGCAACACCAAGGACGGGGTTTCGCGCGAAAGTGGAGCCGTCAAGTCAAGGACCTCGACCTCACCGGTGGAAAGCGACGCAAGAACTTCTTCTACAGAATTCATCAAATCTCCCATGACTCGAATGACAATCGAGGGTGATCCCTCGGAGTGAGTATCGATCAATGTTACGGTCGTCATATTTGTGCAATATTGGCTGAGGATACCACCTCTGCAACAGGTTGGGAAAAATGAACCGGATTGGGTCCTGTACCTTCGAATCAGTACTCGACGGTCCCAAACAAGCGGACGCTCGTCGCATTCACGCCGAGCAGCACACCGGCGAACAGCAGCACCCACACGAATGCGGGGACGCTGGGGAACCAGAACTTCATGTAAACCGAGATGGCTGTGACCTCGGTTCCGATGGCGCAGATGATCGCGAACCAGTAGGAGTACCGCACGGTGAACCCGGCCCAGGGGTTCATATAGCGTTGGGCGTAGGCGCCAAACGAACCAGTGGTCGGGTGGGCAACGGTCATCTCGGACAGACACCCCATCAGAATCAAGGCGATGACGGCACCGACCGCGTAGCTGATGATGACGCTCGGTCCCGCCAGGCCGATCGCGAGTCCGCTGCCCAGGAACAAGCCCGTACCGATCGCACCGCCGATGGCAATCATCGCCATTTGCCCGGTCGTCAGGCTCCGCTTGAGCCCCTTCTCCTGCTCCATGATGTCCTGCAGATGATTTGCTTTATCCGCTATCGGCTTGCTCCGGTTCTATTCGGCTGTTCCCGCATTGACCGACCATCGCATTTAATATTGCTTATTTTTGACGATCGCAAAGTGAACGCTATCGAAAGTGGCGGTCGCCGTCAATAGTCATCCGGCATCCGCCGCGGGAGGTGCACGCAGTCCGGCGCCGACGGCCCGAGGAACCAGTTTGGGCTCCGGCATCGGAGGGTAGTCACCCATCGAACGTGTCCACAACGTCCCAGGGACAAATACCTAGTGTTCCGTGTTAATTATTTGTTTCCGTTTCATCTTGCCCAGTAGATACTCCGCTGATTTGGTCCAGGTGAACGGCTTTGCGTCCTTGTTGTAGTTCTCGATGTAGCGTTCCATCGCGTCTTGGAGGTCGGCCACCGAGGAGAAGGTTCCTCGCTTGAGGCATTGGCGGGTGATGATCCCGAAGAAGATCTCCACCATGTTCAACCAGGAACAGCTGGTCGGGGTGAAGTGCATCGACACCCGCGGGTTCGCCGCCAACCAGTCCTTCACATTCTGGTGTTTGTGGGTGCCGTAATTATCGCAAATGACATGCAGTTCGACGTCCGGATGGGCGTCAGCGACCTGGTTCAGGAAGTCAACGAACTCGACGTTCGTACGCTTTTGGTAGAACGCATTGGCGCTGAGCTTGCCGGTCAGGACATCCAGGGCGGCGAACAAGGTGGTGGTGCCATTGCGCTTGTAATCGTGACTTTGCTGCAGCGGGTGTGTCGGGAACAACGGCTGCTCTGCCTGCGTGCGGGACAGGGCCTGAATCTGGGTCTTCTCATCGACGCTCACCACCACCGCGTTTTCCGGTGGGGACAGGTACAGACCGACCACGTCCCGCAGTTTGGCCTCCAACGCGGGGTCGGTGGGGAACTTAAATGTCTCGATCCGGTGCGGTTGGATTCTCCACCGGCGCCAGATCCGGCCGACGGAGGAAAAAGAAATTCCCTGGCGCTCGGCCATGATCCGGGCGGACCAATGCAAGATCCCCAGCTCCGCCGGCGGTTTGCCGTCGTTGGCCAGCGTGTCGGCAATGAGCGCGAGTTCGTCGATTTCCCGCGGCTTTCCCGGCCGCTGGACATCATTCAGGCCCTCGATCCCGATTTCTTCATAGCGTCTGCGCCATCGCCGGACCGTGGGATCGCTGAATCCAGTGACATCGCCGATCTGGACATTGGAAAGCCCGCCGGCAGCCAGCAACACCGTGCGTGCCCGCAAGGCTACCGAGGCACCAATGGACTTTCTGCGGGTCATTGATTCAAGGATTTCCCGGTCACCCTCACGCAACGGCAGGGGTTTTGCATGGTTGGCCATGCACCCAATTCTTCCAGTCAACCAAACCAGATGGAATTAGCGACACGCTACACTAGTGCGTTCGTCGCGGCCGTGGCGATGCAGAAAAGCGCGGGGCCCGGTTAAGACGCGCAATGAACTTCAGTCCTGCAGTCAGCCAGTAACGTTAACTCGCACGGGCCGCCATGGAGTAAAAGTCTGCAATTCGTTCCGGGTGCTCGAGCTCTCTGCCGATGCTAAGGCGGACCATTGGAGCGTGCGAGCGGACAGTGCTGCCCGCCCCGCCGAGAGCTGCTATGCCGTGTGAGGCAAGCACAAGCAGGGCCTGCTGCTCGCTGAGCACCGGTACCCAGAGGCTCAAGCCGTCGTTGCTGTGCGCGTCGATCCCGCGCTGCGCCAAGAGGTCGGTCATCATCTTACGGCGTTCGTCGTATTTGTGTCTTGCCTTGGCGATCTGGCTTTTTGTCTGAGGGTCTTCAAGCATCCAGGCAAGTGCATTCTGGAGCAGACGGCTGGTCCAGCCCGCGCCGAACTGACGGATGTCCCAAGCGCGCTTAATGGCGTCGGCGGATCCGCCGACTATCCCCAGACGAAGATCTGGCCCGTGGGACTTTGAATAGCTTCGCACGAGCACCGTCTGCCCTGGGTAGACAGGGCCAAGTCCGCAATATGGTGCAGACGCAAGCTCGCCGAGGCCGTCGTCTTCAATGATGAGCAGCTTGGGCTCGCGTAACACGGCGGCCAGCTGGTCGCGGCGTTCGGCACGGACTGAATCACCGGTGCGCGAGCTCACGCTAGGTTCATAGATAAATGCGACTGGCTGCATCCGCAGGGCCTGTTTCAGACTGTCCGGTCTCGGGCCATCGACATCCGTGGCCACGGGTAGGACGCGAGCTCCGACATGTTCGAGAATATCGAGGATCCGCGGCGCGGAGGGATCTGCTACCGCCACATAGTCCCCCGGCACGACGCAGGAGCTGAGCAGCAGGAGTAGCCCTTCATAGCCGCCGTTTACTGCCAGCCAGGCTTCCGGCGCCCAGGGCCATGAAGCTTCGGCGGCGCGCTGCAGTCGAGGGACTATACGGAGGCGTTCATAGTAATTTAGTTCCGGATCTTGCTGTGCCTGCTGCATTGCATAAACTGCATCGGGCAAAAGTGAGGGATCGGGCGCCGCAAGCGTCAAGTCCAGCACCCCGCCGTGCCAGTATTGGCGGATATTCTCGTACCTCGCTGGCGCTAACCGGGTAGGTTTATTCAGCACCCAAGTGCCTTGTCGGCCAGAGCCTTCAATAATTCGTTGTTTCCGGAGGATACTCCACGCCGCTGAAACCGTCGCTGGGCTGACGCCCAATCGGGCTGCCAACGCCCGGACCGTCGGCAAATAACTGCCCCCTTCAATGGCGCCGGATCGGATTAACCGGCTCAGCGTAGACGCGATTCCGCCTGCCGAGGCTTCAGTAAATTGCTCACACAGCCATGCTGCCGAAACTTGTGCCGGTTCCACGGCGTCGGTGGCAGAATTCACGAAGACCTCTTTTGTAGATTATGGTCAGTAACATTTATCAGTATTGTATTCTGAACGCAACTGAACGTAACCTCAATGGGGAGATCAGGGCAAAGTTTGCGCGGAGCTCCACTTCAGCTGACGGCCCACTTCAGAAGGAATGGTCAATGAAACCCGTGGCAACTATGCAGCAATCAATAGCAAGCAGTGCGAAGTCCGACCTAGTGGAACTGCGCCGAGAGCTGCACAAGGATCCCGAAGTTGGTCTCGACCTACCGAAGACCCAGGGAAGGGTTCTTGAGGCGCTGCGGGGACTTGATCTTGAAATCACCACAGGTCAGAATGCGACGTCGGTGGTTGCCATCCTACGCGGTGGCGCCGCATCTGCGGCTCGTGGGGGGCCACCAGTCGTGCTCCTGCGCGGAGACATGGATGCGCTTCCGATAGTTGAACAGACGGGGTTATCATTTGCATCCCGCAATGGGGCTATGCACGCATGCGGACACGACATGCACACGGCAGGCCTTGTCGGAGCCGCCAAAGTGCTTGCCGGAGTGCGGGAGCAGCTCGACGGTGACGTGATTTTTATGTTTCAGCCCGGCGAGGAAGGCCACAATGGCGCCCAGGTCATGATTGACGAGGGAGTGCTGGACGCAGCGGGCTCACGGCCTGTCGGTGCCTATGGCGTCCACATGGCATCTGACGCTCCCGCTGGATTGTTCACGACTCGAGCTGGGTCGTATATGGCTTCCTTCTGTCAGCTCGATGTGACCATCCACGGCCGCGGGGGACATGGCTCCAGGCCTTACCAGACCCTGGACCCTATCCAATTAGCCGCTGAACTCATCGGGTCGATGCAAACATTCATCACACGCCGGTTCAATGCGTTCGACCCCGTGGTGCTTACGGTGGGCTCTTTCCACGGTGGCAACACAGCCAATATTGTTCCGGACAACGCCGCCTTTCAGGCCGGAATCCGTTGTTTCAGCCCGGCGGCTGAGGACCAGCTGGAGAAGGACCTACCCCGGCTAATAGAGGGGATCGCGCAGGCTCACCAGCTGAGGGCGGAGGTTAAATTTGAGCGCAAGCTCCCTGCAACGATCAACAATGCCGAACATGCCGACTTCTGGGCAGCGACCGCCGGGAGCCTCTTTGGCGAGAACCGCTTTGAAACGCTCCCCCACCCCAAGGCTGGTTCCGAAGACTTCTCTCGGGTGCTAATGGAGGTGCCGGGCGCATACGGACACCTCGGTGCGGGGTCGCCGGATATCGACCCGAACGAATGGGCGCCACTGCACTCCGCCCGAGCGGTCTATGATGACCGCATCCTGCCGGACCATGCGCTCTTCCTGGCTACCCTCGCTCAGCGCCGGCTTCATCTTGCCGCTCAGACTCCGACTCACTGAAAGGAATCCCACTAAACATGACTACCGTTACCGTCGCTGCCATCCAGGCTGGCTCCGTGCTCTTCGACAAGTCGGCCACGCTGGCCAAGGCCGAGCGGCTGATTGGCGAAGCCGCATCGCAGGGTGCGGAGCTAGCCGTACTGCCCGAGGCCTTCTTCGGCGGCTACCCGAAAGGGATGGAGTTCGGCATTTCCGTGGGCTCCCGCACCGCCGAAGGTCGGAAGGAGTTCCGCCGCTATTGGGAAAGCGCCGTTGATGTTTCAGGGCCGGAAACTGAGAGATTGAGCGAACTTTCGGCTGAACACGGACTTCACCTAGTGGTAGGTGTCATCGAGCGCGACGGCGGAACACTCTACTGTTCGGCACTGTTCTTCACGCCTGCGGACGGTTTGGTGTCAACACACCGCAAACTCATGCCGACTGCCGCCGAGCGGTATTTGTGGGGGCAAGGAGACGGGTCCACGATGCCGGTGGTTGATGCCGGCTTCGGCACACTGGGAGCTGCGATCTGCTGGGAAAATTACATGCCGCTGTTCCGACAGGCGATGTATTCGAAAGGTGTGAACATTTGGTGCGCTCCCACCGTTGACGATCGAGACGCTTGGCATTCAACAATGACGCACGTGGCGTTAGAAGGCCGGTGTTTTGTTATCAGCGCTAACCAGTTCCTCACCCGTCATGATCTGCCCAACGATGTCCATCCCGTCCAAGGTGATGATCCAGAAACCGTCTTGATCAACGGTGGCAGCGTCATCGCCTCTCGGCTGGGCGAGGTCTTAGCCGGGCCGTTGCGCGGGCGCGAGGGTGTCCTGGTTGCCAAGTTGGATATGAACGAAATCGCAGAGGGAAAGTTCGATTTCGACTCAGTTGGTCATTACTCACGCCCGGACGTTTTTACCCTGCTGGTGGATGAGTCCAGCAAGGCTGGCGTACGGAAGTTCGCGCACGGGACGGCGAACAACTAAATCGGAGCGTTACGGTTTAGTTTACGGCAGCATGGCGTATTTCCATTCCGAGTGGAAGTCATTACATGTCATGCGCAGCGCCTCGCCGTCTTTGGCCGTGTACATGAGCCCAGCGGGGCACACTTCTGTGTCCAAGGCGGACTGAACCTCCGGGCCGATAGTTCTGGTAATCCGGACCAAGCCTGCGATGAGTTTGGTACGTTCGATTCGCCAGGCGCGGACGAGTTCCTTCTGTTTAGCTTTGACAGAGACCACCGGCTGACCTGTCGTCATGTGTTCGGCCACCTTCTCGGATAGCCCGGCGAACTGGGCACGACGGTCCTCGTGCTGGAATCCCTCGGTGACCTTGGCGCAGGCCTGAGGGCTGAAGCACATGTCCCAAGGCATCCGCGCCACCGTCCGGTCCGAGGCCCAGAGATCTACTCGTCGAGATCTGCGGTGACAGGGTTCCCTCGGGCGCCACACCGTGTATCGCCCTGTGGCCAACCCCGTTAACTGCTTGTCAGCAAAGTTCCACGACCGACTCGCATAGACGAACTCAGGGTTATTTTGCCCTCCGTCCTGGGCTGCAATTCTGCGTGCGCTTACGCGTTCCCAACAGAAATCTCAAATGGATGCCCAGGAACACCAATAATGACTTTTATGATCAGTAACAATAGAATGTATTGTAAATCACTGCCAGCTGAACATACTCTGGTTGAAACACAGATTCGACCACCATTGCGACGGCGCAACTGCATCGCCTCGAAAGGCACAGCCCTATGGACACCATCCGAATGGCAGCACGGCACTGGGATCATCTGAATCCCATTGCACTGCGCGACGTGACCGGAAGTGAGCCCTACACGCTCGATCGCCGCGACCTGACGCCAGATCTGTGGACCGAGACGGACTTGGATGTCGCCGAGACCTCATTCAGCCGGTATGTTCAGGCCCGGGCAGCAGGCGATGACCGTGTCATCGCTCTTCCTCTCTTCGTGATGCGGGGTTTCCGGCACCGCTGCATCATCACCCGCGCGGACAGCCCGCTGGACTCCGCCGAAGCGCTGTGCAGTAAAAGAATAGGTCTCACCGGGTGGGGTGACAGCGGCAACACCTGGACCCGAGCAGTACTGCGTGAAGCAGGCGTTGGCATTACAGAGGCCGAATGGCGCGTCGGCGCGCTGACCGCCGATCATCCGGTGATGGACCGAATAGGTTCCATCTCCGTGCCGGCCAATGTCGCTGCAACTGAGAATGACGAACCGATGATGGACATGCTCGAGCGCGGGGCACTCGACGCCGTCATGACCCCCTTTATGCCGCCGGCCTTCTACGAAATCGGCTCACCGTTCCGGCCGCTGTTCCGCGACTCGCAGCAGGCTGAAGCCGAGTACTTCGCCCGGGTGGGTTTTGTCCCCGGGATTCATCTGATCGGCGTCCGCGCCGAGTTGGCAGAAAATCCCGGTCAGCTGCAGGAGCTGATGGATCTGTTCTCCGCGTCAAAGGAAATCAGCGCTGCCCGTCGCAATAAGCTGCTGGACATCACTCCCTGGCATAACGAGGTCCTCGCAGCGACGACACGTATCTTCGGCCAGGACTGGATGCCTTACGGGTGGTCCGCCAACGCCCTGATGATTGACGCTTTCCAGACCGAGCTCGTCGAGCAGGGCATCGTCACATCTCGGCTGGAGGCAAGTGACCTCTTCCCGTATCAGCTTGAGCCCTCCCAACCACTAGAGAAAGTTTCCGCATGACCGAATTAAAAGTAGCCGCAGCGCAGTTCGCTGTAAATGCGCAGTGGGAAGAGAACGTTGCGACGATCCTTCCGTTGGTTGAGAAGGCAGAAGCAGACCACGTGGATGTTCTGGTGCTTCCAGAGGGTGTTCTTGCCCGGTTTATGGGTGAGAAGGAACTGATCCGCGAGGCCGCTCAACCGCTGGACGGCCCGTTCATCAGCGAACTCCGTGCCGCGACCGTTGGTCGAGATGTCACGGTTGTCCTTGGCATCCACGAGTGCTCCGACACCGCTCGGCCCTACAACACACTGGTTGCACTGCGCGGCGGCAAAATCGTCCACGTGTACCGCAAGCTGCACTTGTACGATGCGTTTAACGGGTCGGAATCCGATAATGTTCTGGCCGACGATGTGATTCCGGAGCTCCTGGACGTTAGCGGCTTCAAACTCGGGCTCATGACCTGCTATGACGTGCGGTTCCCTGAGTTGGCGCGTTTGCTGACGCTGCGCGGTGCGGACGCAATCCTCCTGCCGACCGCTTGGGCGAAGGGCCCGTCGAAGGAATTTCACTGGAGCACCCTGGTCAGCGCCCGGGCGTTGGACAACACCGTGTATATGGTCGCGTCCGGTGAAGCCGGGGCAAGCTGCATTGGCCGCAGCATGATCGTGGACCCACTGGGCATGCCTATTTCCCAAGCACTGGAAGGCCCGGAGACCATTTATGCCACGTTGACCAAGGCACGGCTTGATCAGGCACGAAAGCACCTTCCGGTGCTAGAGCATCGACGATTCGAGATCGATCCAACCCCTCGAACGCCGGGCCCAGTAACCTACCCCGAACTCACCACCACCCGATAAGAGGAATCCTATGAAGAAGCTACACACTCTGTCCGCTGCGACGATGATGATCGCGGCTCTCGGTCTCACCGGCTGCACCGTTGAACCAGAAAGCGCCAGCTCAGAGGCACCGTCCGACGGCGCGCAAGCCGAGTCGGAGATTGTTTTGGAGACCAACCAGGAACTGCACGACGCGCTGCCGGAAGACATTAAGGACGCCGGAACTATCGTTGCCGTCAACAGCGGTTCCTTCCCCCCTTACACCGTGATTGACTCCAACAACGAGCTGAGCGGCGCCACGGCCGAGGTCGGCGAAGCAATTGGTCAGATCCTGGGAGTCGAAATCGAGCACAACACGGTCGACGGCCTCGCGAGTGTGCTCGCCGGTATGGACGCGGGACGTTTCGACCTCGACCTCGGACCGGTCGGCGACTACGAAGAGCGACACGCTCAGGCAACCTTTATTGACTGGGTGCAGGAGTACGTAGTCTTCGCCGTCGAAAAGGGAAACCCGGAATCAATTACCGGACTTGAAAGCGTCTGCGGCACCAGCATTGCCGTGCAGGCCGGCGGATCCGCAGAGCGAGTCATCAAAGAGCAGTCAGATAAGTGTGTAGAGGAAGGTAAAGAGCCGGTCGACGTGCAGTCTTACAAGGACCAGCCCAGTTCGGTCCTAGCGGTTCAGTCCAGCCGTGCTGATGCCTTCTTCTCCTCTCAGGCACCGCTGACCTACTTCGTTGAGCAGTCCGATGGTGCGCTGGAACTCGCCGGTACCGGTAAGTCCAACGGTTTCGATGACATCCTGCAAGGCGCATTGGTTCCCAAGGGATCCCCATTGGAAGACACTATGCTCGAAGCCTTCAAGATCCTGTTTGACTCCGGCAGGTACGAAGAGATCATGACCGAATACGGCCTTGAGGGCAACATGATTGAGGCGCCCGGATTGAACATGGGCTCCTAACGTGTCCGTGAGCTCAGAAACCAAAAGGGTCGAAAGCGGCTCGAAGGGACCAGCAATGAATGAAGAGCGTTTAGACGTCACCAACGCTTCGCGCCGAAAGCACCCGTGGCGCCTGCTTGCTGTGCTCGTCGTTGCAGTGCTGATCGCGCAACTGATCCAGCTGTTCGTGACCAACGAACGGTTTGGCTGGCCGGTTGTGGCAACCTACCTGTTCTCCAAGCAAGTTGTCGGAGCACTCGGCATCACGCTGTGGCTGACGGTGATTGCGATGCTGCTCGGCATCGTGCTCGGGGTGCTGCTGGCGATCTGCCGTATCTCTAGAAACCCTGTCCTGAAGGGTGCGGCGGGCGCCTATATCTGGTTCTTTCGCGGCACCCCGCTGCTGGTGCAGTTGATTTTCTTCTACAACCTGTCAGCGCTGATTCCGCAGCTCTCCATTGGCATTCCCTTTGGGCCGGAGTTTTTCTCCGTCGAAACGAACACGGTAATCACGCCGATGTTGGTGGCCATCCTTGGCCTGGGTTTGCACGAAGCCGCATATATGGCCGAGATCGTGCGTGGCGGGCTGCTGTCGGTTGATACAGGTCAGAAAGAAGCCGGCCAGTCTCTCGGGATGACCGGTGCTCGGGCGATGAGACGGATTATCTTGCCCCAAGCCATGCGGTTCATTATCCCGCCGACGGGCAACCAAGTCATCAGCATGGTCAAGGCGACGTCGCTGGTCAGCGTCATCGCCATGGCGGACCTGTTCTACACGGTGCAGTCGATCTACAACCGGAACTTCGAGACCATTCCGCTGCTGCTGGTGGCCTCGATCTGGTACCTGATCATCACCTCGATCTTGAACATCGGTCAGTCCTTCATCGAGAACCACTACGCACGTGGCGCCAAGAAGGAGCCGAACAACTTCTGGAAGTTCCTGGTGGGCACCAAATCGCGTCGCGATCCCAACTCGGCAGGGGCGCAGACTATGCAGTCGGCTGGTTCTGACACTCCGGTAAACGATCTTGGGGAGAAACTATGAGCCAGAAGGTGACGATGAACGAGAACAGAAAGAGCAACACCGGCACCGCGCTGTTGCAGGCACAGGGAGTGCGGAAGAGCTTTGGGCATACCGAGGTGCTTTCCGGTATCGATCTGGAAGTTAGCCAGGGAGAGACTGTTGTCATCCTAGGACCGTCCGGTTCGGGTAAGTCGACCTTCCTACGGTGCATCAACCTCCTGGAGGATCTGAACGGCGGCCGCGTGCTAGTCGACGGAGCCGATGTTGGCTTCGAGATCCGTAATGGGCGTCTGCACGAGCTGGCAGGGAACCAGATTGCGCAGCGCCGGGCCGACATCGGCATGGTGTTCCAGCAGTTCAACCTGTTCGCGCATATGACGGTCCTGCAGAACATCATTGAGGCCCCAGTGGGCGTCAAGCGAGAGCCGCGCAAGAAGGCCATCGCGCACGCGAAGGAACTGCTGGCCCGGGTTGATCTTGCAGGCCGGGAAGGCGCCTATCCTCGCGAGCTTTCCGGCGGGCAGCAGCAGCGTGTGGCTATTGCCCGCGCGCTGGCCATGCGGCCGAAGCTGATGCTCTTCGATGAGCCAACGTCAGCGCTGGACCCCGAGCTGGTCGGTGAGGTGCTCTCCACGATGCGTAAGCTGGCGTCCGAGGGGCTAACGATGGTCGTGGTTACGCACGAGATCAGCTTTGCCCGTGAAGCGGCCGACCGCGTGGTGTTCATGGACGGCGGCGTGGTCGTTGAAGAAGGTCCGCCGGAACAGGTGCTCGGTAACCCGCGAGAAGAACGAACCCGCTCATTCTTGTCCCGCTTCCTGTAACTAGGGATACAAACCTCGAGGGCCCCAGCGACATACTTTTCGCTGGGGCCCTCGAGGTTTGTAAGACTCCACCACGTAGAGTCGAAAACACGCCGCTCGGTGCGGTGATTGATGCTCCTATTGTTGTCAGTGGGAGTTAGAAAGTCTCGGAACGTTCCTCCGCCAGAGACACCGGAGCCAGCGGCGAACCCCGGCAGTAGTAGGCATCGAAGGCGGTGATGCTGGTGCGTCGTGGTCGGGAACATCAGAAGGATTGAGCTCCGTCCAACGACTAGCCTGGCTGCACTCTTCCCCCTAGGTCAGGCCGCACGCTTCGGTAAACCACCAACCAACCCTCAACCAAAGTTATACGCGGCGGAAAATGCGGGGCCCTATCAAGCAGCTAGACGATAGTTAATTGGTTCTCTGCGCTCCACCGTTTCCAGTATCGGTGCCGTGTCAGTCCGTCGACGGATCCGTTGGGGGTGCCCCTATCTGGTTCGTCAAGTTATTTGGTCGGGTTTTTGAATATTCTTTGGATCGGTCTGGGGCATGTCGATATGGTCCGGGTCGTGTGGTTTGAACCGGAGAGCTGCGGGGTTACCGGGGTGGTTTTAGGCTGCTTGGGTCTGCGGTCTCTGGTATATGGTCCCGTCGCGTAGCATCGCGAATAGGACATTGCAGCGGCGTCTGGCGAGGGCGATAACGGCTTGGTTGTGTCTCTTGCCTTCGGCGCGTTTGCGGTCGTAATAGGCCCGACAGACAGGATCTTTCAGGGACGCGAATGCCGAGAGGAACAGTGCGCGTTTCAGGATTTTGTTGCCCTTGCGCGAGGAATGATCTCCGCGGATCGAGGTCCCCGATCTCCACGTGACTGGGGCCAGCCCGGCATAGGAACCCAAGTGCCCGGCGGTCTTGAAGTCCTTGCCGGTGACCTCGGTGAGGATCCTGGCTTCTGTCCTGAGGCCGACCGCCGGTAGAGACGTCAGGAGGATGTGAAGAGGGTGTGCCTCCACGATGGCTTCGACGCGTTCCAGGACTTCGGCGCGGGCAGTGCGGGCCTGGGCGAGCATCCGGGCCAACTGCGGCAGGACGACGCCAGCGGCGCCGGTGCCTGAGACAACGACGCTCTGCTCGTCAAGGGCTGCGAATATCTCGGCGGCCCAACGTTTGCCAGCCCGTGGGGCATGCTTGCGCAGCAGGGTTTCAACCCTCGTGTGGCCGGCCCTGCGCAAAGCTGCCGGGGTCGGGTATTTGGCCAGCAGCTCCGGCATTGCCTGACGGTTCAGGTGCGCACCGATGACCCGCTCCAGGGCTGGATGGATTTGGGTGAGCAGGCCTCGGATCCGATTGGAAGCGGCGGTGGCCTGCTTAGCCAGATCATCATCGAATCCGCAAAGCATCGACAGCTCGACTACCTGCTCATCAGCAACTTCCACTGAGCGCAGCGTATGGGGCATGGTGCGTGCTGCTTCGGCGATTATGTACGCATCGCGAGCGTCGGTTTTCGCTTCACCGGGGTGTAAGTCAGCAATACGGCGCATCGCTAGTCCAGGAAGGTATCCGCCCAAGATTCCTTCAGCCTGGGCAACGGCGACCGGCAGTGCACCGATGGTCGCCGGCTGATCCACCACGAGCAGCACACGCCCGTGCCCGGTCAGGGAGGCGATAATTTCCTTGAGTTTGGCCTCATCCTGCGGTAGGGCCTTATCCAGAAGTTTCTTCCCGGCCCGATCCAGGGCAACGGCGTGGTGGTCGCTCTTGCCAACGTCAACACCGATGAAAACATCGATGAGTTCATGTTCTTTAATCAATGCCAAACCTCCAAAAGCCTTGGTCATGCCAACGGATATAACGGTGCTGGCATGTCCTGCGGCTCCAAGGCTCGGCATCCACGTTACGGCCGATCTCGACAGTGGTTCCCGCCCTCATCCGGCCCCTATTAGCGATATCCCTGGCGCCTATCGATTCCCGGTGACAGCACCCCCCGGATCATCAATGACAGGGGGAATAAATCATGCCGGGGTCGACAGGCCAGCAACCCCAATTCTTGCTCATTCAGGGGCTACTAAAAAGGTAACGGGGGGGGCCGTTCATGATTGAAGATCTCTTTCCATTCGCGGGCTCAGTATTGTGCTTCGGCCGTGCTGCCCATAGTCACTCCCGCGGGTTACTCGAGTGGAATGACTCTGCGAACCTGTTCTGCCACGGCGACTTGCGCAGAGCCCCTTATTCACCGTGCTAACGCGGCCGCCTCAGCGAAGAGATCGGCCGGCATCGCCCGGTGGAGCTTCCACGTAATTGCGATTGGCTTCTCCCCCGAATGCTGCACGTAGTCAGCTGGGCCGAGGCAGGTATACGGGACGGTCAAACCGGTCTCGTCTTCAGCGGTTGGGCGCGTAAAGAGCAACACGTGGGAGCCTTGGCTCCCACGGTCCAGATACCGTCTACCGACAGGACTCGACGTGGAGGTTGAATTTTGCGACTCCCAGTGAAAAAGCTCCGGACTGATTGCGTAGTCCTTGTACATAGTTGTCGCAGTGTGATTCTTGTCGTTCTTGTTGAGTGTGACGAAGAAAGCGTCCGTGGCAGTCCGAGGGCACCAAGCTACACCCTCACGATGTTGCGCGTTGGCACCCAACTCAAACGACCCGAAACTCAGAGCTGCGAGAATCTCCTCGCGTCGGTAAGTCGCATGCGAGAGCAGAGGTATGTGCTGAAGACCGAGACCCAAACTTTTGCCTGCATGACGCGACGCTGCCACGCCGAGCTTGACCAACTGCGTAATCTCGCCACAGACGAAGCGATATTTTCTAAGCTGGTTCAACCCGTCATCATAGGATGCGAATGTCTTACCGTCGTCCCATAGGGTGTAGAACAGCATCTTGGCGAACACCTGCTCGCGGGGAGCCAACTCGTCGTACGGCGGACAAGACGGCGAGACGAGCTTTGAATATGCCTCCGCACGCTCCGGGTCATCTACCTGTAAAAGTCGCACCATCCGTCCAAGCAGTTTTTGCTCCTCCGCCGTTGAGAGCTCGCCGATTCGCTGCCCGATTGCCATCTCGGCAACTGATTCAACGAGGCCAGCTTGGCGTAGATGCCCGGTCCAGGAATCCTTCGTCGAGCGGTAGACGCTCTTGAGTTCGCTGCCTGACTTCTCGAGGTAGATGGATAGATCTGTCTCGCCATACGACGCGATATCCCGGACGAGCTGCGCCCGATTGAAGCGGAGCTGCGCTTTGATGTTGTCCAGCACTACCTTCTGTGCCACGCGGTCCAGAACTATCTGCGAGCCCGAGGGCAGGAATGGAAATTCATCCTCGACCGCCCTCTCGAGTTTCTTCCGTCCATACCCGGTAAGAGCGCGATACCTCAGGTCAAAGCGAAACTCACGTCGCTGTTGGCCAATAAAGTCCATGACAGTCAGGACCGATTTTCCTTCCGCCCGTCGCAGCCCTCGACCAAGCTGCTGAAGAAAAATGGTCGCACTTTGAGTCGGCCGAAGCATGAGTACCGTGTCGACCTGTGGCAGGTCCAGCCCTTCGTTGAACAGGTCCACGGTGAAAATGCAATTAATCTGTCCATCGCGTAGCCGTGCCAGTGCCGTAGCGCGTTCGTCGTCATTGGTACTGCCATCAATCGCTACGGACGCAATCCCAGCTCGGTTGAACACCTCGGCCATGTAGTGAGCGTGCTGCACGGACACACAGAATCCCAGTGCACGCATGTGTTGGGTGCTGGTGACCTTGTCTCGAAGCTCGCGAATCACCTTCGACGCTCGCGCATCATTGCCGGTGTATAGCCGGTCGAGCTGCGCCGTGTCGTAATTACCGCGGTTCCACTCCAACTGGCTCAAGTCGACGTCATCCGACACCCCGAAGTAGTGGAATGGCACCAAAAGATCTGCTTCAAGGGCGTCCCATAGTCGAAGCTCGCTAGCAGTGCGTCCGTCGAAGAATTGTTTAGCGACGTCGACGCCGTCGCCACGCTCAGGCGTTGCCGTGAGACCAAGAAATTGCTGCGGCTGAAAGTGGTCGAGCACCTGCCGATAGGTGGGCGCCATAGCGTGGTGAAATTCATCGATGACTACGATGTCGAAGTAGCCCGGTTCGAACTGCTCCACACCCAACCCTGCCAGGGACTGCACCGAGGCGAAAAGGTGTTTCCACTGCTGGGGTTTATGCTCACCAACGTACAGCTCACCAAAGGCCCCATCCTGCATCACGTCACGGTAGGTTCGCATTGATTGCTTCAGAATTTCTTGGCGGTGAGCCACGAACAGGAGCTTCAAGTCACGGCCAGCTGACTCGGCAAGCCGCTTATAGTCCAAGGCGGCAATAACTGTCTTTCCTGTCCCTGTAGCTGCTACCACCAGATTTCGGTTGAAGCCTTTAATTCGCTCCGCTTCCAAATCTTCGAGCATTTCCTCTTGGTGAAGGTACGGCTGAACTTCTAGCCCGGTTGCCGCGTCTGACATCTTTGTGCGGCGGCCTCCGTTTCGTTCTAGGGCCGCGTCGAGCTTCTCGCCATCGCGTTCTGGATCGTAGCTTTGGAATGCTCGCTGCTCCCAGTAGCTGTCAAACGTTATCTCGAACTTTTTCAGCAGTGCGGGTGTTCCGACCGAGCTGAGCCTTACGTTCCATTCCAACCCATCCAGAAGTGCCGCCTGGCTGAGATTGGAACTTCCCACATAGGCGGTGTCGAATCCAGAGTTCCGGCGGAAGAGCCAGGCCTTGGCATGCAGACGGGTGGCTTGCGACTCGTAGCTGATTTTCACGTCAGCGTGATACCTCGTGACCAGCTCGTCGATGGCGCGGCGTTCTGTTGCACCCATATAGGTCGTGGTGATTACCCGCAGATGCACTCCCCTGTCATGAAGCTGGTCAAGCGCGGGCTGGAGGAGCCGGAGCCCAGTCCAACGCACGAATGCACAGAGGAGGTCGACCCTGTTTGCTGATCCCATCTCGATGCGCAGTTCGGCAGCGAGATTGGGATCGTCCTTACCGGCTCTTCGCGTTTCGTGGTGAATATCAGCCCGCTGAGATGAATTTCATGCCACCGTCCGGGCAGCACTTCTCAATAGGATACGTGATTGGTAATTGGTCGGATTGCGGAACCCTCGAGCAATCCGTTTGATGTTTTTGATCATCGTGTTGGCTGCCTCGACTTTCGCCGTGGTGACCCGGGTGTCGAGCAGTGTTTGGATCTCTGGCCACCACTTGGTCACGGTGGTCAGCAGCCGATCAGTTTCCATCATCGCCGCCGACTTGACCTGGCGCTCAAAGAACTCTTTTCGCTCTTGGACGCTGGCCGGATTGCTACTGGAAAGCATCAGTCGCAGTGCTTCCTTCACTCCCCAGGCGGCGGCGAGTTCCTGGGTCGGATCATCGGTGGCGAAGACATCATCGAGTCGTTTCTTGCCGGCGTCGGAGAGCGTGTCGTAGCCGCGCAGCAGCAACCGCCTGTGGGCCCAGGCCTTGTCCGTTTTCAGGCCGCGGCGCCCGTGTTGCTCCCGGGCGACGCGCTGGCGGACCCCGGTGAGCATGTCATTGGCCAGCAAGACGAGGTGGAAGTGATCCACTGAGACGGCGGCGTCGGGCAGGTGCTCGCGCAGGGCTTTGCGGAACGCCGCCGACGGGTCGATCCCGACCGTTTCGATGCCGGCCAGCCAGGCGGCGGGTCGGGACTTGAGCCAAGCCCCGACGCCGTGGCTGTCGCGGCCGTTCACGATGCCCAGTACCTGGCCGGAATCGACATCGACGATGGTGGACATCCATGGCTCGAACCGGGACCATTTCCCGCTCTGCTGGTCCTTGAACCAGCGCACGGATCGGTAGCGGTGCTCATCGATCCCCAGCCGTGCCGGGGTCAGCAGGTCCACCGATGGCAGCGCCAGGGCGGCAGCGACAACAACAGTGTTGACCAGCCACCAGGAGACCCCGAACGCGGCCGCGACCTCGCTGGCCGCTCTGCCGGAGGAGACGACGGCGTCTTTGAGCGTGTCCTTGAGTCTGGCCGTAGACCGGGCGAAGCGGGGCACTTGCGGGGTCGACTCGGCAAAGGTCTTCCGGGTGCAGGCAGGTTCGTCACAGAAGAACCGGCGCTTGGCCCACCACACGCTCACCAGCCCGGCGACAAGGATGTCGCGAACCCGCTGTCTCCGTCTCGAATGCACCCGGGTGGAAATCATGCCGCAGCCAGGGCAGCCCGGCGGGAAGTCCGAGGCGATGGTGACAACACGGATACCGTCACCGTTCGTAACGGCGGTGACGATTCGGTAGTCGGGCAGATTGAACAGTGTCGTCGCCGCATCCGGGCACGACTGGGTAGGCTGGTTCAAGGCTCGTGGTTCCTGACTTGAGAAGAATGCTAGACACATCCATCTCAACAGGGCCACGGGCCCTTACTTTGCTACGACACGAACCCCGGATTCACCACCAACCGTGAAGAGCCTCCTTACCATTTGTCAGAAGTGCCGAATCGGAAAGGTTGGTGGTGGGTCTCCGCAGGTTCCGGCGCTTGAGGGTGTCCGGAACGTAGAGCGATCGAAGTTGCTTAGGGCCGTCCTCGAGTCGATTTCCTGAGTCGAGCTCACGCAGAATGCGGTTCGCTAGCGGAAGACGTTCTTCGGGCTTAGTAGACTGCAGGCCCGCTCGGACGGCCTTCTCGATATGCCGGGACAATAGGTCCACCGCATAATCCAAATCGACGCTTTCTATCCCTGGCTGCAGCTCGGGCGACTTGGCCAGACGAGTCCTAAGAAGCTCCGTAACCAGCGATTCATAGAGACCTTCCGGCAATTTTCCCGCAGCCTTTTCCCCATTTAGTTCACTCATTCACCCAGGGTAATCCACTGTCGCGGTAAGCCTTCCCAATAGACGGTTTACTTGGACAGAGAGTTTCGAATTGTCAGCACGCTTGGGATGGCAGACGCTATGACACCAAGCCTCAATGCCTCCTTCATCATGGCGGGCAGCTAGTGAAGGGTTACTCAGGCCAAGCGAGCTCACGAGGATGAGTGTCGGATTCGCGGTGGAGAGGAACACGGAGCTACAGTATCGGGCCGCTTCACCTGCACGTGATGATCGCCTGCGGGACATATCAATCACCAAAAACTAGCACCTTCTTAACGCGTCCAGGCTGAGCCCAGCCCAGTGACTTCGGGCGTCCGAGCAGTTCCGCTTACGCTTGCTCAACACATAGTCTTAATCCCTGAGCAATTTCATCCCCGGAAGCGACATCGTCAAGTGGAATGAATGCCGGGAGCGACTGGTTGGCCCGCCAAGATTGACTATCTATGTTTGAAAACACTTGCCGAGCGAAGGTACTCTAACCAGCCGTGAGCCAAAGCAGCTTCGCCGCGGTGAAGCTGTAAGGACCACCTCCCAAAAGGCTCTAGTAGCGCTCTGACGCTATTTGCGCGCGAATCAACGCTCCCCGCCTTTCCCTGCGCGTATCGGCCCACGCCGCAAAGTACTGCGCAGTATTCGGGAATAGAATCAGCTCATCGGTTGAAAGAGGCCTTACTGAGGTCGGTGCATGAGGGGCCAGCACGAACCGAAGAGGCTCCCCCGTGCCTCTTCTTCATGTTTTCTCGCATGATAAACGGAAAAACGAGGGCGGATTCGACTTCTGCTTCCACCCCGAGCCCATCCCTGAACATGACGATGCCAGAGCTCGAAGCGCCAGATACCGTCTCCCCAAAGTAAATACTATTCGCACCCGCGGTATTCAATCCTTGTCGTAGTTTAGCGGACGCTCTAAGAGGAAAGCCATCCTGTCCCACGTTAAACTGGATCCGCGAATCGCGTGCTTGTTCTCTCCATATTTTTCTCGTCGTGCGCATCCTCCAGCCGATAACAAACCGGCCCGGGCGGCCCGATGAGGGACGTTTGCTGGGTTTCACTCTAGGACGGCATAGCGGCGCAGTAGACCTGATGATATGAACCATCTGTAATGCGCATGAGCGTTGTTCTGTCTCTTTGGCATCTACACAGTGCACACAAATAGCGCACACGAGGGGATACGTTTAGAAAAGCGTGCACAGGGCAGACGAGTCTTCTTGAGCGGGAGCCCCATCGCGAGGATCACCGGATGGGCTCTCGGGCTGCTCCCAGGCGAGACTAGAAATAAGACTGAGACAGACCGCTAGAGACCTGTCTGAGCCACTCCGTACTCGGCTTGCTCCGGGGTGAAGCTGTTGTAGAGCAACTGGTCGACCAGTCCGGAGCGCGAGAAGGAGCTGAACTCCAAGTAGCTTTTGGCTTTCTTGGCTGCCTGTGCGTTCCAGTCGACGGTCACGTGGTCAACGGCCCACGTCGCATCCTCAGTTGAAAACTTGTTGTACTCCAGTTGCGAGATCAAGCCGCTGCGCGAAAAGGCGCTGAAATCGAGGTAGCTAGCAGCCTTCCGCGTGGCGTTCTGCTGGCTGACCGTCCCTCTCTTCGCCTCCGCCTCGGCCTCGGCTTTTGCCTGAGCTGCCGCATCGGCCTCTGCCTTGGCTTTAGCAGCAGCGGCGTCCGCGTCAGCCTTAGCTTTGGCAGCAGCGGCGTCCGCGTCAGCCTTAGCTTTGGCAGCAGCGTCAGCCTCGGACTTCGCTTTGGCAGACGCTTTCGCCTCGGCCGCTGCAACAGCAGGATCCGTTGTGGGCGTTGGAGTAGCCGTCGCGATCTGTGCTGTCGGGGTTGCCGTAGGAGTGGAAGCAGCGGGCGCAACCGAGTTGGAGGAGCCAGCCTGGACTGAGTTGACGACGATGCTCAGAAGAATCAGAACGCCTGTGACAATCAGCGCCACCTTCTTGTTCTTGTCGTAGCCCTCCAGCGGAAGACCTTGCTTGTCCCTGGTCTTGTTGGCAAGCACCAAGATGAGGTCGATGAGGGCCCAGACGCCCAGCCCACCAAGGGTGATCAGCTTCAGGATGCCAGTTCCGACTTTGCCCAGGTAGAACCGATCGATGCCTAAAATGCCGAGCAGGAGGGACAGCAGCCATGTTACGAGGAAGGACTTATTGCTTTGTTGTATCTGTCCATAACCATTGGCTGGAGGATAGGGGGATGTATAGGGAGTTTGGCTCACAAGAGTCCTTCCATAGGACACCCGACCAACGTGCGAACCGAAGCATGCGGGGTGGGTGCGGTGATGGACGTGCATGGAGGGAACTCGCCGAAGAGCGCGGGCCGCAGAGGCGCTCGCTTGCACCTGCCGACAGTTATGATCATGATCGCTTCCCCCAATAGCGTCACGGGCGATATTGCCCGTACAACGGATGCTACACGTAAACCGGTTCTTCCCGGTCGGTGGTGATTCCGAGATTCGTATCAAAGTAAATTAAGCGCCTGTGGCCCTGGAGAGATGCGCGTCTAAGCATTCTTCTCAAGTCAGGAACCACGAGCATTGATCCGGCGTACCCAATCGTGCCCGAATGCGGCGACGACACTGTCTTAACCTGCCCGATTACCGAATCGCCATCGCCGCTACGGACGGTGATGGTATCCGTGTTGTCAGGGTCGCTTCGATCTTCACCACGGATTGCCCTGGCTGCGGCATGCTTTCCGACCGGGTGCATTCGAGACGGAGACAGCGGGTTCGTCACATTCTTATCGCCAGGCCGGTTAGCGTGTGGTGGGCCAAGCGCCGGCTCTTCTGTGCCGAGCCTGCCTGCACCCGGAAGGCCTTTGCCGAGTCGACCCCACAGGTTCCCCGCTTCGCCCGGTCTACGCCCAGACTCAAGGACGCCGTAGTCTCCTCCGGCAGAGCGGCAAGCGAGGTCGCTGACCCGCTCGGGGTGCCGTGGTGGCTGGTCAACGCGGTTGTACTCGCCGCAGCCGCGGCCCTGCCGTCAGCGGACTCGACTAGGCGGTTGCTGCTGCGCGACTACGACACGCTCTCCGACGCCGGAAAAAAACGACATCGATGATGTCTTCGCCACCCACGAACCGACTTAGGATGTCGCTGCCGTCTGTGGTTTATAGGAAGCCTTGCGGCCGATCAACCATAAATTACGTATCCTACTAAGAAGTGCCTCCCCGACGGCGTCATAAGTTCATCTCAGCGATCTGGTATTCACCACGAAACGCGAAGAGCCAGTTACTTGGTCATTACAAAGCTTTTTGACATTGACGAGGCACATGGCCGACGTTTCTTCCTGCTTCAACGAAACGCCGACAAGGGGCTGTTAGGTCAAGCTGGCCGGACGGCGTAATATCGGCCGCGCTCAGACAAGTGCCTTCGAACAGTGACCAAAGTTTGTTGGCGTCGCCTCATCTTTTCAACAACACATCGAGCACCGAAGGAATATACCGGGTACACCAAATCGGGCACGTCGCCGAGTGTCTCTAGGATTCGCCTCTATGATTCGAAGGCGACCGTTCGTAGAACTGACTTCTTATTCAGCCCGCCCTACAGAACCCCTGGTTGGGTCCCTATTAGCAGCCCAGCTGGCATGGGCCCTGTTTAGTGATCCATGCCAACCGGGCTCCTACCTAGGGACCCAACCACACCCAACTGCTATGTTGTAGATCACGTCAACAAGGGGGCACTGATTGAGCGATCCGCACTGGTCTGCAACGAGCCACGCGCTGGCAGAACTAGCCCGCATCGTCACGGAAGCCCAAGCCACCAACCCGCTCGCACCGGTCACCGTTATGGTCCCCTCGCACGCCTCCGGCCTGGACGTCACGCGCTACCTCGGCAGGACACTCAACAACGGCACGGGAAGCGTAGCCATTCACGCCTACAGGCTGCACGATCTCGCAACCGAACTCATCGCAGCGCACCCAGCAGTGTGTGGCCGTGCCCCGCTGCCGCCGACCATCAGACTCGGCGCGACCAGCAAAGCACTCACCGAACAACCCGGCATCTTCGCACCAGTCGCAGACCAACCAGCCTTGGTGTCATAGCGTCGTAGCAACAAACATAGTTGCATAGAGGGAGTTGCTGGTGGCGCGGAGGTTGTTGACGTTTGCTGATCGGGCGGACATTGCGGTGGGGATCCGGGCTGGTCATACGGACCGACAGATCGGGGTGGAGATCGGCAGGGACCATACGATCGTGTGGCGGGAACGGAACCGAAACTCGACGAAGACTCGTGGCTACAAGCCGGTGACCGCGGACTGTAAGGCAGAGGATCGCCGGAGGCGCCCTCAGACCCGCAAGATCGGTACGGACCCGGTCCTCGCTGCCCGGGTGAAAGCGGACTTGTTCCGCTCCAGGACACCACGTCAAGTAGCTGGGCGTTTGCTTTTGGAGGCCGCTGACTCCAGCGTTGAGACCATGGTGAAATCTCCCGACGCGCAAGGCCGGACTGTGTCTCACGAAGCGATCTACCGGTGGATTTACGCGATGCCTAAAGGCGAGCTCGCACGGGAAGGGATCCTGCTGCAATCCAAGCGCACCGCTAGGAAGCGTCGCAAGCCCCTTGGTGAGCGTACTGGCGGGAGGATCATCGGGATGGTCAGTATCGATGACCGGCCCGAAACCGCATCGGATCGTCGTGTTCCTGGGTCGTGGGAAGGGGATCTGGTGGTCGGCAGGGCAGGCAAGACCGCTGTGGCTACTCTGGTGGAGCGCTCCAGTAGGTTCCTGATCATGCTGGGCCTGCCCGAGGGCAAGAAGGCCACTGGCCTGGCTGATGTGCTCATTGATCGGGTCAATGATCTGCCGGCACTGATGCGCGGCTCCCTCACTTGGGATCAGGGAACCGAGATGGCCCGCCACGCCCAGCTAACCGTCGCCACGGACCTGCCGGTCTATTTCGCCCACCCCCACTCTCCTTGGGAGCGGGGCTCGAATGAGAACACGAACGGACTGATCAGGGAGTATCTACCCAAAGGTATCGAGATCACCAGCCACCAGCCCTACCTCGACGCTATCGCCGATGAAATCAATGACCGCCCACGCGCCACCCTGGGCTACCTCACGCCACGAGAAGTATTCACCAAACTACTCAACGACAATGTTGCTACCACCGCTTGACACCAAGAGCCACTGCCCGCGCCATAGCGCGGACCCCCGTCGTCCTCGAATCGGTCCAGCCGCAGCCCGAAGCAGAGCATCCAGAAACACAGCAAGCGGACGCCCTCCCCCAGCTGACGCAGGAAGTCCTCGGTTCGTCGGCGGCGTTGCTGGAAAACGCCACCGATGGTGGCAAGGTCTTCCTCAACGGCCAGTTGTGCTGGGTCTGGGATGCCGGCCAGGATGATCTGCGCCGCCTAGCAGCCGTGCAACTGGTGCAGGTAGGAGCCGCGCGCGTAAATGAGGTTGCTGCCGGGTTCGGCGTCACCCCGGAATCCTTGCGGCGCTGGCGTATCAGCGTTAGCGGTGAAGGCGTTGCGGCGCTGGCGTCAGTGAAAAAGGGGCCCAAGGGCCCGACGGTCCTCACCGGGGCGAAAATCATCGACATCCGGGGGCACCGTGCCAGTGGGGCGAGCCTGCGCGCAACGGCCCTCGCTGCCGGAGTCTCCACCGACACGGTCAGGCGTGCACTGGCCTCCATCGAGCCGGCTCCCGCCGAACCGGCAGTGGACATGGCGGATTCGCCGGCCGGCGCCCCCGCAGTCTCAGCCGTCCCAACAGAACCGGTGTTGCCGGTGTTGCCGGAACCGGTGGACCGGACCGGGGAGCGGGCAGCGGCCCGGGCCGGGTTGCTCGAATCCGCGGGCCCCGTCTTCGCTCCAGCGGCCCGGGTACCCCTGGCCGGTCTGTTTCTGGCGTTGCCGGCACTGGAAGAGACCGGATTGCTGGCCTGCTCTATGGCAACCTTCGGGTCGTTGCCGGACGGGTTTTACGGACTGGAAACCATTCTTCTCGATGCGGTGCTGCGGGCTTTGGCCGGCGAGCCGCGGGCTGAGGGCGCGACCCGCTTCGACCCTGCCGCCCTGGGGCGGGTGCTGGGATTGGACCGGGGGCCAGAAGTAAAAACCATCCGCCGTAAAATCACACACCTGGCCGCAACCGGCAAAGCCGGGGAACTGATCACCGTCCTGGCCACCCACCACCTGAACAACACCGGTGAACCCGGCGGGGACCTGGCCGCCGTTCTCTACGTTGACGGGCACGTCCGCGCGTACCAGGGCAGCAGAAAAATCGGGAAGATCCACTCCACGAGGCTGAAGTTCCCGACTCCGGCCACCGAGGAAACCTGGGTCGCTGACGCGGAGGGCTCCCCGGTGATGGTGGTGATGGCCGAACCCGGTGCCGCCCTGACCGGGGAACTGCGCCGGCTCCTGCCAGAGCTGCGCACCATTATCGGTGACTCTCGGCCGGTGATGGTTGGCTTTGATCGCGGAGGCTGGTCACCGGCGCTATTCAAACACATGGCTGAAACCGGCTTTGACGTGCTCACCTGGCGCAAAGGCGCCACCGAGAACATCACCGGGGGCCTGTTCGCACCCGTCACCCATGTTGACGCCCACGGTGAAACCAGAACCTGGACAGCCGCGGACACGGTCGTTGACCTGCCCTTGGCCAGCACCGGGGAAGCCTTCCAGATGCGGCAGATCAGCCGTATCGTGGCCGCCAGCGGCGAGGGCACCCGGCAGATCCACATCCTCACCACCAACACCGAACTGCCCGCCGGGGAGGTGATCCACCGGATGGGGTCCCGCTGGCGGCAGGAGAACTACTTCCGCTACGCCCGCATCCATTTCGACCTCGATTCCCACGACGCCTACACCAGCACCGATGACGACCCCGCCCGCTCGGTACCCAACCCCGCCAAAAAGAAGGCCTACCAAAAAGTCCTCACCGCCCGGACCCACTATGCCCAGGTACTGGCCGATACGCACGCCGCGATGCTCGCCATCAGAACCCCGGACCCGGGAACCAGCGAAGTCCTCATCACCAACGCCATGCAGAACACGGTCAACGCCCCGCTTTCAGACGCCAGTGCCGCCCTCGACCAGGCCGAAACCGTGCACAAGGAAATCCCCGCCAGGGTGGCGTTAGGGGAACTCGCTCCCGGCCAGCAGGTCCTGGACACCGACGTCAAACTAATCACCCACGCGATCCGGATGGCAGCCTTCAACACCGCCACCACCCTCGCCCGGGAAATCCGCACGAACACCGGATACGCCCGCGCAACCAAGGAAGCCCACACCCTCACCCGGCAGGCGCTCACCAGCAGCGGGGACATCGACACCACCACCGCCGGCTACCTGACCATCACACTGGACCCTTTACCAACAGCCCGCGCCACAACGGCAATCGCCGAACTCTGCCAACAACTCACCACCACACAGACCCGATACCCCGGCACCGAACTCATCCTGCGCTACAACATCAAAAACCATACCTGAGACCCACACGCATTAACTCACCATGTCAGGAGCCCTGAGGGATACCTCAACGAAATCAGTGCATGGCGCCAACGTGCCGGCAACACGACGGAGCAGCGCATTGCACGTGATGAAGCTGTCATGCTGACCACTGCCATCTGCCGAGACGACAAGCAGCTGAAACGGAACAAAGAGCAGCTGGCAAAGTCTGGGAGAGGAACTCACCCCTAGACTGCCGAACCAGGCCGGAATCGGACCAGTTACCACCGGCGCCATCCTTATCACCGACTCATACCATGGCTGGATCCGCTCCGACGCCGCTCTCGCCGCGTTGGCTGGTGTCGCACCGTTACAGACATCTTCAGGAAATACCGTGCGCCACCGGCTCAACCGCCACGGTGACCGGCAACTGAACAACGCCCTGGACGTGATCGCCAAACCCGAATGCGATGTGATGCAGAAACCCGGAAATACGCTGAACGTCGTACCGCCGAAGGCTTGAGCTCCAGGGAAATTAAACGCGTCCTGAAACGCTATATTGCCCGAGACCTCTACCGTCAGCTACAGCACCTGGCCGCTTGACTTCAAATATAAAAGAGTCAATTGAAAAGAGCCGGGTATGATCGGAAACAGAGTTGGACCCAGAATTACCGGGCCGCAGCAAGATCGCGAGAGGTTCACCTGTGCCTCGACGCCATGGTCCGGGAACGAAATCAGTGCGTGGAGTCCGAAACCCTTCTTCCAAGGCAGGCGAGCGTCCTACTTCTCCGAGTGGGAGTTCAAAAGGGACGCTTCTAAGTCGATAGTCAGAGGATTCTCCAACACTGTTCAGGTGCGGGCGTGACTCCTCCCCAGCGCGCGCCCACACATGGGCCCGCGTTGCGGCACGTGTGCAGTTGATCGCTCCCAACGTCTTGACCAGCTTCACCTGCGACAGGATGGTGAATATCCGACTGATAGTCGGGTCCGATGCCACGCGTCAGTATACCTCTGGCTAGTTACGGAGCCGGTCTACCTCCAAAATGCAGTCCCCGACCGTCGCCAACTAGAGTGCCAGATCGGTCAAGCTCTTAGTTATGGATGGTGAACGGTTGGCGCCAAGGCACCAGGGCGTCCGATAGACCAGCTGTGATACCAGAACTCTTTGCCATCGACGCCAGAATCGCACCACCGCCTTGGGACACCAACCCATACCCGGCGTCATCAACTCGAATGGACGGCTAGAAACCGCTAAAGTAGTTCACCTGCAGGGTGCTCCTGATGTATCACGAAAATATGGTGTGGTAACTACATTTTCCCACATCAGGGCACCTTTTAGACTTTAAATCGCCGGTCCGAGCCCACCTACATGAAAGACGAGGCGAGTAATGAAGATTGGGCCACCTAGCCAGCTGTCCCTTCGACATACCCGGGTTGGCCTGCACGCATGGCGCTACCCTCTGGCTAGCTTTCGTTGCCCTCCATCATCTACGCGCACGCCCAAGATCGCCACTAACATTCACACCTGTTGTGTACACAACTGCAGGACTGGACGGCACGATTCCTAATGTTCACTGAAGTACTAATTAAAGTACTGCCTCTATTTTTGGTCGTTTTTTCCGGATACCTGGCCAGCTATTGGGGTAGGTTCCGCGACGGTGCTGCTGAGTCTTCCATTAGTGCTTTTGTTTTCTACGTTGCGCTTCCTGCGCTTCTATTTAAGATAGCAGCGGAATCAGATTTTGCTGCCGGCTTCCCCCTGGCATTCCCGATACTTATTCTTGGGACCACAGCAGCCTTTGCTGGTGCCGTCTTCGTTTTGATCTGGTTTTTGGTTGGGCGAAACGTGAAGAGCACTCTAGCTGTGGCAATGGCGGCAAGTTACGGGAATGTTGCGTACCTCGGAATTCCCGTGATTATCGGCGTCTTAGGCGAGGCAGGAGGTTTGCCAGCCGGGATGGCACAGCTGTTTCACAACTTCCTCTTCATGCTCGGATATCCCATTCTTTATGGTCTGCTGTTGATTAGACCGACAGCAGGGATGAACCGATGGGCGATAGTCAATACAGCTATGCGGAAAGCGATATTTGCCAGTCCAGTTTTTTGGGGAATCGGGTTGGGGGTTTTAGTCGGCTTGACAGATGTGACAGTACCCGCACCAGTCACTAGTTATATTGACATCCTCGCCGGGGCCGCGGCTCCAGGAGCGTTGTTTGCCATCGGCTTGAGCTTGCGAAATGCTGTTCTAAACTTTTCGGGGGGAGAATTGAATGTTCTACCTCTGTTTACTGCCGCGGGAGCAAAGCTTCTCTTGCTGCCGGCAATTACTGCCGGGACTGCGATGTGGTTAGCGCCGGAACTTCCCGAACCTTGGTTTGTCGCTCTTGTACTGGCGGCAGGAATGCCGACGTCGGCAACGGCATTCGTATTGGCACAGGCTGACGGCGGTGATGGAAGAGCGGCGGCAGCTACGATTGTTGTTACGACTGCCGCGTCCATTATAACTCTTCCATTAATCGCACAGTTATTCATTGTTAGTGCATAGAACCGGCGTCTGCGGCTCGACAGCCTCGCAAGGATTGGCCGGAGCTTTCCCTATCGTTCGATCGAATCCAGGACCTAGGTGTGGCCCTCCGTCCTGGACGGCGAAGCCATCACCATCTTACTATTCCCGGTCTAACGATTAACTCTAATTATGCCGATCTCAGGATTATGCCGACTTCCCTCAGTAATGTCCCCGGTTGTATATGTGCAGCCAGATGAATCTGACTCGAGCGGCCTCGAGTCTGCACTCCTTCATGGCGCTAATTCAGCGCTGGCTTTTGAAGTTCCGGCCACAGCGGTTAGTTGATTCGATCCCGGCGGGAAATCCAAATGCTCTTCCGATTCCTTCTTGTGAGCTCGATCGTCGGATCGATGATTATTGATTAGAACGTCCAGCCATTCGAAGTGCTGGTCGATAGCGGAGAGGACGGCATCGTATTCTTGGTCTTGCACAGCGGCCAAGATATCGCGATGGACTTTCCGCATAGTAACTCGGTCTTCACTCAAACTGAGACTCTGGACAGTTTCCGCCAACACTTGGGAAAGAACCTGAGAGAAGAAACGCAGTGCCGGGGATCCGGACGCGTCGAAAAGCGCACGATGGAAGTCCATGTCCGCCTGTCTGAGCCGCTCGCCGTCGTTTGTTTCGTCCATCATGTCAACCGCCACGGCCATATGCGCAACACTAACGTGGTCATGCCTGCTAGCCGCTTCGAGGGCAGCTTGACGTTCCAGCGCCATGCGCACGGTAACTATAGATTCAAGGGTGAGATCCGACGCCATTAATCCCAACGTCAGAACCTCACTGATGGTTTCGGGCCGGAGGCCTACGACGAAAGTTCCCATCCGGCCCCGCCGCTCCAAGATTCCCATGGACTGCAGTTTGCCCGCGCGATCACGAAGAGCGGTTCGGCTCACTCCGAGCTCCTCGGCTAGCTGACGTTCGCTGGCTAACTTGTCGCCCGGTTTCATGCCTCTGATACGCCTGATCAACGCATGGGAAATGGGGTCTTTGCCCAGAATCATTCTGGTGCCTTCGTCTCGACTCATTATCTTCAGACCCTTCCTCCAGTGCCGGACTCAACCAATACCCAACAGGCTAGAGTCTCTCTCCTAAGTCGGGCTTGGGACTGAATGCACCAGTCCCCCATCGACCGGCAGACACACACCGTTGATGTACTTCGATTCGTCCGATGCAAGAAATAATGCGGCATTTGCTACATCGAAGGAATTGCCCATAGAGCCGGTCGGGCAGACTGCGTTCCGTGCTTTGAGCATCTGCTCAGTCGACGAATAGTTCGCCGCTATCTGCTGGTACATCATAGGCGTTTCTATGAAGCCAGGTGCTACGCAGTTGGCTCGCACACCTCGGTTTGCGTACTCCAAGGCAATGCTCTTGGTGAACTGGATCAGTCCGCCCTTGGAAGCTGCGTAACCCGGGTAATTGTAGCCCAAATATCGCATTCCACCAATTGAGGCGATGTTCACAATCGCTCCACCTGTCTGCAACAGATGCGGCAGGACGTGTTTAGTGGTAATGAAGGCACTGGAAAGGTTCACCGCAAGGACCTTATTCCATTCCTCCTCAGTCATCTCCAATGGACCCCCCATGGGTGCAATACCCACGTTGTTGTGCAGAACATTTGGGGCACCGATCGCGGCGACGCAGGCATCGACGGCCTTTTTAACTGCTCTGGAGTCTGTGACATCGGCCTCTGTCCCCGTTACCACCGCTTCCGGCTGCTCTTTCCGTAGAAGGGCCAGACCGTCCTGGAGCGCGACAGCGTCGTTATCGGCTATGAAAAGGCGTGCGCCCTCTCTCGCGTATGTCAGGGCCGCCGCGATCCCATTATTGATTACCCCACCTCCGGATCCGCCGCCGAATATCAGCACCGTTTTGCCCGTCATTCGGTGTCCCATTTGCTTCATTCCACGCTTTCTTGTTTTCGTATGCTGGCGCCGATAAATACCGCCCATCGGCGGTGCTAGTCGCCGCACTTGCAATCTGCTATAACTTCCCTGCTTTGCGGACCTCGCGTAGGGCATCGAAGACCTGATCCACTCCTGGGATCACAGCATTCTCGAGAGGTTCGCTGTAAGGAATAGGCGTCCGTGCACCGCCTAAGCGAACAGGCGGCGCATCAAGTTCCGCCCATGCCTGTTCGACGACTGTGGAGGCGACTTCGGCGCCCCACCCATAATCCCTGACGGCTTCATGGGCCACGACTAGATGCCTGGTTTTCCGAACTGACGTGAGCACAGTTTCCATGTCGAACGGGTAGAGGGTACGCGGGTCGATAACCTCAGCGCTGACCCCGTGTTCGGCCTGGAGCCGTTCCGCCGCAACCAGAGATCGGGTGAGCAACTGCTGTGTTGCCACGACCGTTACATCAGTGCCTTCCCGTGCGATCCTCGCCTGGCCAAACGGCACTGGTCGGAAATCCAGCTCACCCTTATCGTAATAGGTATTTTTGTGTTCCAAGAAGATGGTCGGATTATCGCTTTTCACAGCAGTGCGCAGTAGACCATATGCGTCTGCGGGCGTGCCCGGCACCGCGACTTCCAGACCAGGAATATGGGCGAACAGTGTCTCCAGCGATTGCGAATGCTGGCCTGCTTTGCCGACGCCGGAACCACCGTTGGTACGGATGACGAGTGGGCAGTCAAACTGGCCGCCGAACATATAGCGGCTCTTCGCCGCCTGGTTAATGATGCCGTCGAAGCCTAGGAAGCTAAAATCTGAGTACATGATTTCGAGAATCGGTCGGCTACCACGCATGGCTGCCCCCACAGCGGCGGATATAAGGACTTCCTCGGAAATCGGGGTGTCCCGTACACGTTCCGCGCCAAATTCTTTGGCCAATTTCCTCGTCACACCGTGAATACCGCCACCGGTGCCCCAAGATGTGATGTCCTCGCCCATGATGAAGGCCTCGGGCGTATCGCGTAAGATATCGGTCAACGCTGAGTTAAGAGCCCTCCAGGTCGTCAGAGTTTTAGTGTTCATGCTGGAACTTCCTTCTTATAGACGTCTTGGGTAGCCTCAGCCGGATCGGGGAAAGCCGAATTCCGTGCGAACTCTTCCGCTTCCTGTACTATGCGTACCGCTTCAATCTGGATTTCTTCCCAGTCCGGCATGGTCAGGACACCGGCGTCCAGTAGTTCCGCGGCAAGGCGGGCAATTGGGTCCTTAGCCTTCCATTGTTCTACCTCGTCTTTTTTCCGGTATATCTCGGTGTCTCCCGCCATGTGTCCGAGGTAGCGGTAGGTGTCTGCGATGATGAACGAAGGGCCCCGACCCTGCCGCGCCCGCTCGACGCCTTCAGCCGCGGCCGTATAGGTTTCACCAAGGCTCATGCCATCAACGTCGACGGATGGGACTCCATAGGCCAAACCGCGTTGCTTAAGATCAGGCTGCGCAATCATCTTCTCGATTGGAGCAGATTGTGCGTAATGGTTGTTTTCGCAAACGAAAACCACCGGAAGCTGCCAGATCGCCGCCAAGTTGAAGGCCTCAGACATTACCCCCTGGTTGGAGGCTCCGTCGCCGAAATACACCACAGAGACAGCATCCGTACCCTGGATTTGCGCTGCGAGGGCAGCTCCAGTCGCAAGTCCTATGCCGGCTCCCACGATGCCGTTGGTCCCAAGGATGCCGAGTTCCGAGACGCCAATATGCATCGAACCGCCCTTCCCGCCCCCATAGCCGTCACGTCTACCTAGGATTTCGGCCATTGTCCGGGCCGGATCCGCGCCCCGTGCCAGACAATGCGCATGTCCCCGGTGGTTAGACGCAATGGAGTCCTGCGGCCCCAAAGCCAATGAAACACCGGTAGCCACCGCCTCCATGCCGACCGAAGGGTGAGTTGAGCCGCGAATCAATCCTTCTTCAGACAGAATCGGCATCCGGCTTTCAAACTGACGGATCATTGACATCATCTTCAGCCCGTCAAGACCCTGTTGGTTGAAATCAAAATGTGCCATAATTTTCCCTCTATTCAATAACCGCGATGATGGTGTCGAGCTCAACTAGATCGCCTTCATCAACGCGCAGACTAATGCGTCCGTCAGCAGGAGAACTAAATTCGTTGGTCGTTTTCGACGTCTCGATCTGGCATAACGCCTGCCCTTTGACGACACTTTGGCCCTCACTGACGAGCCAATCAACAAGATCCGCCTCTGTCTCGTTTCCTAGGAACTCCGTGGTCAGGACAATATTCATCTACTTCTCCTTCAGTCTTAGCGCGTCTGTGGACGCTGCACGGTCGTGAGATTCGTTTATAAAAGGAACCGGGTTGACTTCTTGGACAACCAACTCGAACGTGACCGAGACTGGATTCGCGCCCTTGACCAGCCGTCCAGCATGCACGTTGCCGTGTTTGTCGACGAGCGTGCAGCTTAAGTGAACGACTGGCCGCCCGCGTTGGTTTGACTCAAGGTGACCGACGAGGGTGACCACTTCAGTCGCAGGACCGTCGACCTTTTGTGGTGGACCGCCGCTATTCGGTTCAAAAAGAGCACCGATCAAGCTGCCGGTGCCTCCACGGACTATCGCCGTGCTGAAGCCGTTGTCACTGCAAATCCGTAATACAGCGTCAGTGATATCCTCGTTGGGCAGCACTCTCGCTACTACGGTCCGACAGGTGGGGCCTGCCATATCGGAACTCATGGTCTGTCCTCCAAACTTAGCTTGCGGGGTGAAAACGGGGAGGAGAGTTTCCTTGCAATCAGCACTCGTCAGCTCAATACCGTCGAAGCTAATCAGTGCGACCGACGGCCCCGGATCACCGATGTGGGTCTCTGGCCACAAATGTCCTGCCGCCAAGGTTCCGTCAGGAAGACACCAGATGCAATGGCAGTGCATGAAGAAATCGCCATTCCTCCGGCCCAGCACAGCCGTTCCAAAGATCAACTTAACGTACGCCGCGGTACGAGTTTCGCTGTAGCTAACGGCCCGCCCTGATTGGCCGTCAGCCGGGACGCAGTAGCTGATGGGCGATAGGACCCCCCCCAGAAGTTCGGCTACCCCTGAATGGTGTCCGTTGGCCGCCAACAGATTATGAAGCCCATCTATTAGCCGTCCACCGCCTGGCAAACGCTTGAGCGTCGTCTTGGACGTACCCTTGACCATTTGCAGCCGTTCCTTTTGCAAGGGACCTGGGTGGGTAATTTTCACCATATTTCCTTCCCATCCGGCGGTTAGCCGATCGCCGATCCGCCACAGACCTTCAGTACTTGTCCGGTCACAAAAGATGATGCCGGAGAGGCCAGATATGCCACTGCTTCTGCCACGTCAGCTGGCGTCCCCATTCGTTTAATCGGCTGGTTGCCGAAGTCGTAGGCGACGGAACTCGTCATCGGTGTTTCGATTGGGCCTGGGGCCACCGAATTGCAGGTGATTCCTAGGTGCCCCACCTCCTTGGCGATCCACTTCGTCAACGCAATGACTCCACCCTTCGACGCGGCATAGGCGGGGCCGGATCGGCTGTCCTCCTCTCCAGAGGAGAAAGGACCGCCCATGATGCCGGAAATGGAACTGATGTTGACGATCGAACCAAAACCTTGGGCCGCCATGTGTGGATGGACGGCGTGTTGAATGAAAAGGAACGTTCCCTTCAAATTAGTGTCAATATCGCGCTGCCACAGCTCCTCTGTCATTTCGCCCAACCCTACGCGGGCACAGGTGCCGGCATTATTGACCATGACGTCGATGCGTCCAAAAGTTGCGACTACCCAGTCGACTGTGTTTTTTACTCCGACAGCATCACGCACATCGACAGCCCGGCCCTCAACCCGTGCTCCGGATATATCCTGTCGAATTTTTTCAATCGCCTCCGCCGGCTCCAAAAGATCGACTAACACGACGACGCAGCCGCGGCTCGCGAGAGTACGCGCAATTTCTGTCCCGATACCTTGGGCTGCTCCGGTTACCAGGCAGACCCGTTCGGCTAGCTGTTCAGTCATAAAGCGGTTCTCTCTTTCAACTTCGCTGTTACATACCCAACAGATCGGGCAGCCAATTGGATAGGCCCGGGATGAATGCGATCAGCAACAGTACGACCAAGGACGCGATGAGGAATGGCACAATGCCTTTTGCGACTTGCGTTAGTGGAGACTTGGCAATCCCCGCCGCCACGAACAGGTTTACGCCGACCGGCGGAGTAATTAGTCCAATAGCCAGGTTCACTGTCATCATTATTCCGATGGTGGTGATGTCGTATCCCACAGACAGCAAAATTGGTACAAAGATGGGTATGAATAGAAACAGAGCGGAAATCGCATCAATAAATGCACCGGCTATCAGCAGCAGAACCACGACCAGGAACATGATGACGATGCCATTGTCCGTGATGCCGAGGATAGCATCGGACATCCGCCGAGCGATTCGTTCGGCGGTGATGATGTAGGCGAAGATAGAAGCGCATCCGACAATGATCATTACCACAGAGGATTGCACAGCCGCTGAGATAAATATTCTTCCAATATGGCCGACCTTGATTTCCCGGTAGAAGAAGAGTCCTACTACCAACGCATAGAATGCGGCCACCACTGCAGATTCTGTAGGGGTGAAGATGCCCCCATATATGCCGCCCAAAATAATGACAGGTACCAAGAGGCCTGGAATGGCGTGCACGAATCTCGCTCCCACGTCTTGCAGCGATGCTCGCCCCCTCTGGTGGGTAGCGTGTGCCGACAGCTTTTCGATTTCATCCGCCTCACCAGAATGCGGGGTGCCATCGATGAAAAGGCCCGCAGACCCTCCGCTACCACCAAGACCATGACCAGCTGCCCCGCCTACTGGAACCGGAGCAGGGACACGGGTGGCAGCGATACGTGGGACCGTTCGTGCAGCTATGTACAACGCGAGGGCCATGAGAAAACCGGGGACCACCCCCGCCATGAACAGCCGCGCGATAGAGACCCGCTCGTAATCACTCGCGACCACGCCAAATATGATCAGAGTGATGCTCGGCGGAATGATGATACCCATCGAACCGGCGCTTGCCAGCATGGCGGCGGCATCATGCTTGAAGTAGCCGTTGCGAACCAGAGCCGGAATTAAAATGGCGCCGATTGCAGCCACCGTTGCAGGACCGGATCCCGAGATGGCGGAGAAAAAGAACGCTGCGATGATTACCACCATGGCGAGACCATGTTTGCGATGACCAACGCAGGCATCGGCGAGATCTATGAGGCGTTTCGATATGCCGGCGTACTCCATAATCACTCCGGCCAGGATGAAGAACGGGATGGCCAGAAGCGTGGGCGACGACAACGAGGCGTAGAAGACGCTCGGTGTCGTCGCCAAATTGTCGATACCACCAAGGAAAACAAGGGTCACGATGGACGCCAAGCCTAATGCGAAGGCAACGGGGACGCTCAGAAACAGAAGAATGAAGAACGCTCCAAAAAGAACAGCTTCAATCACTGGCTACGCCTCCATTCTTGTGGCAGTGGGGTTTTTTGGTGCGCTCCCGACCCCGACAATGGTTGCTTGGACGGCGCGGATAACTCCGAGCAGCGCTCCCAATGGGAGCGCTGCAGACAACAGACCCTTCGGCAACCCCAGCGCTGGCGTCGTCTGATGCCGCCCAAACTGCTCAAGGGAGATGTCGAGTCCAAATTTGAACAACGCCGCATAGAAAAGCACGATGGCCAAGCCACACAACACAACGATCGCTTGATGTGTTCGTCCAGTCGCCTTATCCCGCAGCAAAGTGAAGCCCAAGTGACTGCTCTCCCGAATACCGATGGCAGCACCAACCATTGTCAGTAGGACAGCCAGATTGACGGTTAACTCAGTTGTGAATGCCAGTGACGCGTTGAGTAGGTAGCGCGACAGAACGTTGGCGAAGGCGACAATACTGATGACACTAAAAGTCGCTACAGCGAGAGTATTTTCAACTATGTCGAGGGAACGTAGCTGTTTCAAGACTAGATCACTTTGGTTGAACTGCGTCGGCGACTTCCGCTCCCCAGACCGATTCGTATTTGTCGTATATCGGTTCCATTGCCGTATTGAATGCGTCGCGTTGCTTAGCGTTCAACGTACTAACTTCCATGACTTTCTTCATCTCTTCCAGTTGGGTATCCTCCCGGCTCCGATTGCTTGCCTTCTGGACGGTGTTGGCTTCGTCAGCCGCCTTCTGCACAATCTCCTGGTCTTCCGGTGAAAGCGACTCGTAAAGGTCGTCGTTCATGCCGAGAATCAGTGGGTCGTAAACGTAATTCCACATAGTCATGTAGTCCAGCACCTCAGTAAGTCCTGACGAGTACGTCACGTCCAGTGGATTTTCCTGACCATCAATGGTGCCCTGTTGCAGTGCGGTGAAGACCTCCGAGAAGGTCATGGTGATCGGGTTGGCGTCCAATGCCTGATAAATGTCCTGAAAGAGAGAAATTTCAGGAATTCGTATCTTGATTCCTTCAAGGTCAGAGGGAGATTCGATTGGCCGAACGTTGTTAGTGATTTGCCGGAAACCGCTCTCGCCAAATCCCAAAACCTCAACTCCGAGATCATCTCCAAGCTTCTTGTACGCCTCCAGCGCCGATGCCTCTATGGTCGCGTCGGCCTCCTCGTAGCTGTCATAGAGGAACGGTGCATTGATAGCACCAAACGGTTCGTCAATGCCAGCATAAATGATAGTTGAATGGTAAGAGAAAGCTTTCTCCCCATTTATTAGCTGCTCGAGACTAGCGACCGAGTCCCCACCCGAGAGTTGCTCATTAGTGTAGAGATTGAGCTGCATCCGGCCATCAGATTCCTTGTCTAGAACTTCCGCAAACTTCTCCGCACCCTCATACCAAGAAGATTGTTCGCCGACTGTAATCGTCATATCCCAGTCATAGGTTTGGCCCTTAGCCTCCGTCTCGCTACTTGCGCCCGGGTCTCCCGAGCAGCCGGCCAACACGACGGCGAGCCCTGCAAACGGGACAATGTACTTAGCTTTCATCCTGAATACTCCCTTGAACGGATAGGCGCCGGCTGTTCCGGCGTCTAGCTACAAACTAACGGGTAATGACCGGTTCGTTGCTTGACAACTCTTTGTGATGCAGTTCACTCAGTATGTACCCCAGGTCATACCAGCGCAACCGTCTGGACGACTCAGATGAACTTTTGGACGCCCAGTATGGGACTCTGGTGGCCCAGAGTTGTTGGGGTTGGCTAACCTTGCAATTTCATGAGTATGTGGTCCGAAGGCGTACTCAAGTCCTGAAAGGTCCTCTGACGTCGGAAAAGGTTGTTGCTGTACCGCATTTCCCATGCACATCACGCTTCGCGTCACAGCTTCCTAGCAACAAACTCAGTTACACAGAGAGAGTTGCTGGTGGCTCGAAGATTGGCGACGTTCTCTGATCGGACGGACATTGCGGTGGGGTGCCGGGCGTGCCATACGGACCAGCAGACCGGGGAGGATTATCGATCGGGTCAACGATCTGCCGGCGCTGATGCCCGGCGCTTTGACCTGGACCAGGGTGATTGGGTCCCTAGGTAGGAGCCCGGTTGGCATGGCCCTGTTTAGTGGCTCTTCGCGTTTCGTGGTGAATATCAGCCCGCTGAGATGAATTTCATGCCACCGTCCGGGCAGCACTTCTCAATAGGATACGTGATTGGTAATTGGTCGGATTGCGGAACCCTCGAGCAATCCGTTTGATGTTTTTGATCATCGTGTTGGCTGCCTCGACTTTCGCCGTGGTGACCCGGGTGTCGAGCAGTGTTTGGATCTCTGGCCACCACTTGGTCACGGTGGTCAGCAGCCGATCAGTTTCCATCATCGCCGCCGACTTGACCTGGCGCTCAAAGAACTCTTTTCGCTCTTGGACGCTGGCCGGATTGCTACTGGAAAGCATCAGTCGCAGTGCTTCCTTCACTCCCCAGGCGGCGGCGAGTTCCTGGGTCGGATCATCGGTGGCGAAGACATCATCGAGTCGTTTCTTGCCGGCGTCGGAGAGCGTGTCGTAGCCGCGCAGCAGCAACCGCCTGTGGGCCCAGGCCTTGTCCGTTTTCAGGCCGCGGCGCCCGTGTTGCTCCCGGGCGACGCGCTGGCGGACCCCGGTGAGCATGTCATTGGCCAGCAAGACGAGGTGGAAGTGATCCACTGAGACGGCGGCGTCGGGCAGGTGCTCGCGCAGGGCTTTGCGGAACGCCGCCGACGGGTCGATCCCGACCGTTTCGATGCCGGCCAGCCAGGCGGCGGGTCGGGACTTGAGCCAAGCCCCGACGCCGTGGCTGTCGCGGCCGTTCACGATGCCCAGTACCTGGCCGGAATCGACATCGACGATGGTGGACATCCATGGCTCGAACCGGGACCATTTCCCGCTCTGCTGGTCCTTGAACCAGCGCACGGATCGGTAGCGGTGCTCATCGATCCCCAGCCGTGCCGGGGTCAGCAGGTCCACCGATGGCAGCGCCAGGGCGGCAGCGACAACAACAGTGTTGACCAGCCACCAGGAGACCCCGAACGCGGCCGCGACCTCGCTGGCCGCTCTGCCGGAGGAGACGACGGCGTCTTTGAGCGTGTCCTTGAGTCTGGCCGTAGACCGGGCGAAGCGGGGCACTTGCGGGGTCGACTCGGCAAAGGTCTTCCGGGTGCAGGCAGGTTCGTCACAGAAGAACCGGCGCTTGGCCCACCACACGCTCACCAGCCCGGCGACAAGGATGTCGCGAACCCGCTGTCTCCGTCTCGAATGCACCCGGGTGGAAATCATGCCGCAGCCAGGGCAGCCCGGCGGGAAGTCCGAGGCGATGGTGACAACACGGATACCGTCACCGTTCGTAACGGCGGTGACGATTCGGTAGTCGGGCAGATTGAACAGTGTCGTCGCCGCATCCGGGCACGACTGGGTAGGCTGGTTCAAGGCTCGTGGTTCCTGACTTGAGAAGAATGCTAGACACATCCATCTCAACAGGGCCACGGGCCCTTACTTTGCTACGACACGAACCCCGGATTCACCACCAACCGTGAAGAGCCTGTTTAGTGGTCCGTTTTTATGTGAGTAGGGCATAGTGACTTCAGGAGGTCACCTCATGCCTTTCCAATACCCACGTTCCATCTAGCGCGGCATCAGTATCCGTCTGTGGCAGGGCGAGTCAGTGGCTTCGGTCTCCGCGGAGACTGGCATCTGTCAAGGAACTCTCTACCGGTGGAAACACCAAGCACTGGTGGACGCCGGGATGAAGGACGGGACACCAAGTCCGGACGTCGGTGACCTCGTTTCTGCTCGCAAGAGAATCCGGGCCCTCGAAGACGAACTGGCCATCGTCAAGGCCGTCAGCGCGTTGTATGACCAAACGGCGGTGGTGCCCCCAAAAGAAAAACCGCAGTAGTCGACGGGCACCACGCCCAAGGATTCTCCGCCCGCCGATCCTGCGTTACCGCAGGCCTGAACCGGTCTACTTATTTTGAACACCTCCGTGCGGGATCCTCTATTAGGGCGATCCGATGCGCGATCGTGGCTGACTACGTGCGCCTCATTCACCGGCAATCCGGCGGTACCTACGGGTGGCGCCGAATCAGGGCCGGACTCTTGGATGAGTACGAGATGATCGTTAACCGCAAACTCATCAAGGCCATCATGGTCGAGCACAACATCGCCGGAGTTCCGCGGGCCAGCGTGTTCCGTAACCCGCTGGCAGACAAACGCGTTGACACCGATCTTGTCAATCGGATCTTCACCGCTGACGGGCCAAACCCGATCAATGTTGACCATGGGCTGACTGGCACCAACCGCGAACGTCCCGGTCCGCGCGAAGCCTCGCTGCTTGCCGGGTAGTCGCTACCCTCGTCGTGACAGAGCTCGACTGGCTGGCACGATCCTTGCCGGACGCCCGAGGCATCATCGAAGGCATCACCAAAAGGAGAATGACTCAGTATCGGCGGGAATATCCCCTGCCCCACTGACCCCGTCGTCCGACTCCTCTTCCACGTTCTGGCCATGGTCGCGAAATTCGAATCTGATCTCATCCGTCCCCCACCGGAGAAGGCATTCAGGCGCCAAAGCCAAGGGTAGGCTCCGCGGGAAGCAACCTAAACTCAGCAAGTCTCAGGAAGCGCACTTGCTCTCCCTAAACGAGGGAGGACAGCACACTAGCACCGAAATAACTGAACTCTTCAAAGTCGCCAGATCTACTGCGTTCCGCTTCGTCCAAGGTATACTTCTCTTCGACCGAACACCTCGAGGAACCTCTAAATGACGACAGCTCGCTTTGAGCTCGACGAAAGATAGTTCTTCGCTCTGAGTAGCAGCTGTTCAGTTACGACTCCGTCTTTCGCCACACGGTCGAACAAAACCTCGCGCCTCCGACGTGCACCCTCAGCGAACTCCTCCCGAACCATCTGCAGGAGATCCTGCAAGACTCCTTCACTGGGAACGTCACTGATCTGCGCAATTTCGGCTGCTGAAGGCCGATTTCTTCTCGTCGCGGCGATTGTTGCCAGCATGCACAGGTGAAAAGAGAAATCTTCAACCTGGCCCCGAGTGGTGGCCTCCGCACGCAAAAAACCTTCACACCGTCTCTGCATGCGAATTGCCGCCAGATAAACACCAATTGGGTGCGTAGAAGCGAATAGGAGGTCGTATACCTCGTCCTCAAACACCGTGCTCACTTGACCGCGCGCAACGTGCGGCATCTGGACGAGACCTGCTAGAAGCGCTTGTCCCATTTGATCAATCGATACAAGATCATCGACTCGTATGCCCCTGTTGCTGTACAGGTTCTTCCGACGCTCATAGTAGAGATCACTCTTGAGTAGATACTCTTCTATCTGTCGTTGCACCTTGTCGGTAGCGCGAAGCGAGCTAAGGCTTAAGTTGGTCTGGCTATTAGTTGCACGAATTATTCGGTCGCGGACTGTATCGTCCTCCGCTTGGATGATCTTGACTAGGACACTCCGGTTCTCGCTACCGGAGGCAGCTCCTCGACTACGCTTATAAATCTCGTGCGAGGTTTGCAGGCCATTTACAATCTGCGGTGATTCGAGTTCAAGTAGCTTGTTAGCGGGCTGCACGCGATTGGCGACGATAGTTACGCCATTGTTCAACCACCAGAAATCGACGTTCTCGTCATGCTTCTCTAATGTCGCTTGAATGCTTCGGTTAACTATCGTTTCACCTTCGTAGTCACGCACATTTGCCTCAAAAAGCGAAGCATCAAGGTTCCCGCTGTCATCGGTGATAAAATTCTCGTATTCGTCCAGCCGTACTACGCCTATGTAACCACCTGCAGTATCGGTTGAAATGGGATTCTCCGCGAGAGCGATAGATCTCATCACCGACGGCTTTTCACGAGCCATGTCAGACAGCACTGAAGCGTCGATGAAATCAATGGTAGGACTGCAGGAGGCGAACGAATGACGAAGAACATCAGCGATCAAGTTCGACTTTTCGACAGTATTTGGGTGCAGCTGATCCGCTTTGAGAGCGACGAAGCAGGTAAGAATTCTAAGCGTTGGCATTTCAAGCGTACGATAGACGCTGAGAAACCTGCGAGTAATTTCAATCACTCGTGGGTTCAGAGTTTTCGCCAGCACCTCCTCATCCCTACCGAAGTCCAAGAGACGCGGAAGATTGACAACGAGCTTGTCAATCGCCGATTCGCCGAATCCCTTAGTGTTCTTCACTTGGAGGACGATGAGGTCCAGTTGAGCGTTCCGACCTAGCCCTTTTAGCGGTATGTCGTCTCGGATACAGAATCCATTGGCGAACATATACAGCGCGTCAATGCCACCGTCTTGAGCACCGTCCACAATGCCCGATAGAAGATCGTCGTGCGTAGTGTTGAAGTGACGAAGATACTGCTTCGCACTGAAGTAGGTCTCATGTTCAGCGTCCTCTAGGACCGGAACAGTTTCTCCTCTCGATCGAGCGAGCATGTCTGCCAATAAGACGACGTCATTTGTTGTCATTACTTCCCCAAGTCACAGTTCTTCAGAATGGCACTTCACTGTAGAGGCCAATCGCATGATTCTACGGCAGAGAGGTAACATGATCCGCAAAAGGCGTTGAGCACCAGAACGGTCCCTGCCACGCTACGCGATGACAGCGCTTACGTTATACAGGGGGTCGACGTGGCGTTCGCCACGTAGGAGGGGCATCTTCGAACAGTAATCACAGTTTGAGTACGTCGCCTGCTTCGCACGAGAGAACGTCCGCTGGCTCCGAAGCAGTCTGCGTAGTGGTCTAAATTCGTCCCACGGTGGAGGTGGTCTCGTCTTTGATGTATCCGGGCTATTGTTCCCTTGAGCGTTATCCCGCGCGACTTCCTACTGCTCACCAGGCCCTCTAGAACTCCCAACTGCTATGTTGTAGATCACGTCAACAAGGGGGCACTGATTGAGCGATTCGCACTGGTCTGCAACTAGCGATGCGCTAGCAGAACTAGCCCGCATCGTCACGGAAGCCCAGGCCAATAACCCGCTCGCACCGGTCACCGTCATGGTCCCCTCGCACGCCTCCGGTCTGGACGTCACCCGCTACCTCGGCCGCACGCTGAACGACGGCGAGGGAAGCGCAGCCGTTCACGCCTACACGCTGCACGACCTCGCAACCGAGCTCATCGCAGCGCACCCAGCAATGCGTGGCCGCTCACCGCTGCCGCCAACCATCAGACTCGGCGCGATCAGCAAAGCACTCACCGAACAACCCGGCATCTTCGCCCCGGTCGCAGACCAACCGGCCACCGCCCGCGCCATCGCACGGACCGCCGTCGTCCTCGATTCCGTTCAGCCATACCCGACAACAAACCACCCAGAAACAACGCAGCAAGCCGAGGCCCTCCCCCAGCTGACGCAGGAAGTCCTCCGCCTCCACCGCGCAGCAGCGGACGCCCTGCACACCATTTGGTACACCCAGCACGAAGCCTTCACGATTGCCGCCGAGAAGCTTCAAGAACCTGCTGTGCAGAAGCGGCTGGGAACGGTGATCGGGTTCATGCTCGGCACCGAACTCCAGCCGGACGCATTGATGTTCCGCAACAGTCTCGACGCAGCAGGCATGAAGCACATCACCGCGGCCGGCACCATCGACGACGCCACCACGGTCATCACCGCCTCCGACGCCGACGACGAAACCCGCGCCGTCGCCCGTCTGGTCGTGGAACAGCTCGACGCCGGGACACCCGGCCACCGCATCGGCGTCTTCTACTCGGTAGCCCAGCCCTACAACGCGCTCCTCGTCCAGCGGCTCACCGAAGCGGGCGTCACGTTCGTGGGCCCCGCGCCGCGCACGCTCACCGATTCGCCGTTTGCGCGCGGACTCCTCCAATTCCTCGCCCTGGACACAGCGGATCCGGACAAGCGCACCATCCTCAATATCCTGGCCGAAGGCACACTGGTCTGGCGCGACCACGAGCTGCCGGGCAGCGCCACCTGCGAGCGGCTGCACTCCAACCCGCCCAGCGACGAGGAGAACGACGACGGGCCCACCCACACCGGAGCAACGCCGACGCGATCCACCCGGGACCGCGAAAACTTTGCCCTGTTCAACGCTTTCCTCACCGCCCTGACCAACCAGATCAAGCACGTCCAAGCAGCGCAGTCCTGGGCCGACGTCAGCACATCCCTGACCACCCTTATTAACGAATTCATGGGGCCCCGCTCAGCGCAGGAACTGCCCGAACGGGCAAACGCCCGCGAGACCCTGACCCAGCTCAGCAGTGACCTGAGCAAACTCGACGGCATTGGCCCACTCCCCCGGCCAGCCCTGATCCGCAGCACGCTGGAGGACGCCATCGCGTCCAAGGGTGGCTGGGCTGGGAAGGTCGGGGCCGGCGTCGTCGTCGGCAGTTATGCAGATGCCGTGGGACGAGACCTGGACGTCGTCTATCTGATGGGAGCCGCTGAGGGTCGTGCGCCGACCAGAATCTCGGAAGATCCGCTGCTGCCGGACGCCATCCGCGCCAGCCTCAACGGCAACCTGCCCACGGTAGAGCAGCGCGCCCAGGCCAAGAAGGAACAGTTCTTCGCGGCCTTGGCGTCGGGAACCAAGCGCACCATCACCAGCCCGCGAGGCGACCTACGCGCCGCGGGAAACTACGAACTCACCCGCTGGATCTCGGGCGCCAAAACCTCCGCCGAAAAGCGCGAGTTGCCGTCCTTCGCCCACAGCATTGAACACGGCTCTCCCACCGCCAATGCCCTAGCCGTCACGGAACAGGAATGGCGGATACGACACCTACTCACCGCCAGCGATCGCGCGGCAGTGATCACCGAAGACCCGGTGCTGAACCGGTCGATCGCCCTCACCCGGGACCGGCACGACGCGTCTTCTCTCGCTTCAACGGCAACCTGGGCGCCCACGCGGGAACCATCATGGACCCGGACCGGCCGCTCTCCCCCACGCGCCTCGAGGACTGGGTCACCAGCCCCTTCAGCTACTTCCTCAAACACGTCCTCAAGGTCACGATCTTCGAGGACGTCGAGCTCGAAGTGCAGATCAACCCCATGCAGCGCGGAAATCTGGTGCACAAGATCCTCGAGGACTATGTTCGCGAGGTCGCAGACGAAGGCCAGCCGCCGTCGTCGGACCGCCTGCTGGAACTGGCCGAGGGCGCGTTCACTGAGTTCGCCAACCCCGTCTGGCTCGCGCACGTCTGGGACCGCACTCAGGCCAGGATCCGCCAGGACCTGCGCCAGGTGTTCGACGCCGATCACAAGACGGCTGATGAGGGATGGTCCTATCTCGCAGCGGAAGCCAGCTTCGGTCCGGAGGACACTGACACCCACCCGCCGGTGGAGCTCACGCTCGACGACGGTTCCAGCATCTACTTCCGCGGGAAAGTAGACCGCATCGATCAGCACGACGACGGCCGCCTGAAAGTGATCGACTACAAGACCGGCAAAGCGAAGCGCTACCAAGAGCTGAAGAAGCACCGGACCGCGGAGGGCAGCCGCTTCCAGCTCCCCGTCTACGGCCTGTTCGCCCGCACCCTGGCCAGGAAACCGGCGTCGGACGTGGTCGCGCAGTACTGGTTCATCTCCAGCGACGGCGGCTTCGCGACCATCGGCTACGAGGTGAGCGAGGACGTCATCGCCCAGCTCCGCGAAGACGCGAGCCTCATCATCTCCGCCATCCGCGGCGGCGTTTTCCCGATGCGACCGGAATCGACCCCCTTCACGAGTTTCACCAACCTCATGGGCGCGCAGGAGGCCAAGCAGCAGTGGCTGCGGGTTCAGAACGCGCCAGAACTCGCCCCCTATGCTGAGCTGCTGAAGGTGGAGAAATGAGTATCCCCGTCATGGAACTGAAAGATCAGCAGGACCGCACCCTGATCGAGGAAAAGCTCGATGCCAACGTCTTTGTCGAAGCCGGCGCTGGCAGCGGGAAGACCCACGAACTGGTGGAACGCATCTGCGCGATGGTGGCGAGCGGCGTCGAACTGAAAAGCATCGCGGCCATCACCTTCACGGAGAAAGCTGCCGGTGAATTGCGGGAACGCGTACGACGGCGGCTCGAGGACGATGCGCCCAGCCCCACCCGAGATATCGCGCTGGAGCAGCTCGACACCGCCCCTATTGGCACCATCCACTCCTTCGCGGCGCGGCTCATCAGCGAACACCCCATCGAAGCGGGCGTCCCTCCCCTGATCACCGTGGTGGACGAGCTGCGTTCGCAAGTGGCCTTCACACGGCGGTGGGAAGCCGCACGGCACGCGCTGTTCACGGACCCAACGCTCGACGGCGCCCTCCGCATTCTGCTCGCCGTCGGCGTCAACTTGGACCAGTTACAGAAGGTCGCGAAGGTCCTCGATGGCAACTGGGACCGTCTCGAAACCCATCCACCACAGCGGCGGCACATTCCCGCCGTACACCTGGGGCCGCTGCTGCGCCGCACCGGTGACGTCTTGGCACATGCGGAACACTGCACGGATCCAGCCGACAATCTACTGGCGGCGATTGAAAACATCCGGAGCTGGCACGGCCAGCTGTCGTCCGTGGATGTTGCGGAGATGAGCGCGGTTCTGGACATCCTGAGTAACTTTCCGACAAGGCTAGGCGGCGGTCGAAAAGAGAACTGGTCCGGGCGCAAAGATGAGGTTGCCGCGTCCTGCAAAGCACTATCCGCAGTCGCTAAGGATCTTCGCAACAGCTTCGTCGCACCCGCCGTCGAAACCGTCACGGCCGCAATGTCAGAGGTACTGCGCACCGCCGCCCGCGAGCGCCAACGCAGCGGTGAGCTTGAGTACAACGATCTCCTCATTCATGCCCGCGACCTGCTGGTGGGGACGGACAAGCGTCAGGTTCATGCCTCCATTCACCAGCGGTATCAGTGCATCATGCTGGATGAGTTTCAAGATACTGACCCGGTGCAGGCCGAGATTGCGACGCGCATTGCCGCCACGGACATCTGTGGTCCGGATGGTTGGGAGCAGCTCGCGATTCCGGCGGGCCGGCTCTTTACCGTGGGTGATCCGAAGCAGTCGATTTACCGTTTCCGGCGAGCGGACATTGCCACATACCTAGCTGCGCAGCAGCGCTTCGCTGGCGATCCGGCGTCGGCTGTCACCTCGCTGAACACCAACTTTCGATCCACCGGGAAATTACTGGATTGGGTCAACGCGACGTTCGGGCAACTGATTCAGCTCAGCGGCACGTTGCAGCCCGCCTATCAGGCTCTTCACGCTGACCCTCAGCGTCCAGAATGGCTTGAAGAACACGGTCCGGCTGTCAGCGTCATTGGCCGCGAGGGTGCGACGCCGGATGAGAACGGCAAGGTCTCCGCGGACATCCTCCGCGCCCACGAAGCGGCGGACGTTGCTGCTGCTGTGAAACTCGCGACCGGATCCGGTGGGGGCCCCGTCTGGCAGAAGCAGAGTAAACGAACAGACGCGTTCGCCACGTCCGCCGTCGAGCTCAAAGACATCTGCATCCTGCTCCCCACCCGCACCTCGCTACCCGCCCTTGAAGACGCGCTGGACGATGCCGGCATCGAGTACCGGGCCGAGGCTTCGTCGCTGGTGTATTCAACGCAGGAAGTCACAGACCTCCTACTCAGCCTGCGGGCCATCGCCAACACGGCCGACGAGGCCTCCCTTGTTCTCTCACTACGCTCGGCGCTCTTCGGTTGCGCGGACGACGAACTGCTCGAATGGAAAAAGGCGGGCGGGCGCTGGAACATGTTCGCCCCAGCCCCGGACGAGTTGACTGACTCCACGGTCGCCGTCGCCATGCGCTACCTCGCCGAGCTATGCCGAGACATCGGGCAACTCACTCCCGGAGATCTGTTGGACCGGTTGGTGACGGATCGCCGCGTACTGGAGGCCGCCGCCGTCCGCCCCCGCTACCGCGAGATCTGGCGGCGCGTGCGTTTCGTCGTGGACCAGGCGCGGGCCTGGACGGAAGCCACGCACGGAAGTCTCCGCGATTACCTCGTCTGGGCCAGCACCCAACAGGAGGACAATTCGAAGGTCAAGGAAGCAGTGGTGCCCGAAACTGACGCCCAAGCCGTGCGGATCATGACCATCCACGCGTCCAAGGGGCTCGAGTTCCCCATGGTGATCCTGGCCGGTACAGGGTCCAGCCCCAACCACCAGAAGGCCGCCGCGCTGTGGGATGAGCGCGGTAAGTTGCAGGTGCACTTCGCTGGCGATATTGAGTCCAGCGGCTACCGTGAGGCGTCCCAGATTGAGTCGGACTTCATCGAAGCCGAACGACGACGCCTGCTCTACGTTGCCTGCACCCGCGCCGAGAGTCACCTGGTGGTGTCCCACTACGTTGGTGCGAAGGGCAGTCTTGGTCAGCTCCTGGTGGATCAGGACGACGACGCCGTTCCCTCCCTCAAGCTGCCTACTGACCTGCCCTTTGGTCTGCGGGCTGGGACGGAGGCAGCGCTGGTTGAACCGTTCGCCGAATGGGAATCTCGACGGTTGCGCTGGCAGGAAACGTCGGCCATTGCATCGACTACCTCTGTGACGGCTCTGGCCAAGGGAGCTTCTGAGCCTACTGAGCCAGCGTCGGCCATGCGCTTCGTGGATGTGAACGACGACGGCCTACCCACCTTTGCGGAGCCCGGCGGTGAGCATGGTGCGGTGTTCGGGACAGTGCTGCACCGGGTATTGGAGTTGAGCGGTCTACGCGATTCTGCGGATTTCGAGGAGCTGGCGTCCTCCGTGGCCCTCGCCGAGGGGCTAACTGATCCGGCTGGCCTGGCTGAACGGGCCCGCTCGGCGCTTTCCAGTGAACCGGTCCAGCAGGCTGCCGAGCGTGAGCACTGGTTGGAGCTGCCCGTCGTCGGCTCCTCTGAAGGTGTGACGGTGGAGGGCGTCATCGATCTGATGTACCAGGACGACGACGGCGCGCTGGTCATTGCGGACTTCAAGACGGACATCAGCGTCACCGAGGAGACCATCGCTGCGTACTGGCGGCAGCTCGGTACCTACGCGGAAATGGTTCAGCGGATCACCGCTTTCAGCGTGAAGGAGCTGGTGCTGATCTTCTGCCGCTCTGGTGCAGCCGAGGTCCGTCGTCGTACTGTCACTGAGGCCTGACCCGCTCCTGCCTCAGCGCCCTCGCGACGCCCTCGCACTCGGGACCCCTGACGCCCCCGCACTTATCGTTGGAATAGGGCCAATTTCCAGGTTATTCCAACAATAACTGAGGACGGATCCGCTGCTGGTGGGTAAGTCACGACCAGGGTTCGCGTTGCGCTCAGAGCTGTGACTATGACACCTTCGGCCGCACGCTGAGGTAGTCCGGCGTCGCCCAAGGTTCCGCACCGCCAGCGGCAGCTTCAGCCGACGGGCGTAGGACTATGTCGACCCAAATGAGACCCACCAGGGCAATCTAAACGGGACCCACTTTAGATAAGGCGGAGCGCCCGGGAAACCTACCCGAGGCGTATTACGGCTGTCTTGAATCCCTCCAAAGGAGTTTGATACCGATGTCTAGGGGTGCGGGATGATCTGACAGACGGCCCCTGCAGTGCAGTCGGCTGGGTCGAGGTCCTGGCTCACCTCGATGAGATGCTGCAGTTCTGTTTCGAGGAGTGCGAGTTCTCGTTGCCGGGTGTGGACGTCTTGTAGTTTCCCGGTAAGGAGAGTGATGACGTGCTCGCAGGGCACCTCGCCGACCTGGCGGAGAGCAAGGATGCTGCTGATCTCCGTCAGCGTCAGCCCCGCCGCCTGTGAAGCGCGGATGAACTGCAAACGAGAGACAGTGGCCTCGTCGTAGTGGCGGTACCCGTTCGCTTCACGTGACGCGCAGGGCAGGAGTCCGCGGCGTTCGTAGAATCTCAGGGTTTGTGTGTTCACTCCCGTGACAAGAGCTAGTTCTCCAATTCGCATAGTCCTATTACATCATTTGACCTTGAAGTGCGGTGCAAGGTTTATTGTTGGGGCCATGCAGATCACCTTGCAATACTTCAACGGATGCCCGAACTGGACGATCGTCGCGGACCGGCTGGCCGTCATCGCACAGGACCGCACCGACATGATCGTGACGCACCTTCTGGTGGAGACGCCCGAGGATGCGGAGGCTACCGGTTTCCGCGGATCACCGAGCATTCTGCTCGACGGCGCAGACCTTTTTCCAGACCCGGCCTCCTCCGTGGGGCTATCCTGCCGCATCTACCCAACGCCCGATGGGTTGGTCGGGGCGCCGACATTAGATCAACTACGAGCAGCGCTCCCCCCGACCTGAGCAGAATGACTCCGATCAAGACCATGATCCGATTCGGTGATAGTGCCGGCGGGAAGGAAATAATCCATGAACGAGGAATACGACCTGTTTGTCATCGGCGCAGGGATGGCCGGCACGACGGCGGCGAACAAATGTGCCGCCCAGGGGTGGAGGGTGGGAATCGTGGATGCTCTCCCCTACGGGGGCACCTGTGCGCTGCGTGGCTGTGATCCCAAGAAGATCCTCCGTCGTGGCGCGGAAGTGATCGATGCGGCCAACTTGATGCGCGACAAGGGCATCACCGAGGACGGGGTATCGATCGATTGGTCTGCACTGATGCGCCACAAGCGAGGCTTCACCGATGGTGTGCCGCAAGGGATGGAAGACGAACTCACTGGCAACGGGGTGACGACTTTCCACGGCAGCGCCCGGTTCACCGGACCGAACCAGCTCGACATCGACGGAGCCGAGCATCGTGCGAAGCGGTTCCTGATCGCAGTTGGCGCGCACCCTCGCCCGCTGAGTTTCCCCGGACACGAGTACCTGATCGACAGTACCGACTTTTTGAACCTCGACGCGTTGCCGCAGCGGATCGTGTTCGTCGGTGGAGGGTTCGTCTCATTCGAGTTCGCTCACATCGCCGCCCGCGCCGGGGCGACCTGCGTGATCGTCGACCACGGTGACCGGCCCCTCCGCGGGTTCGACCCCGACCTCGTGGAACTCCTCGTGAAAAGGACCGAGCAGACCGGAATCCGGGTTCAACCCGCCACCGCGGTCACAAGTGTGACCCGCACCGCAACCGGGCTGGACGTCACTATGGAAAAGGGCGGAGAGGTCTTCACCATCGGTGCCGACCTGGTGGTCCACGGCGCTGGGCGCGTCGCCAACCTAGACGGGCTGAACCTCGACGCAGCAAACATCGCATCCGGACCCCAAGGTGTCACCGTGGCCGGGCACCTGCAAAGCACCACGAACCCCTCCGTGTACGCGGCGGGCGACGCCGCTGACACCCCCGGAAAACCTCTGACCCCCGTCGCAGTGTTCGAAGGCAAGATCGCCGCCTCCAACATGCTCAAAGGTGTCACCACCGTCCCTGACTACACGGCCGTTCCCACCACCGTGTTCACCATCCCGGAACTCAACCGGGTTGGCATCCTCGAACAGGAAGCCCGTGCCAGCGGCCTAGACATCGAGGTGCGGCACAACGACACCAGCGGCTGGTACTCCAACTACCGGGTGGGCGAGACAACCGCCAGCACGAAGATCATCATCGACAAAACGACCGACCATATTCTCGGCGCGCATCTGCTCGGGCCCGGCTACGCCGAACTGATCAACATCTTCAGCCTCGCCATCAAAGTGGGGCTGACCTCCCGACAGCTCAAATCCATGACTGCCACCTATCCATCTATCGGCTCCGACCTCGGCTCCATGCTGTAACGGCGCATGTCCTCCACCCCAAAATGTTCGGCCAGCGGCCTCAACGGGTACCGAGACCATTCCGGCGGAGACCTTCTCCTGCACGCTGGCAATCGCACGAGGATCCACACCGGCCTCCTCCAACGGCCAAACGGAGTGCTAGCTCGTTGTCGGACGAGGCCTTTACGGCTCGACGCAATGACGAAAGACGCCGGTCCTCAGGCAGCAGGTGAGTAAAGAAGGGCGGAACTGATCCGCTCCCCGTGACCACTGGCTCTGCTGACAACGGAAGCGAAGAAGCAATCGCGGTTTGGCCCCGTGCCAGGTATTCCGGAAGGTAGCTGAAACGAGTTCCGCCATCATTGACCCTCATCAGAGTCAGCGTTCTTGCTGCAATCTAGCGGATCCCGATCTCTACACCCCACCTTGCCGGCCCCGGCGCTCGGGGTCTGCATCCCTGACGCCTCCGCACTTATTGTTGGAATAGGGACGATTCCCGAGTTATTCCAACAATAAGTGCGGACGGGTCCGGTCAGCGGGGCCCGGCCTGGTTAGCGGAGCCCGGCCTCCCGGAGTGCCTTCGCCATCGCACTCTCCGGCTCGCGGGACTCACGCTTGCCGCTCGAGCCACGAGACCCACGAGACTCAGGCGAAGAACCAGCCCCACGGGAAGCACCGGGGCCCGAGCGGGCAGCGCCAGAGCCCGAGGCGCTAGCAGCCTTCCCGCCGCCCGAAGGGCTCTCGTCGTCCAATCGAAGCGTGAGTGCGATGCGCTTGCGTTCGGGGTCCGCCTCGAGAACCTTCACTCGTACAACCTGCCCAGATTTGACGACGTCGTGCGGGTCGGAAACGAAAGTGTTGGACATCGCGGATATGTGAACGAGCCCGTCCTGGTGAACACCGATGTCCACGAACGCGCCGAAGGTGGCCACATTGCTGACTATCCCTTCGAGGATCATGCCGGGACGAAGGTCCGAGATCTTCTCGACCCCCTCCGCAAAGGAGGCGGAGGTGAACTCAGGTCTGGGATCACGGCCGGGTTTTTCCAGTTCGGCGAGGATGTCCTGCACGGTGGGAAGGCCAAAAGTGTCATCAACAAAATCTGCGGCATTGACGGTAGCCAAGGTCCCGGTTCCACGGACGGCGTCGGCCTTTCGAGCACCCACGGAGCTGAGGATTTTCCGGGCAACTCCATAGGCTTCAGGGTGCACGCTCGATGCGTCGAGCGGTTCCGCTCCCCCGCTGATCCGAAGGAACCCTGCGCACTGCTCGAATGCTTTCGCCCCGAGTCGTGGAACCTTTTTCAGGTCGCTGCGCTTCGCAAAGCGCCCCGTCTCATTCCGGTGGGCGACGATGTTCTCACTCAGCAACGGCCCCAGGCCAGCAACGCGACTCAGCAGCGCAGGCGAGGCAGTATTGACGTCAACGCCCACTGAGTTCACGCAGTCCTCAATCACAGCACCAAGGGAGCGTTCCAACTTGGCGGGAGCGACGTCGTGCTGGTACTGCCCGACGCCGATCGCTTTGGGATCAATCTTCACCAGTTCCGCCAGTGGATCCTGGAGCCGCCGCGCGATGGACACGGCGCCGCGTAGGGACACGTCCATGCCGGGCAGTTCGGCCGAGGCCAGCGCAGACGCTGAATAAACGGACGCCCCCGCTTCGGAGACCACCAGCTTGCGAATCTTCTGCTCGGGCAGACTCTTGATCAGTTCGGCGGCGAGCTCGTCCGTCTCACGGCTCGCCGTGCCATTGCCGATCGCGATGAGCTCCACGTTGTGCTTCACAGCGAGTTTTTTCAAGCTCGTCAACGCATCGGTCCACCTGTTGGAGGGCGCGTGCGGGTAGATGGTGTCGGTCGCCGTGGCTTTCCCCGTCCCATCGACAATCGCAACTTTCACGCCCGTGCGCAGGCCCGGATCCAGCCCCATGGTGGACCGGTTCCCGGCGGGCGCGGCGAGCAGTACGTCTCGCAGGTTCGCCGCGAACACTCGAACAGCGTCGTCCTCGGCCGCTTGCGCCATCCGCGAGCGCAGGTCGGTTGCGAGTCGAGTGTGAATCCGGGTACGCCACGCAACCTGCGCGCTCTGCAGGAGCCAGGCGTCCGCCGGTCGTCCACGGTTTGAGATGCCAGCGGCCCTGGCGACGGCGTTTTCGTAGTGGCCGCGGGCGTCCTCGTATGCTTCCTTGTCCGTTGGGTCTGCTTCGGCGAAAGAAACGTCGAGCACACCTTCTTTCTCACCGCGCAGCAGTGCGAGTACTCGGTGCGACGGCATGGACTTGGGCACCTGAGTCAAGGCGAAGTAGTCGGCGAACTTCTGGCCCTCGGCTTCCTTCCCTTTGCGGACCTGGGAGCGGAGGCGTCCAGTAGTCCAGAGCCGTTCGCGGAGGGTGGTGGTGAGTTCGACGTCGAGGCTGACGCGTTCGACGACGACGGCGCGGGCACCTGCCAGAGCGTCCTCGGCTGCGTTGATGGAGTGCGCCGGGTTGAGGTATTTCGCCGCTTCCTCGACCGGATCGAGTTCGGGGTTGCGCAGCAGTGCGTCAGCGAGCGGTTCGAGACCAGCTTCGCGGGCAATCTGAGCTTTGGTGCGGCGTTTGGATTTGAACGGAAGGTAGAGGTCTTCCAGTCGTGATTTGGTCTCGGCTTCATGGATGGCTGCGGTCAGTTCGGGCGTGAGCTTTCCCTGTTCGCTGATGGCAGCGAGTATGGCTGCGCGGCGGTCTTCGAGTTCGCGTAGGTACCGCAGCCTCTCCTCGAGATCACGCAGCTGTGCGTCGTCGAGCGTTCCGGTGACTTCCTTGCGGTACCGAGCGATGAACGGAACCGTTGACCCGCCGTCGAGCAGTTCTATCGCAACCTTGACCTGCCAGGTCTGCACACCAAGCTCGGATGCGATCTGGGCATGGATCTTCCGGTTCACGTCTGCCGGGTTGGGGGTTGGGACGGAAGGCTGGACCGGGGCTGCTGGGTTACTCACTGAAACAGTTTAGGCGGGACCCCGCCGTCGTCATGGTGGCTAGCCTCGGTCAATTGGGTAGAAGCTCCAGAACTCCGGCTGGATAGAAGGGTCGGCGCCCGGATTCCAGCTCATCTCTGCGCTTCCAGATCACGGGTGACCCGTCATCAAGGACGGTGAGTTCGGTGTCCAGACTCAGGGCATCGATCTCGGAGGACTCAACGGCGTACACATGAACGATCTCGTGCCCGGGTTCCCCTTCGAACTCGAAGTGGTTCTCCAGGACGCCGAGCAGTGACGTGGGCGTGACGTCGAACCCCAGTTCTTCCGTGAATTCGCGGCGAAGCGCGTCTGCCGAGGTTTCGCCGAACTCTATGCCGCCTCCGAGCGGTCGGTAGAATTGGAGGCCAGTCCGTCGATCCGTGAGGACGGAAACGAGAATTAGAGGATCATCAGCACGAATCCAGCCACAGCGCACACAATCCCGACCGTGGTCAGGGTCCATCCAATGATCAGGGCAGTATTGAGTCGTGGCGGGCCCAGGCACCACCGAACAGGGTGGCAGACGTCGTAGTGAAGGACGATGTCATTTCCGGGGACCAGTTCCTGCGCATCCTCGGGACGCAGCAGGGATAGCCGGGAGGTGTTCGCACTGTCGGTCCATCGGAGGCCCTTGTAGGTACCGGCGGCAAAGACCTCGCCACTGGTGCTGGCCCACCTGCAACGTCGTTTGTCGATAATCCAGCCGCAGACCAGCAGCGGCACGCCCGTAACGAAGCCCACCCAGGTCATCAGTTCCAAGATGGGGCCAAGAACATCTGCAAGTCCGGCCATGGCTTGATCTTATCCGGCGGGCCATCGGCAAGGACAGCAGAGTTTGGCCCGCTCGCGTGCCTAGGCACTGGTTGGTTGGATCGTTGGGGGCAGTGGTCTGGAGCTGCGGACGGAAGACTGCCATCCCGGACAACCTAACCCCGGGCGTACCGCTGCACGAAATGCCGCAGGATCCGCGCAGGCTGGTCCACTTGTGCTGTCCGGACACGGTCCATGACCTCGTCCGCCTCGTGGGGCGGAAAGTATCCGGCATTGCGGTAGATGTCGATCCGCTCCAGCAGGGCAGCGACGTCGAGCTCCGGATGGAATTGTGTGGCATAGAGATTCTCACGGATGCGGAACATCTGGACGGGACACGTCGACGACGACGCCAGCACCACTGCGCCAGGCGGCAGGATGGTGCACGCTTCCTTGTGACCCACGAAGCCAGCGAACGACGGCGGCAGGCCGGCCAGCAACGGATCGGCCGCTCCGGCGTCGTTCACCGTGATGGTGACCGCGCTGATGGGCTCGGCAAAGGTGCGGTCGATCACCGCGCCCTGATGCTTACCGAGGGTGCCCACCCCATAGCAGGCTCCGAGGAATGGGACGTCGGCTGCGACTACACGGTCCAGTAGCTCGCCAATCTCACGCTCTACGCGGCGCTGCGTATCGGACTTCAGCTCTTCGGGATCGGATGAGTTGAACGGGCTGCCGCCCACCATGATTCCTGAATAGTCATCGAGGTCAATCAGCGGCAGCGGACCAGCCTCCGCGCGAATGCGGTGCAAGTGCTCCGGCTCCAGCCCGGCTGAGTTCAGAAAGCTCTGGTACTCGCGCTCGGTCGCAACGTCTTCGGCACGGGTGGAGAGCAACAGGAACGGCAACATGAACTGATTTTACTAGACCTCAATCCTGCGGCGGTATGGTCGTGCTTTGATTGAGCCATGGACTCAGTCGACGCTGAACGCTTTCAACAACTCATAGACGTTCGCATCGCGGACACTCGCGCACGGATCGAAGCCTCTGGCCGGCGTATCGACGAACTGACCAAGGCGCGATCAGGCACGACTGAAGACGACGAACACGACCCTGAGGGCTCAACTATTTCCCAGGACCGGGCTCTGGAGGTCAAACTGCACGAAGATGCCCAGCGCAGTCTGACCGATCTCCAGCAAGCCCTGACACGCTTGGCGGACGGAACCTACGATGTCTGCGAACACTGTGGCGGCCCGATTTCACTCGAACGACTGGAGGTCCGCCCGGAAACCCGGCTCTGCATTGACTGCGCTAGCAGCCGCCTCCGCCGCTAACGCCCCTCCGTCACATCCCGTCGCAGCTCGCGCTTGAGGATCTTGTGGCTCGGTCCCAGTGGGAACTTCTCCACAAAGCGCACTTCGCGCGGATACTTGTGCTTCGCCAGATGCTCGCGGCTCCACTCGATGATTTCTTCCGCACTTGAACGAGGTCCCTGATGGGCAGGATCCAGCACGACGACGGCGCACACCTCTTCCCCGCGCAGGTCATCGGGAATGCCGATCACAGCCACCTGCGCAATGGCAGGGTGGCGAATCAGCACTTCTTCAACCTCGCGCGGGTACACGTTGTAGCCAGAGCGGATGATGACGTCCTTGGTGCGATCCACCACGGTGATGAAGCCGTCGTCGTCCATGGTCCCCAGGTCACCGGTGCGGAACCAGCCGTCCACCATGGCAGCCGCCGTCGCCTCTGGGTTGTTCAGGTAACCCGCGAATACGTTGTGACCGCGGACCAGGATCTCCCCGAGTTCGCCGTTCGGCAGCGGGACCACCTTGTCAGGCTCGCGATGATCCGCGATCTCCACTTCCACACCCCAGATGGAGGGCCCAACAGTGCCGGGCTTCACCCCCGAATACGGTGTGTTGGTACTGACCACGGGCGAGGTTTCGGACAGGCCGTACCCCTCGTAAATGGTGACGTCGAAAGCTTCGTTGAACTTCTCCATCACCGCCACCGGCATCGCTGCTCCACCGCTGACACACAGTCTCAGCTTCGGCAGCTTCTCCTGGCCCTCGGCCGCCTCCAGCAACTGCATATACATGGTGGGAACGCCATGGAAAACATCCACGTTCTCCTCGCGGATCAGTTCAAGAGCCGCTTCCCCGGTGAACCTCGGCAGCAGCACCAGGGTGGCACCCAACCGGAAGATGGCGTTCATGCTCGCAGTCTGGCCAAAGACGTGGAACAGGGGCAGGCAGGCGAGCGCAATGTCGTCGGTGCGGACGTCGTTGGCGTCCACGGCGGAGACCGTTGCGTTCATGACCATGTTCAGGTGTGTCAGCACGGCACCCTTGGGCTTGCCGGTGGTGCCGGACGTGTAGAAAATGACGGCGGGGTCATCCGCTTCACGGCTGACGTAGTTACGCAGCTCCTTCCCGCTATCGGCATCCAGGACCTGCAGGCCCTCAGCGCCCTCAGCGCCCTGGGGAGCCGGCCCGGCAAGCAGCAGCGGAATTCCGGCCTGCTCCGCGGCTGGACCGGCGACGCTCAGGAAGCTGGCATGACAGATCAGCATCTTCGCGCCGCTGTCGCGGAGGACATGAACCACTTCCTCAACGGTGAGCAGCAAGTGCACGGGAACCACGACGCCGCCTGCCGCCTCCACCGCATAATAGGCGCGGGGGAATTCGACGACGTTGGGCGCCATGATGCCGACAACATCGCCCGGTTCCATTCCAGCTTCCTGCAGCTGCGCACCGTAGCGCAGCGACTGGCGCCAGAGCGTGGAATAGGAGTACTGCTGGCCGCCGCTGATGACTGCGGTCTTTTCGGGGTATCTACGCGCCGATTCGGCAAGAACCGCGGCAAGGGACAAAACCGTCATGATGACTTCCTCTTCTCGTGATCGACCACGTTTGGCGAGCACGACCTCACCAGCAGCGCGCCCACCGACACCTCCAGTGCACGACGGGCCTCTTCGGCCGACTGCCCTAAATATGCGCGCAGCAGCTGCCAGTTGGCCCAGTCCGACGCCGTGCAGAGCGCCAGCGTGATGCGGTTCCGGCGGTCTTCATCCAGAAGGGATAGCTCCGGCTCGAACAGCCGCTCAATCTCGGCCCGGATGCGTTCCAGGTTCGATTCCAGGTTCCGCTGCAGCACCGGTGAGAACGGCCGGTGGACGTCCGCTGCCCGCGCCATCGGTGCGACGGCCTCGAGCACGTTGCCCCGTTGGGCACAATAGAGCTCGATCCGTTCTGCGAGCGCCAGTCCGGCGTCGATCGGGACAAGCGCCGCGTCCTGCTCGGCGAGCTGACGCGCCGCGGTCTCCGCCATCACGCTCTCCATGTCCTTGAAGTTGTCCCACAGCGTCCGCTGGGACACTCCGGCCCGCTCGGTGACCTGCCGCGCGGACGGTCTGAGTTCGCCGTCGTTGATCAGCGCAAGGTGAGCGTCGGAAATGGTCCGGCGAGTGCGCAGCGCCCGGGCACTGCGCCCGTCGAGCAGTGGTGCTTCCGGCCCCTCCGGCTCTCTGCTTTCCGACGCCCCCTGCTCAGCGCTTTCCGGCTCCTGAAAGCTCACGACGACGACGCGCCCGTCAGGCTCCCGCCGACGTCGGCCGCTCGTTGCAATGCCGACGCGGGCCGCAGGGACTCATCCCCGGTCGCCTCCGCATAGTGCGTCAGACGCTCGGCGACGACGGCCGCGCCCACCTGATCCGCGTACCACATGGGCCCTCCGCGGTAGGCGGGCCAGTTGTAGCCCTTGACCCAGATCACGTCGATATCGCTGGCGCGGTCCGCGATTTTTTCCTCAAGGATGCGGGCGCCTTCGTTGATCATCGGGAAGAGCAACCGTTCGAGGATCTCGTCGTCTGAGATCCCGCGTCGCGTCATATTGTGCTCGGCCGAAACCCGTTCGATGATCTCCTCCACCTCGGGATCGTTCTGGCGATCGCGGCCCTCGTAGGAGTAGTAACCGGCGCCAGTCTTCTGCCCGAAACGGCCCTCCACGCACAGAGCATCGCCGATCGGCGCGGTGGTGCCCTGCGCTTTCCGGTTCCGCCAGCCGATATCCAGACCGGCCATGTCCGCCATGGCAAAGGGCCCCATTCGGAACCCAAACTCGGTCAGCACATCATCAACCTGGGACGGCAGTGCGCCCTCCAGCAGGAGCTGTTCGGCCTGCCGCGAGCGCACTCCCAGCATCCGGTTGCCCACAAAGCCGTGACACACTCCGACGACGACGGGCGTCTTCCCGATTCGCCGAGCCGTTGCGAATCCAGTGGCTAGTGCTTCGGGACTGGTCTGTGCGCCGCGCACCACCTCCACGAGCGGCATGACGTTGGCCGGACTGAAGAAATGCATCCCGAGAACGCGATCCGCATGTTCCGTACCGGACGCAATCTCATCAATATCCAGGTAGGAGGTGTTGGTTGCGAGCACGGCCTGTGGCTTCACGTGCTGGTCCAGCTTCGCGAAGATCTCCTTCTTGACCTGCAGATCCTCGAACGCTGCCTCAATGACCAGATCTGCGTCGCTGAGATCCGCGTAATCCATGGTTCCGGTGATGAGCGCGCGCTGCTGCGCTGCCTGCTTCTCGGTTCGGTTGCCGTGCGAAACGGAGACAGCTAGATTCTTCTCGATCATGCCCAGCCCACGTTCCAGCGCTTCCTGCTGGGCTTCCACCACGGTGACCGGGATTCCCGCGGAAACCAGCGCCATCGCAATTCCTCCACCCATGGTGCCAGCCCCCACGACGCCGGCCTGCTTCACGTCTCGAGCTGCAGCTGGATCCAGATTCCGTGGTTTGCGGGCAGCACGTTCGGCAGCGAACAGGTACCGCTGGGCGGCGGACTCCGAACTCTTCAACCGCTCCTGAAACTTCGCGCGCTCCACCACAGCGCCTCGTTCAAAGGATTTCTCAACTCCCGCGGTGACCGCTTCCACAGCGGCCTTGCCCGCAAACGGATCCTTGACCTTGCGCAGTGCCGTCGCTGCGAGTTCGACGACGGTTCCCGGCTTCGCGGCGGCGTCGGCAATTTTATCGGTCCGGTCCTGCGTACGCATGGGACCACCAGAGGCGGCGAACTCCGCGGTCCACCGGGCGGCTTCGGTTTCAAAGCCGCTGCCGCCGTCGGAATCGGCGGAACCGGCGTCCGAGCCGCCGTCGAGCACCGCATCTACGAGGCCATCCTGTAGGGCAGCCTCGGCCGGAATCTGCTTCCCGCCGAGGATCAGTTCGAGCGCCTTTTCGGGCCCGACGAGCCGCGGCAGTCTGCCCGTACCACCGGCGCCGGGAAGCAGTCCAAGACTGATTTCGGGCAGGCCCAGCTTCGCCGTCGTCAGTGCGACTCGGGCGTGCGCGGCCATCGCGAGCTCCAGTCCTCCACCGAGTGCGACGCCGGTGATCGCTGCGACAACCGGTTTCGGGAAGTCCTCCACGCGAGCCACGAGCTCGGGAAGCGTCGGTGAGCTGGTGCCGGTTCCGAACTCGGTAATGTCCGCTCCGGCCGAGAAAGCTTTGGGCTGGCCGATCAGCAGTACGGACATAACGTCGTCATTGTGTTCAAGCTCGGCGAGCGCGTCCATGAGAGCCTCGCGGAGGGCCAAGCCAAGCGCGTTGACGGGCGGATTGTCCATGCGGACGTGCGCTACGCCGTCGGTAATCTGGACAGAAACTGGCTGTGAAGTCATGTTCTCGCTCTCGTTTGCGAATGCGAATGCGGGTTCTATTTGAAGGCTGAGATGCCGGTGATGTCGCGGCCCACCAGCAGGGACTGGATGGAATCCGTGCCCTCGTAGGTGCTGACGATGTCCATGTCGGTGAGGTGCCGTGCAATATGGCGCTCCAGCAGCACACCGTTTCCCGCGAGGATGTCGCGGGCTTCGCTGCAGATCCACTTGCCTTTCTGCGCGTTCGCCATTTTCACCATCGACGCCATGGCCCCGGTCAACCGTCCAGACTCGGCCAGGTCAGTCATCCGATAACACATCAGTTGCATGGCGGTGAGTTCGCTCAACATGTTGGCCAGCTTGTTCTGCACCAGTTGGAATGAAGCGATGGGCCGACCGAACTGTTTGCGCTCCAGTGCGTAGGTCGCCGCGATTTCGTAGGCTGCCATGCCGTGGCCCACCGCTTCCCAGGCCGCTCCCCCACGCGTCGCGGTCAACACCCGGGAGACGTCATGGAAGGACTCACAGTGCTCCAGTCGATTCACCGCTGGAATGCGCAGGTTCTCGATCACAATGTCCGACTGCAGGATGGCGCGCTTGCCCATCTTCCCCGTGATGACGGTGGGACTGTACCCCTGGGGATACGCGCCGTCGTCGTTCTTCTCCATCATGAAAGCCTTGACCTTGGCGTCTGCCTCGTCGCGGGCAAAGATGACGACGACGTCGGCCGCATCACCATTGCCGATCCACCGTTTGTGACCGTTCAGGATGTAGCTGTCGCCGTCGCGGCGGGCACTGGTTTCCAGTGCCACCGAATCAGATCCGTGTTCGGGCTCCGTCAGGGCAAACGCGCCGGTTTTCTCCAGTTTGGCCATGGCGGGGAGCCAGCGCTGCTTCTGCTCGTCGCTGCCGAGCATGTTGATGGAGCCCATGCCCAGGCTCGAGTGGACACCGATATAGGTGTTGACCGAACCGTCTGCGCGGGCGATCTCCCTGGAAACAACGCCGGAGGCACGGCGGCTCAGCCCGGGGCAACCGTAGCCCTCGATAGTGGATCCGATAATGCCCAACTGTGCGAGGCCCGGCAGCAACTCCGTCGGGAATTCGGCCCGCTCCCAGTAGTCGTTGATGATGGGCAGAATCTCTGCCTCGGCGTAAGCCCGAACCTTGTCGCGGAGGGCGCGCTCGCCGTCGGTCAGCTCCTCGTCCAGAAGGAAGTAGTCGCTGTTGATGTCCGGTGTAGTCAAGGCACTGTCCTTCGGTCGACTGCTACGATTGCTACGGAGGTGCAATCATGACAACAATCCCACACCGGGAACTACGAAACAACAGCAGCAGCATTCTTGACCGAGTAAAGAATGGCGAGACCATCAGCGTCACGAACAATGGGGACGTGGCAGCGACGCTGATCCCGCCGTCGTCGTCAGTGTTCGAGTCGCTGTTGCTTTCCGGCCAGGTTCGGCAAGCATCCATTGGAGCGGTCGACTTCCGGCTCCTTCCGCGCGTTGAGCAGGAAAACTCAACGGCAGCTATCCTCACCGACCTGCGTGGTGAACGTTGATCATCTACATCGACACCTCGGCAGCACTGAAGCTGGTGATCGACGAGCCGGAGTCAGCGGCCCTTGCCGATCACCTGTCTGCGGCAACGGCGGAACACACGCTCGTTGCGTCGATGCTGCTTCACGCGGATATGCACTGCGCTGCCAGACGGCAGCGGAACATCCCGGCCGAGCTGATCAATACTGTCCTGAACAGCATCAACCTGGTGGACGTGGCCCGCAGCGACCTGATGTACGCAGCCGCTATGCCGCACCAACTCCGAAGTGCGGACGCCATCCATCTGGCTACGGCAATTAGGGTGCAGGCTCAGTCAGTCCTCGCCTACGACCATGAACTCATGGCGGCAGCAACTGACGCCGGGCTCTCCGTGGTTTCGCCGGGCTTCCCGACTAAACAGTGACCTCCCCCGCTAAGCGGTAATCTTCGCCGACGTCGGCCAACTGGCGCCTGCGGCAAGCCCAACAGCCAGAACGTCTTCCACGAGCCCTGCCTGCCACGTCCACCCGAGCTGCTGGGCGTAATCGCGCCACGCAGCACCGCCGAAAGACCCCGCCGCCGCACCAACGGCAGACGCAATGACGGGCAAGACAGCATTCGAACGGTCCCTGCGAGCCAGAACAATCGCTCCCCCGGCAGCAGAAATGAAGCGAGGCGGCAGCCCCGATTTCCCTAGCCGGCTAGGCGTCATGGGGAGCTTGTCCACCAACAGCTCGGACCCCAGAGCCACCGCGGTCAATCCCGCAGTTCTGCCAGATGGCTTATTCCGGCCACCCAGTTTCTTGGCCAACACTGGCCCGGCGAACGCCAGAGTGCTTCGCGAGCCCGTAGCCGCACCCAACATCAGTGAGCGCCCCAGCAGTGGCAGCGACGCCCGCCGTCGTACTTTTTCGTTGCGGTCAACTGGCGGTTCCGTGGCGTGCAGTACCGCCTGAACGCTCATGCCATAAGCAAGGTGACCGGCGACGTCAACCGCCCAGTCTCTGCTGGACCACGTGCTCGGATCGGTGATATTCAGCTTCGCGAGGGGGACATCGGCTGCAGCCATGGCTGCAGCCCCCGTCAGCGCCACACCAATGGGAGCCGGTACCCGGAGCTTGGCACTGCGCGCGGCTGCCGCCACGATGCCGACGCCAAGACCCGCCTTCATACCGGCGATAGCACCCAGAGCCGTGCGCCGATTGGCCTTTTCCTGGCCGCGGCCCGGGATATCAATCCCCGCCCTACTCAGGAGTTCCTCCACCAAGCGCCCCGGGGCCTCACTGCCCGGACGCCCGCGGAACAACATGTCCACAAAACTGGCTGCATTCAGTGCCGTGACTCCAGCTGCTCCAGCTGCCAAGCCTCTACCGATGGTCTGTTTCATATCAAGCTCCTGTCTCGCATCTGCCGCATCCCGTTGCTCAGGTTATTTGAAGGCTATCGCGCAGGGCTGACAGCGAACAGGGGGCCATTGCCAATCGCGCCGACATGTATCAGTATGGTTCGCTGGTCCTCAAACCTGCGTCCTGCATGCTGAGCTTTAGAGCACATCCTCGACGTCGGCACTGCCGAGGACCTACGCGCCCACGCCACGGGGACAGTCAAGACCATAGACCTTGGCGGCGCTACCGTTATCCCCGGCCTGACCGATGCGCACTTCCACAGCGCCAACTACGCTCGCGAAATCGCTGCCCTGGATCTGCGCGGCACCACCAGCCTTGAGGACGCACTGGCCCGCGTACGCAGTTATGCCCTCGCTTTGCCCGCCACCGGGTGGGTCTTCGGAGGGCGCTGGGACTTCAACACCTGGGACGTCCCGGTATTGCCGAACCGGCAAGCACTCGATGCCGCCACCGGAGGCCGACCTGCCGCGCTGCCGAGCATCGACGGGCACACCTTCTGGGCTAACACCGCAGCCCTGGCCGCCGTCGGCATCGACGCTCAGACGCTGGAGCCCATCGGCGGGAAAATCGTCCACGACATTGATGGCCACCCAACGGGCATCCTGCGCGAGGCAGCCTGCCAACCGCTCAAAACCATCATGCACAGCAGCGAATCTGGCTCTCTGGAAAGCCTGCTGGTGGACGCCCAGCGCCGGATGCTCGCTGTCGGGCTAACCGGCGCCCACGATTTCGATGGCGCTGAATGCGAGCAGGCGTACCGCACACTGCGTGCTGGTGGAGACCAGCAGCTGCGCGTGCACAAGTCCATTCCGCAGGTGGGCCTGGAGGCTGCTATTGATGCCGGACGGACCACTGGAGATGGCGACGCCTGGCTGCGCACCGGTCCCGTCAAGCTCTTTGCTGACGGCGCGCTGGGCTCGCACAGCTGCCATATGAACCAACCATTTCACGGCAACGAGGGCAACACCGGCATCGAAGTCACCCCGTACCGCGACCTGCTGGCCCTGGTCCGGCGCGCTGCCGGGGCTGGGATCGCCGTCGCCACCCACGCCATCGGCGACCGAGCCAACCAGCTGGTGTTGGAAGCCTACGAGGACCTGATCCTGAACCGGCTCGACGACGCCGCATCGGCTGGAAAGCTACGACACCGCATCGAACACACCCAGCACCTTCGGCCGGAAGATGTGCACCGACTCGCACGCCTCGGCGTCGTGCCCTCCATGCGACCACCAGCACTGCTCCGCGGACATTGCCTTGGTCTCATCTCTGTTGGCGGGCCGTGATCTGGCCTCCTACGCTTGGCGGTCACTGATCGACGCAGGTGCTATCCCGGCTTTCGGTTCGGACGCACCTGTGGCGCCGCCAAATCCACTGCACGGGATCCATGCTGCAGTCACCCGGCAGAATCAGGATAATGAGCCCAACGGCGGCTGGCAGCCAGGTGAGCGGATAAGCGTCGGCGAGGCCATCGCGGGCTTCACCATCGGGCCAGCGCACGGCTCCGGTGAGGAAACGATCAAGGGCCGTCTGCGTCCGGGGATGCTGGCTGACTTCACCGTCCTCGGAGCCGATCCGTATCTGGTCAACCCGTCCGAGCTGCGCGACATACCGGTCTTGGCCACCGCCGTCGGCGGCACTATCCGTCATCGGAGCGAGGGGTAGGTCTCCTACGGCCCACGTTGCTCAGCCTGTTTCAGCTTGCTTTCAGGACGCCGGCTTCTCCGGGAGCTGGTCTCGACGGTCCTCGGCAATGGATGAGTGGCTGGACATTCCACCGTCCACCACCAAGCATTGCCCCGTGACATAACGGGATTCATCGGATGCGAGATACAGCATCGCCTGCGCAATATCCTCGGCTGCCCCAATGAATGGCAGTGCGTTATGGCCACGTACTGTGTCAGCCGGATCACTGCTGCCTTGGCCGTACCGTAGGCCACCTGTAGGAAGTCCTCGGAAAGCCCGCCAACGGACGCGGTATTGATGATCGACCCGCCACCGGCAGCGATGAGGTGCGGAAGTGCGGCCCGTGAGCCGACTACGGTACTGCGCACGTTCAGGCGCATGGTTCTGTCGAACTCATCCATGTCCAGGCGCAGCAGGTCCAGGTCCTTGCGGGGGTTACTGCCACCAACGTGGTTGCACATGATGTGCAGTGCGCCGTACTTATCCACCGCTGCCTCCACGAGGGCGATGATTGAGGCCTCGTCCATAGCATCGACGGCCAGCCCCATAGCCCTTCCTCCGGCAGCCGTGATTTCCGTCGCTGCAGACTCGGCCTGCTCCTGCTTCAGGTCTCCGATCACCACCGCCGCCCCTCCGCGGCGAACAACTTGGCCGCGGCAAGTCCAATGCCGCTGGTACCTCCGGTAATGACTGCAACTTTGCCGTGGATCCGATTCATGACTAACTCCTCACGCTTCGCTGGACTGATCCATCCGGAGTAGTCCGCCCTCCACGAACCCGGGGTGCTACTCGGCCCAGTCAGAGTTCTGGATGAGGTCGACGAAGTTCGTGCGCTGGAAGCCAGGGCAGAAGGCATCGAGCACATCTGCGTTGACGTTGCCGAACGTGGTCTCGGGGCGGTGCTGATTGCCGTCCGTGAAGGCAGCCAAGATGCGCTTCTTGAAGTCCGGGCGCGGGTGCACCGCAGTCACCGCGTCGAGGTCGGCCCGGTCGAGGTCCCGGTAGCCGATACCCAGTACGTCCGTTTCCACGCCGGCGGTCACCAACGCGATCTCCGGGTCCATGAATTCGGGTACGCCCGGCGTCGTGTGGAGCGCGACGGCAGTCCACACTTTCATGGCGTCGGATTCCGACAGCCCGTTCTCCAGCAGGAAGGATTTGGCGGTGTTGGCGCTATCGACCTCGAAGCGGAGGTTCTCCGTCCGGTAGGTGTCGGTCAGGCCCAGATCGTGGAAGAGCGCACCCACGTACAGTAATTCCGGGTCAAAATCGTAGCCGAGGCGCTTGCCCTGCATCGAACCGAAGAGGAACACGCGCCGCGAATGGTGGAACAGCAGGTCGTCGGTGGCTCCGCGGACCAGTTTGGTGGCGGCACGGACCAGATCAGTGTCGGGGATGGTGATGCCGGCTATTTCTTCACTCACGTTTGACTCCTTCGTTGTCCACGGCACAGACCGAGGCGTGAAGGCGCACTAGTCAGAGGGGCCGACGGGTTGCCGGTTGGTGATCCGCACTCGATTGAACGCGTTCATCACAATCGCAATCCAGGAAACCGCGGAGATCTCGGCTTCACTGAGTGTCTGAGCGACTCGCGTGTACACATCTTCGCTGATGGGGCCGTGGCTCACCAGGGTGACAGCTTCGGCCAATTCCAAGGCCGCCGACTCTCGCTCGGTGAAATACTCGGTCTCCCGCCACGAGGAGAGCACAGCGAGACGGTCGACGTCCTCGCCCGCGTCCACCGCTGCCCGGGTGTGCGTGCGCAAGCAGAAGGCGCATCCGTTCAACTGGGAGACCCGCAACCGGATCAATTCCATGAATGCGGGCCCTATGTTAACGGCAGCCGCCGCCTCTTCCACCGTTGTCGATAACGCGACCAACGAACGATTTGCTGCGGCACCCTGTTTATCGATCTGGACCCTGTTGCTCATAGTCCGAGTCTACGCATCTAACAGACGACGGCGCCTACCGGACGCTGCAGCAGTAGCGGCGTATCCGCTATTGATCGGTAAATGCCCTGGTCATTTCTCCGCGTCCCTCAGCGGCGGCATCCAGAAATTCAAAGCTGCCTGCAGCGAGCAGTTCTCTCCCAGCGCGGGCCACTGCGGCGAACGCCACCTGAGCGAACGCACCACCTACTGATAGGCGCGCTACACCGGCATCAGCTAAGTCCTGCAGCGTACCAATGCCGGGGCGTACCAAAACATTGACGGGCGCATCGACGGATGCAACCACGCTACGAATGTCTTCGATGGTGGTTAGACCCGGGGCGTAGAGAACATCGGCGCCGGCCTCCTGATACAGCTGCAGACGCGCGATGGTATCGGCTAGATCAGGTACGCCGCGGAAGAAGTTTTCGGCTCGTGCCGTCAGGACCAGCCCGCTCTCTGCGCTGTGTGCCGCTTCGGCTGCAGCCCTGACTCGCTCGGCGGCCAGGTGTCGGTCATAGAGCGGGGCACTGGCGTCGCCGGTAAAGTCTTCAATCGAACAGCCAGCCAGTGCCGTGGTGGCGGCTTGGCGGACCGCAGAATACACCGCTTCCGGGGCGATGCCGAAGCCGTTCTCCAGATCGGCAGATACGGGCAAATCGACGGCGTCGGCGATACCGGAAGCATAAGCGAGCACATCATCCTGATGAACAGAACCGTCCATTTTCCCCACCGTGGCGGCATGGCCGCTACTGGTTGTACCCAGCGCCGCGAATCCCAGGGATGCGAACAGCTTCGCTGATCCGACGTCCCAAGGGTTAGGCATTAAGAGAGGTTGACCGGTGACGTGTAGGGCAAGAAAGTTTGCCCTCATCTCTTTTATCGCATGCACACGCGGTAGCCTACACGTGGATGAGACGTCCCATCAGGGGCCGGACTGGCCCGCAAGGTAAAGGAATCACACCATGGCTGAGAATCTGTACCCGCAGGCAACACCTGAAATGGCCGCGCGCCGCAAAGAGCTCGCGCCGGAAATTCACGATGCCTTCTCCCGGTTCAGTAAGGAAGTTTTCAAGGACGGGGCTCTGGATGAGAAGACCAAACAGCTGATCGCCGTCGCTGTTGCGCATGTGACGCAATGCCCTTATTGCATTGACGGTCACACGAAATTGGCGAGTAGAAAGGGTGCTACGGATCAGGAAGTGATGGAAGCTATCTGGGTGGCAGCAGAAATGCGCGCCGGTGGAGCCTACGCGCACTCCACTTTAGCCCTGCACGCTCTCCACGAGGCAGCTCCCCAAACCGACGCTTAGCAGACTGACGGACTCACACCGTGCGGCTCAAGATGGCCTGTTTGACCTCCGATATGGCCTGCGTGATTTTGATGCCCCGCGGGCAGGCATCGGTGCAGTTGAATACTGTGCGGCATCGCCACACGCCTTCCTTGTCGTTGAGGACATCCAGTCGCATGTCACCGGCATCATCGCGTGAATCAAAAATGAAACGATGCGCATTCACAATAGCGGCAGGACCAAAATACTGTCCGTCAGTCCAGAAAACCGGACAGGCACCGGTGCAGGCGGCGCAGAGGATGCATTTGGTCGTGTCATCGAAACGTTCACGTTCCTCGACGGACTGCAGATGTTCGCGCGTCGGCTCATGGCCCTTGCTGACAAAAAACGGCATGATCTCGCGGTAAGACTGGAAGAAGGGTTCCATGTCCACAATCAAGTCCTTCTCCACGGGCAAACCTTGAAGCGGGGCGATGGTGATTGGCTTATCGAGATTGAGATCTTTGAGCAGGACCTTGCAGGCCAGCCGGTTGCGGCTATTGATGCGCATCGCATCAGAGCCGCAGACCCCATGAGCGCAGGAGCGGCGGAAAGACACCGATCCGTCCTGCTCCCATTTAACTTTATGTAGCGCATCTAGGACTCGATCGGTGCCGGACATGGTCAACTGGAAGTCTTCCCACCAGGACTCGTCGGAAACTTCCGGATTGTATCGCCTGATACGAAGAGTCACCTCGAAAGAAGGTACCTCTCCGCCGCCGACGGAATCAGGAATGTCAATCTTGGAGGCGGGCTCCTTGGTCTGGGCAGTCATCTTCCGAGTGTATGACCGTAGCTGGTCAGTCTCAATGAAACCGGGCGGTTGGGTATTTTCACTTCACCGACAGTTCGCCCATCAGGCCCCAGCCGTCGGCGTCGAGCTTTTCGCTGATGATACGCGGCGTTTCCACGAGCGCCTGCGGCATAGCCTGCATCGCTTCGCTGAAATGTTCGCTGTTCACATGCACCTCAGCGGCGTCGTCCTGAAACGCCTCCACCAGCACATATTCGTTGGGGTTCTCGACGCTGCGCGACCAGTCGAACCACAGGTTTCCCGGTTCTTGACGAGTTGCCTCCGTGAACTCCCTGGTCAGGTCCAGCCACTTCTCGGACCACTCGGGTTTGACATTGAATTTCACCACAATGAAGATCATGGCCCCATTCAATCATCGATGAAGGCCTTCGTGGGGTCCGCCGGAGACCGGAATACTGTGCCGCTCCCACCGGTTGCCACCAGTGAAAAGAGTTCCGCAGTTCGTCAAGAAGGGCACGTCCTTGAAGCTTTACTCCCCCCTGACCCTCGGTAGCCTCGAGTTGCCAAACCGGATCATCATGGCCCCACTGACCCGTTGCCGCTCCGGTGCTGATGGTGTCCCCAATCCCCTCAACGTTGAGCATTACGCACAGCGCGCATCCCTGGGGCTGCTGGTTACCGAAGGCACCTACCCCAGCAAGGCTGGGCAGGGATTCCCCGGCCAACCCGGACTGGCTACCCAGGAACAGATCGCCGGCTGGCGGAACGTCGCAGATGCCGTGCACGACGCCGGCGGCCGGGTAGTCGCGCAGGTCATGCACGCCGGGCGCGTCACCCACCAGGACACCAACGGCGGGCACCAAGTAGTTGCACCAAGCGCCATCGCCGTCGAGGGCCAAACCCGCACGTACAAGGGCAAACAGCCTTTTCCGATCCCGCACGCGCTCACCGAGGAGGAACTGCCCGGGATCATTGACGAGTTTGTACAGGGCTCAAAAAATGCTATCGAGGCAGGGCTGGACGGTGTGGAGCTCCACGGTGCCAACGGCTACCTGCTGCATGAGTTCCTCTCGGCCAGCACTAACGTGCGCGAGGACAACTATGGCGGATCGCCCCAGAACAGGGCGCGCCTTGTCATCGAGGTCGTCGAAGCCGTGGCTGCGGCCATCGGCGCCGAACGCGTGGGACTGCGTATCTCTCCGGAACACAACGTCCAAAGCACTCTGGAGCTGGACGACATCGACGTGCGGGAAACGTACGGGGCGCTGATCGACGCCGTTGCACCGCTGAACCTCGCCTACCTAAGCATTCTTTTTGAGCAGCCCTCAGCGCCCCTGGTGCAGGACCTGCGTCAACGATTCCGTGGCCCCGTCATGGTCAACAGCGGGTTCAAGGTCATTACCAACCGAGAGGAAGCATTCGCCATCCTCGATGACGGACTAGCCGACGCCGTCGTTGTAGGCCGTGCCGCCATCGCCAACCCGGATCTGGCCCGCCGCTGGCAGGAAGACCTGCCGCTGAACACACCGGATCCCTCCACTTTCTACACCCCGGGAGCCACCGGTTACACGGACTATCCGGCCCTCTAGAGGTGAAGGGGCCTCCAGCAATTCGCTGGAGGCCCCTTTCCTTCTGCGCCACGGCTGGGATACTGGTTGGAGGTCGTGACACCAGGTGAAGAAAGGTCCGCAATGACGCGTAGCAATCCCCCAGTGGAGGACGTCGACGAAAACAGTCCCGAAGTCGGCGAAGCCAAGGACTGGGCAGCCGGAGTTCCTGGCGTTGTCCACTCCATGAAGCCTGCACTCCAACAGATGGGAATCCAACGCAGCGCCAAGACCCTGCTTGCGCTGAACCAGAAAGATGGCTTCGACTGCATGAGCTGCGCGTGGCCGGATCCCGACCATCGCAAGACCTTCGAGTTCTGCGAAAACGGGGCCAAAGCTGTCACCTGGGAAGCGACGCCGGTCGTCGTCACCCGCGAGTTCTGGGCCGAACACTCCGTGAGCGACCTCCTGACCCGCAGCGAATACTGGTTGGGCATGCAGGGCCGACTCACCGAACCCGTCTACAAACCGGCAGGCGAAGACCACTACCGGCCCGTCAGCTGGGACAAAGCGTTCTCGATCATTGCGCAGAAGCTGAACAGCCTGGATTCGCCGGATCAGTCAGCCTTCTACACCAGCGGCCGCACCTCCAACGAGGCCGCCTTTGCATACCAGTTGTTCGTCCGGGCCTTCGGTACCAACAATCTGCCGGACTGCTCCAACATGTGCCACGAATCCTCCGGTTGGGCCATGGGGCAAACCATCGGCATCGGCAAGGCAACTGTTACTTACAACGACTTTGCCCAAGCCGATCTCATCATCCTCATGGGACAGAACCCCGGTACCAACCACCCCCGGATGCTCACTGCCCTTGAAGAAGCCAAGGACGCCGGCGCCGAGATTGTGGCAGTCAACCCGCTCCCTGAAGCGGGACTGAAGCGCTACAAAAATCCACAGCGCGTCAGTGGCATCGTGGGTCGGGGCACAGAAATTGCCGATCAGTTCTTGCAGATCCGGCTCAGCGGTGACATGGCGCTGCTGCAGGCCATCTCCAAACGAGTGCTCGACGCCGAGGCAGCGAATCCGGGGACCGTGCTGGACCACGAGTTCCTCAACAAACACTGCCACGGACTCGATGATCTCCGCGACCACCTGACCTACCTCGATGAAGGCGCCGTGCTGGCGGCCACGGGTCTGACCACCAGCGAAATCGACGAACTCGCAGAGCGCTACCTCCGCGCCGACAAGGTCATCATCACCTGGGCCATGGGCATCACCCAGCAGAAAAAAGGCGTGGCCACGATCAAGGAGATCATCAACCTCCTGTTGCTACGCGGCAACATTGGCAAACCCGGGGCCGGCGCCTCACCCATCCGCGGCCACAGCAACGTCCAGGGCGACCGCACCATGGGCATCTGGGAACAGATGCCGCCGTCGTTCCTCGACGCCCTTGAGCGCGAATTCGGGTTCACCCCACCGCGCGCGCACGGAGCCGACGCCGTCGAAACCATCCGCGGAATGCGCGACGGCGACATCAAGGTCTTCACCGCGCTCGGCGGGAACCTGGTAGCGGCAATCTCTGACACCGCCGCGGCTGAAGCAGCCATGAGCAGCCTCGACATGACGGTGCAGATCTCCACAAAACTCAACCGGTCACACGCCGTCGTCGGGCGCGAGGCGCTGATTCTGCCCACCATGGGACGTACCGAAATTGACCGGCAGGCCAGCGGAACGCAGTTCGTCTCGGTCGAGGACACCGTCTGCGCCGTGCATCCGTCGTGGGGCAAAGTAGAACCGGTGGCTGAGAACCTGCTCTCAGAAGTGGCGATCGTCACTCGGCTGGCGCGCGCCGTTCTGGGTCAGAAGGTCACCGTGGACTGGGCAGGCTTTGAGAACAACTACGACCTCATCCGCGAACACATCTCGCACGTGGTCGACGGCTGCGAGAACTACAACGAGAAGATCCGGCAGGAAGGCGGTTTTGTCCTGCCCAATGGGCCCCGCGACTCTCGGACCTTCAACACGCCCATAGGCAAGGCGATACTGACCGTCAATGCGCTGGAGCATGTGGAACGCCCGGCGGGCACCCTGATCCTGCAGACTCTTCGGTCGCACGACCAGTTCAACACCACCATTTATGGCCACAATGATCGGTACCGCGGCATTCGCAACGGCCGTCATGTGGTGTTCGTGAGTCCGGAGGACATCGACGAGCTCGGGCTGACAGACGGACAGCTCGTGAACGTACACGGTGAGTATCACGACGGCGCCGATCGGGTGCTGCGAGGTTACCGGTTGGTGTCCTACCCGACGCCAAAGGGCTGCGCCGCGGCGTATTATCCGGAGGCCAACGCTCTGGTGCCGCTGGACGAAGTGGCCGACGGCAGCAACACCCCGGTTTCCAAGGCAGTCATCGTGCGGCTCGAACCCGCCAACGCCGTCTGATCCGCTTGCGCTCCAGGCCGCGCCTGGACCGGGTTACTGACCGGTCTTGGCCCAACCGTTCTTATCCGGACCATCAACCACGCCCTTGGAACACACCTGCATGACGACGTCGGCTGCTGACTCAACCGCTTCCGCGGAACCTTTACGCCCACGGGTATCCTTGCTGCCGGCAGCGTAGCCAACCAGAAATGCGCTGACGACACCGGCCGACGGCGAGACGGCGTCGGCTGTTTCACGCGCCACCTGCACGATCCGCTCATGATCGACCTCCAGATCAAGGATCTGCAGGGCCTGCGTCAGCTGCCGGCTCCATTCGTTGAGGGTGCGGGTTTCGTCGCCAAGATCGGTCATCGTTACTCCTTCATCGGGTGTCTTACCTCAAGGAATAGCACTAAACCGCCCCGGGATCGAGAGGGAACGAGCTAGCGAACAAGACCGCTGACTTCGGAGAGCAGCTCAAAGGAATGAAGCCGCGCCTCCAGTGTGGACGCCTGGGTAGCAACAATGAGTTCGTCAGCGTCCGCGTGGCCGGTGAACCAGTCCAGATAGTCCCGAACTGTCTGGGGAGTTCCCACAGCCGAGAACTTCACCATCTGCATCAGGTTCTGCCCCGCAGGCGATTCGAGCAACATGTCAGTTTCCTCCGGCGTGAACGTCCGACCACGCCCGAGCATCTGCACCACGCGGCGTCGCACGGCATCATCGAAATGCTGTTGCGCTTCATCGGCAGTATCGGCCACCATAACGTTCACGCCAGCGATGACGTGCGGCTTCTCTAGCTGGTCGGAGGGTTTGAAGTCACGGCGGTAGATCCGCACTGCATCCTGAAGTGCCTGTGGCGCGAAGTGTGACGCGAACGAGTACGGCAGACCGAGTGCAGCCGCTAGTTTTGCGCCGAATAGGGAGGAGCCCAGAATGTACAGCGGAACATTGGTCCCGTAGCCAGGGGTCGCGTTGACGCCAGGAATGAGCGTATTACCGGTGAGGTACCCCTGCAGTTCCTGCACGTCCTGCGGGAAGCTCTCAGCGGACGCAGGGTCACGGCGCAGCGCCCGCATGGTGTTTTGATCACTACCCGGGGCACGTCCGAGCCCCAGATCGATCCGGTGGGGATGCAGAGTTTCCAGGGTGCCGAACTGCTCAGCGATCGTCAACGGGGAATGGTTGGGCAGCATGACGCCACCGGCACCAAGACGAATGGAGGTCGTATGAGCAGCCACATGGGCAATGAGCACGCTCGTCGCAGACGAGGCGATGGTCGGCATGTTGTGGTGCTCCGCGTACCAGATCCGCCGGTAGCCCCATTTCTCGGCCTGCTGCGCCAGCGTAACGCTGGCGGCAAAGCTCTCCGTCGCCGTTTCTCCTTCACCAATAGTTGCCAGATCAAGGATGGACAAGGGGGTGCTCATGCGCGGGGGCCTTTCACAACGGAGAATACTCTGACCCGGCAGCCTGATAGTTGCCTGGGTTCACCCATGAGAACGACGGCGGCTGCGTAGTTATTTCTCGCTCTCCTCGGCGTCCCAGAAAATGGTGCCGTTACCCCTTTGCTGAGCTCCTGCGGCTAACGGGTGCTCCGTAATCTTCCCGCCCGGCATGAGGTGACGGACGTCGATGTTGTATTTCAGGGTGAGGACATCTGAGATGATGCGGCGGTGACACCGCCACCACACCGTCTCGCTGCACATGATCGACGTCGGAGCTTCCGCTGCCGTGTCGAGAAGGACTTTGATGCCGTCCCGAAATTCACGGGTTCTGGTGTAGGCGGAGTAGGCGCGGAACGCTTCCACACGCCACCAGGAGTCTGGCTGTGGCTGCCCCGCTGGGATATGCCTGCGGCCCCCGAGGTGCTCCGCCCACTGGTACCTGATCCCAGCATCTTGAGGGATCCACTGCTCCAGTGCGTCACGTCCCATCTCTGGGTGTTTGCGGCTACCCGGATATCTGCGGACATCCACCAGTGTTTGCACTCCTGCGCCCTGGAGGAGCTGTGTGAGCTCTTCTGGGGTGTAGGTGCCGTGGCCGATGGTGAAAATTGTCATACCCATGAATCCAGTATGGTACTTAAATAAAAAGCAGGACGGGAACTGAATCCCGTCCTGCTTCTAAGGCTCTAGAGCCATCACATCAGATAATTATGCAATCTGAATGTTCGTGGCCTGAGGACCCTTGGGGCCCTGCTCGGTCTCGAAGGTGACCTTCTGGTTCTCGTCCAGTGAACGGAAGCCATTGGCGTTGATGGCGGAGTAGTGGGCGAAAACATCGGCACTTCCGTCATCGGGAGCAATGAAACCAAAGCCCTTTTCGGAGTTGAACCACTTCACGGTACCTGTTGCCATTTTTGAAACTACTTTCTGAAAAATTGTTAAGTTCCCGCACTTCGCGGAGCCTCAGTCGCGGCGTCTTTCCGCTTTTACAGAAAAGCGACTAGACCCTTAGGTTTCGCCGCTTGAAATACAAAATGCGCAACACTACAACTGGTTTTGAGTGTACACGGATCCCCCGGTCGGTGCCACCCCGGTGCCAAGTTTCATCCGTAGAGACCGAAATGAGCGGACTGTCAGAGCCCCGTGAGAGCATTTAACCATGCCTGAAACAGCCTTTCCCCTTGTCGATGTCAACGACATCGTCCGTGCTGTTGGTGGCGCTACTTTTTACCGCGGTCAGGTTTACGCAAAGGGCGGAGCCGTCGTCGAACTGGACTGGGATCTCGCCGATCAACGGCTGACCGCCAGGGTTCAGGGCAACGACGCCGTACCGTACCGCGCCAACGTGCAGCTGGCCCGCAAGGGCGGCGGAACCTATTCCATCGTGAACGGTTTGTGCACCTGTCCCATGTCCTATGACTGCAAACACGTTGCCGCCGCCGTCGTGCAAAGTAATATGACACACATCCTCCACGGCCCCCAGATGGCCCGCTCGGAAGTTTCGGCTCCCACCGGCTGGAAAGACTCCCTCAACGCGCTGCTGGGCGGACCAGTCAGCACCGCACGTGGGCCCTCCTCGCCCGTCGCGCCGCAGGTCACACCCATGGGACTACAGTTCGAGCTGCGCAGCGAAACCTCTGGGGCTGCCTGGACTGCGCATCCCGGACGCGCCACCACCGAGCGCAGGTTGGGCGTCCGCCCGGTGGTGCAGAACAAGCGCGGCAACTGGGTTATGAACAGCCTCTCGTGGAAGAACATCGGTTTCCAGACTCGAGGCCTGCTGTTGGATAAGGATCAGCACCGCTGGTTTACCCAGTTCCCGGCCCTGCACCGAGACAACGGCAGCCGGTACTTCGGGCAGAACGATTCCTGGCTCTACCTCGATCACTTCTCGAATCCGCTGTTGTGGCAGTTACTGCGGGAGGCCCAGAGGCTAGGCATCGAGCTGGTGGGCAGCAAGAAGAACGTAGAAGTGTTCGTGGGCGCTGAAGCGGCTCTCTGCCTGGACGCCACCCGCGCTGATGAGACCATAAAACTTTGTCCCATGCTGAAGATCAACGAACGCCATCACTCCGTAGACCTCGCCGGCACCATCGGGACCCATGGAGTCTATGCAAGAACTGGGGACTGTATAGCGCTCGCGCCGGTTGCCCGTGCGTTGACGGAGCAGGACAACAAGCTACTGCATCAAAAGACCCCGGTGATCATCCCGGACAACGAGTCTGGGCTCTTTCTCGAGAAGTTCTACCCTCAGCTAAGGCAGAGCATCGCCGTGATCAGCAGTGACGAATCGGTGGAACTGCCTCAGATCAAGCCGCCTACGCTGGTGGCTACGGCCACGTTTGAGCCTCAGCCTGAGCACCGTCTGCGGCTCGGCTGGGATTGGGAGTACGGCGAGGGCACGACGGCGGCCCGTCGGCCACTGCACGACGACGGCAGTGGAGCCTATCGGGACCGGACGGCGGAGGCTGCGCTTCTGGCTGTCGCAACCACAGCCGTCCAAGGGAATGTGGTTGCAGAAACCACGTTTGAGGACATGGCCGCGGCCGAGTTCACGGAGCAGTTCTTGCCTGCCATTGAGGCGGTGGATGGCGTCCGAGTGGACGTGGTCGGTGAAAAGCCGGACTACCGTGAGCTGACGGAGACCCCTGAACTGACCGTCTCCACCGTGGAATCAGATCAGCCAGATTGGTTCGATCTCGGTGTCATGGTGACCGTCTCCGGACACACCATTCCTTTTGACCACCTTTTCCGTGGTCTGGCCAAGGGCAAGAAGAAGCTGCTCATGACAGATGGCTCTTATCTATCCCTGGAACAGCCTGTTTTCGAGGAACTTCACCGTCTCATCCACGAAGCAAAGGAGTTGCAGGAGTGGGAGGCTGGCACCCGAATCAGTAAGTACAACGCCAGTCTGTGGTCCGAGTTCGAGGACCTCGCTGATGAGACCGTTGAAGCCCAGGACTGGCGTGCAACGGTCACCGGCCTGCTGCAACTCGAACAGGTCGAACCCACTCCCCTGCCCTCTGGCGTGAACGCTGAGCTGCGGCCCTATCAGCTCGAGGGCTTCAACTGGCTAGCATTCCTGTGGGAGCACAACCTTGGTGGCATCCTCGCCGATGACATGGGTTTGGGCAAAACCCTACAGACGTTGGCACTCTTCGAACATGTGCGGGTTACCTCGGGCGAACACAAAAAATTCCTCGTCGTTGCCCCCACCTCGGTGGTTCCCAACTGGGTCTCGGAAGCAGCCAAGTTCACCCCCGACCTGTCCGTCGTGGCATTGATGGACACCGAAGCCAAAGCGCGCAGGTCGCTGACTGAACAGATCGGAGAGGCCAACGTTGTCATCACCTCCTACACACTGTTCCGGCTGGACAGCAGCACATACGCGCAGCAGGGTTGGGATGGGCTGATCCTGGACGAGGCGCAGTTCGTCAAGAACCGGGCAACGCGTGCCCATCAGTGCGCCCGGGACCTCAAGGCGCCGTTCAAACTGGCCATTACTGGAACGCCCATGGAGAACAACCTCATGGAGTTGTGGAGTTTGTTGGCGATCGTGGCTCCTGGCCTTTTTCCGTCGGCCCGCAGATTCACCGAGGACTATCAACGGCCCATTGAGCGTCGCGGGAGTAATGAACTGCTGCAACGGCTCAGGCGGCGCATCTCCCCATTGATGATGCGCCGCACCAAAGAAGTAGTCGCAGCAGACCTGCCGGAAAAGCAGGAACAGGAACTCCGTGTCGAACTGGACCCCAAACACCGCAAGATCTATGACACGTTCCTGCAGCGCGAACGGCAGAAACTCATGGGTCTGCTGGAGGACTTCGACCGAAACAAGATCGCAGTCTTCCGCTCACTGACGCTGCTGCGGATGTTGAGTCTGGACGCTTCGCTGCTCGATGATAAGTATGCCTCCGTGCCATCCCGCAAGATCGAAGTTCTCTTTGAGCAGCTCGACGACGTCGTCGCAGAAGGACACCGGGCGCTTGTCTTCAGTCAATTCACGTCTTTCCTTAAGAAGATCGCGGCGCAGCTGGAAGCACGCGGAATCCCGTACTGCTACCTCGATGGCTCGACGCGGCGTCGTTCCGAGGTCATCGACCGTTTCAAGTCCGGGGACGCACCGGTGTTCCTCATCAGCCTCAAGGCGGGCGGTTTTGGTCTGAACCTGACGGAAGCGGACTACTGCTTCCTGCTGGATCCGTGGTGGAATCCGGCTACGGAAGCGCAGGCTGTGGACCGCACACACCGGATCGGGCAGACCCGCAACGTCATGGTGTACCGCATGGTCTCCGCTGGAACCATCGAGGAGAAGGTCATGGCGCTCAAGGGAAAGAAAGCGGACCTGTTTGCCTCGGTGATGAACGACGACGGCGTTTTTAGCTCCGCGATGACAGCGGAGGACATCAAGGGCCTGCTGAGTCCTTGACCGGCTGAGCCACCTGACCGTCAGCGGCCCTTCGCGGCAATGCGGGCCACGAACGATGCCGGCAACAGCTGCGCAACGAAGGCCAGCACCTTGTACCTCACGCTAGGAATCGACACCGCTTTGCCAGCAGCTGCATCGCGCAGAGCCTCGGACACCACCTGCTCAACGTTGAGCCACATCCAGGACGGCACAGTTGCCTTATCCACCTTCATTCGCTGATGAAATTCAGTGTGCACAAAGCCTGGACAGAGGGCAGTCACCGTGACACCCTTCCGGCCATACGCAATATTTGCCCAGCGGCTGAAGCTGATCATCGCGGCCTTGACGGCCCCATAAGTGCTCCGCGGAGTGAAGCCGGCAACGCTGGCCACGTTGATGATGTACCCAGTCTTCCGCGCGAGCATTCCCTGCAGCGCTGCGTGGCTGAGCGTCAGGGGTACTTCAACATGGATTTTCAGGTGATTGAGCTCATCCTGGATCGGGCTTTGGGCAAAGGCCGTGCGAAGGCCGTAACCGGCGTTGTTGATAAGCGTGGTTACTGGCGAGACCTCGTCCTGCAACCGTGCCACCACGCGAGCCACGCCGTCGTCGTCGTGCAGGTCCGCCGGAAGCACTTCAACCGTGACGCCGTAGCGGACGCGAAGGTCCGACGCCGATTGCTCCAGTCGTTCCTGGGTGCGTGCCACCAGGACAAGGTTGGAGCCGCGCGCTGCGAGCTGCGTTGCAAATTCGGCGCCTAACCCAGCGGTGGCGCCCGTGATCAAAACTGTCTCAGTCATCTTCGAAGACTTCCCTGCCGAGAGCCGAAACGCAAGTGGGCCGCCGTCGTACGCTGAGGTACGACGACGGCCCACAAGGTCATGCGGAGACGGAAATTACTTGGTCAAGCCGTCAACATAATCCTGATTCTCTGAAATCCACTTTTCAACGACGTCGTCGTAGTCCGACTTGTCCTTGTCATCGTTGAACATGGCGTTCTCCAGGGAGAAGAGCTTTTCCGAGTCCATGGTGAAGTTCGAGATCCACTCCGAGGCCTCGGGGAAGTCTTCCTTGAAGCTGGAAGAACCGTAGGAGTAAATGCTCTCCGCGTCACCGAGTGTGCCCTTGGGGTCCTTGAGGTCCTTGATGGCAAACTCGTCATAGGCCCAGTGCGGGCGCCACAGGGTGACAGCAACATTCTCGTCGGCCTCAAGCTTCGACTCCAGCTCCGCGAGCATGGCGGGAGTTGAGGAGGTGATGTAGTCCATGTCCTCGAGACCATACCCGGGGATGACCTGTTCGTTGGTAGCCTCGGTCAGCCCCGCACCTGCTTCAATCCCGATGAGACGATTATCGAACTTGTCCGCGTTGGCCGCTAGTTCATCGAGGGAGTCAATCGGGGCGTCTTCGTTGACCGCGATGGTCAAGACGGCCTCATCATTCCAGGCTCCCAGTTCAGTGACGTTGTCTTTGATGTCGTTGTCGTCCAAGTACTTTTCGTGGGTCTGGGGAAGCCAGACGTCCATCACGACGTCGTAGTCTCCGCCAGCCAGAGCGGTGAAAGCAGGGGCGGCATCGGCATACTTGAGTTCGACGTCGTAGCCTTTTTCTTCAAGGATGGACTGCCAGAGTTCTGACACGGCCTCGCCTTCCGGCCAGCCGTTGAAGACACCGATGGTCATAGCCTTGCTGGTTTCCTCGCCGCCTTCGGAGCTGCCATCTGAGTTAGAATCGGATCCGCCGCAAGCAGTCAGCGCCACGGCTGAAATCATGCTCATTGCTGCTATTGACATAAAACGCTTGTTCATGTGATTTCCTTTCGTTGGGCAGCCTCGGCCGCCGGTTCAATTGTTTAAGCTGTAGCCGTCGACACCCGTGATTTACCGATAGAGGCCGATAGACGGTCCAGGTAAATCGCCAGGATGACCACTGAAATTCCAGCCTCGAAGCCAAGGCCAGTGTCGAGGCCCTGCAATGCACCTACTACGTCACCGCCAAGGCCGCCTGCGCCCACCATGCCTGCGATGACCACCATGGACAGAGACAGCATGATGACCTGATTGATGCCCGCCATGATGGTGGGCATGGCCAGTGGAATCTGGATCTGACGGAGTACGCGCCACGGGGAAGATCCGAACGCGTGCCCAGCTTCCACCACTTCCGTGTCGACTCCGCGGATACCTAGTTCAGTGAAGCGGGCACCCGGCGCCATGGCGAAGAGAATGGTGGCAAAAATTCCTGGCACCACGCCAACGCTGAAGAGTGCAATGGCAGGAATCAGGTACACGAACGCCGGCATGGTCTGCAGGAAGTCTAGGATGGGCTTGAGGATTGCTGATGCGCGATTTGACTTTGCCGCCAGAATGCCCAGCGGAACGCTGAGCACCACGGCGATGAAGCTGGCAAATAGCACCAGTGCAAGTGACTGCATGGAGTTTTCCCACTGGTTCATGCCTAAGATCAACGCCACGCCCACAGCAGTGCCGATCGCAAACTTCCAGTTCTTGACGGCCCATCCTATAGCGATCAGTGCGAGCATGATGACGTAGAACGGCGGTGTGAGAAGAATCCACTCAAGGCCATCGTAGGAGTACTTGAAGATCAGAGAAACGATGTCAAAGAGGCCAGCGAGGTTGTCCTTGATCCAATCGATGCCAGCTTCAACCCAGTCTCCGAGGGGTATACGGAATTCGTTCATCGCGCTGCCTCCCCATCCGTGATGTCGGTGGCCTGCTCGTCTTCAACGACGGAGAGCGGGCCGTTTGCGGGAGTGTGGCTCAGCGCGGACAGGAGAGTTTCCTGCCCCAGCGAGCCCACCACATTGTCATGATCGTCAACGACGGCCAATGGCCGGTCGCTGTCCGCCGCCAACCCGAAAATCTCTGCAAGCGGAGCATCTTCGCTGACGGCGGTTGCTCCGGGCAAAGAAGCCGAGCGGACGTCATCGGGCGAACTATCCATCACAACGCCTGCGGTCAGCACACGGGTGCGATCCACATCCTGAACAAATTGCTCCACGTAGTGGCTGGCAGGGCGGGTCAGAATTTCGTCCGGAGTGCCTACTTGGACAATCCGGCCGTCATGCATCATCGCGATCCGGTCGCCGAGGAACATGGCTTCGTTGAGGTCGTGGGTGATGAAGATGATGGTCTTGCCGAGTTCCTTCTGGAGCGTGACCAGCTGCTCCTGCATTTCTCGTCGGATCAGCGGGTCCAGGGCCGAGAAAGCCTCGTCCATGAGAAGGATGTCTGTTTCCGCAGCGAGCGCCCGAGCAAGGCCCACGCGTTGCTTCATGCCTCCGGAGAGTTGCGAGGGGTACTTTTGGTCCCAACCGTCGAGACCCACGAGCTTGAGAATCTTGAGCGCACGCTCTTCGCGCTCCGTCTTTTCCACTCCTTGAACTTCCAGGGCGTAGGCGGCGTTGTTGAGCACGGTACGGTGCGGCATGAGCGCGAAGTGCTGGAAGACCATGGAGACGTTCTTTTGGCGCAGTTTTCGCAGCTCTTTGTCGGAGATACCCGTCAGTGGCGATCCCGCGACAGTCACGGAGCCCGCCGTCGCAGGCAGCAGACCGTTAAGCATGCGGATCAGGGTAGATTTTCCTGATCCGGAGAGTCCCATGACCACAAAGATTTCACCTTTGTACACCTCGAAGGAGGCGTCGATGACAGCGGCTGTCGCGGATTTGCCCAACTCATCACGACTGACTCCAGCGCTGAGTTTCTTGACGGCGTCGGCCGGTCGACGGCCAAAGATTTTGTACAGACCTTCGGCCTTGACAACAATTGATTCGTTCACTCGTACCCATCCGTGGGTCCCTGATACAACACTCTGCGTAGACCAGGAACGCGCACCATTGCTAGTCTTTGATATGCCCCGCGGCCCCCGTCGACCCTTGACAAAGGGACGATGAGTGGATGGGGCGACGAGGCACCCTCTAGTGTTCGTCGGCCAGCCTAACAAGCAGCCGTTCGCTCAGAGCATAAATAGTCCATGGGTACGCATGGTTTAACGTTTCAGCACAGCCAGCGAATGGCATATGACCCCGAGCTGACGCGGATCCAGTGAAGTTACAGCTTCGTTATGGCGCGACGGTGCCAAAAACGGAATCGGCCACCCATGGAGCAACTACCGCACGCTGTTCTGCCGTAATGCGGCAAACCCCGCCCGATTCCCCAGAGACGAAGGCCAACACCGTGGCCGCCTTGACGCAAGCCTCGCCAGTCACTCCGTCGCGCACCAGATAATTAAGCTCCAGGCTCGCAGCTTTCAAGGAACTAACCCAGGTCTCCACAAGCACTGGGATATTCCGGTACTCCAACGCTGATACGTAGCGAATGCGGTGCTCGACGACGAGCGTTTGGCCGCCGTCGCGAACCGTCGAGAACAGCGGGACGGGAGGCTCGTTACCGGGTAGGCCCGTTCCGGCCGGCTGCCCAAAAGCTCGAACCCGTGCCTCTTCTAGAATCCGAACGATCTGCACGTTGTTGATGTGCCCATAGGCGTCCATGTCACCCCAGCGCAGCGGGATGCGGCAAATAATCCGTTCCATAACTCAACTAAACCAGACTATTCGTCTGCACATGTGATGGAGATTGCACAGCTGCAACTTTGCAGTTATGCAACGGGAGTGCGAGAATAGTTGTGTGAGCGAACTACTTTCCACCTCTCTCAGAGACCGCAAGCGAACCGAAACCTGGTCCGCCATCCATAATGCCGCAACGGAGCTGACCCTTGTCAAAGGGCCAACCCACGTGACAGTTGAGGACATCACCAGCCAGGCCAACGTTTCGCAGAGAACATTCTTCAACTACTTTGCCACCAAGGAAGATGCGATCCTGGGCCTGCAGGAGCCTGTCATTGACGAGCACGTTCGTGATGAGTTCGATCTCTCCTGCAACGTCCTCGAACGAGTGTCACACCTGCTGCTGACGGTCGGCCAGAGCACCTTCGCGGGTGACAGGGAAACGAGCCTACGGTTCGAAGTTCTTGAAAAGTATCCCGAACTCATGCACCGCAGGATTGCCTATATCGCCAAGGTGGACACCCTGGTGATGGACCTCGTCCGCGCCCGATTGGAACTTTCGGAGCAATGGCTTTCAGATTTCCCCGATGCGCCGCCGGATGAGTCCGCCCGCTTGATCGTCCTCATGGCCAGCGCCACCATGCGCTTCGCCATGCAGAGTGCTAAGCCCACCAAGAGCCGCGAGGCGCAGTTTGTCGCCCTCGACGACGCCACAACACTTCTGCGCACGATCCTAAGGAAGGTCCAATGACCCGGACTGAAGCCACCGCGGCCCCAACACCGGCGGAAACATCCGCGAAACCAGGAATTATCCTGCTCTTCGTGGGCCTCATGCTGTCCATGCTGCTGGCTTCGCTGAGCCAGACCGTTCTGAGCACCGCCCTGCCCACTATCGTTGGAGAGCTCGACGGCGTTGACCAGATGCTCTGGGTGATGACCGCCTTTATCCTCGCCTCCACGATCATGATGCCCATCTACGGCAAACTGGGCGACCTCATCGGCCGCAAGCCACTGCTCATCGCAGCCATTTCGCTTTTCATGGCGGGATCCGTTGTGGGTGGTCTCTCTGAGTCCATGTCCGTCCTCATCACTGGCCGTGTCATCCAGGGGCTGGGCGGCGGTGGGCTAATCATCCTGTCGCAGGCAATCATTGCCGACGTCGTTCCGGCCAGGGAGCGTGGCAAGTACATGGGGATCATGGGTGGCGTTTTTGCTCTGTCCTCTGTTGCTGGGCCGCTGCTGGGCGGTTGGTTCACGGAGAGCATCGGCTGGCGCTGGACCTTCTGGATCAACCTGCCGCTGGGTGTCCTTGCACTCGTGGCCGCTGTGTTCCTGCTGCATCTGCCCAAGGGCCACACCAGACGCCCAAAGGTCGATTATCTCGGCATGGCAGTCCTTGCGATCTCGACGACGGCACTGGTTCTGGCCTCCTCCTGGGGCGGCCACCGTTACGACTGGGCGTCACTGGAGATCCTCGGTCTGCTGGCCCTGGCGCTGGTGGGCGCTGTAACTTTTGTTGTCGTCGAGCGCCGCGCTACCGAGCCGGTCATCCCCATGCACCTTTTCAAGGAGCGTAATTTCAACCTGACCACTGGTGCAGGGCTACTTATTGGTGTCGCGATGTTCGGTGTCCTCGGCTACTTGCCCACCTACATCCAGATGGTGACTGGAGTTTCAGCCACCCACGCAGGCCTACTGATGGTGCCCATGATGGGTTCAATCTTGATTGCCTCCGTCACCTCCGGGTTTCTGATTAGCAAATATGGTCGGTACAAGTGGATGCCTATCGCCGGCACACTGATTGTCGGCGTCGCAATGGCACTTCTGTCCACGCTGCAGATCGATACGCCACTAGTGACCATGTGCTTCTTCATCGGTCTTCTCGGCCTCGGCCTCGGCCTGTCGATGCAGGTTCTGGTACTGATCGTGCAGAACACTTTCCCCAATTCGCAGGTCGGTACCGCGACGGCGTCCAACAACTACTTCCGGCAGATCGGCGCATCCCTCGGATCCGCCGTCGTCGGTAGCCTGTTCACCGGCCGGTTACTGCAGCTGCTATCTGAAAAACTGCCTGCGGATGCCGCTTCCGCCACCGGCGGGGCCACGAGCCTGACACCAGGCGTGGTGGATAAGCTGCCGGACGCACTACGGAACCCGATCATCGAGTCCTATAACGAGGCCCTGACGCCGATCTTCCTGTTCATGGTGCCACTGGCCCTGGTCGCCGCCGTGCTGCTGGCCCTGGTCAAGGAAGTACCTTTGGCCACCACCATTGAGCGTGACATCGCCGCGGACTCACTGTCCGAAGGTGATTCGAGAGTCGCAACCAGCGACGTCATCGAAGATGAGGCCCGGAACGTTCGTACGAAGTGACTAGAACACGATGTCAGCGAGCTGCTCATCAACCTGCTGACATTGTGTTCTCCCCCGGCGTCCACTAAGAATGGACTATGACGGCAACACTGAGATCACTCGAGACAGCAGTTCCTTCCACCGTGCTGATCCAGCCGCAAGTCCGTGACGTGTTCGCCGAACAGCCCGGACTGACCAGACTGGGACAGCGGCTGGTCCGCACCTCGTTCGACCAATCCGGAATCGAAACACGCTACAGCGCCGTTGAGGAACTCTCCCTCACCAGCACAGCCGAGAACCCGCGGTTCTTCAACCCCGTGGACAGAACGATCCTCAGCCCCAGCACCCGGGTCCGCAACGAGATCTTTGCCGAACAGGCCACTCCCCTGTTCATCGAAGCGGCCCGCAAAGCCCTCGACGCGTGCGAAGGCATTGAGGCCACCGACATCACCCACGTCATCACGGTCAGCTGCACCGGCTTCTTCAACCCCGGACCCGACTACAAAATTGTCCGTGGCCTTGACTTGAATCCCAACGTGCAGCGTTCACACCTCGGTTTCATGGGCTGCTACGCCGCTTTCCCTGCCCTGCGCACCGCCAAAGCATTCAGCGAAGCGGATCCCGACGCCGTCGTCCTGGTGGTCAGTGCTGAACTGTGTTCGCTGCACGTACGGACCGCGAATGATCCGGACACCATAGTTGGCTCGTCACTGTTCGCCGATGGAGCGGCGGCCGCCATTGTTACCTCCCGCGACATCCCGTCAACCAAACCGACGATCCGGCTAGACCACTTCGAGACAACGCTGACGCCCGTCGGTGAGGAATCGATGGCGTGGAACATCGGCGACGAAGGGTTCGAAATGGTGCTGGGAACCTACGTCCCGCACATCATCGACGAGAACATCATCGGAGCACTCGAGCCTCTGCTCGCCCATGATCCGTCCGTGAACGGCAAACCGTACAGTGACATCACCCATTGGGGCATTCACCCCGGTGGGCGCAGCATCCTGGACAAGATCGAGGCGAAACTCGGTCTCACCGAAGACCAGCTTCGCCCAGCCCGCGAGACGCTGCGGAACTACGGAAATATGTCCTCAGCAACCGTCATGTTCGTCCTCAAAAAAATCATGGAGCTCGATGCCGGTCAAGAGAGCGAACGCATCTGCTCCATGGCCTTCGGGCCCGGACTGACCGTGGAAACGGGCCTGTTCACCAAGGTCAGCCCCACCGCCGCATCAGAAAGCGACGCAACGCAGGCTCTCAGCGACGCCAGCGTCTGAGCAGCATGGACTACCCACTCCGGTTTCGGGCTACGGGCGCTGTCGAAGAAATGGACCGGGCCAACGCCGATCCCACCATGCTGACCCGCACCTATGATCAATTTCCGCTCATCAACTCTGTGGTGTCCGGCTGGCGGTCAGTCTATCGGGAGCGAATCCGGCCGCACCTGAGCCCGACGTCGGCTTCCACACTGCTCGACGTCGGTTGCGGCGGCGGGGACCTCGCCCGGGCCCTCGCACACTGGGCGCAGAGGGACGGCCTGTCCCTGGCTATCACCGGAATCGACCCGGACAGCCGCGCCTACGACTACGCCGTTTCGAGGCCCGCACCACCCGGGGTAACGTTTCGCGCGGCCTTTAGTTCGGAACTCGTATCCGAGGGGCAGCAGTATGACTTCGTCATTTCCAACCACATCCTGCATCACCTCTCAGCAGCCGAGCTCCAGGGCCTGCTCAGCGATTCGGAGGCGCTCACCACCAAGACCGCCATCCACAGCGACATAGTGCGCAGCCCCATCGCCTACGCCCTTTTCTCCGTGGGAACACTGCCATTCTTCCCCGGCTCCTTCATCCGCCGTGATGGCCTCACCTCCATCCGCCGCAGCTACAAGCCCGCTGAACTGGCCGCCGTCGTACCCACGCCCTGGACCGTTGAGCCGCGAGCGCCGTGGGTCAACCTGCTGTGTCTGGACCGGCATGAGCCCTGAGCAGCGAACGACGACGGACGTCGTGATTGCTGGCGGCGGTCCGGTGGGGATTTTCCTTGGAATTCTGTTGCTTCAGGCCGGTGTCAGCGTTCGGGTTCTGGAGCGTCGGTCGCAGCGAAGCGGACATTCGCGCGCGATCGGCATTCACCCACCGGCGCTGCAGGTACTTGCATCCGCTGGCGTGGTGGACCAACTCGTAGGGGAAGGAACCGCAATCCGCCGCGGTGAGGCGCGCAGCCGGGGCCGACTCGTCGCCACACTGCCCTTCGAGGACGTCTCTCCCATCTACCCTTTCGTCCTGGCTCTGCAGCAGTGCCGGACCGATGACATTCTGGAACGTCGGCTGTTGGAACTGGACCCGGATGCCCTGGTGCGCGGTGTCCAGGTGTTCAGCATGGATGACGACGGCGATGGTGTGGTGGTACGCGCCGTTCCCGAATCAGGAGAGGGCAGCCCCCGCGAGTTCAGAGCGCGGATCGGGGTTGCCTCAGACGGCGCGAAGTCAGTCCTGCGTGATCGAATGGACGTGGGCGTGCGTCGAACCAAGTACCCGGACACGTACCTGATGGGCGACTTCGCCGACGCACCAGAATCGAACGAGGATCGCAACGCCGTCCTCTACCTGGAACCAGACGGCATTGTTGAGTCCTTCCCGTTGCCCGGCGGAATCCGCCGCTGGGTGATGCGAACACGTTCCCTTGACCGGGAACCGACGGCCACCTCTCTGGCGAAGGAAATTCGGCGCCGCACCGGCGTCGTCCTCGATCCCACCTCCAATACGATGCTCAGTGCCTTCGAGGTTCGCTCCCAGCTGGTCACAACAATGATCCACGGCAGGACGGTGCTGCTCGGCGATGCGGCCCATGAGATCAGCCCGATCGGCGGCCAGGGAATGAACCTCGGATGGTTGGATGCAGCCGACCTTGCACCGCTGATCACGGCCTCACTGCGCGCTGCTCTATCCGGCCCGGCGCGCGGACGGGCTCTCGCCTCTTTTGACAGCCGACGACGGCGCGCTGCCGTGGTTGCGTCCCGTCAGGCTCACCTCAACATGATGTTGGGACGTCCGCTGCCAGCACGCGTTCTGGCCGCCAGAAACCGGATCATGGCAGCCGCGATCGGCGCCGGACCCGTTGGACTGATTGTGGCGCGGCGCTTCACGATGCACTAGCGCGGAGCACTCACCGCCCGAGGTCACCCCTAGTCGCCCTAGATCCTCCTGTGCGGGGTGATTTCGAAGGCTAGGGGGTGACCTCGCGCTGGTATTTCTCAGCCGACCGCAGCCGCCGCGGCCCGACCCGCCGCCCGCCCGCTGAAGAGGCACCCGTCGAGGAACGTCCCCTCAAGCGACCGGTAGCCATGCATTCCGCCGCCGCCGAACCCGGACGCCTCCCCCGCGGCGAAAAGTCCTGGAATCGGCGCGCCACCCTCGGCCAGCACGCGTCCGGCAAGATCCGTTTCGAGGCCGCCGAGCGTCTTCCGCGTGATGACGTGCAGTCTGACGGCGATCAGCGGGCCTGCCTTCGGATCGAGTAGTTGGTGTGGCGCAACCGAGCGCATCAACTTGTCCCCCAGGAAACCGCGTGCGCTCCGGATCGCCGCGATCTGCGCGTCTTTGCCGAAAGTGTTGACCACGTCCCTGTCTCTGGCGTGGACCACTGCCGAGATGTGCCCGATGTCGAGCAACGGCCCCTGGGGTTCCAGCGCATTCATGCGGCTGACTAGTTCTTCCAGGGTGGTGGCCTGAACGAAGTCCTCGCCGCGGTCGATGAACGCCTGGACCGGCGCCGTCGGACCTGGACGCACTCTACCCAGAACCTCCTTGACGGACCGCCCCGTGAGATCTGGATTCTGCTCCGATCCAGAGAGCGCGAACTCTTTCTCGATGATTCGGGCATTGAGGATGAACCAGCTGTGATCGTGGCCTGTTTTTCTGAGGTATTCCAATGACCCGAGCGTATCGAACCCGGGGAAAAGAGGCGCAGGCAGCCTCTTGCCCGTTGCGTCAAGCCAGAGCGAGGACGGTCCCGGCAGGATCCGGATCCCGTGGTTCTTCCAGATGGGGGAGTGGTTCTTGACGCCCTCAACGTAGTGCCACATCCGGTCGGGATTGATGACACGGCCGCCTGCCCGTTGTGTCAGCTGAATCCCGGATCCGTCCACGTGCTCGGGCACACCTGCGATCATGTGCTTCGGCGGATTTCCAAGACGCTTCGGCCACGCCTCGCGCACGATATCGGAGTTACCGCCGATTCCACCCGAGGTCATGACGACGGCCCCGGCACGGAATTCGAAGTCTCCCACAGCTTCCCGGCTGGTAGCCTCCCCGCGGCTGGCCGTCGTCGGCTGCAGGACAGTGCCGCGTACGCCCGTGACCACGCCGTCCTCTAGGATGAGGCTCTGGACACGGTGTCGCAGGGCCAGAGTGACTCGTCCCTGGGCAACGGCTTCCTGAACGTCCCGTTCGAAAGGCTCGACGATACCGGGGCCTGTGCCCCGCGGTACCGAGCCAGTCCTGCCACGCCAGCTCTGCGGAGTCTTTGACCCCCAAACGGCGCTGCTCAGGGGTGTTCACGAGGAAAAGACCACCGAAGGACCACCAGGCCTGACCGCCGAGCTGATTCTCTTGATCCACGAGAATAACCCGGCGCCCCGCTGACGCCAGTTCAGCCGTGGCAACAAGCCCTGCGAGCCCGGCGCCAACAACAATTACGTCCGTCTGCTGCTGTTCAGTCATGGTCAGACCCTAATGGAGGAACAGCGCTGCTGATAGCCTTCACTCGTCCCAAAACGGCCGGAATGACTCATTTGGTGGGAGAGGTGGGAGCTACATGTGGGTCGGTTCAAACATCCTCAGGAGCGTTTCGACGACGACGACGTTGGGCCCGTCTCCAGCGAAGCTTTCCTCGAGTGCACCCTGGATGTCCTCGGGAGCGACCCGCCGCGCCGGAACACCGAAGGCTTCGGCCAGCTTGACGAAGTCCGGCCGTGCAAGCTCTGTTGCTGTTGCCTTACCGAAGGCGCCGACCATGTATTCGCGCAGGATTCCGTAACCGCCGTCGTCAACAATGAGCCAGGTAACCGGTAGATTATGCTGCTTTGCCGTGGCCAGTTCAGCGATCGAGTACATCGCGGAACCGTCACCGGCAACGGCCAGGACGCGTTCACCGGCACCGACGGCCCCGCCGATAGCGCCCGGGAATCCATAGCCCAGCCCACCGGCACCCTGGGCGGAGTGGAATTCTCCGGTCCGGGAATCCCAGCAGCTCCATGCCCAGTAGGCGGAGATCGTCATATCCCAGAACGTCTGCATGCGCTCTGGCACTGCTGCGCGGATGTCTGCCATGAACTTTCGTTCCTTGGAGAGACCCTGTGAGTCTAGACGAGATTCCACTTTGGCGAGTGTTTCGGTGACAACCTCTTCCGGGGTACGCCCGTGCCAGTCGGCAAGTCCCGGAGTCCCCAGGGCGTCGTCGAGGGCACTGAGCGCCTGGCCGGCGTCGGCGCGGATCCCGAGTGCAGGGCGGTTGGATTCCAGGACGCGCGGTTCGGCGTCGATCTGGATGATCCGGCCACGTGGTTCGAGCGTGAAGTAGTTGGACGTCACCTCACCGAGGGAGGATCCGATAACGACGAGGACATCTGCGTCCTCGAGTACCTCGGTCACGTAGCGATCCTCAGCCCATGACTGCAGGGACAGGGGATGCTTCCAGGGAAACGCCCCGTTGCCTCCGGGTGAGCACAGCACCGGCGCCCGCAGCTTCTCGGCGATGGAGAGCAGTTGTTTCTCGGCATGGCCTCTGCGGGTTCCACCGCCGGCGATGATTGCCGGCCGCTTTGCTTCAGAGAGCCAGGCAACAGCTTCGCGGGTGAGTTCCACACGCGGTGGGTTATCGAAGGGCTCGGCGAGGGCGTCTTCGACCTGTGGCACCATGGTGACATCGAGCAACACGTCCTGTGGTACTTCCACCCAGACAGGTCCCTGCGGGGAGGAAATCGCTTCAGTCCAGGCGTCCTGAATGGCTGAGGGAATGCCGGAAGCGTACTGGACCAACCGCTGACTCTTGGTCACGTTCGCCGCCGATGCCTTCTGATCATCGAGTTGGTGCAGCATGCCCTTACGGCGGGCTCCCAGCCCTTCGAGCGGGATCTGGCTTGCCACGACAACTACCGGTACACCAGTTGCATAGGCTTCCTGCAGGCCAGCGAGCGACGTCAACGCGCCGGGGCCAGTGGAAAGAAACAGAACGCCGACCTCGCCGGTAGCGCGGGAGTATCCATCCGCAGCAAACGCCGAGTTGTTTTCCACGCGGGAGGATACAAATTCGAGGCTGGAGCGCGAGAGCGCGTCGAAAAGGCCGAGTGCATGCTGGCCCGGAATGCCGAAGACCGTTCGCGCGCCGAGGGCGGCAAGTGTTTCGACGACGAGGTCTCCGCCGTTTCGCTGACCTGATGTCGCTTCCGCATTTCCTACGGGCTCAGCCGGAGCCACGGTGCCGCTGTCAATAGTGTCCATCTACTTTTTCCCGTCGCTGGTGTCGGTGGCCTTATCGGCCAGGAGTGTCACGAGATCGTACGCCACGTGCGAGGCGGCGATACCTGTAATTTCCGCGTGGTCATAGGCAGGAGCAACTTCGACGACGTCGGCCCCCACCAGGTTCATGCCGCGCATCCCGCGGATGATTTCCAACAGTTCACGGCTCGTCATTCCGCCGGCTTCCGGTGTTCCGGTTCCGGGCGCATGGGCCGGATCCAGGACATCGATGTCTACGGAGATGTAAAGGGGACGATTACCGATCCGATCGCGCAGTTTGGCGATGACTTCGTCCACGCCCTGCCTGAAGACATCCGAGGAGGTGACGATTCCGAAGCCGAACCGACGGTCGTCCTCCAAGTCCTTCTTGCCGTAGAGCGGTCCGCGGGTGCCAACGTGGGAGATTGCTTCGGTGTCCAGGATTCCTTCTTCGACCGCGCGTCGGAAGGGTGTTCCGTGCGTGTATTCCGCTCCGAAGTAGGTGTCCCACGTATCAAGGTGTGCGTCGAAGTGAAGCATGGCCACGGGTTGTCCAGCGCGCTCAGTTGCAGCGCGCAGCAACGGCAAGGCAATGGTGTGATCGCCGCCGAGGGTGACGAGCGAGGTCCCCTTCGCCGTGAGGTCCAGCGCGTTCTGCTGAACCTCTTCGATCGCTTCATTGATGTTGAAGGGATTCACGGCCATGTCGCCGGCGTCGGCCACCTGGACATTCGCGAACGGTGACACATCCTGTGCCGGGTTATAGGGGCGCAGGAGGCGGGAGGATTCGCGGACGTGGTTCGCGCCGAAACGGGCTCCAGGACGGTAGGAAACACCGGTGTCAAAGGGCACACCGACGACGGCGATATCCGCATGTTCTACCTGATCCAGGCGTGGAAGGCGGGCGAACGTGGCTGCACCGGCGTATCGCGGGATCCGCGAGGAGTCGATTGGTCCCACGTTGCCGTTCTCGGTGACGCGTATTTCTTCCATCGGAATGAACTCCGTTCCGGGCCTTGGAGCCCACGGCGTCGAACGCCGGATTGTTTTCTGATAAGCATCAACAGTTGCCTCGAGGCTATTTTACGTGCCTGTGGCGGTCATGTCTTTCGAGACGGCTATCCTTGGCCGGAAGGGTGTACAAGGGTCCACAGAACAACAGCCTCCTCATCCCACGGATTGGACCACGAATGCGGTTCACGGCCAGGGAACGTGACGGTGTCTCCCGCCTCCAACTCGTAATTTTCATTGGCAAGAATCAGCGTCAGCCGTCCTGACGCCACGTGGAGGACCTCAACGTCGCAGTCCACCGTATATAGCTCCGACTCCCCGCGCCCGTGCGGTTCAACGACGGCCCGTATCACTTGCAGTCGTCTCTCTGAATGGGCCGTGACCAGCCTTTCGTCGATTCCGGTTCCACCCAGACTGACGTGAGGCGCTTCGGCCCAGCGTGTGTGATGTGTTTCCGGAACGGCAAACAGGTCGCCAATGGAAATGGAGAGCACCTGGCACAGTGTTACCAGCGAAGCGACCGACGGCGAGGTCAGGTTCCGCTCAACGCGGGAGAGAAATCCCTTGGTCAGGCCGGTGGCCTCGGCGACCTGACCGATAGTCATCCGATGCGCCTGACGCGCGGCACGGATGTGCGGCCCGATGGCGATGGGCGCGTTGCTCGTCTCCACGGGGAGGGCCTTCATCAATTCCCCTTTCCGGCACTTCGACTGACTGTTTTCCGAGCATACCCGCGACGGCCCCGGGCCTGTGCACTCGGAATCGGATGACGGTAGGGTAAAGGAAGCTTCAAGAGATGCGGCGCCAAGCTCCGACTGGCCGCGCACCAACCCCATGCTTACGGGTGGTTCGGATGAGGAAGCGGCCTGCACTTCAATTCACTGGTGCGGGCAAGAGCAATCGGAAGGCCCGCGACATGTTCGCTCCCACCCTGACCAGTTCGACGACGGCCCCTGCAGGCGCCCGGTTACCTGCCCCATCCACACACTCTGTTCCGGTGCTGCCTGTTGTGGACCTGAGCCGCGGCACGGTCAGCTTCACAGCGGGAGGCAATTGGCAAAGTTGGTTGGTAGCAGATCCTGAGCATCTTGCCCACACCCTGAGCTGTGCTGTGCGACCCACCGTCTGGATTCATGATCGGGCCGAGTTAGTTGTCACCGTAGCTGCGTCTGGCTCCTATGCTGGCCGTCCTACACGCTTTTCCTGCAGTCAGCCTGAACAGAAAGAGGGCGTTAGCTCTGGTGCACCTCGGCTTCGGCGAATTTCGCCGCTGCCTTGATGCCTCCGTCGCTGCTGTCGTCAGAGTCCGTGAACTTTTTCGTCTTGCCGCGGACTTCCGGTGTGCCCTCATCTTCGCCAGTCCACACCTTGATCACGGCCCAAGCGACGGCGGTGATCGGCACCGCCAGGATGGCGCCGATAATTCCGGCCAGGATGGTTCCCGCGGTCAGTGCTAGCAGAATAACCAATGCATGAATACTCAGTGACTTACCCATGACCACGGGCTGAAGAAGGTTTCCCTCCAACTGGTTCACAACGATAGCCACGATGATGACCATCAGCGCCACGAACGGTCCGTTGGCCACGAGCGCCACCAGTGCTGCGAGCACGCTGGCCACCGTCGCGCCGACGATGGGGATGAAAGCACTGACAAAAACGATGACCGCCAACGGCAACGCTAGCGGTACCCCAAGGAAGAAGAGGGCACCACCGATGAAGACGGCGTCCACAAGAGCAATCAGGGCTGTTCCACGAACGTAACCACCGAGGACTTCCATGGTTCGATAGCCTGCTACCCGCGCTTTGTCCTGCTGCGCGCCCTTGAACAGGCGGAGGAAGAAGCCCCAGATCTTCTCGCCGTCTTTCAAAAAGAAAAACAGCACCACTGCCATGAGTAGAAACCCTGTGATGATGCTGGTGGCCACGGACAGTCCGGCCAGGGCGGTGTTCCCCACCGTGCTGCTGGTCAAGAAGTCGACAGCCGCGTTCTTGGCGTCTTCAATCGCCGTGCTGTCAAGGGGTATGGGGCCGTTCTGAGCGAATGCCACGAGCTGGTCGAAGCCCTCGACCGCTTGAGAGACAAGAGTGTCCATTTCGCTCCGGATGGCAACGACAATGCCAGCGACTACGCCACCGAATACTGCCAACAGCAGGAGGAACGACGTTCCGGTTGCCAGCGCGCTGGGCCATCCCTTGCTATGCAGCCACTGCACCACTGGTCCGATGGCGGCTGCGAGGATCAGGGCAAGCAGCAGTGGGATGACCACGAGTTTGACTTGTAGCAGCCCGTAGATCGAGATGACCGCGACGGAGAGGATCAGGAGGATCTGGGCAGAGCGCAGACCCGCCTTGCCCAGGCTGTCGCCCCACATGGAGCTCGTGCTTCTGCCCTCTGCGGGGGACTTTTCCAGGACGGGTTCGCCGATGCGAATTTCATCTTTACTCACTTGTCTGACTCTAGCGGTTCGGTTCCACAAAATTCAGAGGGACCCGGCCGGTTGGTAGAATTGATCATCCTCGTCAAACTCAGGAGTTATCTGTGCCACCCATGCCAGCCCTCGATCACGAGCGCCGGGATCCAACACCAGCCGAGATCAGCCGTTGGCGCCGTTATCTTGCTGATGAAAAGGCTGAGGCCGCCCTCTACCGGGACCTCGCGCAGCGCCGTCAGGGCGAGGAGCGAGACATTCTTCTAGCGCTGGCGGACGCGGAAGGACGCCACGAAGACCATTGGCGTCAGTTGTTGGGTGAGCACGGGCCGGGACGACACCGGCCCTCACAGCGCCGGGTCGTGCTGCGGTTCCTAGCCCGTCATTTCGGTTTTGTTTTTGTCCTCGCTCTGGCCCAGCGGGCGGAGAGTGACTCTCCGTACACCAAGGACGCGGATGCCACGGCCGGTATGGCTGCAGATGAGAAAATTCACGAGGAGGTAGTCCGTGCACTGGCAACGCGGGGGCGCAACCGCTTGTCCGGTAACTTTCGAGCGGCGGTGTTCGGCGCCAACGACGGCCTGGTGAGTAACCTCGCGCTGGTCATGGGTATCGGCGCGACAGGTGCCTCGAGCGCCTTCATCCTTTTCAGCGGCTTCGCTGGGCTCTTGGCCGGAGCGCTGTCGATGGCCGCCGGTGAGTACGTGTCGGTCGGTTCACAACGCGAGCTGCTTAGCGCATCGAAGCCCACGCAGATCACCCTGTCCGCCGCGAAGTCACTGGACATCGAGGCGAATGAGCTGGTGTTGGTTTACCGGGCACGTGGGATGTCGCTTGAGAATGCTGAGCACAGAGCTGCCGAACGCATGGGGGTCCACAACTGCGACTGCGACCCCAGCCTGTCGCTCCGTCCAGATCAGTTGGACGAGGGCGATGACCACGAGGCAGTGGGCACCGGGATAGGAGCAGCTGCGGCGAGCTTCTGCTTCTTCGCTTCCGGCGCCATCATTCCCGTCTTACCCTATATTTTCGGTATGTCTGGCCTGGCTGCGGTTACCGTCTCATGCGTTCTGGTCGGTCTGGCACTCTTGGGCACTGGTGGGGTTGTAGGGCTTCTCTCGGGCGCATCCCCGATGAAGCGCGGATTGCGCCAGCTCGCTATTGGGCTCGGCGCAGCGGCAGCAACTTATCTTCTGGGCTTACTCTTTGGCGGCGTCATTGCTTGATCCCCGCCTTTAGTTCCCAGGAACAACCGTGCCCGCGGAGTCATTGGACTCAGCGGGCACAGTGCATGCAACAGCGAATTTAGAGGGTTGCGTAGATGTCCCGCAGCAGCTGCGCTGTCTCGGACGGCGTCTTGCCAACCTTCACACCGGCAGCTTCGAGAGCTTCCTTCTTGGCCTGGGCCGTTCCAGCAGAGCCCGAAACGATGGCACCTGCGTGGCCCATGGTTTTGCCCTCCGGAGCGGTGAACCCGGCAACGTAGCCAACAACAGGCTTGGTGACGTTGGCCTTGATGAACTCGGCGGCACGCTCTTCGGCGTCGCCGCCAATTTCACCGATCATCACAATTGCCTTGGTCTCCGGGTCAGCTTCAAAAGCTTCCAGGGCGTCGATGTGAGTGGTCCCGATGACCGGGTCACCACCAATACCGATGGCCGTGGAGAATCCGAGATCGCGCAGTTCGTACATCATCTGGTAGGTCAAGGTGCCGGACTTGGAAACCAGACCGACGCCGCCTTTGCCAGTGATGTTGTTGGGCGTGATGCCAACGAGTGCTTCGCCGGGGGTAATGATGCCGGGGCAGTTTGGACCGATAATACGACTAACCTGCTTGCCGTTGGCGTCCTTCTTGGACTGGGCGTGGGCCCAGAACTCAGCGGAATCCTGGACGGGTACGCCCTCGGTGATGACCACGATAAGGCCGATACCTGCGTCGATGGCCTCCATGACCGCGTCCTTGGTGAAGGCTGGCGGCACAAAAACGATTGAGACATCCGCGGACGTCTTTTCGATGGCCTCGCTGACCGTACCGAAAACCGGCAGCGTCACGTCACCGTGGGTCACTTCGGTTCCGGCCTTGCGGGCGTTAACGCCACCAACAACTTGGGTGCCGGCCTTGAGCATCAGCGCAGTGTGCTTGGTGCCTTCGCCCCCGGTGATGCCCTGGACAATCACCTTGGAGTCTTTGTTGAGATAGATAGACATTCTCGAAACCTTTACTTTCTACGCGGCCAGCTCGGCAGCCTTGTTGGCGCCTTCGTCCATGGTGGTGGCAAGAGTTACCAACGGGTGATTTGCTGCAGCAAGGATCCGACGGCCTTCCTCCACGTTGTTGCCGTCGAGGCGGACAACCAGGGGCTTGTCGGCTTCGTCGCCCAAGATTTCAAGCGCCTTGACGATTCCCGTTGCCACAGCGTCGCATGCGGTGATGCCGCCGAAGACGTTGACGAAGACGGACTTGACCTGGTCGTCGTTCAGGATGACGTCCAGACCTGCCGACATGACCTCAGCCGAGGCTCCACCGCCGATGTCCAGGAAGTTGGCTGGCTTCACGCCCCCGTGTGCTTCACCGGCATAGGCGACGACGTCGAGCGTGGACATGACCAGACCGGCACCGTTTCCGATGACACCAACCTCGCCGTCGAGCTTCACGTAGTTCAGGCCTGCAGCCTTTGCCTTCGCTTCGAGCGGGTCCGTGGCGTCCTTGTCCTCAAGGGCCGCGTGGCCTTCCTGACGGAACTCAGCATTCTCATCCAGGGATACCTTGCCGTCGAGGGCAAGGATTTCACCGGATCCGGTCTTGACGAGCGGGTTGACCTCAACGAGCGTGGCGTCTTCCTTGGTGAAGACATCCCACAGCTTCAGAATTGCCTTGGCGACGTCGTCGCGCAGCTCCTCGGCGAAACCGGCTTCTGCAACGATTTCATCGGCCTTGGCCCGGTCAATCCCCACAGCGGGGTCAATGGCTACCTTGGCCAACGCGTCCGGACGTTCGACAGCGAGCACTTCGATTTCCACGCCGCCTTCAACAGAGCACATGGCGAGGTAATTACGATTTGCCCGGTCCAGCAGCACGGAGAAGTAGTACTCCTCAGCGATGTCTGCGCCCTGGGCGATCATGATGGTGTTGACGGTATGGCCTTTGATATCCATTCCGAGGATGTTTGACGCGTGCTCAAAGGCCTCATCAGGTGTCTTTGCGACCTTCACACCGCCAGCTTTACCGCGGCCTCCGACCTTCACCTGGGCCTTGACGACAACTACGCCGCCAATCTTTTCGGCTGCTGCTTTTGCTTCTTCGGGTGTGTGCGCCACGATGCCGGCAAGCACGGGTACTCCGTGCGCCTCGAACAAATCGCGCGCCTGATATTCAAACAGGTCCACGGGCTTGCGTCCTTCTACGTCGAAGTAGGTTTACTTACCGAACATTAGTCCCTTGGCGTCTGGGGCCGTCCCCAGACTACCGCTTTAGTGATGAAGCACACACCACCCACTTCTTCTATCGGTTGTAGAAATGACACTTTATTTGGTAGGCGCTTTGCCAAAGATTATGTACTCGTCCCCGGAAACGTGAAAACCGAGTCCGCTGTCGAGCTCCATGCAGATCATGCCCGCACCGTTATCACCGCAACGGTACCCGCCAGCTTCCACGGCATTCCCTTGACGCAGGAGCGGCAGGGAAGCCACGGGCCCATCAGAGGGTGTTGCGCCAGGACCGAATTCTGATTCCATCACCGTCACTCCTACCCGGCAGCCTCCGTACGTAGCATCCTTGGCGGTCAGCATCATGGTTCCGCCCTTGAAACCCAGGTTCGTCCCGTTGCAGTCATCGGCAATTTCCGCGGGCTCGGGATAGGTTGCGAACTCACAGTAGACCGCCGCGACCTCAAGTTTGGTGTCGTCCTTTTCCCCTGAACCCATCAGTGGATCAACGGGGTTCTGCAACACCCCGCCCTGTTTGGGCCCGATGACGCAGTAGGCATTACGGTCCATGGAGAGGAACGCCAGCGGGAGTGCATCCTGATCCGCGGATAGTGATTCGTAATCAACCTCTTTCATGGAAAGAAGTTGCTCCTTGGGTGACTGCTCAGGGCTCTGGCTGGTGGGTGAGGCATTTCCCGTTGGCACTTGGACACACCCGGTGAGCATAGCCAGCAGCAGGCACGCCAACACGAGAATGGGCCTGATTCGATCCGCGTGCATGCGCGCCCTGGCCTTCAACGTTCTCCCCCAAGCTTTCGCCGCGAACCGGCTAAGTCACTGATCAACTTTGACCAACGGCGCATACCGTAGCAGCAGCCGCTTGTCTCCGATGTCGAACTTGACCTTCGCCACCGTCTTGTCCCCAGAACCTTCAAGACCGATGACAGTTCCATTTCCGAAGGACGTGTGGTTCACCTTGTCGCCAACGCTGACGGAGATGACCTCCTTCTGCGGTTGAACACGCCCGACGGCGGAGCGGCGCGGACTTGTATCCGGGGCTGCCCCACCTGACCCTGTGCCCCAGTGAGAGCCTCCATATCGGCTCGTGGTGGTACCGCCGCCCCACGATGGTTTTTCAGTACCTTCACGCTTCCAATCGATGAGCGCTTCGGGCACTTCGGAGAGGAACTGGCTTGCAGGGTTGTACTGGCTCTGGCCCCACATGCTCCGGACTTCCGAGCGCGTCAGGTACAGGCGTTGCCGCGCACGGGTCAAGCCCACGTACGCCAATCTGCGCTCCTCCGCGAGCTCTTTGGGATCCGTGGCGGATCGTTGGTGCGGGAAGATGCCCTGTTCCAGACCAGTCAGGAAGACAACAGGAAATTCGAGGCCCTTAGCGGTATGCAGAGTCATCAGGGTGACAACCCCCTGCCTTCTGGATTCCTCAACGGCCGCAGCAATCTCCTCTGATGACCCTTCGGGCATATCCGGGATCTGGTCTGCATCAGCGACGAGAGCCACCTGCTCCAGGAAGTCTCCCAGCGTTCCGTCCTGATTATCACGCACGTATTCACGGATGACGGCCACGAGCTCGGCGAGGTTCTCCACCCGGGACTCATCCTGGGGATCCGCGCTTCGCCGCAGTTGTTCGAGGTAACCGGTTTGCTCCAGAACGGCTTCCAGCGCTGCAGCGGCACCCGATCCATCTGCAACCTCTGCGAGGTCGTCAATCAGCTTCACGAAGCCGTTGACCGCATTCAGTGAGCGGGTTGCCAGACCGGGGGCTTCGTCGGCCCTGCGGAGCGCGTCCATGAAGCTGATGCGCTCCCGTTCCGCCAGCGCGGCCACGGCTCCCTCCGCGCGGTCGCCGATGCCGCGCTTGGGCTCATTGAGGATGCGCCGCAGGTTCACAACGTCATCCTTGTTCACCAGCACGCGCAGGTACGCAAGCGCATCCTTGATTTCCTTGCGCTCGTAGAACCGGGTACCGCCCACCACCTTGTATGGCAGGCCCACCCGCATAAGAATTTCCTCGATGGTCCGCGACTGTGCATTGGTGCGGTAGAAAATAGCGACGTCGCCGGGCCGAAGGTTTGCATCATCTTGCAAGCGGTCGATCTCGTCAGCAATGAAGCGGGCTTCTTCGTGCTCATTCTCGCCAACGTAGCCGACGATCTTTTCCCCGTTGCCCTCTGCGGTCCACAAATGCTTGTCGGGGCGGTCCGGGTTGCGCGAAATGACCGCGTTGGCAGCAATGAGAATGGTCTGCGTGGACCTGTAGTTCTGTTCCAGCAGGATGGTGCGAGCCCTTGGGTAGTCCTTCTCGAACTCCACGATGTTGCGGACATCGGCACCACGAAATGCGTAGATACTCTGGTCAGAATCGCCCACGACAGTCAGCTCCGCCTCAGGATCCCCACTCTCCGCGACAGCACCGGTAAGTGCGCGGACCAGCGCATACTGGGCATGGTTGGTGTCCTGATATTCATCCACCAGCACATGGCGGAACCGGCGTCGATAATAGTCCGCCACTCCCGGGAACGCACGGAACATGAAGACGGTCTGTGCAATCAGGTCATCGAAGTCCATGGCGTTGGCCTGACGCATGCGCTGCGTGTACCCGGAGTAGACCTGAGCGACCGCCTGCTCAATCGGATCCGAATGGTTAGCCGTAGAAGCAAATGATTCGTCGTCGATCAGCTCATTCTTCAGGGCGGAGATTTTGTGCTGGATCATCTTTGGTGCAAAGCGCTTGGGATCCAGGTCCAGTCCCTTGGCAACGAGCGTGATGAGCCGCAACGTGTCCGCGGAGTCATAGATCGAGAAATTAGAGCGCATCCCCACGTTCTGTGCTTCCCGCCGCAGGATCCGCACACACGATGAGTGGAAGGTGGAAATCCACATGCGCTTCGCTGCATCACCAACCAGCGCCTCAATCCGCTCGCGCATTTCCGCCGCGGCCTTATTGGTGAACGTGATAGCAAGGATCTGCCCGGGATGAGCACGCCGGGTAGCCAACAGGTAGGCAATCCGGTGACTGAGCACACGGGTTTTGCCGGATCCTGCGCCAGCAACAATCAGCAGGGGTGAGCCGCTGTGCTGCACGGCGGCCTCCTGTTGCGGATTCAGCCCCGCCAGCAACTCCTCAGGCAGCAGCGTAGTCGGGACGTCATTAACGGGGCCCACGCCGGCACTGCCTGCGTCAGTCTCACGTTCCTGCAGGGCGGAGCGGCGGGTAGCGGGGGCGGATTCATAGGGGTCAAACAGCATATCCATGGTGGTTTCCAGTGTAGGGCGTGGCACTGACATCCACGCCCGAAGGCCCCATCGCTTAAAGCGGAAGCCCGCCTGGACCATGGTCCCGGCGGGCTTCCTTCCCGATGCGATGTAATGAAGCGATGGAACTAACGGTTGGTTTCGGCGAGCTCTGACTCTTCCTCGCCGAGGTCGTATAGCTTTCCGCTCTTGCGGTCTGCCAGGTACTCCTTCATTTCCTTCTTGATGACCGGCAGCAGCATGTACACACCGAGCAGGTTCACGAATGCACAGACAAACAGTGCGGCGTCTGCGAACGTGAGAACCTGACCGAAGGTCAGCACACAACCTGCAACGGTGAAGAACAGGAAGACGCACTTGTAAATGATCTCGGAGACCTTGCTCTCGCCGAACAGGTAGCCCCAGGCTTTGAGGCCGTAATAGGACCAGGTGATCAGTGTGGAGAAGGCAAAGAGCGCAACCGCGATGGCCAAGACGATCGGGAACCACGGAATAACCGTTTCAAACGCATCCGAAGTGAGCGTCACGCCGTCGGGAGTCGCCCCGCCAGCCTGAACCTGAGCCATTCCTTCGCCGAAGCTGGGAGCTCCTGCGATGATGATGGTCAATGCCGTCATGGTACAGATCAACACGGTGTCCACCAGCGGTTCGAACAACGCCACGAAGCCCTCCGACACCGGGCGGCGCGTCTTGACGGTGGAGTGGGCAATCGGAGCCGAACCAAGACCGGCCTCATTGGAGAACGCGGCCCGCTGGAACCCAACGATCATGACGCCGATGACACCACCGGCCATACCTTCGGGGCTGAATGCGCCGTTGATAATGGAGGCGAATGCATCCGGAACGTTGCTGAGGTTGGTCAGGATGACCACAAGACAGGCGAGCACGTAAACGATGGCCATGGAGGGCACCAGCTTTGAGGTGGTAGCGCCGATGGACTTCATCCCACCGAGAATTACTGCCGCAACGAGTGCGGCCAGAACGATACCGAAAATGAACGCGGCGCCGACGCTTCCGAGGAAGCCGTCCTCGCCGCCCGTGACGTTCTGAATCTGTGCAAACGTCTGGTTGGCCTGGAACATATTGCCGCCGGCAACGCCGAAGAACAAAATGGCTGCAGCGAAGATCCCGGTCAAAATTTTTGCGGGCCACTTACCGAACTTGCTGAACGCTACGGGCAGGTACTTGAACGGGCCACCTGTGACAGTTCCGTCTGCGTGGATCTCACGGTATTTCACACCGAGGGTGCATTCCGCGAATTTGGTACACATGCCGAGGAGACCGGCGAGGATCATCCAGAACGTTGCCCCCGGGCCGCCGAGGGCCATGGATGCACCGACACCGGCAATGTTGCCGAGACCGACTGTTCCGGACAGCGCTGAAGTCAGCGCCTGAAAATGGGGTACCTCTCCGGGGTCGGAGGGTTTTGAGAACTTTCCGCGGACAACGTCCAGGGCGACCCCGAGGCCACGGAACTGGATGAAACCGAAGTAGATGGTAAAGATGACGGCAGCTGCGATGAGCCAGGCCACCACGAACGGGAACGAGATCTCCCCAATGGTGATGGGGAAAAAGACTATTGTCGAGAATACTTCCGTGATCGGTTTGAAGACGGCGTCGATGCCGTCTTCAAGAGCGGATAGCCAACCAACTTGGTCGGCCGGATTGGCCAGGGGTGCGAGTGATCCTAAGGACATACTTAACAAGAAACAGACATTTGCTACACAATCGCAAGCCCGCCATGTGATTCACGGCACAACTTAATCAAACCGAGACCTAAATTGGTCGTTTGTGGTTGTGCCTGCTATAACGATCAATTGCAACCAACGCGTTCGCATCAGCCATACTGGAAACCTATGGGAAAGACACCAGCACAGCGCGCCGCCAAACATGGCAGTGCGGAGCGACCCAGCCGTCCGGCACCCGGGCTCCAGTCTCGGCTCTACCCAGGCACCGCTCCGTCGTCATACTCCCCCTCGGAGGGCCAGCGCAACGGGAACCTCGTGTTGATAGCCGGCGTCGTAGCTGTCCTCTTTCTGTTCTGGTACTTCCACCTGCTGACGCTCAACCAAATGACGCAACTCAGTGGCGGCCTCGCCATGCCGGACTCACTGATCGGCGGCTATGACCCCGCCTATATCGAGTCACTTCGCAACGCCATGAACGAAGACGCACGCGGTCAGCTCAACTATCTGCACAAGACCGCGGGGTTGCTCTTCCCACTGTTCTTTGCGGTCGTATGGTTGCTGCTCATCGGCAGCAATACGATCAAACGTGGGTTGCGTCGGCTCCTGTGGCTTCCGCCAATCCTCTTTGCCGTCATCGACATCTGGGAGAACTTCGCCATCGATGCACTTCTGGGCGCCACCGCTCCAGACGACGGCGCCATCGCCCTGGCCAGCACGTTGACCGTAGCGCGCTGGATCTTGCTGGGCCTCAGCGTACTGGCTGCCTTGCTCGCACTGATTCTGTCGCGTCGCAGCCACCACGGCAGGGACACTGTTGTCCCAGCTGAGCCAGCCAGATAGTAGGATAGGTGCGGATATTCCGCCCTCGTAGCTCAGTAGGATAGAGCGGCCCTCTCCTAAAGGGCAGGTCATCGGTTCGATTCCGGTCGGGGGCACCACGGTGGGCACTTCTACCCATCCACATCGCACCCCTGGCGCCGATTTTCGATCCTAGATGAGCTGCGGGGTCGGTTTCCTGGTTGCGCTCGACGCTGGTCGCCCGAAAGGATGATTGGATGGTTGATCAACAGCAGCTCTGGGATGTAGAAGCCGCGCAGAACTACGACACTCCTGGCGAGGCGATGTTCTCGGATGGAGTTCTAGGCCCCACGGTGGAAGTCCTGGCTGAGCTCGCGGAGGGCGGTCCAGCGGTGGAGTTCGCCATCGGCACCGGCCGTGTTGCCATTCCTCTCTCGGAGACGGGGATCGAAGTGAGCGGCATCGAGCTCTCCCATGCAATGATCGCTCAGCTGCGTCTAAAGGTCGACGAGGGCAGCATTCCCGTCACACAGGGCGACATGACCACAGAGGTAGTTGGCAAGAACTTCACGCTTGCCTTTCTGGTGTTCAACACCATCGCGAACCTCCTGACACAGCATGACCAAGTCGAGTGCTTCCGCAACGCTGCGCGGCATCTGCAGACGGGTGGGCGCTTCGTCATCGAGTTATGGGTACCACAGCTGCGGTCGCTACCACGGGGCCACGGTGGAAGTGTCGAGGTGAGTAACCCCGGGTATCTCCTCGTCGACACCTATGACACGCTTCGCCAGCAGGTGATCTCCCATCACGTGAGGTTCGGTCCGGACCTGGCAGACGGGCGGGAGGCGCGGATCAGTCGTACACCGCACCGCTATATCTGGCCCAGTGAGCTCGATCTTATGGCACGGCTTGCCGGCTTCGAACTGGAAACCCGATGGGCAGACTTGGACCGCAGCGCATTCACTGCGGAGTCCCGAAGCCACGTCTCGATATACCGGCTCGATACCCGCTGTGCGTAAGGATGCGGCAAGACCAACCAGTTGTAAGCGGGGACGATCCGCTCATGCGCACAGTGAAAGGTTCGTTCTATCGTGCAGTGGATCCTGCCTACCGTGCCCTCGCGCTTGCTGGATCGCGGTCCGCTGGTCGATATTCTCCACCGGACGTCCCAACGCTTTACCTCAGCGCCTCACTGGACGGTGTCGCCGCTGCAATGATTGCGCACACTGACGATCGCACTCCCGACCTCAAGGTGCTGAGATTCGAAGTCGATGCCGGCTGGATCGTTGATCTTCGTGAACATGATGCACTGAGGTCACTGGGGATTGACCCTGCGGAGGCGGCGGCAGACTGGCAGGAGACTCTCGCGAGAGGTGAGTCACCGCCTCATGGCGAGTTCGAGAAGCTCTGGAGCGGTTAGGTGCCCACGGCTTGATTGACCCATCACGCAAGAAGCCGCAGCTTTGGCACCTGACACTCTTCATGTGGAATCGCCAGGGCGCTCCCAGCGTCCGCGAGGTTACCGCTCGCCAAGGAAATGGGGATGGAGAGAAGTCCTGACGGACCCTTATCTACGCAGGCCTCAGCCCGGAGCTAGCCGCAGAAATATCATCGTCCTGCGACGCGAACTGTGTGCGGTGTAATTCGGCGTAACGACCACCGAGTGCCAAGAGCTGAGAATGGCTACCCCGCTCAATGATCTCGCCAGCCTCAACCACCAGAATCTGATGTGCCGAACGAATGGTGGACAGCCTGTGAGCTATGACGACAGCTGTTCGTCCGTGCAGCGCTTCGCTCAGGGCCGCTTGCACCGCAGCTTCCGACGTTGAATCAAGCGCCGCAGTCGCCTCGTCGAGGATAACCACGCGCGGTTCTGCCAGCAGCAGCCGCGCAATGGTCATGCGCTGACGCTCTCCGCCGGACAGTCGGTATCCTCGCTCCCCTACCATGGTATCCAGCCCATCCGGGAGTGATTGGATCAAAGCTTCGAGCCGTGCCCGCCGCAGCGCGTCCCAAATCAGCTCATCCGTGGCTTCCGGGTTGGCCAGCAACAGATTCGATTTGATGGTCTCGTGGAAGAGGTGACCGTCCTGGGTGACCATGCCGAGCGTTTCGCGCAGCGACTGGAAGGTGACGTCCCGGATATCGGTTCCCGCCAGACGCACCGTCCCGCCGTCAACGTCGTACAGTCGGGCCATCAGTTGAGCGATGGTTGACTTTCCCGCACCCGATGAACCCACCAGCGCAACGGTCTGCCCAGGCTCAACCCGGAAGGAAATTCCGTGCAGGACTTCCTCGCCACCCCGAGTATCAAGGGTGGACACTTCCTCGAGGGACGCCAGAGACACCTTGTCCGCCGATGGGTAACCGAATCGCACGTCGTCGAACTCTACTGCGACGGGACCTTCCGGGACCTCCCGGGCGTTGTCCCGTTCCCGGATCAGAGGAACCAGATCGAGGACTTCGAATACCCGCTCGAAGCTGACGAGGGCACTCATGATCTCCACCCGTGCATTGGCCAGGTTGGTCAGCGGCGCATAAAGACGCGTCAGCAGCAGGGCCAGGGTAACAACTTCGCCGGCATCCAGTTGCCCCTGAATTGCCAGGGAGCCGCCCAGTCCATAGACCAGCGCCAGAGCCAGGGCTGAGACCAGCATCAGGGCTGCGACGAAGATGAACTGCATCATGGCCATCTTGATACCAATGTCACGCACCCGCGAGGCCCGGACCTCGAACTCCTGCGACTCCTCAGCAGGTCGGCCAAAAAGTTTCACGAGTGTTGCTCCCGGAGCAGAGAAACGCTCAGTCATCTGCGTCCCCATGGCCGAGTTGTGATCCGCAGCTTCCCTCCGCAGGGCAGCCAGCCGGCGACCCATCCGCCGCGCGGGCAGGAGAAAGACCGGCAACATGATCACCGCAAGCAGTGTCACAAGCCACGAGGTGTTCAACATGACCATGAGCGTCAGCGCCAGCAGTACAACGTTGCTCACCACCCCGGACAGCGCGCCGCTAAAGGCCTGCTGGGCGCCGATGACGTCGTTATTCAGCCGGCTTACCAAGGCACCGGTGCGAGTACGGGTGAAGAAAGCTATCGGCATCTTTTGAACATGGTTGAATACCGCAGTGCGGAGGTCGAGGATCACGCCCTCCCCGACACGCGAGGAGTACCACCGGGTGAACATGCTGACAGCGGCGTCCAACAGCGCCACTACCGCAATGATGATGGCGAGCCGGATGACGACGTCGACGGGATCCTTGGCAACGATGGCGTTGACTACTTCGCCGGCCAGAACGGGCGTGGCGATGGCCAGAAAGGCGCCAACGACCGAGAGCAGCACAAAGGCGATGAGTTTGTTCTTGTACGGTTCAGCGAAGGAGAAGATCCGTTTGAACGTTTCCTTCGAGAATTTGTTCTTGCTGTCCTTGGCGGTGGAGATCCGGTGAAGGGAACTCCAGGCCGCGCCTTCCATGCTCATGCAAGGGCCTCCATCTGATCGGACTCCAGCCTACTCGCCGGCACCGACATCGTCAGTGTCCTCCCGAGGTGATCCGCTCTTGATGTGTGTAGACGTTGACTCGCGCACCCCTGCTGAAACCTGCCAGAGTGAGGCCAGAGGCTTCTGCCAGCGCTACGGCGAGCGACGACGGCGCGCTGACGGCCGAGAGGACGGGGATTCCCGCAAGAAACGCTTTTTGCACGAGTTCGAAGGACGCCCTTCCGGAGACCTGCAGGACGGTCCCCGACAGTGGCAACAGGTCCTCCCGCAGCGCCCACCCTATGACCTTGTCGACAGCATTGTGGCGGCCCACGTCTTCCCGTAGGCACAGCAGGTCCCCTCCGCTACTGAAGAGCCCGGCCGCGTGCACTCCACCGGTGCGGTCAAAAAGTTTTTGGTTGGCAAGGAGGATGTCCGGCAGACCAAGGAGCGTGCCGACGTCGAGCCGTACCTCATCCAGGCTCAGTGTGTACCTGGAGCTCCGAGTCACAGCATCGATGGACGCAGTTCCGCAAATACCGCAAGCACTGGAGGTAATGACCTGCCGATGCAGGTTCCTCGATGGAGGTTCAACGCCGGGAGCCAGCTCAGCGTCGATGACGTTGTAGGTCTGGAGGCCGCTTTCGTCCTCCCCGGCGCAGAAGCGCATCGTCGCGAGCTGCTCCTGATGCCCGATGATGCCCTCAGATACCAGAAAACCAGCCACGAGGTCGAAGTCGTCGCCCGGAGTGCGCATAGTGATGCTCAAGGAGCGGCCGTTCACACGGATTTCCAGCGGCTCTTCGGCTGCGAGGACATCCTGCACGCTTCGTGCAGGGGCATTAGCCGAGTAGGTGGTGACCTTGACTCGCTGTGTCATCCGGCCCACGCGGTCTCCTCGCCGTCAGGCTGCTCGCATTGAGCATGCAATTGGTGCGGACCTGAAAGATCAGGCCCGTACCAACTGTACGAAATTTCCAGCGTTACTGAAGCATCGCCCGATCGTCGGCGAACTTGCTCCCCTGGATTTTCTCGAACTCCTTGAGGAGATCTTCCACGGTGGTTTTCCGCTTCTGTTCCTCATCGATGTCCAGAATGATGCGTCCTTCGTGCATCATGATGAGGCGGTTCCCCATCCGCAGGGCCTGCTCCATATTGTGCGTAACCATGAGGGTGGTGAGCTTGTGGCGTTCCACCACGTCCATGGTCAGCCGGGACACCAGTTCCGCACGCTGCGGATCCAGTGCGGCGGTGTGCTCATCCAAGAGAAGGATGTCCGGCTGGCTGAAGGTGGCCATAAGCAGCGAAAGCGCCTGCCGTTGCCCGCCGGAGAGCAAACCAACCTTGGACTTGAGCCTGCTTTCCAATCCCAACTCCAGCGATTCCAATTCTGTGCAGAAGAACTCTCGCTTGCGTTTGGTCACTCCCCTGCGCAGACCCCGCCTTTTTCCCCGTCCATGAGCGATCGACAGGTTCTCCTCGATCGTCATGGTTGGCGAGGACCCTGCCATGGGGTCCTGGAAGACACGGCCAATAAACTTTGCCCGCTGGAAGTCATCCAGTTTGGTGACATCGTTGTTGTTGATCTTCACCGTCCCTGTATCCGGCTTCAGCTTTCCTGACGTGATGTTCAGGAGGGTCGACTTACCGGCGCCGTTGCTGCCGATGACCGTGACGAAGTCTCCGGCGTCGAGCTTCAGCGAGACGTTATCCAGTGCGATCCGTTCATTGACGGTACCGGCAAAGAACGTCTTCCGAACGTCGCTAACTTCCAACATAGCTACCCCTGGCCTTTGCACTAGTGCTCAGTTTCTTCAGCGTGGTCAGCCCCTGTAGCCGTTTGATAAATTTCCACTGGGGCATCACCAGCGCAACAACAACCAACAGCGCGGAGATAAGTTTCATATCCGAGGGGTTGAGACCGACCTCCAATGCACCGAAGATGACGATGCGGTACAGGATGGACCCCAGAATGACCGCCAGTGTGGAGATCATGATCAGACGCGCTCCGAAAATCGCCTGGCCCAGAATCACCGATGCCAGACCAACGAGGATGAGACCAATACCCATACTGATGTCAGAGAATCCCTGATATTGCGCGATGAGTGCACCGCACAATGCGACGAATCCATTGGATAGCGCCAGACCCAGAATTTTCATCCGGTCCGTACTGACGCCGAAGCTTCGGATCATCTCTTGGTTATCGCCCGTGGCCTGCATGGAAAGGCCGAGATCAGTGTGTAGGAACCAGTCCAGGAAAAACTTCACGAGGAGTGCAACAACGGCGAAAATGAGGATGGACTGCCAAGAACCCAGCCAGTCATTCTCCCGCAGCGGCGTGATCAGCGTGTCCTCACGCAGGAGCGGTATGTTTGCGCTCCCGTCCATTATCCGAAGGTTGATTGAATACAACGCGATCATGGTCAAGATTCCGGCCAGGAGACCGTCGATCTTCCCCTTGGTATGGAGCAGGCCCGTGATGATGCCTGCAATCAGGCCGGCCGCGAAGGCGGCCACCGTACTCAGGAGCGGGGACACTCCGTTGACAATCATGATGGCCGCAACGGAGGCCCCCGTGGTGAAACTCCCGTCAATCGTCAGATCGGGGAAGTTCAGGATGCGGAAGGTCAGATAGACCCCTAGAGCCATTACCGCGTAAATCAGCCCTAATTCAACAGCTGTAATCATTAAGCGTTACCTTTGTCATTTCGCGGTTCAGAACAAACAAGCGCGATGGCGCGTTACTTGATGACCTGGTCGGCCTTTTCAAGCAGCTCGTCCGGGATAGTGACGCCCATGCGCTTGGCAGCGGCAGGGTTGAGGATCAGCTGGACCTCTTCAAGGGTTTCAATGGGCATGGTTGCCGGGTCTTCACCTTCGAGGACCTTAATGGCCATCATGCCGGTCTGGTAACCAAGCTTCTCGTAGTCGATGCCGTACGTTGCGATGCCGCCACCCTCCACGCTGCCCGTGTCAGCCACTATTAGTGGCATCTTCTTGGACTCGGCGACCTGGACAACTGACTTCAGAGCCGAAACAACAACGTTGTCCGTGGGGACGTACATTACGTCGACGTCGAGTGAGTTGGCTGCCTGCTGCACTTCACTGGAGTTGGTGACGGTAGCTTCCTTCAGCTCCAGCCCCATCTTCTTGGCGGCTTGGCGGGCCAGTTCAACCTGAACCTCGGAGTTCACTTCACCGGAGCTGTAGACGACGCCGATGCTCTTAGCGTCCGGGGCCAGTTCTGTTATGAGGCCCAACTGCTTTTCAACCGGGTTGAGGTCGCTGGTGCCGGTCAGGTTTGCGCCAGGCTCTTCCCAGCTGTCTACAAGACCCGCTTCTTCGGGCTCGGTCACGGCCGTGATGAGGATCGGGATGTCTTGGATGGACTGCGCTGCGGCCTGAGCCGTAGGCGTTGCAATGGCAAGGATGAGATCCTTCTTGTCACTGGCGAACTTGCTCGCGATCGTTGTTGCCGTCGCCTGGTCGCCCTGGGCGTTCTGCTCATCGAAGACGGCGTCCTCATAGCCGTTTTCTTTCAGTGCCTTCTTGAAGCCTTCGCGAGCAGCGTTGAGAGCGTCGTGCTCGACAATCTGCGTGATGCCGATCTGAACGGGCTTGTCTTCGGCGCTCTTCTGCCCGGCGTCGTCGGATCCTCCGCAGGCGGTCAGTGCCAGTGCTGCGGTAAGCAACCCGGCGCCGAAAATAGATTTGGCTGTACGTTTCATCAAATGATCCTTTCGAGGACAATCCCGCTGGATCGGCCCGTGCCTTTCCAGCGCAGGTTGCCGAACACGCTCCGACAACCTCATAGAGGCGCTGCACAACAGAACCGGTGGATCGGAAATGTTGTGCACACATTATTAGATGTGATTCAGCTCATATTGTCCACGCGGGCAAGCGTGCGGCATACGGAACGTCTCCTGGAAGGATCATAATGATACAGATTGAAGGGCATTACACGCGTCAGTAACGGAACGTCCAGCCTGTGACTCAACCGTTAGCTTCGTAGAATGTGGACGAAGGTTCACCGGCAAGGTAGATGTGTGGAGATGAAAATTAACATGAGCCAGCTTGTAAGTATGCCGAGGGTGGACGCTGCCATGCGCAACCTTCCACCGGCCTCATTCGCATTTGTCATGGCAAGCGCTATTACCGCCCTGGGATTCCGCATCATCGAACGCGACGTCATCTCTCTGGTACTTTTCTATTGTTCTATGGGCGGCGCGTTCCTTCTCACTGTCGCCACTATATGGCGCTTCGTCCGTTATCGCGCCAGCGTCATCAGCGACGTTAAGAACCCGACAAAAACATTTGGGTTTTTCACCATTGTCGCCGCCGCGAATGTCCTCGGCGCCTACCTGAGCAGCACAGAATTCACCGCGTTCGCGATCGCTCTCTTTGTATTCGCCGCCCTGGTATGGCTGGTGCTCACCTATCTTCTACCGGCGCTCGTCCTCTTCGGACACGGCGAGCGCTCCGTCATGGCGGATGTCAATGGCAGTTGGTTCCTTTGGGTGGTCGGCACGCAGTCCGTAGCGACGGCGGCCGCCATCACAGCACCGTCCTTTCACCCAGAACTTCTCGGACCCGCAGCAGTGGGTCTATGGGGTGTCGGAATCGCACTCTATCTTCTCGTGGCCACCCTGGTGACGCTCAGAATGCTCGTCAACGAGAATTCACCCACGAACCTTAGCCCCACCTACTGGATTTACATGGGCGCAACCGCAATCTCTGTGCTCGCCGGCTCGAGAATTCTGCTTCTACCGGATGACCTACCGATCATGGCCACCACCGGAGCTTTCGTCTCCGGTATGAGTTACCTTCTCTGGGCACTGGGTCTGTGGTGGATACCATTGCTCATCATTTTTGGGATCTGGCGCCACGGCGTACGGAGGGCTCCGCTAAAATACGAGACCGCACTATGGAGCATCGTCTTTCCCCTCGGCATGTACTCCGTTGCCAGCATGTTTTATGGCGTTGAGAAAAATCTGGCCTTCATGATCGGTATTGGACACGCAGGGATTTGGGTAGCGGGCATCGTCTGGTTGCTGTCCACGGTTGCGATGCTCCGCACTGGCTTCAGCTGGTGGACCGACGGCGGCCGCGGAAACCCCCGCCAGCCTTCCGCTACCACGGCAGATGCATAACCTGTGCGGTAGCACCGCGGACCAGCCCTTCTGGTGGAACCACGAGCACACAATCTGCGGTGGCGAGCCCGCGGAGCATCCCTGAACCGATGCGTTCCACAGCTGTCACGCCGTCCGCCGATTCCTTCGCCGGGAGCAGTCGGTGACGCCCCGGCAGCGGCGTCACGTCCAACGCCGACACTGAGCTCCGCGTCTCTGGCTGCGGTCTTCCCGCCAGCCTCGCAATCAACGGTCCGGCGAGGGTGAGCAGCGCCATCATGGCAGCGAGCGGATTTCCAGGCAGACCCACGACAGCCCTGCCATCAGGCAGGAGTGCCAATAGAGCGGGATGACCCGGCCTCATGGCTATGGAATGCACTATGACGTTCGCGCCCAGTGTGGCAAGAACCTCCCGCAGGTGATCCGCGCTCGAGGTTCCAGTTCCTCCGGTGGTGATGACGACGTCGGCCCCTGGGCGGAGAAGAGCAGCCGTGAGCTGCTGTGAGTCATCCGGTACATGCAGCACTGTGCGCGTCCTCGCACCGAGACCGCGCACTGCGTCCGGCAATAGCAGACTGAACGTGTCGCGGACCTGGCCAGCCGAAGGAGTTCCTTCAGCGATGACTTCGTCGCCGGTGGAGACCAGGTCCACCACGGGCATGCGAGTGATGCACAGCTCGTCGCGGGTGGCGCCTGCCGCTACCGCCACCCATGCCGGTGTCAGGATGGTCCCCTGAGGAATCAGCAGTTCACCGGCTGAGGCTTCCGTGCCTTCCGGGCGAATGTGTTGGCCCGCCCAGGGCGCATGTGCCTTCGCTCTGGAATTGAGGCTGAGAATGCCGTCCGTCACCGTTCCCGACTCACTACGGAGCACTGCTGTAGCACCCTGCGGAATCGGCGCGCCCGTGATGATCGTGCTCGCCACCCCGGGGCTCAGCGCGCCTGGCTCCTGCAGCCTCCAGGGTCCGTCCCCTGTCACAGCCCACCCGTCCATGGCAGAGGATGCGTAATGCGGCATTGGCCCGAGAGCATGGACATCCTCGGCCACCGCGGCGCCGACGCAGGCAGCAAGTGGATACTGCTTCGGTTCAAGTGGTCGTAAGGCACTGTAGGCGACTATTCGGGCATACGGCCACGAACTGGCGGTCATTTCATTACTCTTCCGCTGCGGGTGATTCCGCGCTGTTTCCGGCGCGTTCCGCGCGTTCGGCGCAGAGACGACTGGCCACCCCCGAAGCAGCCTTCATCGCGACAACCGACGTAGCTTGGTCCGTAGCTGCCGCGAGTCCGGCCGCATAGCCCACGATGAAGGTTGTCACCGGTGCCGCAGGACGAACAATTTGGTGCGCGGCTTCGCCAGCTAGATCAAGAACGGCTTCGATGTCTATGGGAGTACCCTCGATCTCAAGAGCGGTCAACAGCTCCTCCACCCAGGGTTCAAGTACCTCAATGTGCCCAGTCATTATCCGCTCCTCGTCAGTGACGTGTCCCGTTCTGCACCGTGATCCCGAACATCGCGGCGTCCGCTGGAGTATCCACGTCGGCCGTTGAATCGGAGGTGAAGGTGTACCTCTGCAGACTAGCAAGGAGAACTCTTACTGGCTTGCCAGCCAGGTCCCCAGCTGCCCCGACAGCGTCGGTGAGGGCCGCCGTTCTGACAGCGCACGCCAGATACTGCGCCCTGCCGCTTGGGTCTTGCGGCACCCAGGCATGGAAGCCTGGCCGGAGTTCGACGGCGTTCAGCAGGGTATGGACGATGGACGGCGCTTGTGGCATGTCGCACGCTAGCAACAGGGTGATGTCGTCACTGTCCAACGCTGAGTCAAGCAAGTGCCCCCGCGCCTCAAGTAGTGAACGCAATCCCGCCCCGATGGCCGCGGCCGGCCCAGAAAAGGGTGGGACTTCACGTGTCATAAGGACGATGCCCGGTAAGCGTGGGCGCAGTACGTCATCCGGGCCGACGACGACTGTGTGGTTAGCCCCAGCATCCTGAACCGCGGTCACGGTCCGGGTCAGCAGACTAACCCCCTTATATTCCAGCAAAGCCTTGGAGCTTCCGCCGAGCCGGCTGGAACGACCACCCGCAACAATGATCGCATCGAGACTGGGCACTGCTATGCCGCAGGATTCTGTTCGAGGAACTCGACCCACCGTGGTGCGGGGCGTTCCAGTTCTCGAATCTGCCACATGCGGCCACGAGGCGGCCGTGGCAGGGACCGCAGCTGCCAGCCGATTTCGACGAGGGTCCGATTTCCTTTGAGGTTGTTGCATGGGAGGCAGCACGCAACCAGATTCTCCCAGCTGTCCCCTCCTCCGCGGGAACGGGGAAAGACATGGTCAAGTGTTGAGGCTGGCTTACCGCAATAGGCGCAGAGGTGATTGTCGCGCCGGAGCACGCCGCGTCGGGACACTTCTGTGCCGCTACGGTGGGGTACTCGAACGTACCTGTTGAGCAGGATGACGGAGGGGCGCGCCAAGATTTCGTTGGGTCCAACCACCGGTTCATCCTCTTCCGCAATGACACTCGCTTTGCCGGTCAGCACAAGGACGATCGCCCGGCGGAAGGTGACAACCGCCAGTGGCTCATATCCTGCATTCAGAACGAGAGTGCGCATGACACGTTCCCTTTATACTGACCGTTGACCGAACCTTGCCCGCACATGGCGGCGTTGGATCCACCACCATGGGTGGCATCTTCAACAGTGCAAGAGTAAACGGTTCAGCGCTGTCGCGCTAACACCGGGCTCGTTAAGCACAACGAACCCCGTCCTTGTGGACGGAGTTCGTTGGACAAGTCTGTGACGTTCTAGCCACCGAGTTGGATATAGACGCCACCGGAGCCGAGCTCGGCCGGTGCAATAGCGGTGGTCCCGCCATTGAAGCCACCGTGTACGGCCTGGCCGCCACCGATGTATACGGCGATGTGGGGAACTCCTGCACCGGCGTCGTCGTAGTAGATGAGGTCCCCGGGCTGCGCCTGAGCGGCGCCGACAACCGTGCCGAGAGACATGTAGCCGATCGGCCATCCATGAAAGTTGATGCCAGCAGCCGCCAAAGCGTTGCTGACCAGCCGAGTGCAGTCCTGAGACACTCCCACCTGGGCCTTCGCGGCGGCAGCGACAGTTGCGCCCACGCCGGAGGTAACAGCAGGAGCCGGAGCTTCGACGACGGGGGCAGGCGCTTCAACGACCGGAGCAGGCGTCTGCGCTGCGGGTGCAGCGGGAGCTGCAACCTGCTCAACGACAGCTGGCTGAGTCTGAGTTACTTCATTGGCTACCGCTTGCACGACGGGCGCCTCGACCACTGGAGCAGCAACGGCTGCTACCGCAGCCTGGCGCTCGAAGCTTACGTTGGCGTCTGGGGCAACGGTGACCGTGGTCGGTGCTGCTTGCATTTCCAGCGTCGTGGTGACGGACTGGCGATCGGGGCTCACGGGCGCCGCATTAGCTGCAACGCCGGACGTCAGCACAAGACCCGAAGCTGCTGCGATGACGGCAGCTGAACGGCCGACTCCCCCAGCGTTCGAGGTGACGGCTTTCGCCAGTGACGTCAGCGGGGTTGACCGCTGAACGTCCGCGCGGTGGCGCGAGATAGTGGCACGAGGTGTCATATTCGTTTCTCCGGTTGATTCTAGGATTAGCTGACGCGAACGAAGGTGGAGCCGGAAAGGACGGATGCATCGTGAAGGACGGTGTTCAAGCCGTTGAAGCCACCGCTGATGGCCTGTCCGTTGCCGACATAGATGGCCACATGGCCTGGGCGGATCATGAGATCCCCGGGAGCAGGAGTGCTCACGACAGTGCCGTACGCGTAGAAGCCGGCCGGGCCGATGTCTCCGACGGTCTTACCGACGGACCGCAGAGCTTTCTCGACCATCGCAGTGCAGTCCTGCCCGATGCCAAGCTGGCCGTATGCCGAAGCAACGAGGGCTGCGCCGACGCTGCTGGAAGCTACGGGTGCCGGTGCTTCCTTGGTTTCCGGTGCGGGAGCGGCTTCCGGTGCGGGAGCGGCCTGCGCGGCTGGCTGTGCAGGTTCGGACGCCTGCGCCGGTGCCGTGGCCAGTTCAGCTGCGGGGGCCTCAACGGCCTCGGGAGCTTCGACAACCTGTGCCGGTGCAGTCTCGGTTTCTACAATCGGAGCCTGAAATGGCTCGGCCACGACGGCGGCTTCGCGCTCGAAGGACACCTTGGCAGTTGCCGGGACAGAGACTGTGGTTGGCTGCAGGCTGGTCTGGCTGAGCACCGTGGTGGACAGAGCCTCGCGGTCCATGCTCTCAGCAGCTTGTGCGGGAAGGCCCGCGGTGAGGATGAGCCCCGACGTGGCGGCTATAACAGCAGCGTTACGGCCCACTGTGCCTGCGTTTGAGGAGACTGCCTTGGAGATGGCAGTCAGAGGGCTGGACTTGACGGTGGCCGCACGATGGCGTCCTGAAATAGTACTAATAGACACAGAAGTTGCCTCTCCCAATGCCTGCGGGGTGAGCTGTCGGATTCGGATGGGAGTCACCCGGCCGCGGCTTTCGTACGAGACGAACTTCCACGACTTAACCCCAAGGATCTGGTGATACCAGACCCAAAATTGGTTCCCCCGCCTCTGCCATGCGATTTATGCGAACGGACCTCGGTCAGTGGCAGAGTTTGGCGATCTGTCCGAGTGTGCCAAATCTTTGCGAATTTGGCACGAGTTAGACGGTACAACAGTTTCGTGATGATGTCACGCTCAGGTCACGAACGAACGTGTTGCTTATCACAGCCAGCCATTGGGGTCGACGGCTTTGCCGTCAACAAGAACCTCGAAATGCAAGTGACACCCTGTGGAGGCGCCTGTGCTTCCACTGGCTCCAACATTGTCTCCGCGTTCCACTTGCTGCCCTACCGTGACGGTAATGGCCGACATGTGGTTATACGTGGTTTCCAAGCCGTTGCCGTGATCGACTACAACCCGATTACCACCGCCGAAAGCATGCCACCCGGCGGATTTCACGACTCCGGAGGCCGCCGCCAGTACATCCGACCCGCAGGGAGAGGCGAAGTCCTGGCCCGAGTGCATCTCGGCTATTCCTGTGATGGGACTGCCACGGTATCCAAAGCTCGACGTCGGCTCAAGAGTCTTCAGGGGTGCGGCGAGTGAACCTTCCGCCTGGGCCAGTTCAAGATTCCCACCGGACGCGGCCATGATGGAGTCTAGTTTGCGCTCTGGATCGAATTCGCTGCCGAGCTGAACCCTTTGAAAGCTGACTTGTGCTGTAGATGCAGCGGAAACCAGCTTGCTCGTCTGCGGCTTGGGTGCTTCAGCTTCCGCGTTGGGGGCTGCTGCTGTGGTGGGCAAGGCTACGGTGAGGGCGATCCCGGACACGGCCGCTACCATCGCTACCTTTTGTCCAATACCCGTGAATGAGTAGGTGTTGCGTGGTGTCACGGGCTGACGACGCCTAGCCGCCCGATGAGCATCACGGGGGCGCGGTTCCGGCATGGATTCCGGCGCAACGTGACGCGGCGAAGCCCTGTGCTTCGACATATTTTCCTCTCCGATACGCCTGCGAAGTTAGCTGTCGGATTCGGGCTAGAGAGTAGCCCGGCCCCTGGACGCGGCGGCACACGGTTGTGCTGACGGTCTTTGGGACTTCACCCCAAGGCGGCACCATTGCTGGGCCGCCGAAAATGGATCCTCCACCCCTGCCAAACTTTTGACTGAACGCTTTCCGCTGGCAGGGCTCGGCTGACGGAAAGGTAACGCCGATGTCTCGACGTCCGCGAACAACTATAGGTTGCCTGACGCCGTCGTAACAATCCTGTTATCCTACGCCAGGTCTTCTGCACTATCGAGAGCGATCATAGCACTCGTTATGGCCGGTGTCATGGGGTCTGTGCAGGGCTAGGAGGTCGCAACGAAAATGTGGGAAGCCACCTCGGGCGGAAGTTCAAGTGCACCAGCCACCCCGGGGACGCGCACAGAGACATAGTCTCCGACTGCCTCAAGACTTACAGTGGCCCCCGGCCTAATCCCACCCTCCTCCAGCTGCCCGAGCAGCTCCGGTTCCACCTGGATAGGCTCTGAAAGCCGTTTCACCAGATAAGTATCCTCAAGATTCCCGCTAGCCATGATGGTCGACAGATTGGCCACTCCTGAGGTGAAATCCGGCGCCGGGGCTCCGCCGAGAGCTTCAAGCCCGGGGATCGGGTTACCGTACGGCGATTCGCTCGGGCGGTCCAGCAAATCGAAGAGCCGCCGTTCCACGCGTTCACTCATGACGTGTTCCCAGCGGCATGCCTCTTCGTGGACGTAGGCCCAGTCCAACCCGATCACGTCCGCGAGGAGCCGTTCCGCCAAACGATGCTTGCGCATCACTTCCACCGCCCGACGGCGGCCGACCTCGGTGAATTCGAGATGCCTGTCGCCGGAGACTATGACGAGTCCGTCGCGCTCCATTCTGCCAATCGTCTGGGACACTGTGGGACCGGAGTGGCGCAGCCTCTCGGCTATGCGTGCGCGAAGGGCAACAATGCCCTCCTCCTCCAGTTCCAGTATGGTTCGCAGGTACATCTCTGTGGTATCAATCAGGTCTGTCACGCCCCCTACGTTACTTCATGGGCTCAGGTGGTCAGGTGAGTGCCCCCACTTAACAAAGAAGGCTCGCAGCGCCCACGGGTGCACAATGGACTTCACCACACCAGCACCGGCATCACACCCTTTTGGAGCCAGCATTGAGTGAATTCCCCTCGACCATAATTCCCGCTGATTTGCTGCCTGCGGACGGCAGGTTTGGGGCCGGCCCGTCAAAAGTCCGTGCACCCCAGGTTGATGCCCTGGTAGCGGCGTCGCGAACCCTGATAGGCACCTCCCATCGACAAGCGCCGGTGAAGCACCTTGTAGGTCAGGTCCGTGACGGACTGAGTGAGCTGTTCCAGCTCCCTGACGGCTACGAGGTTGTTCTCGGCGTAGGTGGGTCAACCGCGTTCTGGGATGTGGCCACATGTGGGCTCGTTCGCGACAAAGCCCAGCATCTGTCCTTCGGCGAGTTCGGCTCAAAGTTTGCCGCTGCCACGAACAGAGCCCCATTTCTTGAGGATTCCTCGATTATCACGTCCGAACCTGGGTCCCATCCGCTTTCGAGCGCGGAGTCCGGCGTCGATGTTTATGCCTGGCCCCAGAATGAGACCTCCACGGGAGTGGCCGCGCCCGTCAGACGTGTGCAGGGCGCCGACGACGACGCTCTGGTCTTGATTGACGCCACGTCAGCGGCAGGCGGGCTGAACGTTGATGTCAACGAAACGGACGTCTACTACTTTGCGCCGCAGAAGAACTTCGCATCCGACGGCGGATTGTGGCTGGGGCTGTTTTCTCCGGCGGCGTTGGAGCGCGCCGCGTCGATCAATGTGTCTGGCCGCTGGATCCCTGATTTCCTGAACCTGCAGACCGCCATCGATAACTCGCGGTTGAACCAGACCTATAACACTCCGGCGTTGTCCACTCTGGTGATGCTCAACGCCCAGCTCGAATGGTTAAACGGCAACGGCGGGCTGCCCTTCGCGACGGCGAGGACAGCGGATTCGGCCGGACGCGTCTATAACTGGGCTGAGACATCCGACGTCGCCAGCCCCTTTGTCGTCGACGCGTCCCAGCGGTCGAATGTCATTGCAACGGTGGACTTTGACGACGTCGTCGATGCGGCAGCAGTGGCGCGTACCCTGCGCGTCAACGGGATTGTCGATGTAGAACCGTATCGCAAGCTGGGACGTAATCAGTTGCGGATAGCCACGTTTGCCGCGATCGAGCCAGCGGATGTGACTGCTCTCCTGAACTGCATCGACTATGTGGTGGAAAACAGTTAGGGCCTAACTGGTTCGCCGCCAATTCGAGGCGCCGAACGTACTTTCCATACGAATCCAATGAAGGCGGTCAACAGCCCAGCCGCTGCTGCGACCCCCAGGCTCCAGCGCGGCCCTGCGAGGTCCGCCACGAGACCCACCAGAGGTGCGCCGAGCGGGGTTCCACCGAGGAAGATCGCGAAGTAGAGAGCCATGACTCTGCCCCGCATGACCGGGTCCGTGGTCGTCTGGACGTAGGCGTTGGCGCTGGTGATGATGGTCAGCGCACAGAAACCGACAGGAATCAGGGCCAGCCCAAAAGTCCAGAGGGTGGGCGCCAGTGCCGCGAAAGCGCAGGTGACCCCGAATGCGCCCGCGGCGCCGAAGATGAAGCGCAGCCGTGGCCGATCTCTTCGGGCGGAGAGAAGTGAACCACCAACTGAACCAATGGCCAGCACGGAGGAAAGGACACCGAAGATTCCGGCGTCCTGCCCGAATTCAGTTCTGGCCATAACGGCGATGAAAACCGCAAAGTTCAGTCCGAATGTGCCGATAATGAATATCGCTACAAGCACCATGATCAGGTCCGGTCGGTAGCGAACGTAGCGCAGCCCTGCCCGTATTCGACCCTTGCCTGGTGGCGCCTTCGGAACGTCGCGCAGCTGATCCTGTTTGATCTTTACCAGCGCGACCAACATCGCACCGAATGTGAGTGCATTGATCAGGAATACCCAGCCCGGCCCCACAGCCACGATCAGGAGGCCCGCTATCGCGGGACCGATCATTCGGGCAACGTTGAAGGAAGCACTGTTCAGGGCCACGGCGTTGGGTAGGAAGTCATCGCGGACGACATCGGACACGAACGTCTGGCGCGCTGGGGCATCCACTGCCGAGACGACGCCGAGCGCTAGGGCAAAGGCGTACACGTGCCAAAGAACCGCTGTATCGGCCAACACCATAAGCCCTAGGGCTACGCCGAGTAGTGCCATAGCAATCTGGGTGACCATGAGGATCCGACGGCGGTCAAAGCTGTCAGCGACGAGCCCTGCCCATGGGGCGAGCAGCAACTGCGGTCCAAGTTGCAGGGCAAGGACTATGCCCATGGCCGTTGCATCTTGCTCTGTAAGGATGTCGTAGACGAGCCAGTCCTGGGCTGTCCGCTGCATCCACGTGCCGACGTTGGAGACCATCGCGCCGACGAACCAGATGCGGTAGTTGAAGAATTGCAGTGAGCGGAACATGGACATCAGATGTCAGTGCTCCTTCCGCCCTCAATCGCAATCGGATCCGAGAAAGTTATTTGCCTCCGTGGACTTCCGGACCGGCTTCCTCAGTATCGCCGGCATCTTCGGGCAAAACTCTATCCGCCCAGGGGACCCACTCAGGCGACAAGAGGGAGTCGGCCGACGGCAGCAGACCGACCTCGCACACGCTGGCGTCCTTTCCCCGGGGCATCCGCGAGAGGGTGGCGTACCACTGCCAGCCCTCATAACCGGGAAGCCGGGCAGCGAACCGGTGCGTGACCAGCCGATCGGCCTCAGGAGCGACCGAGATGTGCTCACCGAGCTGCGTCTGCGGAACCACGTCAAGTAAACCCTCGCGGGCCTTATCAACGGCCGCAGCTAACACGGCATCGGGCTTGCTGGGCTTGCGCGGCGCCCGTCGCTTGACAGGCACAGTGGCAGGCTCCGTTACCAACACTGGATCAGCCTTCAACACTGGATCAGCCTTCAACACTGAGTCAGCCTCCAATACTGGCGTATCTATTGAATCGGTCATTGCTACCTAAGCGTCAAGCTCATCGGCGACATGGCGTAACACCGATGCCACCTTGCGGGCGTGCTCACGTTCCGGGTAGCGGCCCTTGCGCAACCCGTTGGAGGCGGAGTCCAGCAACTTGATGAGATCTTCGACGATGATCGCCATGTCATCTGCATTTTTCCGCGAGGCCTTCGCGACGGATGGCTGGGATTCGAGGATGCGGACCGACAGCGCCTGCAGACCACGCCGGCCATCGGCGACACCGAACTCCAACCGCGTACCCGGCTTTACCTCTTTAACGCCTTCTGGAAGCGCCGACGCATGCAGGAATACTTCCTGACCGTCATCGGCCGCCAAGAACCCGAAACCTTTTTCGGTATCAAACCATTTGACCTTGCCAACTGGCACTGTGCTTACCTCTTCTTAACTCATGCGGGTGCAGCTGTTGACGCCCGCTGCCGCGTTTTCTACATTCCCAGTCCTGCTAGCAATCGGTGCCGGCCCTTCGACAGGAGCCGCGAACGGGAGAAGTCTGTCCTCCAAGGTTAACCCGTCCGCGCCCCCGACGGTGACTTTGATGGTGGAATGTCCGCTGTTAGCGTTATCGCCATGACGAACAGCTCACCGGAGATTGCGCCCGAACATGCTCCGCAGGACCGGATTCTGCGCGCGGGCACGGTTGCCGCCGTCGTTCTTGCTGCCATTGGCCTGACGTCGCTGGTAGCAGTGCTCATCAGCGCTGCGGTCGGAGTGCAGGTATGGCCCGGACTGTTGCTCTTGGCCTATACCTGTCTACCCGTTGCTTTTATCGTGTTGGCTGCGATGGTGGTTGTCGGTCTGGTGCGCCGCCGCCGGCATTGACCGCTGATCAGCCCGCTGCAACGGCTAAGGCGTGCCATGATTGATAGCGGTAGGGGTACGGTTAAGACAATGTCTGCGATCCGTGCTTTGGCTGAAGACTTGATTTCGCGTAGTGACGATGAGCTGCGCTCTTTCCTGCTGGCACGGCCGGATCTGGCGCTTCCTCCCGTCCCAGATTTTTCGGCGCTGTCGGCACGAGCTTCCACGCGAGTCAGCGTCCAACGTGCTCTAGAGCGGTTGACCGAACCCGAGATGGACACGCTGCAGACCATCGAGCTCACCACGAGCGAGGAATCCCAGCTCAGCACCACAGCTTCCTGGCTCAAGCCCTACATTGGCGGCTCCACAGCGAAAAGCCTTGATCCCATCCTTGACCGGCTGCACTCGCTGGCGTTGATCCGCCGTGCCCCAGCGCATCCTGGAACCCCCAAAAGCGACCATCGACGCCGATTTTACCTTCCGGTGCCGTCCCTGCAGGAAGCACTCGGGCCCTACCCCGCTGGCCTTGGTCGTCCCTACTCGTCTCTTGTTGTAGCCAACCCAGAATTTGGTCAGAAACTTGTCCGGGTCGTCGCAAAATTGCGTTCCCGCGGTTTCAGTCTGGAGGAAGCGGATTCACCTGAAACTGCTGCCTTCGCCATGCAACATTGGGTCTGCCAGCCGGACAGTTGGGCGGCAGTGAGCGAATCTGCGCCTGCCGGCACCATGGAGCTGCTACACCGATTCACGTCCTCCCCGGTGGGAACACTGCCCCGTGGCGAGTCCATGGCAACCATCCAATGGCTGCTCGAGAGCGGGCTACTGGCCCCCGTCGACGCTGATCACGTCGAGTTGCCCAGGGCCGTGGGCCAGGCCGCCCGCGGACATCTCATCATTTCTCGACTGCGGTTGAACCCGCCCGTCCCTGATCTTCCCGGGACAACCGCAGCACGCCGGGACAATGCTGCTCACAGCGCCGTGGCAGAGACCCTCCGGCTCGTGACTGACCTGCTGCACCTGGTGCACGATGGTGCCGTCACCACTCTGCGCTCCGGTGGGGTCGGCGTCCGTGAAGTTCGGCGGCTGTCGGAGAAACTTCGGATTCCACAACCCGAAACAGCGTGGCTGCTGGAACTGGCCTCCATGGCGTCACTTATCGAACTCAATGTGGACACCTCTCGATGGATTCCCGCACCTGACGATAACTGGCAGGAACTCGATCGCAGCCGGCAGTGGGAGCGGCTCGTTCGCGGATGGCTGTCGAGCCCCCGAGCGCCGTCGTTGTTCGGTACAGCCGTGTCCTCCGGGGGAACGGTCAATGCTTTGGCCGCCGAAGCGTCACGGCCGGATGCGCCACACGTACGTCGGAGCCTCTTCGCGACCCTCTCCGAATTGGACTCGCTGTGCTCATCGGATGACGGGCCAGCGATCCTTCACAGCGCCGCCGTCGTCGACCGCCTGAGCTGGTACCAGCCGAGGCTGAACCGCAGGTTCGCGCGGCTGGTACCCGGAATGCTGCTGGAGACCTCCTATCTAGGACTGCTCGGGTCCTCTGCGCTGACCGAGCTGGGGCGGCAGGTTCAGGCGGAACAGTTCGACGACGCCGTCGCCACGCTCGCTAGCGAACTCCCCGATGCACTGAGCCATTTCATGGTCCAAGCTGACCTCACCGCAGTTGCCCCGGGTTATCTGGACCCCGAAGTCGCGCAGTTCCTTGCCCTGATTTCCACCCCGGAGGGTCAGGGCCCAGCGGCGGTCTACCGGTTCTCAGAGGCCTCAATACGGCACGGGCTGGACTCGGGTCTGACCTCTGAGTCGATTCTCGCGTTCCTGTCCCAACGCTCCGCCACACCTGTCCCCCAACCGCTGATGTACCTGGTGGAGGACACAGCGATCAGGCACGGACAGCTGAAGGTCGGGCAGGCTGGAAGCTATCTGCGCAGTGATCACGCGGATCTGCTGACGGAGCTCCTCGCCGATGCACGGACCACGACGCTCGCTTTGGAACGAATTGCCCCAACCGTCGTCGTTTCTGCGGCCAGCGCCAATGAACTCGTCGCGACGCTGCGCAGCTTGGGCTACACAACGTCGAGGGTTGGTGGCACGGCAGCGTCGCTAGGACGAAATTCCGCGTCGGGGGGTGCGCGACGCCGCCCGCACGCACCGGAGAGCGCGCCCGCATCGGACGTCCGAACCAACCCGTGGGAGTTAACGGACGACGACGCCGCCGCCCAGGTGCGCACCCTAAGGGGTGCTGCGGCCGGGCCATCCGCTGGTGCCGCGGAGAGTGAACAACTGCTTGGACTGGAAACCCTGCGCAAAGCCATCCGGCTGAAACGCAAAGTCCGCATCGGCGTCGTCGACCGTGCCGGGAATCAGCGGCAAGACGAACTTGTTCCCCTATCTGTGTCCGGTGGTCGCGTCAGGGTCTTCGATCCGGCACGCGAGACCGAGCACGTAGTATCCATTCACCGCGTCATGGACGTGGAACTTCTTGATCCACCTGGAGGAACGCCTGCCCATGGCTAACGGCCCGCTGATTGTCCAGAGCGACAAAACCATCCTTCTCGAAGTGGACCACGAGGAAGCCGTGGAGGCGCGTCACGCGATCGCGCCCTTTGCCGAACTCGAGCGGGCACCCGAGCATGTCCACAGCTACCGGTTGACGCCGTTGGGCCTGTGGAACGCGCGGGCCGCAGGGCTCGACGCCGAACAAGTGCTGCACACATTGCTTCGGTATTCACGATTCCCTGTCCCGCATTCTCTTCTCGTGGACATTGAGGAAACGATGTCCCGGTACGGTCGGCTGCGGCTGGAGAAGGATGAGCAGCACGGACTGGTTCTGCGGACAACGGATTATCCCGTGTTGGAAGAAGTGCTTCACGCCAAGAAGATCCAGCCGCTGCTGGGGCCAAGGATCGACGGCGAGACCGTGGTGGTGCAGTCCTCGCAGCGAGGGCAACTCAAGCAGTTGCTCCTGAAGCTGGGTTGGCCCGCCGAAGACCTCGCTGGATACGTGGACGGAACCCCGCATCCGATCGCGCTGAAGGAAGACGGTTGGGAACTGCGTCCGTACCAGAAACTGGCAACGGAGAATTTCTGGGCCGGCGGGTCCGGCGTCGTTGTCCTGCCCTGTGGTGCGGGTAAAACACTCGTAGGCGCTGCTGCGATGGCTACTAGCCAGACCACCACACTGATCCTGGTCACCAACACAGTCTCGGCTCGGCAGTGGAAGGAAGAACTGCTGAAGCGCACGTCGTTGACGGAGGACGAGATCGGGGAGTATTCCGGTGCCGTCAAGGAAGTCCGTCCCGTGACCATCGCCACATATCAGGTGCTCACCCTGCGTCGCGGCGGGCTCTATCCGCACCTGGAGCTGCTGGATGCCAATAACTGGGGACTCATTGTCTACGACGAGGTTCATTTGCTGCCCGCCCCGATCTTCCGCATGACCGCGGACCTCCAGGCGCGCCGTCGTCTGGGACTGACTGCAACGCTGGTCCGTGAGGACGGTCGTGAGGGAGAGGTTTTCTCCCTCATCGGGCCCAAACGCTATGACGCGCCGTGGAAGGACATCGAAGCGCAGGGTTATATTGCGCCAGCCGACTGTGTCGAGGTCCGCGTTGACCTACCTCGTGATGAGCGCGTGGCATATGCCATGGCCGACGACGGCGATAAGTACCGCCTGTGCTCGACCTCGGAAACCAAGAGCCGTGTAGTCGAACAGCTCGTCGCATCGCACACTGGCGAGCAGCTGCTGGTGATCGGACAATACATTGATCAGCTGGACGACATCGGAAATCGTTTGAATGTGCCGGTTATCAAGGGCGAGACGTCGGTCAAGGAGCGCCAACGTCTCTTTCAGGAGTTCCGCGAAGGAACACTTCACACCCTGGTGGTATCCAAGGTCGCGAACTTTTCGATCGACCTTCCCGAAGCGTCCGTCGCCATCCAGATCTCCGGCTCCTTCGGTTCCCGTCAGGAGGAGGCGCAGCGCTTGGGCAGGTTGCTGCGGCCGAAGGCAGACGGCAGGGCAGCACGCTTCTACACAGTGGTTGCCCGGGACACTCTGGACCAGGAATTTGCTGCCAAACGCCAGCGCTTCCTGGCCGAGCAGGGATATGCTTACCGCATACTGGACGCGACGGACGTCGGCACCGAATAGCCTTTCACCTACAGCGAACTCTCAGGAGACTCCCAGAAACACGAGAGAGACTGGACACGTGAAAAAGACCGGAACAGAAGCCAAGCTGCTCGTAGTGGACGACGAACCCAACATTCGGGAACTGCTGTCCACTTCCCTACGATTCGCAGGATTCGACGTCGTCGCCGCGGCCAACGGGCGTGAGGCGCTAATCGCCGCTGAGGAACACAACCCTGACCTCGCGGTTCTTGATGTCATGCTGCCAGACATGGACGGTTTCACCGTAACCCGCAGGCTCCGCGCCGCTGGCAGGCTGTTCCCCGTCCTGTTCCTGACCGCCAAAGATGACACTGAGGACAAGGTCACGGGCCTCACCGTCGGCGGCGATGACTACGTCACCAAGCCCTTCAGCCTCGATGAGGTCGTGGCCCGAATTCGCGCGGTCCTGCGCCGCACGCAGCCGCAGGACAATGACGACGCCGTGATCCGCGTTGACGATCTTGAGCTCGACGACGACGCCCATGAGGTTCGCCGAGGTGGCAAGAACATTGACCTCTCCCCCACGGAATTTAAGCTCCTGCGCTATCTCATGATGAACCCCAACCGCGTGTTGTCCAAAGCCCAGATTTTGGACCATGTCTGGGAGTACGACTTCAACGGCGACGCGTCGATCGTGGAATCCTACATTTCCTACCTTCGCCGCAAGATCGACGCCAGCTCCGACTCACCGGCTCTGATTCAGACTAAACGCGGTGTCGGATACCTGTTGCGCACGGCCGAAAAACGCTAGGAATTCCCACCCTGTGATGCACCGATGGACGTCCGCGTCCCTGCGGTCCCAACTCGTAGCCATCATGACCGTGCTCATGGTGATTACCGTAAGCATCACTGGCCTGGCAACCATCAACCTTCTGCGTGACAACCTGATTGATGGGTTGGACACGGACATCGGGACCAATAAACAGCAGGTAGCAAACTCGCTGTTCTACAACGAGACCCGCGGCGACGAATCGCTGCAGCGCTATTACGGAATGCTGGCGGACCCTGATGGTGTGATTCGAAAAACCACCTATCCGGCGAGCGAGGGTGACACTCCGGATATGGATGAGTACGTTGTTTCAGAACTTGCGCAGAATGAGCAGTCCGGTGTCTTCGTGCCGGGAACTGCCCCCAACAGCAGCGGCTGGCGGGCCCGGGTCTTCACCGTGGACAACGGTGGATACGTGGTTGTAGCTCTTCCTATGTATCAGGTGGATGTCGCCGTGGAGAAGACAGCGAATCTCCTCTTCAGCATCGGTTTGCTGAGCACGGTCATTTCCTCAGGTGTTGCGTATCTCGCTGTAACGCGCCAGTTTCGGCCGTTGCGTCGGGTGGAGCAGACTGCCGCGGCGATCGCCGCTGGGGACCTGTCCCGCCGCGTGAACGTGGAGAATCCGAGTACAGAAGTGGGCAGGCTTTCCCGTTCACTCAACGCAATGCTCTCCCATATCGAGTCGGCGTTTGCCTCGCGCACACAGTCGGAGAAGAAGATGCGGCGGTTCGTCGCGGACGCATCGCACGAGCTGCGTACCCCCCTCGTAACGATCCGTGGCTTCTCGGAGCTGTACCGCCATGGTGGTATTCCAGAGAAGGAAGATGTCGATGCGGCTATGGGACGCATCGAAAGTGAGGCCAAACGTATGGGCCAGCTGGTTGAGGACCTGCTGATGTTGGCACGAATGGATGAGCAGCGAAAACACGAAGTGCGTCCAGTGGACCTGATGCTGCTGGGTAACGATGCAGCTCTGGATGCGCGGGCCAGCGCCCAGAACCGCGAAATCAAGGTCATCGGGCTCGATGGCGGTGTTCCAGCCCCAGCCCCCACCACCGGCGATGAAGCCCAACTCCGGCAAGTCATCGGAAATCTGATCACGAATGCTCTCCGGTACACGCCGTCTGGCACGCCGCTGGAGATCGCTGTGGGTGTTGCCCCGGTGATTGATGACCGAATGGATTCAGTGATCGAGGTGCGCGATCACGGCCCGGGTATTTCGGATGAGGATGCCGCACGGGTTTTTGAGCGGTTTTACCGAGCGGATTCCTCGCGTCAGCGTGGCACAGGAGGCACGGGTCTTGGCTTGGCCATCGTGGCTGCCATTGTTGCCCAGCACGATGGCAGCGTGCGCCTCACGGAAACCCATGGGGGTGGGGCTACCATGTCGATTCGGTTGCCTCACACAGCTAACGACGACGAGCTCGACAACCCGTGACGAGTCCTCCACAGCAGGGTTTATCCACAGATATTCGCAATCACGTTCGGGCCTGCCGCAACTCCCATAATGTCTAGAGAGTTACGGGAACGAACTACTTCTGGAGGAAACACCTTGGCAACTTTTCACGTCGACAGCGAAGCACTGGCCGTAAAGAGCAGCGCAGTTCAGGGCACTATTGGACGGCTTCAGGGAGAGGTCAACGCCATGCAGGCCGGCCTTCAGGAGTTGGAAGGCCTGTGGCAGGGTACAGCGGCCACCAACTTTCAGATGCTCATTGCCGATTGGCGCGGTACACAGGCCAAAGTTGAGGAGTCCCTCGCCAACATCAACTCCGCGCTGTCCATGGCATCGCAGCAATACGCGCAGGCGGAGCAGGCCAACACCCAGTTGTTCATGCATTAGGAACAACGCCCCAGTACCCACAAACGCGTGGCGGAGGTGCAGAGGCGTTGTGCCGAAACCACGCCTCTGCACCTCCGCCACGTTTCTGCGTATGGGACCGCGGGATGTCGAGAGGGCGACCTCATTACGTGACGAAGGCCTTCCAGGGTGAAGTGGTTCAGTACACCGTTTGCCCACCGAGGGCCTTCTGCTGTGTGAGGTTGCGAGCCGTCAGATCGCCCACCCGGAGCTGACAAAGCGTGCTATCGGTCTCGTCTAAGTGCACGGAACAGCGCGAAGCCCGCAACCGCGATTGCGGTGACGCTCAACACCCGCATTGCCGGTCCGATGCCCGGTACCCACAAACGCGTGGCGGAGGTGCAGAGGCGTTGTGCCGAAACCACGTATCTGCACCTCCGCCACGTTTCTGCGTATGGGACCGCGGGATGTCGAGAGGACGAAACAAAGGAGCGCCCCGCGTGATGCGGGACGCTCCATTTATGGTGTTCAGATGGTGCAGCCAGGCCGTGCCTGGCCGACCGGTTGAGTGGCTAGAAGCCGCCCATACCGCCCATGCCACCCATGTCGTCGCCACCGCCAGCAGGAGCGTTCTTCTCCGGCTTGTCGGCCACTACGGCTTCGGTGGTCAGGAACAGACCCGCGATGGAAGCAGCGTTCTGCAGAGCGGAGCGCGTTACCTTTACTGGGTCATTGACGCCTGCGGCGAGCAGGTCCTCGTAGACGCCGGTTGCAGCGTTCAGACCATGGCCAGCGGGAAGACCGCGGACCTTGTCTGCAACAACGCCTGGCTCCAGGCCCGCGTTGAACGCAATCTGCTTCAGAGGTGCGTCGATGGCAACCCGGACGATGTTAGCGCCAGTTGCTTCGTCGCCCGTCAACTGGAGACCCTCAAAAGCAGTCTTGCCAGCCTGGATCAGGGCAACGCCGCCACCGGCGACGATTCCCTCTTCCACGGCAGCCTTCGCGTTGCGCACAGCGTCCTCGATACGGTGCTTGCGCTCCTTGAGCTCAACTTCCGTTGCGGCACCAGCCTTGATGACTGCAACTCCGCCGGCCAGCTTGGCCAGACGTTCCTGCAGCTTCTCGCGGTCGTAGTCAGAGTCCGAGTTCTCGATCTCCGCACGGATCTGGTTGACCCGGCCAGCGATCTCTTCAGCGTCTCCGGCACCTTCAACGATGGTGGTCTCGTCCTTGGTGACAACAACCTTGCGGGCCTTGCCTAGCAGGTCCAGCGTCGCGTTCTCGAGCTTGAGGCCCACTTCTTCAGCGATGACCTGGCCACCGGTGAGGATGGCAATGTCAGCAAGCTGTGCCTTGCGGCGGTCGCCGAAGCCCGGAGCCTTGACGGCGACCGACTTGAACGTTCCCTTGATCTTGTTGATCACGAGCGTTGCGAGTGCTTCGCCTTCGATGTCCTCGGCGATGATCAGCAGCGGCTTGCCGGACTGCATGACCTTCTCCAGAACAGCAACGAGATCCTTCACGTTGGAGATCTTGGAATTGACGATCAGGATGTACGGATCTTCGAGAACCGTTTCCTGACGGTCTGCGTCCGTCACGAAGTAACCGGAGATGTAGCCCTTGTCGAAGCGCATACCCTCGGTGAGTTCCAGCTCAAGGCCGAAGGTGTTGGACTCCTCGACCGTGATGACGCCTTCCTTGCCAACCTTATCCAGCGCTTCGGCGATCAGCTCACCGATCTGCGGGTCACCGGCGGAGATCGAAGCGGTGGCTGCGATCTGCTCTTTGGTCTCGATTTCCACAGCGGAGGCCAGCAGTTCCCGTGTCACTGCTTCAACGGCCTTCTCGATGCCGCGCTTCAGGGACAGCGGGTCAGCGCCGGCTGCGACGTTGCGCAGGCCTTCTTTGACCAGTGCCTGGGCAAGCACCGTTGCGGTCGTGGTGCCATCGCCAGCGACGTCGTCCGTCTTCTTGGCAACTTCCTTGACGAGCTCTGCGCCGATCTTCTCGTAAGGATCGTCGAGCTCGATTTCCTTGGCGATGGATACACCATCGTTGGTGATCGTGGGGGCGCCCCACTTCTTCTCAAGGACAACGTTGCGACCACGCGGGCCGAGCGTTACCTTGACGGCATCGGCGAGGATATTCAACCCACGCTCGAGGCCGCGACGCGCCTCTTCATCAAATGCAATGATCTTGGCCATAACGGCTTGGGTCCTTTCAGGGACAGGTCTGCCTCAATGCAAGGTCTTGACAATTCCGGAGGTGCCCGCGACGGACGGAATGCCCCGGAACGATCTCTGTACGTTCCGACACCATCCCTCACCACAGGAACTGTCAGGTTCACTTTACGCGTGAAGTTTTAGCAGTCCACACGCGAGAGTGCTAACTCCATAATTAGCACTCTACCCTGCCGAGTGCAAGCCATGGAGTACATCTTCGTCGTCTCAGGCGGACCACAACCCGCATGACGATAACGAACCCTGACGGCAGAATGGGGGAAGGTCCCCATGGTGAAAGCCTGTCAGGTGACATACGTTATTTGCAGAAGAACACTAGCTAGGAGACAAACATGTCAGAACGCACCCCGGACTCTCCGGACGACCACCAGTCACAGACTCCTGACGATCAGGATCAGCAGCCCCAGTACGGCAACCCGCAGGAGAACCCGCAGTCCACCCCCGGCCAGCAGCAGTACGGGCAACAGCCCCCACCCTCCGGTCAACAGCCGCCGTACGGCCAGCAGTATGGGCAGCAGCCGCAATACGGGCAGCAGCCTCCGGCCTACGGCCAACAGCAGCAATACGGGCAACAGCCGCCCACTTACGGCCAGCAGCCCTATGGGATGCCGGGCCAGCCATACGTGGAACAGAAGTCAAAGCTGATTGGCGGGCTGCTTGGTATCCTGCTCGGCGGCTTCGGCGTTCACCGTTTCTATCTGGGTCACACAGGTATCGGCATCCTGCAGATCGTCGTAACGTTAGTAACGTTTGGTGTTGGCGCGGTGTGGGGCTTTATCGAGGGCATCATGATCCTGGTTGGCGCAGAGCCGTTCCGCCGAGATGCGCGCGGCGTTCCGCTCAAGGAATAACGCCTCACGAGTGAACTATTTGCGCCCGGTGAAGTGCTCCATGGACTTGTACACGCCAAACACCTTGTCTGCAACAATGTCCCAGACGGGAAGCGGGAGGACTCCGCGCAGTGCCTTGCTGAGCTTCACTGTCCACGGCATCATCAGGATCGGGGCTCCCTCTCTCATGGCTTGCCACACGCGCTCTGTGACGGCTTTGGGCTCCATCAGCGGGGTCATCAGCGGCCCACGCACCCCCTCGAACATCCCAGTCTTGATGTAGGCCGGGCAGAACGTGGTCACCGCAATATGGTGGTGCCCCGCCTGCTTCAGTTCCAGCCGCAGCGAGTCACTCCACCCCACGACCGCCCACTTGGATGACGTGTAGACGCTCATCCGCGGGTTCGCGATCAGGCCTGCCGCCGAAGCCACATTCACGATCCTGGATGCTCGTCCGCCCTCGATCATGCCCGGCAGAAATTCGCGGGTGATGTGCATGAGGGCCAGCGCATTGATTGCCATGGTGGCAGCAATGTCTGAGCGCTGGTCGTGCTCCCAAAAGTATTTCCCGCGGATGATTCCAGCGTTGTTGAACAGAATGTCGGGATTGCCGACGTCGTTTCTTACCTTCTCGGCTGCCGCCTCGATGGCTTCAAGCTGGCTGATGTCCACGACGTAGGGGTGGATCTGCGATCCCTGACCGGATAGTTCCGCGGCAGCTTTTTCGAGCAGCTCGGCGTTGATATCCCACAGGATCACGTGCGCGGCATGGTCCTTCACCGCGAGTTCAGCGTACATTTTGCCCATGCCCATCGCGGCGCCGGTGATCAGAACTGATGATCCTGCAATAGATCCCAAAGTACTGCTCATTGCTGTTCCTCCTTGTGTGCCGGGATAAGTTTTCCCGGATTCATGATGCCGTCAGGGTCGAGAGTATGTTTGATGCCACGCAGGACTTTCACGCCCAGCCCACCGATTTCTGCTTCAAGGTAGGGAGAGTGGTCCATTCCGATGGCGTGATGATGCGTGATCGTTGCGCCTGCTGCCACGATGGCGCTCGACGCGACTTCCTTGACCCGCGCGTTTTGCGCCAAACCGTCATCTTCGAGTCCGGCAAGGAACGTGAAGTAGAGGGACACACCGTCGGAGTACACATGTGAAATGTGCGTCTGAACGAAGGCACCGCCACCGTTCGTCCGAAGTGCTTCGAGGATCGCGGCGCGCACGCTCCGATACGTTTGTTCCGCCCTGCTCCACGTCGCCGCGGTTTCGACGGTTTCAACGTAAATGCCCCGGGTCAGCAGCTCATCACGCAGGTACGGGCCGCTGAACCGGCCATGTTCCCAGGCCAGCGCGGGCATGGGGCCCAATCTTATGCCCCTGGATTCCCTCAGGATCCGGGCGCTCCGGCGCTTACGGCCAGCGATTTCGCTGGCACTTCCCTCCCAGACAAAGAGGGCGAGCGACGGAGTCTTCTGGCCGCGGACTGCCAGATACCGCGAGAGCGCACCGGTCTTCCAACCGCCTAGTTTGAAGGTCGACGCCGTTTCATCCGTATCGCTGAGTCGGCAGACGTGCGGCATGTCGCCGCGCACGCCGTCGTGCTGCAATCGCCTCATCGCCTCGGCTCCAGCGGCGAACGATGGGAACGACCACGCCCCATACGTCTTGTGGTCCGGCTTCGGGGTGATCTTGACCGTGGCCGTCGTGATGACACCAAGGGTGCCTTCGCTTCCGACGACGACGTCGAGCAGCTGCGGGCCAGCGGCCGTGCCTGGCGCGGAGGATCCGACGTCGAGCGGTCCGGCCGGGGTTTCGACGTGAACGGACTTCACGAGGTCATCGGACCGGCCGTAACCAGTGGAAGCCTGGCCGGCGGACCGGGTGGCGACGTAGCCGCCCAGGGTGGCCTGCTGATGGCTCTGGGGAAAGTGGCCCAGCGTGAAGCCATGCGGTTCGAGCGCCGCCTCAATAGCAGGGCCCCTGATGCCGGCCTCGAAGGTTGCTGTCCGGTTCAGCGGGTCAATGTGCAGGAGGCTGTTCAGGCGCCGCAGGTCCAGTGCGACGACGGCTTCAAACGGGCCGCGCACGGGCTCTACCCCGCCCACCACGGAGGTTCCGCCGCCGAAGGGCACCACTGCCAGCCGCCGTCGGAGGCTGATGTCCAGAATCTCGCGAACGTCTTGGGTGTTGCCGGGGAAGACGACGACGTCGGGCGCGTACAATGCGTCTCCGCTGCGGCGGCGCAGGAGGTCCGGGGTGCTCTTTCCGCCGCAGTGGAGGATGCGGTCCACGGATTCGGTAGAGACATGGTCCGCGCCGAGCGCAGTACGGAGTTCGCTCAGCACCTCGTCGCTAATGGCAACGGCACCAACCCGGGCACCAGACCAATCAACGGGCGGGCGGGCGTCGTCGACGCTCGTGAGCTTCAACGTTCGCCGCAGAAATTTCCGGGCGCTGGGGCTGAGCGGTCTGGCCCTGTCTGGGTTGCCCCAGCCGTACCAGACTGAGCGGCCGACCTCTTCTGTGATGTTAGTCACCATGAGATACAGTGTTACACATGAAGTCGCAACGTATCACTCGGGATGCCGACGAGGAACTTCTCGTCGCCACCAGAGACGCAGTGATTCTCCATGGAATCAGGCGAACGACAGCCAATGACATCGCGGACCGCGCAGGCATATCCCGCATGACCTTCTACCGGCGAATGGGATCTGTGGAGAACGCAGTGCTGCAGGCACTCACCCGCGAATTCCGCGTTTACACGCGCACTGTCCAGGTAGTATCCCCGTCCGGTCCGGCACGCGAAACACTCGTCCACTTTGCGGTCGAAAGCGTCCGCGTCTTCGCGACGTCGGACCTCCTCACCTCGATCGGCGAGCGCGATCCGGAATTCCTCATCCCGTATGTGACGGACAGGTTTGGAAAAAGCCAGCAGCTCATTCTCGACCAACTGGGTGCTCTGATCGACGACGGCGTCACGGACGGCACCATCGAAGCCGGGCCCGGGACTGCCACAACACTGCTGCTAGCCCTGCAGGGAGTAGCACTCTCATCGCGGATGCTACTCCGGATCGATGCCTTTGAGGACTCGATTGCGGAACTGCGGAAAATGCTGGATCGCTATCTGACGCCGCCCGGCACCAAGACGGCTGGGGCACTTCCATGAACGCGAACTCCGCGGAAAATCAAACGTGGATCAACGACGCCACACGCCAGCTGGCACTGGATCACGTAGCCAGCCACACTGTCGACGTTGTGGTGGTGGGCGGAGGTGTGACGGGCGCGGGCGTTGCCCTCGACGCTGCAAGCAGGGGACTCAGTGTCGCTCTGGTCGAAAGCAACGACTTCGGCTCAGGAACCAGCGGTTACAGCTCAAAACTTGTCCATGGTGGGCTGCGCTATCTGGCAAAAATGGACTTTGCGGTGGCATGGGAATCCGCGGTGGAACGGCGCTGGCTGATGAGCCGCATCGCGCCACATCTGGTCCATCCGCTGGGATTCATTATCCCCGACAGCCGCAGGGCGCATCCGCTCGAGGCGGCGACCGCCGGACTTGGAGTCGTCATCTACGACGTCCTGCGCAGGCTCTCCGGCATGAGTGGTGCCATACTCCCCCGACCACAACTCCTGTCCCGCCAAGCCGTTGCGGCCATGGTCCCGGCACTGGATGCGGATCAGATACGGCGCGGCATCCTCTACTGGGACGGACAGGTGATCGACGACGCCCGCCTTGTCCTGGGCATTGTGCGGACGGCGGCGGGCCTCGGCGCACACGTGATCCGCAACCTCAAAGCCACCGGTATGACGGCTACCTCGGTGAACGCGGTCGATACCCGAACAGCTCAGGCGATAACGATCCACGGCCGTACAGTGGTGAACGCCACCGGCGTCTGGGCCGCTGAATTTGAGCCAGGTCTGACTATCACTCCCAGCCGGGGAACGCATCTCGTGGTGCGCGCGGAGCGGCTGGGTAACCCGCACACCGCGCACACCGTCGCCGTTCCCGGTCTCTTTGGCCGGTATGTGTTCGTCCTGCCGCAATCCACCGGCGTCGTCTACATTGGGCTGACGGACGAAGAGGATCAGCAGGCGGAAGGCCACCAACCACAGGTTCCCGAGCACGACGTCGGCTTCCTCCTCGGCGTTGTCAACACCACCCTTGCTGTCCCGTTGACGCGCGACGACGTCGTCGGCTCCTTCGCCGGGCTGCGGCCGCTGGTGCAGTCCACCAATGAGAACAACGTTCGCGGCACTGCGGACATCTCACGCCGGCATCTCATCCAGGATGTCGCTGGCGAGCCCATCACCGTTGTCGGTGGAAAGCTGACCACGTACAGGCGGATGGCACAGGACGCCGTCGACGTCGTGACTCGTCGGCTGGGCTACGGACGCACGTGCAACACGCGCACCCTACCGCTGGTGGGAGCCTCCGGACTGAACGAGCTCGACGACGTCCAGGCGCCCGCCCGCCTGATCCAAAAATATGGGACAGATGCCGTCAGCGTCTGCGCGCTCCAGCGACAGTATCCAGCGCTGGGAGAGCCACTCTTCGAGGGCACCGACATTACCGGCGCAGAGCTGCTGTTCAGCGTGCTCGCCGAAGGCGCCACTACCGTGGAGGACCTGTTAGAACGCCGCACACGATTGGCTCTGGTACCCGCCGATGCCGCCAAGGCACAGCCCATGGCAGAAGAGATCATCGCCCTTGCAGCCGGCATCCCCCATCCATACGCCCATGGCGAAGGGACGCCCGAATGACCGCCATCACTGGCCGCGAGGCTCTGCTTCTGGTGAACCCAGTCTCGGGGAGCGGCCGCGGCCTCAAACTCTGGCCAGAGACGGCCAGTGCCCTGCGTGCGGTCGGATTCACCCTCACTGTCACCATCACCGAGAGCCTTGACGACGCCACCGCTCAGGCACGCCAGGCTGAACCCGGCAATCTCGTCGCAGTTCTCGGCGGGGACGGTTTCCTCGGAGCGGCCGCAGCCGGAGCGCGCGATTCCGGTGCCGTCATCCTCCCCCTGGCTGGCGGGAGGGGAAACGATACGGTCCGCCGGCTCGGTCTTCCGTTGAACCCGGTGACAACCGTGCGTGCGCTCACGACGCTCGACGTCAAGGCACTCGATCTGGGCCTGATCAATGGGCGAGCATACTTCGGCGTCGCTAACGTCGGATTTGACGGACTCGCCAACGAATACGGCAACAACGCCCGGCTGTACCTCGGTCCGTTCGTGTACCTCTACGGCGGGCTCAAGGCCATTCTAAACTGGCGCAACGTGACATTCACCGTCACAACCGATGACCGGCCGACGACGTTCTCCGGCTGGTTTGTCGCCGTCGGGAATGTGGGCCAGTACGGCGGCGGGCTACGAATTTGCCCGGAAGCCAAAGCCGACGACGGCCTGCTCGACGTGGTATCGCTCGGCCGGGCGGGAGTTCTCTCCATGATTGCCACATTCCTGCGCTCCTACCGCGGCACGCACCTGAAACAACGCAGCATCAGCTTCGACCGGGGCTCAAGAGTGACCATCACCGCCAACAAACCGTTGAACGTCTACGCCGACGGCGAGATGGTGTGCGCCCTTCCAGCATCAGTGGAGGTAGTGCCGCTGGCTGTCAAAGTTCTTGTCCCACCGTCATCGTGCGCGCTCGGTGCCACTCATCCCGCGTGATGCCGTACACCACGGAATCAAAGACTTCACCGCGCACCACCCGGGCGTCCCGGAAACGGGCTTCCTCTTTCCACCCGAGCTTCTGCCCCACCCTGCACATGGCCGTATTCCCCGACCACGTGGAGTAGTCGAGGCGCCGGATATCGGTCCCACCGAAAAGGTAGCCCGCCCAGAGCCCCAACGCTTCTGTGCCAACGCCGCACCCGCGGGTACCGACGTCGAACACTGTGATGCCGATGCGCTGGTCTGTGACACTGTCCGCGATGACAACCCGGGTACGCGTATCCGGCCAATCGTCGGTGGTGATGTGATGCTCAAGACGTTCGACGGCGGCGTCGGCCTCCGCATCCGACGGCGGCGGCGGCGGAGGCGGAAAATACGGTCCGTCCCAGAGATGCCATTGCTGGTAGGGACGCAGCCACTCACGGTAGACAGGTAGATTATCTGGCTGCCAGTCACGAAGACGAACTTGAGCCCCGTCCATCAGAAAACTGCTCATTCCACGCTCCTGTTAGGTCTCAAAACGGCAGGAATGTCCCATTGGGTGGGAGGGCGCTGCGACTTACTGGAATCCAGGTCCCAGGACAACGGCAAGAGGTCCAACGGCAGCGGAGTCCACAAGCGTTGGGATGCCAAGCAACGCGCTTAGCGCTTGGGCGTTCGGTAGCTGCTCAGATCCGTTGTAGTAAATGATCGACGCCTGCAATGGTTGTCCAGCCCAGTTCGTGATGGCTCCAGGAGTCCAGCCATTAGCGCTGATGCGTTGGGCTGCGCTGTTGGCCAGCCCCGGGACCACAGTCGCGTTCATGACCGCTACAGACTGGCTCTTATTGACCGTGGCAGCGGGCTCGGTGGGCTCAGCGCTTTCTTCCACGGCTGGTTCGCTCGTTTCGGGGTTGGCCGGAGGGTCCTCGGTTGGATCCGCGCTCGCGGAAGCACTTGCCGACGCACTGGCTGAATCCGTGGAGGCGGGCGAGGAGGTCTGTGCTGTAGACACCGATGCCGTGCCGTCATCACCGGCGTTCAACCCCATTCTCGGGAGGACAAAATAGGCCGCGAGTCCCACAAGCAGTGCCAGCAGGCCCACCGTGATGATCAAGCCAAGGCCACCGGAACCAGGAGTAACGAGCCGTTCGCGGTGAACACCCTGACGGGACGTTGACTCCGGAACCTTATCGAACTCGTCGCGTGGATACTGGGTCATGTCCGGTAGGGTCCTTAAGGCGTTGACTAGAGGTTAAGCTTCGTGGCCCAACCGCCGGGCCGTTCTGGCGCGCTGCCGGGTTGTTCGTAGTCTACGCAATCTCTTGACCAACATGGGGTCATGGGCCAGCGCGTCCTCTGTGTCGATGAGGGCGTTGAGGATTTGGTAGTAACGCGTAGCGGAGAGATCAAACAGTTCGCGGATGGCCTGCTCTTTGGCCCCAGCGTACTTCCACCACTGCCGCTCCAGGGCGAGCATCTGCTGGTCACGAGCGCTCAGAGGGCTTTCTTGGTCAACGGCATCCTCATGGATGATTGCTTCGGGCTGGGCCATGGTGCACCGCGCTTCCCTGTAGTGAATAAATCTTTTGTGAACAAAGCTGTCCCGCTTCAATGATAATCGCGAATGACACACGTGTCATTCAGCAGTACAACAACGTAGGCCCGTTTCGCGGTAGACGGTAGAAGTCGGCCAAGATGGAGGAGTGAACTCCGATGAAGCACTTTTCACCCTGCCCAGTGAGGAACCTGCGCCCCTGCTCTTCGCGTCCCCGGCAACAGTCGACGACGTGGTTGGGCCCGGATGGGCGGGGCCAATGGCGTCCGCGGAACCTCAGCTGCATGAACTCGCAGCGTTTCTGCAGAGCGAACTGGACGCTGGACGGCCGTTCTTGCCGTCATCGGAGAACATTCTGCGCGCCTTTCAGCAACCGCTGGAACAGGTCCGTGTTCTCATCGTTGGGCAGGATCCTTACCCCACACCGGGGCATTCAGTGGGCCTCGCGTTCGCTGTCAACAAAGGGGTTCGCCCACTGCCGCGAAGCCTGAACAACATCTACCGCGAGTTGGCCACGGATGTGGGGATCTCGACTGCCCCGCACGGGGATCTTTCGGGGTGGACTCGGCAGGGGGTACTTCTGCTCAACCGATGCCTCACCGTTGGTGTCAGCGATGCCGGTTCCCACCGAAACCGAGGGTGGGAAAACGTGACAGATCTGGCCGTCCGTGCACTGGTGACGAGCCGACGTCGGACCGGTCAACCAATGGCGGCAATTCTTTGGGGACGCGACGCACAGAAGCTAGCGCCCCTCCTTGAAGATATTCCCACTGTGGAATCCGTCCACCCCAGTCCGTTGTCCGCCGCACGCGGGTTCTTTGGGTCGCGGCCGTTCAGCCGCGTCAACGAAATGCTGGTCGCACAGGGTGGGGACCCCGTGGACTGGCGGTTAGATCCGTGAGTAGCTCCCGGGCTGCTAGCGGCGTCGGTTGCTTCGACGTTCGTTGCTGCTGAGACCACGGGTGAAGGGCCTGGCCAAGTTGTCGCCAAGGACCACGCCGCCAGCAATCGCCAGAATGATAGTCAAGGCATTGAACAACCCGACGGCGCCGCTGGTCATGACTTCTGATTCCACGCTCAGGTCATACATGGAGCGGAAGATAGTCAGCCCGGGGTAGAGGAACATGACGGCTGGGACAGCGACAACCAGCTGAGGTGCACCGAGTTTCAGCGACACGATCCTGGCCAGCATTCCAATGAAAACAGCAGCTACGGCTGGTGCCAGCCGGTATCCGAAGCCCAACGTCAGCACCCAGTAGTACAGCAGGTAGCCTGCCACACCGACCAGCGACGTCGGCAGCACAAGTTTCACGTCGGTCTGTTCCGCGATACAAATCATGGCCACCGCTATGAACACCAGCACCACCACCACGGGCAGCGGATAAATGGATCCCTGCGAGACGATGACGTCCAACTGCTCTATACCCAACATGAGGCCAACCACCAGCGCGACGGCGATTCCGGCGACAATGCCAGCGAAGACAAAGAAGGCGGACAGGTACCTTCCGCCGGCGGTGACGGGGAAACCGTTGATCGCGTCCTGGGTAGCTGAGACAAGACGTCCAGTTGGCAAGAGGAGAAGTATCCCGGCGGAGACCACCAGTGCAGGCTCGATGTCCACTTTCAGCCACCAGAACCCCATGGCGGTGAACGTCACAAGCGCCGCTGACGTCGCAACAGCGAAGAACTCGGGAACACGCCATTTGCCCAGCGTTCGGGAGACGAGATCCACCGCCATGCAGATCCCAAAGCCTATGAGTGAGCCCAGCAGGCCTCCGCCGATGAACGCGACGATCGCTGCGGCGAAGATACCGAACGCGGCCGTCACCATCCAACGAGCGAAGGGTTTGGTGCGTGTGGTGATCTCTTTCAGTCTTTCGGAGGCCTCGACACGTGTGAGCCCACCATCGATGATGTCCGTCACCAACTGGTGAATTTGGGTGAGGCCAGCATAGTTATTGGTCCACGACCGGACGACGCGCAGGACCGACGTCGGCGTGTGCTCCTTGGGCGAGTAATTCAACACCACGGACTGATTGGTGATGTCGACTTCGATGTTTTCGAGGCCGAACGCCGTGGTCACCGCGATAATGCTTGTCTCTACTTCCAGGGCACCCGCGCCGTACCGGAACATGGTTTCGGCTAGGCCAAGGGCGAAGTCCAGAGTTTTACGAGCGCTGGCATCAGGCCCATTGCGTGCGATCAAGGGGTTTGAGTACGGGCTTCCGGCGAGTCGCTCAACGATACTCATCGCCTGGGTTGGCGGAGATTCACCCTGGACGAGTTTGCGCAGCATCCTTCGCGACGCCAGCTGAGACTTGTCCGGCTTGACCGTGTGCGGGGTGGTAGGCAGTGCGTCCGTGGGCAATGGGCGCACCGTCTTGCCCGACTTTGCCTGTTTCAGCGGCTTGGACTGTTTGCGTACCGGTTTCCGCTGCTCAGCTGGCCGTGGCTCGGGCTTCTGAACCCTGGACGGCGCCGGCACACGCGGAATGAGGCCTGCCTTGGGCTGACTGTCCGTGGCAGGGCGTTCCTGATCGTTGTCTGTTTCGTTGTTCACAGGATCACCTCTTCCGGTTGGCCAGCCTTTCGACGGCCCGTGTCTGTCAGTAAAACGGTTGCTGGTATTTACGCCAGTAGAGTTGTCGTGTAATTCGCTCGCCCACGGTATTCCACAAACGGTACTTCACTGGACTGAGCACCAAGTCATAGCAGCCCGCGAAGTCCGTCACAGTCTTGGTGAAGCTCGTCTTGAACAAACCCATGCCGTGATGGGGGTGTGATTTGTCTTTCACATCGTCTGCCGGAGGCGTGCCACAGAAGTCGTACTCTGTGATGCCTTCGGCCTTGAGCTGGTTGATCGCTGTCCATTGGAGCAGGTGCGAATCGCCGTACTGGTTCCGGTTGGGTACGGACCCACCATCCTTGTAGGTTCCCTTGTTTCCGTACTTGACGACGAACGCTCCCACCGAAGGCTTTCCGTCCTCGTAGACGAACAGGAATCGGCCAAGACCGGCAGAAAGGAACTTCTCCCAGAAACTCTTGTAGTACTCATAAGGCCTGGGGATGGCAGAGAGTTTGCCCTGCTGCGCGGTGCAGATCATGGAGTACATCGATTGGAAGGTTTCTTCGTTGCCGTGCACGTTCCGTACTTCAACACCTTCACGGATGGCCCGGCGGATAGCATTGCGGCCACGTGAATGCAGGGTACGCAGCAACGGGTTCTCGTCCAGACTCACGTCCAGGATGGCTGTGCTGTCGTTGACCTGAATGTTGTAAGACTTCACCAGCCCCCTGGCTGTCCACTGTTCGCGAACACCAACCGAGTCGACGACGTCGGGTTCTATTTTGATGGCGAAGACCCTGAGCCGGTCACGGCGGACCAGTCCAGCTACCGCTTCCACCATGTCCGGGATGTCCTCACCGAAGGCTGTGTCTGGGCCCTTGATCATGTACCAGAGCTTCCCGAGACCGGGAAAGCTCTTCTCCAGTACGGGGTTATAGGAAACTACCCCTTCGCCCTCGATGACCAGGTGAATGGGCGTCCATCCCTGCTCCTGCTTCACCTCAAGGAACGGCTGTGACTGCATCATGTTGCCGCCATTGGGATTGGCAATGACGTGCTCGTCCCAGGCGGCGATCTCCTGGGCCGAGGCGTGACGTGCTTCGAAACGAGCCAAGGCGGGCCCCCATCAGTCAGTGGTGGTGAACGGTGGTCTAGAAGTAGATTCGGTGGCGGATTCGGTGGGAGAGGGACAACGCCGCCCGTTGACCGATCCGCTGCCAGAACATGTAAGGAATTTTCCGGACGGGCTGATCAACGGTACCGATGTAGGACACGATGTCGTTGGAGAAGCCGGATTTGAACTGCCCGAGCCCATAGCTGGGATGGTCTTTATCTTCCATCGCTTCTGGCGGCGGGGTGGCGTGGAGGTCGTAGCTGGTGACGCCCTGTGACTTCAGGTGCTTCATGACTTCCCACTGCAGTAGGTACGGAGCCCCTGAGTTGCCGACAGCCTTCGAGCTGGCGCCGTCCTTATAGAGGCCCTTGGTACCAAAGTGGGTGACGAAGATGCCGGCGACGGGTTCACCATCCTTGATGGCGAAGTGGAAAGACCCGCGGCCTTGCTGCGCTGCCGAGCCCCAGAAGTGCTCGTAGTAGGCGTAGTCACGCAGGTAAAAGCCCCCGCGTTCAGCCGTCTCTTTGTAGAGCGCGTACATCAGCTGCATGGTTTCGGCTGTCGCTGGACGCGTCTCTGCGGTGATGCCTTGCTTCTCTGCTTTGCGGACGGACCGCCTACCGCGCTGGCGAAAGCTTGCGAAAATATCCTCTTCACTCGGTGTGAGATCCACGATGATGGTGTGCACGTTCGGTTGAATGGGCTTCACAGCGACGAACGACGCCGGCAGAGCCGTGTCCGCGGGAACTTCCGGTTCCATGGTGAACAGGAAGATGTCCTTGTGCCTTCGTGCGTAGTCGGCATTGGCTCCCTCGATGTCCTTCAAGAGACCGCCGTCGGGCGTTCCCGGCCCCTTTGGTGAATACCAGAGCTGGCCCAGGCCATAAACCTTCTTGACGAGGAACAGGGCGTAGATGCTGTGCTCGGCCTCGTAGACCATGTAGCGCGGGACCCATCCGTTGGCCCGTTTCTGCTGGGCAAAGAAAGTGCTCTGGAGCAGGTCCCCGCCGTCAGGGTTGGTGAGGATGTGGCGGTCCCACTGCTGGGCTTCCTGGAGTGTTGCTGAACGGAGTTTCATCGCATTTGAGCATACCAGCGGGCTCTGTGAAGTCGCTGGTATGAGCGGTCGACGGTTCACGTACGAGATGGCGTGATCATTTAATCATCAGTAGGCTGACTGGCAAGGGTTGGCTGCGTGGTCAGCCCCGTTCAATTCCTTCCACGAAAGGGTGCAGCGATGACTGAACAGAACCTCCCCGATGAAGAGCTGACAGTGGTGGGCGAAGACCCCCTGATTCCCGACGAAGGTGTGGACGCCGTGGAACCAGGGACGCTGGATGGCAATCTCGAGGCGGCTCCGGACCAGTATCCGGAAGCTGCGGAGAACAATCCAGATCACTGGGATGAGGATCCCCTGATCCAAGGTGAGCAAACCTCAGATGGCGGCCTACCGGAGTCGGACCAGGAGCTACGGGACGAAACCGAAGAAGAACGCTACCGCGATGGCGAAGAGCAGGTGCCACCGGAAGAGCCGACGATCGGAGAGGCAGCGCAGGATGTGGATTTCCCGCAGTCCGGCGATCCAGACGCGGCCGACGCTAGTGATGACCCGGCGAACCTTGGTGGATCGCCGCTCAGCGACTTTGACCCGGAGAACAGCGACCGTTAGACGGATCTGCCGCGTGTGTCCGCCTCAGTCCATCGCGCCCCGCCTGTCGTTCCGCGTCTGTCGTGCAGGTTATGGGCCGCTTTCCGATTGCACAGCCCCTGATTTGCACGACAGAGGGGCGCAGACCTCTACTGGGCGGTAACGTTGGCGCACATGGACCGAATTTTGGCTGTCTCAGACAGCGTTGTTATCGCGGTGGACCCCGCATCCGTCTATGCAGCAGTCAGTGATGTGACGCGCATGGGCGAATGGAGTTCTGAGAACACGGGTGCGACCGTCACTGGCGGGCGCACCGGGGCCCAAGTGGGCCTTGAGTTCGAGGGCACCAATAAGCGCGGAGGAGTCGGCTGGGTGACCCGTTGCACAGTGACGGTTGCTGATCCCGGCGAGCGCTTTGCTTTCCGGGTCGAGGCGATTGGCGTGCGGGTTCCGCGGATCCGCGGCCGGGTTGCTTCGTGGGATTACCTCTTTGAGGCAGCCGACGGCGGCACACTGGTCACGGAAACGTGGACTGACAACCGGCGCTGGCCACGGTTGCTCGTCCGGGCTTTCGACTGGGCTGCGACCGGAGGCAGTACCTTCGCGGAGTTTCAGAAGGGCAACATCCGGCGCACTTTGAAGAAGCTGAAGACCGTGATGGAAGCGGGATAGGGCCGCTCTACCCGGCGCGGACGTGAGCGAGGGTCAGGCCGATCGGGATGCTGACCAGAATCACCACCAGCAGGATCCGGTACAGCCAGAGCGCCCATGCGGGGCCCTCCCCCTTGCCGCGGACGGTACGAATCATAATGGCCAGCGCGATGACGAGCAGCAGTCCTCCGCCGTCGACCACGTAGGGGTTGCGGATGAGCGTTCCGCCGATAACCGCTGCGCTGCCAACATTCCAGGTGAGCAGTTCGGCTGCAACAACGCGCGACGACGGTGGTGCGGGCGCCAGTGCGCGCTGGGCGGTGCCAAACGCGTTCTGCGCTACACCGGCTACGAGCACCTGATAGGCCGCCGCCCAGGATCCGTGGGCCAACTGTAGTGGACTGGTGACGGCGGCCACGAGACCGCCGGCAATGACCCATGCTGTTCCGAGGATGCGGAAGGGGTTTGTCCCCCATACGCGTTCGGGGGCTCGTGGAGGTGTTTCTGCGGGAAGCGGCGCTGTGCTCATGTCATCCAACGTACACCTTTTCTACGAACTGTAGAATGACTGGTATGGATACCGCCCTGCATGATCTCAAGGATCGCGACGACGTCTATGAGCTGGTCAGCGAGTTCTATCGGAGGGCTTTCGCGGACCCACTCTTAGGCCCTGTTTTCATTGACGTGGCTCGGATGGATCTGGCCAAACACATGCCGATCATGTGTGATTTCTGGGAAACCGTACTCTTCCGTGCGGGTCTGTATAAACGCAATGCTCTGCAGCAGCACCTGGACCTAAACGAAAAGACGCCGCTGGGGGCCGAACACTTCAACCGTTGGCTCAGCCTCTGGACCACGAATGTCGACGAGCACTGGTCGGGACCAAAAGCGGAGTTGGCCAAGATTCAAGCTCAGCGTATTGCCCAGTCCATCCACCGCCGGTTACAGGGGCGTTCGGGGAGCGATTTTGAAACGATCGGCCATCGCCGCGACTAACGGGCCCTACTTCGGGAGACCAGCCGCGGGATCAACCTCACGAAGATGACCATGGCTATGAGTTCCACGATGGTCTGCGTGACGACCACCAGTGGCACCAGGCTCAGCGACTCCGGAAGCGCAAGAGCCAGCGGCAGCACCACGAGGGAGTTGCGCGTTGCTCCGCTGAAGACGACTGACGTCGCGCTGGCGGCGTTCAGGCCAGCTATCCGCGATGCCCATAACCCGAGCGGAACCATCAGCACTAGAAAAGCGATGTAGACCGGGACAACGCGCGTCAGCGATCCAATCTGCGCACCGATGTCTGCTATCTGGGAACCGACGACGGCGGCCAGTGTGAGCATCATGAGAGGGACCATGAGGCCTTGTATGAACGACATGATGGTCCGCCCTGTGCCTGCTCTGCGCGCCCACCGCTGCGTTACAGCAGCCAGTGCCAAGGGAACGATGATCAGAAAAACGAGTGCTTCGATGAACGGTTTCGGCTCGATCGATGTCACAAGATTCGGTCCCATGGACATCAGCAAATACACCGGTAGGAGGACCATCTGGGTCAGCATGAGGATCGGAGCTGCCGCCAACAGCCGGTCAGTGGCTCCACCGGCCAGTCCGGAGAAGACGATTACGTAGTCAATACACGGCGTCAGCAGCACCAGCAGCACGCCCGTCAGGAGCGCAACGTCATCGGCGACAAAGCGGGATAGACCGAACACGACGGCAGGCACCATGAGGAAGTTCAGCACCAGTATGGCTGCCATGAAACGTCCGTCGTGAATGGCGGCGCCGATCTTCACGAAGGGAACACCGAGGAACGTTGCGTAAAGCAGCAGTCCCAGAGCGGGGGTGATCACGTTTGCCAGTGGGCCCTGTGCTCCGGGCACAAACCACCCTATGACTCCTCCGGCAGCGATGGCCGTGAAATACAGGGCGATCTGGTGACGCTCCACCGCCTAGTCGCAGTCCTTCAGCCGGTACAGCTTCGCGTGTCCTTCAGCAGCGATGAGCTCAAACGCCCCCGATTCGGCCGCGCCGTCAATCCCAGGATAAGCACGGGCCCCCTCATTTTCGGAGGCAGAGATGAGGTCATCGCCAAAGTCCAGCAGATGGGTCACACCTACCCGCTGAGCTGCGTCGCAAACGCGGGAGGAGGTCCCGACGTCGTCGAGTCGTTTACTCAACAGCGTGCGGTCCGCACCCATCGCGGTCATGGTCATGTACGGATACAGGACGTCGCGGTCTGCGAGCGCGACGGCCAGCGCGGAGCCGTTCCACGGGTTGTTTGCCAGCACCGCGTCTTCGGGGGCTAGTTCGTCCAGCCGAACCAGTAGCGCAAGTTCGTCGGTGTCCAGCTGCTTGGATTCATCGGGTGTCGTGGGGATCGTGAACGCCATGGCGGTGCGCGCGTTGAGTTGCCACAGCGGTGGACTGGCCGCCGCGACGACGACGGCGGCGGCCATAGCCATGAACGGCGCGTTGTTCTTCAACACGGCCCAACCGGATTTGCGGTGGGCTGCGTTGACGAGCCATTCGATCCCGACAGCGGCGAGGGGGACGCCGATGACGGGCATGATCGACGCCAACCGGTCTGGGTTGCCGTACCAGGGAGAGATGAGTGCGTTGCCCACTGAGTTAGCGGATCCGATCGCCAGCCCATAAACGATGACCACCATGACCCATGTGACGGTGAGCCACCCCCTACCGTCGCGTTTGCCGAGCAGGATGAGCCCGCCGAGCACCAGCGCTGTGAGGACAATGGCTGGCGTCCACGCAGGCACTGGGAAGTTCGCTGCCGCACGCCAGAGTGCCTCGATGAACGGCATGGTCTGCGGATTCGCCCAGGTTGCCAATGCTTGAATCGTGGGGTTCGTGAAGAACAGGACTGAGCCGACAGCTGCGATCACAAGAGCCAGGAGGATCCGGCGTCGACCGTTGCTGTTGGATACGTCGAAACCGGCGCGAAGCCAGCGCACCAACAGAATCAGCAGCAGCGGAGTCAAGAGAAACGCGATGGAGAAGATGCCGTTGGGTTGCGAGAGCACCTGCGAGGGAAGGTAAAGGACCAGCAGCAACCAGGCGGCGACAGGGGGCAGTGGACTTTCGCGGCCCTGTTTGAGGATCACCAGGGTCAGCGCGACGCCGATGGGCAGCAGCGACGTTGACAGCCCGTTGGGATAGACCGTGCCGTACTGAAGGAGCAGTAAGGGGAACGCGGCGAAGGCTGCGCTCAGGACCCCGGCTGCCGCAAGGACAACGGGGCGCGCACCGACCAGAATGCGGGTGAGGAAGACGGCGCTGAGCGGCCAGACGACGGCGGCTCCCGCCAACCACATCACGTTGGTTGCCACGGGGATGCTGATGCCGGTGAGCTGAATGAGGAGGCTGACGAGGCCCTGCCAGACAGCGGGGTAGAACGCTGGCGCACCAGCGTCGGGCCGTGTGAATTCGTTGACGAACCACGACGACGCGTTCCCCTCCTCGAGAATGTAGCGGACGGAGTTCAGGTGGAAGACGGTGTCGTAGTTCTGCGTAAACTGCTCGGGATTGTCGATGGCGAGCAGGAACCGTGCCGTGATCGCCACGGCCGCAACCGTCACTCCTGCGAGAGCCCACTTCAGGGGGCCCGCCTCTACCTTGGTACTCGCGACGGCGTTGGCCAGGACCGGCGCCAGCCGTCGCAGGACCAGTAGCGCTATGAGCACTACGGCCAGCCCGACGGCGACCACCAGCCAGCTCCATCGCAGACCGATCAGGGGCCCGACGACGGCGCTGACGCCCACGATCGAAATCGACATCGCCGGGGTGAGCGCCACCGCCGTGAGGCCGCGGACCCGCAGGACGACCATGACAGCTGTGCCTGGAATGACCAGAATTGCCAATGCCACCAGTAACGCGGGGATGGCTTGGTACGCGGAGGTCATGAGGTGATCCTATCGATCTCCGGGCTGGAGGTTTGCCTACCCATCGAGCTGCGCCCGGCGGTGCCGGAGTTCTCGCTGCGCCCCATTCAACGGTGAGCCTTCAAACGGAAGCGATGAAAGGTCCACGAATCCAGCGGCCTTCATGGCAAGCCTGTTGGCGCTTCGTGCTGCCTTTTGCGGTAGGCCAATGGCGTCCGCGAATTCGGCCCAGTGACGCGCGCGGATCCTGTTTGTACGGCCTGCCACGGGCAACGCCATGGTTTCGTCCCTATAGAGCAAGGTACAGGGAATGTCGTAAACGGGGGAAACAGTGAAATTGCCCAACTTGTCCGCTAGGACCGAGACATTCTTTGCGTGCAAGTCTCCATTGCCCGTCAACCAGGCAAACACGAACTGCAGGTATAAGTTCCGCACCGCCACGGGTTTGGCTCTCACAAGGGACACGAGAGATGCGACTACTTTTTCGGCGTCGACGGAATACTTCGCTGCAGGCAACAGGTCCATGGCCTGCGCGGCATCCTCCATGCTCAGGCTCTGCCACCTGTCGCCGTCATTCACGCGATCGAACCGTTCGATCAGGAGCCCCGGGAGTCTATTTCGGTCTCGAACTACAGCTGCGTTCGCTACCGGAATCTTCAATGATCTGGCCGCCTCCAAATGGAGTGCCTCATTGAGCACGAGGTGGGGGTGGTTTGGAGGGTCGAGCTTGAGGATAGAACGCAGCCCGCGGCCCGCCAAGGGAGTGGTCAACATTGTTGCGCTCGCCTTGGACTGGACGCCGGGTATGGCATGACGGTCTGGGACGTTAGCCAGAGTCGCAAAGTCGAGGTCGGACGGACCAGTGGCAGCAAGTGCGTCCTGAGGATTCGGCGTCTGGCCCGCAGGTACAACCTGCACATCCCCTGGCGTATCGGCGCCTACAGCCAAAAGCAGGGTCAGTTCATCGTCCATGCTCGTCTTGGTCGCTCGGCGCAATACCGTCAGGCGATGCCCCTCGGGCAGCAACCCAACGAAGAACGTCGGCAGCCCGACGCCGGACCAGTGGATTGTTTCGTCGATCGGCAGAGTCGAAGCCACTGGAGCACCCTCATAGTCGGGCGAGTATCGGAATTCGACGGCCCCGGTGGACGTACGCTGTAGTTTGCCTGCTATCTGTCCAGCTTTGTAAACGTCTGCGGCTGCCACAAACCGCAAGTCCTCAAGACTTTTTGAGGACATCAGCTGACCACCAGCCGAAGCCCTACTGCGTTAGCGGCGGTAACTACAGAAGTGAAGCTCGGGCCGCCTGCAGCCTTCTCGATATCGCGAATAGTTCGATCGGAGAGGCCTACCAACTCTGCCAACTGCGTCTGGGTCAGTCCCAGATTCCTTCGAGCATCGCGGATGGCATGACCAACCACAGCCGCATCTTCCATGCGATCCCCCTGAGCAGAAGTATTTTTCCGATTACCGATCCTTACGCGTTCAATTGTGCGGCACTATGGCCTATTCGGCAAGATCATTCCGAAAAGAGCTTATCTGACTGAAGAATAGGCGCACCACACTACTTTCGGAACCATTGTGCTGATTCTGCGCTGCCCAGCCGTTGCTAGCCTGAGGGTATGCGAAATGCTGAGTTCAACAACCCGAGACTGACCGAGGTCTACGACGTCGAGTGCTTGTGGGGACGTGATGACGAGTTTTTCTTGGCATTCGCCAATAAGACCCCGGGATCACGGGTTCTCGATCTTGGCTGTGGCACCGGCCGGGTAACGCTGGCGCTCGCTGCCGCGGGGCATGTCGTCACGGGTGTTGATCCAGCGCGTGCGTCCCTGGACAGAGCCCAGACCAAGGCCGGCTCAGAGAAGGTCACGTGGGTTGAGGGTGTTGCCTCAGATCTTTCTGACTCCGCTTTCGATACGGCTGTTATGTCAGCCCATGTTGCCCAGTTCCTCAGTGACGACGAGTTCGGGGATACGTTCAGCGATGTGGCACGCGCCCTTGTCCTGGGCGGGCGCTTGATCTTTGATTCTCGCGATCCCAGCTACCGGGCTTGGGAGGGTTGGAATCCTGTCGACTCTCGACATCAGGTGACGCTGGACGACGGCGACACGGTTGATATCTGGACGGAGGTGACGGCTATCGAGGGAGACCGTGTTGACTTCACGCACCACTACACGTGGCCCGACGGCGAAGAGTTGGTCAGCGATGCGTCCCTTTACTTCAGGTCCGCGAAGACCATCCACCGACTCCTCGTTGGAGCTGGGTTCGATGTTGAGCGAGTTTACGGTGGCTGGGCCGGGCAACCCGTGGGCGACGGCAAAGATGACGGCGACGGCGAATTCGTGGTTACGGCTTATACATTTGGTTAGTCGCGAAGACGTCCACCGGAATCTCAATACTGTTTTCAGGCTCGGCGGATTGGTAACGGTTAGCGCGACGAAAAGAAAACTCGACGTTTCGTTTTTCACGAAACGTCGAGTCAGATGTTCTTTGCTGGAGCCTCCTGCCGGATTCGAACCGGCGACCCCCTGTTTACAAGACAGGTGCTCTGGCCAACTGAGCTAAGGAGGCGTGGCGGCAGATAAACTGCAGCCGCTGACGGCGTTGGAGCGCGTATCAGCTAGACAAGATTAGCGTAATGGGGCCGGGCAGGAAAACTGACCGGCCCCATTCACGCGAAAATCAATCTACTTCTTGGGCTTTTCGCCACTGATCGCGGCGTCGGCGTAGGCCTGGAAGTCGCCGTCTTCCTGCGAGTTGTACTTCACACCCTGAACATAGACTCCGGGGGTTCCGCCAACTCCGTAAACATTGAACACACCATTTGCGTAGTTCACGTACGGGCGGTAGGTGTCCTCCTTCATGCAGTCTTCTATGGCCGAGGTGTCCACGCCTACGTCTTCAGCGATGGAACGGAGCGTGTCATTATCCAGACCAGCACCGCCTTCCTCCGGCTGCTTTTCAAACAGTGCAGCGACGTAATCTTTGAACTTCTCCGGTTGCGAATCCAGCACGCACATTGCTGCGTTGGCAGACCGTGATGAGTAATTGGTGCTGGACACACGGTCCAGGAAGTTCACAACACGGTATTCAACTGTTGCTTTGCCGCTGTCAACAAGCTCCGTCAGGTAGTCCTCGTACGCCAGCTCGAACTGCTTACAGGCGGGACATCCAAGGTCCACGTAAATAACGATCTGTGCTGGCTCGCCGTCCGGCGCAGCCTCGATTCCGGGGGGAAGCGCACCTTCCTCAATATCACCCTGCGCGGGCAGGCTGGTCAGATCCACCGTGACATCGGGGGTTTCCGCGAAACCGTCTTTGATCAGAGTCACGCCACCGTGCTCATTGCCGTACTGAGGCGCAGGGCCGGCATCAGGCACTTCAGCTTTCATGCTGTTGACCACAACCAGGGCCACAACGACGATGATCGCGACAACCGCCAACACCACACCCCAGATGGTGAGCGTCTTGGTGCGCTTTTCCTTCTTCTGCTGACCTTCGCGGATCTGGCGTGCCCGCTCGCGTGCAGCGGAATTGCGCTCAGCCTTACTGGGCGTGTTGGAGTTCTGCGGAGTCATAAGTCCTCATGTGAGTCTGTTGAATCATGGGCATGCACGGGCGATCCTGCCGCCCGAACCAAGTTTAGGTGATCCCAGACAACATACCGCCCCTCGTGCAACGCATGAGGGGGCGCAACAGTTTCCAGTTACTATAAAGACCTATCTCAACGCGTACGCCTTCGGTAGCTTCAGCCCCCGCATGTCCATGACTTCACGCAGCGTTGTGGGGTAATCAGTGATGATCCCGTCCACCCCCATATCCATGAGCCGTTCCATCTCCGACGCGTCGTTGACAGTCCAGGGGACCACCGGCAGACCTAATGAATGTGCCTCAGCGATCATTTGCGGCGTTACCGACTTCCACGTCGGCGAGACGGCGTCGTACCCCAGAGCTCTCGCGGCGAGAGCCAGCGAACCGTCGTAGTCGTCAATATCGGCTCCGCCCAGGTGCTCGGTGACCCCCGGCTGGCCAACGCCCAACCACTTGTCGCCACTGGACAACGCCACGAGCGACAGCCCGGGCATTTCTTGCTGGGCCAGGTTCAAGGACGCCCAGTCAAAACTCTGCAGCGTCGTCCTGCGTCCCTGGCCCGATGACCGGATTTCCTCCAGCACACGCAACGTCAGCACTTCCATCTCCGCCTGACCTTCGGGCCCGTGAACCTCCACCTTGGTCTCCACATTAAACCGAACCTTCTTCGCCTTGTACTGCCCGGCCAAGCTGTACACATCCGCAAGTTCGGCAATACGGTTCCCCTCAATATTGTCCTGTTCGGGGAAGCCCGGCAGCTGCTGGTATCCGCAGTCCATCGTCTGGATCTGCGCCAGCGTCAACTCGCGCACACGGTCACCTGCGTACGGAAATTCAGGGTCGCCGTCGAACGCTGGAGCAGTATCGGCGCACTTGGCTGGCGTCAGCACGTCGTCGTGCCACACCACAACTTTCCCGTCCTGCGTGAGGTGCGTGTCGAGCTCCAGGGTGCTCACCCCCAGCTCCAAAGAGTTCGCAAACGCGGCAAGTGACTCTTCAGTCCACTCACCCCGCCCGCCACGGTGGGACTGCAGATCGAAGCTGCCGTTGCGTTCGTTGGCTTGCAGAGGCGACGACGTCGCGTCCGACACGATTTCATTGGTGGGGGCAGCGGTGGCGGCGGGTACGACGGCGGCGCTGAGCGTAGCCGTGAGAGCGACGGCGAGGGCCGCAGCGGGGAACTTGGACATAACTATTCTCCTTGGAGGCGATGGATCAGTGGTCCGGTAATTTCCGACCGTAGGCGTGGAAGGGAACGTCGAGTAGTGGCTCAGGTGACTTCCCGGTGAACACTCGGACCTGTACGCCACCCCGAAAGCAGGGCTAGCATCGGAGTCATGGAATTCAGGTATCTAGGTAATAGCGGGCTCAAGGTTTCGGAGATCATTTACGGCAACTGGTTGACGCACGGTTCCCAGGTGGAGAACGACGTCGCCACCCAGTGTGTGCGAGCGGCGTTGGATGTGGGGATCACCACGTTCGACACAGCTGACACGTACGCCAATACGGTTGCTGAGAAAGTTCTGGGCGACGCTCTGAAGGACGAGCGCCGCGAATCGCTGGAAATTTTCACGAAGGTCTACTTCCCGACCGGCCCCAAAGGCCCTAATGACACCGGGCTATCGCGCAAACACATTCTGGAGTCCATCAACGGCTCGCTCCGCCGCCTCGGCACTGACTATGTGGACCTGTACCAGGCCCATCGCTACGACCATGAGACACCGCTGGAAGAAACCATGCAGGCGTTCGCCGACGTCGTCCGTCAGGGCAAGGCACTCTACATTGGGGTGAGCGAGTGGGATGCAGAACAACTGCGCGCCGGTCACGCCCTGGCGAAGGATCTGGGCATCCAACTCATTTCCAACCAGCCGCAGTACTCCATGCTCTGGCGGGTCATTGAGGATCAGGTTGTTCCGGCATCGGAAGAGTTGGGCATTTCGCAGATCGTGTGGTCCCCAGTGGCCCAGGGCGCATTGACCGGCAAGTACAAGCCCGGTCAGGAGCCCGAGGCCGGTAGCCGTGCCACGGACACCAGCGGTGGTGCCGACATGATCAAGCAGTGGATGTCCGACGACGTCCTCACCGGCGTGCAGAAGCTCCAGCCGGTCGCGGATGGGCTCGGCATTACAATGGCGCAGCTCGCTATCGCTTGGGTGCTGCAGAACCAGAACGTCGCAGCGGCCATCATGGGGGCGTCGAAGCCGGAGCAGGTTGAGTCCAACGTCAAGGCATCCGGTGTGAAACTCGACGGCGAGGCCATGAGCAAGATCGACGAGGCCATCGGCTCCCTCGCTGAACGGGACCCTTCGAAGACAACCTCCCCGAAACAGCGGCTCGTGTAGCAACTGGCCATCGGGGTTCGGGGCCGGACAGAACACTTCCACAAGGGCTAAAGTCGAACTAAGGTATGTCAGACACCCCAAGGGAGCACAGTGAGTCCAGCAGAGAGCACACAACCCGAGTTTGGCGAGTTCGAGTTCATTGTTGTGTCCAACCGGCTTCCGGTGGATCGTGTAACGGACGACGACGGCTCTACGGGTTGGCGCCGCTCTCCCGGCGGCCTGGTCACGGCGTTGGCGCCCGTCATGGAGAAGGCCGAAGGCGCCTGGGTAGGTTGGCATGGTGCCGCTGACGAGCAATTGGAGCCGTTCCGTAAGGACGGCATGCAGTTGGTCCCGGTGGAGTTGTCCCAGCGCGAGGTGGAGTACTACTACGAGGGTTTCTCCAACGCTACGCTCTGGCCGCTTTATCATGACGTGATCGCGCCGCCGGAGTTCCACCGCCACTGGTGGGACTCCTACCGGCGCGTCAATGAACGGTTCGCGGCGACCGCCGCAAAGATCGCGTCCAAGGGAGCCACGGTGTGGGTGCAGGACTACCAACTGCAGTTGGTGCCCAAGCTCCTACGCGAAACACGGCCTGACCTCACGATCGGGTTCTTCAACCACATCCCTTTCCCTCCGGTCGAGATCTTCGCGCAACTTCCATGGCGACGTCAGGTTCTGGAGGGCCTGCTCGGTGCTGATCTGGTGGGTTTCCAACGGACCGGAGATACCAGCAACTTCCTCCGGTGCGTCCGCCGGTATGTGGGTCATCCCATCAAAGCCCAGCAGGTGGACGTCCAGGACAAGGAATGGCGCACCCTGTACTTCTCCCGTGCCGAGGCGTTCCCCATTTCCATCGATGTCAAGCGCATCGCGGACCTGGCGGAGCACGAGGATGTCCGAGAGCGCGCACGGGAGATCCGGCGGGAGCTCGGTGACCCGAAGGTCGTGGTTCTCGGGGTTGACCGGCTCGATTACACCAAGGGAATCGGGCACAGGCTCAAGGCCTATGGTGAGCTCCTCGAAGACGGCCGAATCAGAGTGGAGAATTCGTCCTTGATCCAGGTGGCCAGTCCCAGCCGTGAGCGCGTGGAACAGTACCGGATTCTCCGCGAGGAGGTAGAAGGTGCTGTTGGCCATATCAGCGGCATGTTCGACACCATGCGCAATACGGCTATCCGCTACCTGCATCACAGTTATCCGGTGGAGGAAATGGTAGCCCTCTACCTGGCGGCGGACGTCATGTTGGTCACCGCCCTCCGGGATGGAATGAACCTCGTGGCCAAGGAATACGTGGCAGCGCGCACCAATAATCAGGGAGCACTGGTCCTCAGCGAATTCACGGGCGCCGCAGACCAGTTGCGGCAGGCAGTATTGGTCAACCCACACGACATCGACGGCCTCAAGGAAGCCATTTGCGAGGCCATTCAAATGGACCCGCAGGAGGCCAACCGACGGATGAAACTCATGCGCAAGCAGGTGCTGCAGAACGACGTCGAGCGATGGTCCGCGGATTTCTTGAACGCCCTGCAGTCCAAGGAAGACCATGTCTGATTCTGTCCCGAGCATTCCTGCGGATTTGCGCGTTGCACTGGGCGAACTTGCGGAGACGCACACGCTGCTGGTTGCCCTGGACTTTGACGGCGTGCTGGCGCCATTGGTGGATCACGCAGCGGATTCGCGCCCACTGCCAGGTTCCGCGGCCGCGGTGAAACTGTTGGCCAACATGCCGCGGACAACGACAGCGTACATTTCCGGGCGAGCGCTCGGCAGCCTCCGCGAAGTTGCCTCACCGGAGGCTGAGACTCTGTTGATCGGCAGCCACGGAGCCGAGACCTGGACGGGGCCGGACGCCGCTCCACTGACACTTGAACCGGAGCAGACTCGGGCGCTGGAAGAAGCTACGATCGTCATCGAATCCGTCGCCTCCGCACATGAAGGAACATCTGCAGAATACAAACCGGCTGGCGTCGTCCTTCATACACGGCTTGCTTCACCTGAGGCTGCTGAGGCGGCCACCGGCGATGCTCGTGCAAGGCTGGGGCATATCTCTGGCCTGCACCTCGGCGATGGCAAGTCCGTTCTGGAAGTGTCCGTGATCAAAGCAGACAAGGGGCAGGGACTGGGGCGGCTGAGGAACCTGACTGGCGCGACGGCGGCCCTGTTCGCGGGCGACGATGTGACAGACGAATTCGCATTCCGCGCCCTCGGCCAGAAGGACGTCGGCATCAAGGTCGGCCCTGGTGATACTGCGGCACGCTTCCGCGTGGAGTCACCCCACGCGTTCACGCTCGTTCTGGAAGAGCTGGTCCGTCTGCGCGCAGACGCTACGGGGCGCTGAGTTGCGTGCCATACTTCTGTGTAGTGACGTGAGACACGCCATTACTAACTAAATACTTCCATTCACTACGGATCGTCGGGCACGTACCTGCCCGTGAAGGGACATAAATTGGCTACGGTAACGTATGACAATGCCACCAGGCACTACCCTGGAACAGAAAAACCGGCTGTTGACGGTCTCAACCTGGAGATAGCCGACGGCGAATTCCTGGTTCTTGTAGGCCCCTCCGGTTGTGGAAAATCCACGTCGCTGCGCATGCTTGCAGGGCTGGAGGACGTCAACTCCGGTCGTATCCTGATCGGCGAGCGCGATGTCACGGACGTCGCTCCGAAAGACCGAGACATCGCCATGGTTTTCCAGAACTACGCGCTCTACCCGCATATGTCCGTTGCGGAGAACATGGGCTTTGCTCTGAAAATCGCGGGGAAGTCCAAGGAGGAGCGTGCACAGCGGGTCCAGGTAGCGGCCAAGCTGCTGGATCTTGAGGACTACCTGGACCGTAAGCCCATGGCGCTCTCGGGCGGCCAGCGCCAACGAGTCGCCATGGGCCGTGCGATTGTCCGGAATCCTCAGGTGTTTCTCATGGATGAGCCACTATCCAACCTTGACGCCAAGTTGCGTGTTCAAACGCGTACTCAGATAGCCTCCCTCACCCGCCGGCTGGGCGTCACCACCGTCTACGTCACGCACGATCAGGTTGAGGCGATGACCATGGGAGACCGCGTCGCAGTTCTGAAAGACGGTGTGCTGCAGCAGGTTGATACTCCCAGGAATCTTTACGACCGTCCACAGAATATCTTCGTCGCGGGTTTCATCGGTTCTCCCGCCATGAATCTGCTGGAACTGCCAGTAGCCGACGACGGCGTCCAGTTTGGTGGACTGACTTATCCTGTGCGGCAGGAGGTGCTCGATACCAAGACGGGGCAGACGGTCACACTGGGGGTGCGCCCGGAGGATCTGGAAACGGTGCCTGAAGGCGAAGGTCTGCTGGTGGAGGTCGACGTCGTTGAGGAACTCGGCGCTGATGCTTACATCTACGGACACACCAATGTCAACGGGACCGATATTGAGATCACCGCCCGCGTAGACGGACGACGTCCCCCCGCACCGGGCGATGCCATGTACGTTCGTCCACGTTCTGGCCATGTGCATCTCTTCGACTCATCAAGCGGTCATCGGCTGGCGGACGAAGCTTAGAACACCGTCCCCGCACATCGAAGGAGCAGGAGGGCGCCATGACTGGACACGACGCCAATTGGACGGACGAGCCCACTGACTACGATCAGCCGGGCAAACTCCGCCGGTCTCGTGAGAAACCGGGTGGCAATACCTTGGGTTCGCTGGGTTCGCTCAACATCACGGCAGCCAGTACAGACGCCGCCTTACTGGAGCTTCCGTGGGACATCGCGTTGGAGGAGTGGCCAGCGGAGTCTCTGGCCGCCCTCCCCCGCGGGATTTCCCGGCATATTGTGCGCTTTGCCCACCTGAGCGGGGCCGTCATCGCCATCAAAGAAACAGGCGAGCACATTGCTCGGCACGAATATCACATGCTGCGCAAACTTCAGCGGTTGGACATCCCATGTGTGGAACCAGTGGCCGTCATCACCGGGAGAAAAACGCCCACTGGCGATGATCTGGACCCGGTACTGGTGACTCGGCATCTGAAGTTCTCGCTGCCGTACCGAGCCGTATTTTCTCAGGTACTCCGACGAACAACTCTGACCCGCCTCATCGATGCCCAAGCCCTACTGCTGGTGCGGCTGCACCTCATCGGCTTCTACTGGGGGGACGTTTCCCTCTCGAACACGCTATTCCGTCGGGATGCGGGCGCTTTCGCCGCGTACCTGGTCGATGCTGAAACGGGCGAGCTCTACCCGGAGTTGTCCAGGGGGCAGCGTGAATACGATCTCGAGATAGCCCGCGTCAACATTGCCGGAGAGCTCATGGATCTGCTCGAGGGCGGCCTGATCGAGGAGAACGTGGACCCCGTGGCCACCAGCGAGCTGATTATGGACAGTTACCGGGGTCTCTGGGAAGAACTAACAAGAAAGGAGTCCTTTGACCCAGAAGCGCGTTGGCGTATAGCCGAGCGGATCCGCCGTCTCAACGAACTCGGGTTCGACGTCGAAGAATACTCGATCGAGACAACTGCAGACGGCTCACAGCTGCAGCTCCAACCAAAAGTGGTCGACGCCGGCCACCATTCCCGGCGCCTCATGCAGCTCACAGGACTGGATGCACAAGAGAATCAGGCACGCAGGCTACTGGCCGATCTTGACTCCTACCGGCATGACACCATGCCGCAGGTCGACGAGGCCATCGGTGCCCATTCGTGGCTCAGCCACATCTTCGAACCCATAGTCCGCTCCATTCCGCGCGATCTGGCCGGGAAACTCGAACCTGCGGAAGTGGTCCACCAGATACTGGAACACCGCTGGTATATCTCTGAGCAGCAGAACCGCAATGTGCCGCTGGCAGAAACGGTCCAGTCCTACATGGACTCGGTTCTCCGGCACAGGCGTGACGAGGCCGCGATCATGCTGAACCCGGATACGACGACCCTGAAGATTCTCGAAAGTGGAGGTTAAAAAACAGCGGCCGCATCCGAAAGGATGCGGCCGGCGTCGGTGACGCTACTGCTGGTAAGGCGAGCAATCGACCTGCTGGCCCTGGTACTCCTGAACACCGGGACCGGCTGTCTGACAGAACTCGACCAGCCCGGCGATCTCCCCTGCAGCCAAGACGCCGATGATAATCGCTATGATCCCGGTGATCACGCCGATGGCGCCAATGATGATACCGGCAAGCGCCAAACCATTACCCATGCCAGCCTTCTTGGACTTACGCATGGCAACGATGCTCACGATGAGGCCGACAATCGAGATCGGCCAGATGATGGAGCAGACGAGGCCAACGATCCCGAGGGTCTTGCCTGGATTCTCCTGGGGCGTCCCCGGACCAGCGTAGTTACCATTCTGCTCTGAGGGGTAGGCCTGGCCTGCCCCGTATGCCGGCTGATTGCCCTGCTGGCCGTACTGGCCGGGAGTGTTCTCAGACATGTCTGTCGTTCCCCGTTTCATGTTAGGAAGAGTGTGCCGCTAACGCGACGATGACTTCTGCCAGTCTAACGTGAACGTCGTGAGGTTCGGCACTGTTTCACGGGTAGAACTCCCCATGCTCTCGGGGCATTAGGCTACGAAGGCTCCTCTAATTATCCAAAGGAACCCCGACTTTTAGGACGTCGCCAGCAGGAGGTATTGCTTTACCCGGATTGAGGATATTTAGCGGATCAAAGATCTGCTTGATGCTGCGCTGTAGTGCCAGCACCTCTTCCTGTTGCTCCCAGGCCAACCAGCGCAGTTTGTACTGCCCCACGCCGTGCTCACCCGTGATGGTTCCTCCGCAATCGAGGGCAGCACGGACCGATTCATCCAGTGCCGCATCTAGGCGGGCCATTCCCGCAACCCCCTCATCGGTGCTGATCCAAAAGGTGGGGTGAAGGTTTCCATCCCCAGCATGGGCTACAACTTTCAGGCGCACCTTGTGCGCTAGGGCCATGGCCTGCAGCTTCCCCACATACTCAACGAGCCGAGATCGCGGAACGGCGACGTCCTCTCCGACCCGGTATTCGTCGTCTACCTCATCGCCCCTGCTATGCCTACGTAAGTCCATCAGACGGGCGGCTTCATCGGCGCCCTCGTCGGACACCGTCCCACCGAGCCCGGTCAGAACGCCGCGCACGACGTCGGCTTCCGCCTGAGCACCGAACCCGTCCGTCTGGATCAGTAGTAGCGCACCTCCCCGCTTGGACAGGTCCGACCCATGGATCCTGTCAAGAACTTCCAGAGTTGCGCCGTCCAGGAATTCCATGATTGAAGGCTGTACCCGTGCGGCCCCTACGGCGTGGACGCCAGCAGCCGCCGATGCCAGATCAGGGAAGAAAGCCGCAATGGTCCGAGTATCCGCAGGCAGGTAGCGCAGCCTCACAGTCACTCCCACCACGATGCCGAGAGTCCCCTCGGAGCCCACCATCAATCCTGTCAGGTCGTAGCCCGCAACACCCTTGAATGTTTGATGCCCGGTACGAATGAGCGATCCATCGGCTAGAACCACGTCCAGGCCCAGCACTGAGTCCCGCGTTACCCCGTACTTGGCGCAGCGAAGTCCGCCCGCGTTCGTCGCCACGTTACCGCCGATGGTGGATCTCCGGTAACTGGCAGGATCGGGTGCATACATCAGTCCGTGTGGGGCGACGGCTGCGTTCAGGTCACCATTGATAACCCCTGGCTCAACAACGGCGACCTCGTCCTGCACCCTGATGTCCAGAATTCGGTTCATACGCTCCAGGCTGAGAACAATGCAGTTGCTGGTGGCGTGTGCTCCGCCGGAAACCCCTGTGCCTGCGCCACGGGAAACAACCGCAAGTCGGTGATGGTTTGCCCACCGCATGACGGCTTGGACTTCCTTGATGCTCTCAGGCCAGACGACGACCGCCGGCTGTACCAGATCAGTAACCGGTCCCTGATCGCGGGCATAGGGCGCGACTGCGTCCGGCTCCGTGGATAGTTTGACCGCTGGCGCCATTCGTGTCAGCTCAGAGAGCACAGTTTCCGAAATCAATGTTTCCCCCCGGATGGGTCGCTGCCCATGAACCGAGCGTAAGAGGATAGTGCACTTGACCACCCGTTGAATGCCTTAGCTTGCTTTTCCCCTTCTGGGCCTGATCCCCAGTCGTCGTGGACCACCGTGACCTTGGTTCCCACGGCGCTACCGTCGAGCGAGTTGTCGTCAAAAGTTACCCGTACACGCGACGGGGATGACTTGTCCCAGCCCAGAGTCCACGACAGTTCAATCTCGCGTTGCTGATCGGTCCTTACGACGCATGCCCATTCGTGCTCGTCACCGGCGTCATTTTCCTCGCCCATGGAAGTTTCGGTCAGCTCAGCGTGTGTGGGGGCACCAAAGTGGGTATTCTCAGCCGGCCACCAGAGGTGAACGTTGTCTGTGAAGCCCTCCCAGGCTCGTTCGCGGGCTGCGGGCACGACCACCATGGCGGTAGTTGCCTCAGGTGCTCCAGTGGCTGCATCGTCCGCGGCTGTTCCGCGCATGGCATTGGTGGCATTCCGGATCCTGTCCGGCTCTGCGTGTGAGAAAAGATCGCTCATGGTACACACTTTACCCGTGCATGGGGCAGTGGGTTTGAGGAGGGACCGTGGCTCGTTGGGGTGTTAAGTGGGTCAGGCCCCGCACCGAGTGGTGTGGGGCCTGAGCCTTAGTATGTGTCCGGCGGTGACCTACTCTCCCACACCCTCCCGGGTGCAGTACCATCGGCGCTGCGGGTCTTAGCTTCCGGGTTCGGAATGGGACCGGGCGTTTCCCCCGCGCTATGACCGCCGTAACTCTTTTTCCTAACCCTCAAACCATACCGTCCCGATCGTCTCAGGAGGTGTGGTGGGTGGAAGTATATGGTTACAACTTCGTTTTATGTTGTTGTAAGTGTTCCCTGGTTTGTTGGTTGGGAACCACATGGTGGACGCGTAGCACTTTGATCTAGCCATCACCTGTTAAAGGTGATGGTGTGGTGTAAGTTATCGGCTTATTAGTACCGGTCAGCTTCACAGGTCTTTAGTCCCTGCTTCCACATCCGGCCTATCAACCCAGTGGTCTAGCTGGGAGCCTCTCACACACAAGGTGTATGGAAATCTCATCTCGAAGCAGGCTTCCCGCTTAGATGCTTTCAGCGGTTATCCTTCCCGAACGTAGCTAATCAGCGGTGCACTTGGCAGTACAACTGACACACCAGAGGTTCGTCCGTCCCGGTCCTCTCGTACTAAGGACAGCCCTTCTCAAATTTCCTACGCGCGCAGCGGATAGGGACCGAACTGTCTCACGACGTTCTAAACCCAGCTCGCGTGCCGCTTTAATGGGCGAACAGCCCAACCCTTGGGACCTACTCCAGCCCCAGGATGCGACGAGCCGACATCGAGGTGCCAAACCATGCCGTCGATATGAACTCTTGGGCAAGATCAGCCTGTTATCCCCGAGGTACCTTTTATCCGTTGAGCGACGGCCATTCCACAATGTGCCGCCGGATCACTAGTCCCGACTTTCGTCCCTGCTCGAGCTGTCGCTCTCACAGTCAAGCTCCCTTGTGCACTTACACTCGATACCTGATTGCCAACCAGGCTGAGGGAACCTTTGGGCGCCTCCGTTACTCTTTAGGAGGCAACCGCCCCAGTTAAACTACCCATCAGGCACTGTCCCTGACCCGGATTACGGGCCGAAGTTAGATGTCCAGAGTGACCAGAGTGGTATTTCAACGATGACTCCACCCGAACTAGCGTCCGGGTTTCAACGTCTCCCACCTATCCTACACAAGCCACACCGAACACCAATACCAAACTATAGTAAAGGTCTCGGGGTCTTTCCGTCCTGCTGCGCGTAACGAGCATCTTTACTCGTACTGCAATTTCGCCGAGCTTATGGTTGAGACAGCGGGGAAGTCGTTACTCCATTCGTGCAGGTCGGAACTTACCCGACAAGGAATTTCGCTACCTTAGGATGGTTATAGTTACCACCGCCGTTTACTGGGGCTTGAATTCCCAGCTTCGCTCACAAGTGAGCTAACCGGTCCTCTTAACCTTCCAGCACCGGGCAGGAGTCAGTCCGTATACATCGTCTTGCGACTTCGCACGGACCTGTGTTTTTAGTAAACAGTCGCTTCCCCCTGGTCTCTGCGGCCCCGATCCGCTCCGGTAAGCAAGTTACCTTCACAGTTGGGGCCCCCCTTCTCCCGAAGTTACGGGGGCATTTTGCCGAGTTCCTTAACCATAATTCTCTCGATCGCCTTAGTATTCTCTACCTGATCACCTGTGTCGGTTTGGGGTACGGGCGGCTAAAACCTCACGTCGATGCTTTTCTTGGCAGCATAGGATCACCAGATTCCCCCCTACGGGGGTCCCGTCAGATCTCAGGAGCGTGATTGAACACACGCGGACGGATTTACCTATCCGCGACCCTACATCCTTAGACCGGGACTACCATCGCCCGGCCTGGCTACCTTCCTGCGTCACACCTGTTAATACGCTTACCTCCCCGGATCAGGTCCCACGCTCCCTACATACACGGGCCCCGAAGGGCACTGGCACATAGATTGGATGGTTAGTATCACCAGTTTAGTATGGACGGTTTTTCGCCGGTACGGGAATATCAACCCGTTGTCCATCGACTACGCCTGTCGGCCTCGCCTTAGGTCCCGACTTACCCAGGGCAGATTAGCTTGACCCTGGAACCCTTGATCATTCGGCGGACGGGTTTCTCACCCGTCTTTCGCTACTCATGCCTGCATTCTCACTCGTGTAGGCTCCACCACTGGTTTCCACCGCAGCTTCACCGCCCACACGACGCTCCCCTACCCATCCAAACGCCTGAACCACGAAGGCTTGGCTAATATTTGAATGCCACAACTTCGGCGGTGTACTTGAGCCCCGCTACATTGTCGGCGCGGAATCACTTGACCAGTGAGCTATTACGCACTCTTTCAAGGATGGCTGCTTCTAAGCCAACCTCCTGGTTGTCTTCGCAACTCCACATCCTTTCCCACTTAGCACACGCTTAGGGGCCTTAGTTGGTGGTCTGGGCTGTTTCCCTCTCGACTATGAAGCTTATCCCCCACAGTCTCACTGCTGCGCTCTCACTTACCGGCATTCGGAGTTTGGCTGACGTCAGTAACCTTGTAGGGCCCATCAGTCATCCAGTAGCTCTACCTCCGGTAAGAAACACGCAACGCTGCACCTAAATGCATTTCGGGGAGAACCAGCTATCACGAAGTTTGATTGGCCTTTCACCCCTACCCACAGCTCATCCCCTCCATTTTCAACTGAAGTGGGTTCGGTCCTCCACGCGCTCTTACACGCGCTTCAACCTGGCCATGGGTAGATCACTTCGCTTCGGGTCTAGATCACGCCACTAAACTCGCCCTATTCAGACTCGCTTTCGCTACGGCTTCCCCACACGGGTTAACCTCGCGACGTAACACTAACTCGCAGGCTCATTCTTCAAAAGGCACGCCATCACAGGAACTAGCCCGCTCTGACGGTTTGTAGGCACACGGTTTCAGGTACTATTTCACTCCCCTCCCGGGGTACTTTTCACCTTTCCCTCACGGTACTGGTCCGCTATCGGTCATCAGGTAGTATTTAGGCTTACCAGGTGGTCCTGGCAGATTCGCACGGGATTTCTCGGGCCCCGTGCTACTTGGGATACTCTCCAAGCGGCAGCACGCATTACGATTACCGGACTCTCACCGTCTATGGTCGGGCATTCCAACCCATTCACCTCTACGCCTGCACTCACTTCACCAATCCGGCAGAACTGGTATGGAAAGTCCCACAACCCCAGTGATGCAACGCCCGCCGGCTATCACACACCACTGGTTTAGCCTGTTCCGCGTTCGCTCGCCACTACTAACGGAATCACTATTGTTTTCTCTTCCTGCGGGTACTGAGATGTTTCACTTCCCCGCGTTCCCTCCACGCACCCTATGTGTTCAGATGCGGGTCACCCGGTCCATCGCTGGCCGGGCGGGGTTTCCCCATTCGGACATCCTGGGATCAAAGTCCGGTTATCGACTCCCCCAGGCTTATCGCAGATTCCTACGTCCTTCTTCGGCTCCTGATGCCAAGGCATCCACCGTGTGCCCTTATAAACTTGACCACTAAGATCAAAACAGCTACTCGAGAGAACCAAATCAACCATGCCCCAAAGGACATGACAAAACCAGGTTCTTCTTAGAAATTGCTTCTTTTACAAGATGCTCGCGTCCACTATGTAGTTCTCAAACAACAACCCCAAACCCCACCAACAAACACATCACACAGACATGCCTACCAGTCAAGGACAGGAACAAACAGAAACAACACCCACCAACCAATGAACCCCACACCCAAAAGATGCGAAACCACCAACCAATGAACCTGTTGCCTCAAAACCCAATAGCGTGCCAAACGCATACGCCCCACCGAACGAATCCACAGCTTTCCACAACTCCCTCAAAGGAAGCCCGTACTCACCACAACCCGAACACTACGACGCGACTATCTGTTGATATTCCACCCTTGAGCACCCACCAGGAAACAAACGTCCCTGCAATGAGTAACCTCACAACCACCTGACCACCACCAGTTGGCGATGCGATGTATTGCAAATGCTCCTTAGAAAGGAGGTGATCCAGCCGCACCTTCCGGTACGGCTACCTTGTTACGACTTAGTCCCAATCGCCAGTCCCACCTTCGACGGCTCCCTCCCACAAGGGGTTAGGCCACCGGCTTCGGGTGTTACCAACTTTCGTGACTTGACGGGCGGTGTGTACAAGGCCCGGGAACGTATTCACCGCAGCGTTGCTGATCTGCGATTACTAGCGACTCCGACTTCATGGGGTCGAGTTGCAGACCCCAATCCGAACTGAGACCGGCTTTTTGGGATTAGCTCCACCTCACAGTATCGCAACCCTTTGTACCGGCCATTGTAGCATGCGTGAAGCCCAAGACATAAGGGGCATGATGATTTGACGTCGTCCCCACCTTCCTCCGAGTTGACCCCGGCAGTCTCCTATGAGTCCCCACCATCACGTGCTGGCAACATAGAACGAGGGTTGCGCTCGTTGCGGGACTTAACCCAACATCTCACGACACGAGCTGACGACAACCATGCACCACCTGTGAACCGGCCGCAAGCGGGGCACCTGTCTCCAGGTGTTTCCAGTCCATGTCAAGCCTTGGTAAGGTTCTTCGCGTTGCATCGAATTAATCCGCATGCTCCGCCGCTTGTGCGGGCCCCCGTCAATTCCTTTGAGTTTTAGCCTTGCGGCCGTACTCCCCAGGCGGGGCACTTAATGCGTTAGCTACGGCGCGGAAAACGTGGAATGTCCCCCACACCTAGTGCCCAACGTTTACGGCATGGACTACCAGGGTATCTAATCCTGTTCGCTCCCCATGCTTTCGCTCCTCAGCGTCAGTTAATGCCCAGAGACCTGCCTTCGCCATCGGTGTTCCTCCTGATATCTGCGCATTTCACCGCTACACCAGGAATTCCAGTCTCCCCTACATCACTCTAGTCTGCCCGTACCCACTGCAGACCCGGGGTTGAGCCCCGGGCTTTCACAGCAGACGCGACAAACCGCCTACGAGCTCTTTACGCCCAATAATTCCGGACAACGCTTGCGCCCTACGTATTACCGCGGCTGCTGGCACGTAGTTAGCCGGCGCTTCTTCTGCAGGTACCGTCACTTTCGCTTCTTCCCTGCTGAAAGAGGTTTACAACCCGAAGGCATTCATCCCTCACGCGGCGTCGCTGCATCAGGCTTTCGCCCATTGTGCAATATTCCCCACTGCTGCCTCCCGTAGGAGTCTGGGCCGTGTCTCAGTCCCAGTGTGGCCGGTCACCCTCTCAGGCCGGCTACCCGTCGTCGCCTTGGTGAGCTATTACCTCACCAACAAGCTGATAGGCCGCGAGTCCATCCAAAACCAAAATTCTTTCCACAATCCACCATGCGGTGAAAAGTCATATCCAGTATTAGACCCAGTTTCCCAGGCTTATCCCAGAGTTAAGGGCAGGTTACTCACGTGTTACTCACCCGTTCGCCACTAATCCACCCAGCAAGCTAGGCATCATCGTTCGACTTGCATGTGTTAAGCACGCCGCCAGCGTTCGTCCTGAGCCAGGATCAAACTCTCCGTAAATGATTACTACAGACACAACACCACCACCCGGGAAAACGGGTAACAGCATTGCACTAAATTCAACCTCAGCTAAAAAAGTCATAGCCACCACACGGGGTGTGGCACCACAACCAAATCAACCAATAAATAATTGGTATCAACAAACTTGGCACACTATTGAGTTCTCAAACAACAGGCACTACCGGCACCAACAACACCCAAACAACAGGCCCTGCATCGCTCCGGAGCAACTTCTCAAACTTACCCGCTCCGACTCAGTTTGGCAAATCCGCTCTGCGGCCTTCCAATCTTCATCCGAACTCACCCCGCGTTAGAAAATCACGGCGAATCAACCGAAATTTCGGCTGCTTCTTGGGGGTCGGCCTCCGTCAATCCTTCGCGGTTTTCACTGCGTGGCTGCGGCGACTTAGAAGACATTACACGGCATATCCGGCACGTGCAAATCGATCTTTACACGGGCCAAAAGCGCATCCATTTCACCGCGGACCAGGTAACTATGACGACAGCTGTCCCTTACTCAGAAAGTCCGAAACAACGGAAGAGCCCGCTCTATCGGGCCGAAAACTCAGCTCTTGTGATTGGGTCGTCCGCAAACGGGACAGGACAGCCTGAGTTTTGTGTACGGGGGTGGACACAAAAGCAGATTCACGCACATCGACCTACATGCCGGCACAGCGTGCGCTAGGCGCAGGCGACGTTCGGCACGTCAAATGGGTTCGTCTGGAAGTACTCGCGTAAGAACCTACCCGCGCTGCGCGAAGCTGCCCGGCTGTCACCTTGAGGAAGCCCAGCAAGTAGCAAGTAGGCTGGGCTGCGGACTGTTGCGGTGAGCCATGCGGTTAGGGGACCGAGGAAGGCCCGCTGGCATCCGCCCACCCAGGAAAAACGCGCTGGGATGGCGCGGAGCGTGAACTCGGGGGTCTCCCTCGGGCGGGGAAGTACTCACCTGTAAATCCCAGTCGATAACTACACGTGCAACGTCCTGGTCCTCACAGCGCGCCGGTTATGTGAGTCCCCAGATGCGTATGGTGCGTACCAAATGTTGTGGCGCGTTGGGGTGTTAAGTGGGTCAGGCCCCGCACCGTGTGGTGTGGGGCCTGAGCCTTAGTATGTGTCCGGCGGTGACCTACTCTCCCACACCCTCCCGGGTGCAGTACCATCGGCGCTGCGGGTCTTAGCTTCCGGGTTCGGAATGGGACCGGGCGTTTCCCCCGCGCTATGACCGCCGTAACTCTTTTTCCTAACCCTCAAACCATACCGTCCCGATCGTCTCAGGAGGTGTGGTGGGTGGAAGTATATGGTTACAACTTCGTTTTATGTTGTTGTAAGTGTTCCCTGGTTTGTTGGTTGGGAACCACATGGTGGACGCGTAGCACTTTGATCTAGCCATCACCTGTTAAAGGTGATGGTGTGGTGTAAGTTATCGGCTTATTAGTACCGGTCAGCTTCACAGGTCTTTAGTCCCTGCTTCCACATCCGGCCTATCAACCCAGTGGTCTAGCTGGGAGCCTCTCACACACAAGGTGTATGGAAATCTCATCTCGAAGCAGGCTTCCCGCTTAGATGCTTTCAGCGGTTATCCTTCCCGAACGTAGCTAATCAGCGGTGCACTTGGCAGTACAACTGACACACCAGAGGTTCGTCCGTCCCGGTCCTCTCGTACTAAGGACAGCCCTTCTCAAATTTCCTACGCGCGCAGCGGATAGGGACCGAACTGTCTCACGACGTTCTAAACCCAGCTCGCGTGCCGCTTTAATGGGCGAACAGCCCAACCCTTGGGACCTACTCCAGCCCCAGGATGCGACGAGCCGACATCGAGGTGCCAAACCATGCCGTCGATATGAACTCTTGGGCAAGATCAGCCTGTTATCCCCGAGGTACCTTTTATCCGTTGAGCGACGGCCATTCCACAATGTGCCGCCGGATCACTAGTCCCGACTTTCGTCCCTGCTCGAGCTGTCGCTCTCACAGTCAAGCTCCCTTGTGCACTTACACTCGATACCTGATTGCCAACCAGGCTGAGGGAACCTTTGGGCGCCTCCGTTACTCTTTAGGAGGCAACCGCCCCAGTTAAACTACCCATCAGGCACTGTCCCTGACCCGGATTACGGGCCGAAGTTAGATGTCCAGAGTGACCAGAGTGGTATTTCAACGATGACTCCACCCGAACTAGCGTCCGGGTTTCAACGTCTCCCACCTATCCTACACAAGCCACACCGAACACCAATACCAAACTATAGTAAAGGTCTCGGGGTCTTTCCGTCCTGCTGCGCGTAACGAGCATCTTTACTCGTACTGCAATTTCGCCGAGCTTATGGTTGAGACAGCGGGGAAGTCGTTACTCCATTCGTGCAGGTCGGAACTTACCCGACAAGGAATTTCGCTACCTTAGGATGGTTATAGTTACCACCGCCGTTTACTGGGGCTTGAATTCCCAGCTTCGCTCACAAGTGAGCTAACCGGTCCTCTTAACCTTCCAGCACCGGGCAGGAGTCAGTCCGTATACATCGTCTTGCGACTTCGCACGGACCTGTGTTTTTAGTAAACAGTCGCTTCCCCCTGGTCTCTGCGGCCCCGATCCGCTCCGGTAAGCAAGTTACCTTCACAGTTGGGGCCCCCCTTCTCCCGAAGTTACGGGGGCATTTTGCCGAGTTCCTTAACCATAATTCTCTCGATCGCCTTAGTATTCTCTACCTGATCACCTGTGTCGGTTTGGGGTACGGGCGGCTAAAACCTCACGTCGATGCTTTTCTTGGCAGCATAGGATCACCAGATTCCCCCCTACGGGGGTCCCGTCAGATCTCAGGAGCGTGATTGAACACACGCGGACGGATTTACCTATCCGCGACCCTACATCCTTAGACCGGGACTACCATCGCCCGGCCTGGCTACCTTCCTGCGTCACACCTGTTAATACGCTTACCTCCCCGGATCAGGTCCCACGCTCCCTACATACACGGGCCCCGAAGGGCACTGGCACATAGATTGGATGGTTAGTATCACCAGTTTAGTATGGACGGTTTTTCGCCGGTACGGGAATATCAACCCGTTGTCCATCGACTACGCCTGTCGGCCTCGCCTTAGGTCCCGACTTACCCAGGGCAGATTAGCTTGACCCTGGAACCCTTGATCATTCGGCGGACGGGTTTCTCACCCGTCTTTCGCTACTCATGCCTGCATTCTCACTCGTGTAGGCTCCACCACTGGTTTCCACCGCAGCTTCACCGCCCACACGACGCTCCCCTACCCATCCAAACGCCTGAACCACGAAGGCTTGGCTAATATTTGAATGCCACAACTTCGGCGGTGTACTTGAGCCCCGCTACATTGTCGGCGCGGAATCACTTGACCAGTGAGCTATTACGCACTCTTTCAAGGATGGCTGCTTCTAAGCCAACCTCCTGGTTGTCTTCGCAACTCCACATCCTTTCCCACTTAGCACACGCTTAGGGGCCTTAGTTGGTGGTCTGGGCTGTTTCCCTCTCGACTATGAAGCTTATCCCCCACAGTCTCACTGCTGCGCTCTCACTTACCGGCATTCGGAGTTTGGCTGACGTCAGTAACCTTGTAGGGCCCATCAGTCATCCAGTAGCTCTACCTCCGGTAAGAAACACGCAACGCTGCACCTAAATGCATTTCGGGGAGAACCAGCTATCACGAAGTTTGATTGGCCTTTCACCCCTACCCACAGCTCATCCCCTCCATTTTCAACTGAAGTGGGTTCGGTCCTCCACGCGCTCTTACACGCGCTTCAACCTGGCCATGGGTAGATCACTTCGCTTCGGGTCTAGATCACGCCACTAAACTCGCCCTATTCAGACTCGCTTTCGCTACGGCTTCCCCACACGGGTTAACCTCGCGACGTAACACTAACTCGCAGGCTCATTCTTCAAAAGGCACGCCATCACAGGAACTAGCCCGCTCTGACGGTTTGTAGGCACACGGTTTCAGGTACTATTTCACTCCCCTCCCGGGGTACTTTTCACCTTTCCCTCACGGTACTGGTCCGCTATCGGTCATCAGGTAGTATTTAGGCTTACCAGGTGGTCCTGGCAGATTCGCACGGGATTTCTCGGGCCCCGTGCTACTTGGGATACTCTCCAAGCGGCAGCACGCATTACGATTACCGGACTCTCACCGTCTATGGTCGGGCATTCCAACCCATTCACCTCTACGCCTGCACTCACTTCACCAATCCGGCAGAACTGGTATGGAAAGTCCCACAACCCCAGTGATGCAACGCCCGCCGGCTATCACACACCACTGGTTTAGCCTGTTCCGCGTTCGCTCGCCACTACTAACGGAATCACTATTGTTTTCTCTTCCTGCGGGTACTGAGATGTTTCACTTCCCCGCGTTCCCTCCACGCACCCTATGTGTTCAGATGCGGGTCACCCGGTCCATCGCTGGCCGGGCGGGGTTTCCCCATTCGGACATCCTGGGATCAAAGTCCGGTTATCGACTCCCCCAGGCTTATCGCAGATTCCTACGTCCTTCTTCGGCTCCTGATGCCAAGGCATCCACCGTGTGCCCTTATAAACTTGACCACTAAGATCAAAACAGCTACTCGAGAGAACCAAATCAACCATGCCCCAAAGGACATGACAAAACCAGGTTCTTCTTAGAAATTGCTTCTTTTACAAGATGCTCGCGTCCACTATGTAGTTCTCAAACAACAACCCCAAACCCCACCAACAAACACATCACACAGACATGCCTACCAGTCAAGGACAGGAACAAACAGAAACAACACCCACCAACCAATGAACCCCACACCCAAAAGATGCGAAACCACCAACCAATGAACCTGTTGCCTCAAAACCCAATAGCGTGCCAAACGCATACGCCCCACCGAACGAATCCACAGCTTTCCACAACTCCCTCAAAGGAAGCCCGTACTCACCACAACCCGAACACTACGACGCGACTATCTGTTGATATTCCACCCTTGAGCACCCACCAGGAAACAAACGTCCCTGCAATGAGTAACCTCACAACCACCTGACCACCACCAGTTGGCGATGCGATGTATTGCAAATGCTCCTTAGAAAGGAGGTGATCCAGCCGCACCTTCCGGTACGGCTACCTTGTTACGACTTAGTCCCAATCGCCAGTCCCACCTTCGACGGCTCCCTCCCACAAGGGGTTAGGCCACCGGCTTCGGGTGTTACCAACTTTCGTGACTTGACGGGCGGTGTGTACAAGGCCCGGGAACGTATTCACCGCAGCGTTGCTGATCTGCGATTACTAGCGACTCCGACTTCATGGGGTCGAGTTGCAGACCCCAATCCGAACTGAGACCGGCTTTTTGGGATTAGCTCCACCTCACAGTATCGCAACCCTTTGTACCGGCCATTGTAGCATGCGTGAAGCCCAAGACATAAGGGGCATGATGATTTGACGTCGTCCCCACCTTCCTCCGAGTTGACCCCGGCAGTCTCCTATGAGTCCCCACCATCACGTGCTGGCAACATAGAACGAGGGTTGCGCTCGTTGCGGGACTTAACCCAACATCTCACGACACGAGCTGACGACAACCATGCACCACCTGTGAACCGGCCGCAAGCGGGGCACCTGTCTCCAGGTGTTTCCAGTCCATGTCAAGCCTTGGTAAGGTTCTTCGCGTTGCATCGAATTAATCCGCATGCTCCGCCGCTTGTGCGGGCCCCCGTCAATTCCTTTGAGTTTTAGCCTTGCGGCCGTACTCCCCAGGCGGGGCACTTAATGCGTTAGCTACGGCGCGGAAAACGTGGAATGTCCCCCACACCTAGTGCCCAACGTTTACGGCATGGACTACCAGGGTATCTAATCCTGTTCGCTCCCCATGCTTTCGCTCCTCAGCGTCAGTTAATGCCCAGAGACCTGCCTTCGCCATCGGTGTTCCTCCTGATATCTGCGCATTTCACCGCTACACCAGGAATTCCAGTCTCCCCTACATCACTCTAGTCTGCCCGTACCCACTGCAGACCCGGGGTTGAGCCCCGGGCTTTCACAGCAGACGCGACAAACCGCCTACGAGCTCTTTACGCCCAATAATTCCGGACAACGCTTGCGCCCTACGTATTACCGCGGCTGCTGGCACGTAGTTAGCCGGCGCTTCTTCTGCAGGTACCGTCACTTTCGCTTCTTCCCTGCTGAAAGAGGTTTACAACCCGAAGGCATTCATCCCTCACGCGGCGTCGCTGCATCAGGCTTTCGCCCATTGTGCAATATTCCCCACTGCTGCCTCCCGTAGGAGTCTGGGCCGTGTCTCAGTCCCAGTGTGGCCGGTCACCCTCTCAGGCCGGCTACCCGTCGTCGCCTTGGTGAGCTATTACCTCACCAACAAGCTGATAGGCCGCGAGTCCATCCAAAACCAAAATTCTTTCCACAATCCACCATGCGGTGAAAAGTCATATCCAGTATTAGACCCAGTTTCCCAGGCTTATCCCAGAGTTAAGGGCAGGTTACTCACGTGTTACTCACCCGTTCGCCACTAATCCACCCAGCAAGCTAGGCATCATCGTTCGACTTGCATGTGTTAAGCACGCCGCCAGCGTTCGTCCTGAGCCAGGATCAAACTCTCCGTAAATGATTACTACAGACACAACACCACCACCCGGGAAAACGGGTAACAGCATTGCACTAAATTCAACCTCAGCTAAAAAAGTCATAGCCACCACACGGGGTGTGGCACCACAACCAAATCAACCAATAAATAATTGGTATCAACAAACTTGGCACACTATTGAGTTCTCAAACAACAGGCACTACCGGCACCAACAACACCCAAACAACAGGCCCTGCATCGCTCCGGAGCAACTTCTCAAACTTACCCGCTCACCCTGTAAGAGTCAAACCGGCCTGATCTTCCACGACCCGAAATACGAGCCGGAACCTGAGTTCTAGAGGAAGATCATCTGCTAGCTCCTGGGTTTCCCCTTGAGCAGCGGATATAAACTCTAACACCGTTTCCCGGGGAATGTAAATCATCCAGATGACGAGTTTCCGAAGTGCTGTCACCGGGATCGACGGGCCCTCGCCAGTAACATAGCGACTTCGAACCTACGCTGGAATCAGGTACAGAACCGAGAGCGCCGGCAACGTCAATGAGACACCGGCCGGTTGCCCGCTGACCCCGCCGTCCGATGCCTGAACGACGCCCATGTTTCCACCACCGGCTCCGCCGAATTCACTGGCATCTGTATTGAGAGTTTCCCGCCACTGTCCTGCATTCGGCAGGCCCAATCGGTATCCCTCATGCGTGCTCCCGGAGAAGTTCGCCACGCAGACCAGTGGCTTACCATCCAGATCCCATCGGATGAACGACAAGACATTGTGCGCGCGGTCGTTCTCGTCGATCCACTGAAACCCCGACGGTTCGTTGTCCTGCGCATAGAGTGCCGGCGTCTGGCGGTAAACGGCATTCAACGACCGGACCAGCTCCTGCACCCCCTTGTGCGGAGGGTTCTCTGACAGCCACCAGTCCAAGCCATATGCCTCCGACCACTCTGATTCCTGGCCGAATTCCGTTCCCATGAATATCAGCTGCTTACCCGGATGCGCCCACTGGAAGGCAAAGTACGCGCGAAGGTTCGCTAGCTGCTGCCACCGATCCCCCGGCATCTTGCGCAACAGCGAGCCCTTGCCGTGCACAACCTCATCGTGGCTGATAGGCAACAGGAAGTTCTCCGTATACGCATAGGCCAAAGAGAACGTCGCCTTGTTGTGATGGAATCCACGATTGATCGGATCTTCCGCCACATACTGCAACGAATCGTGCATCCACCCCATGTTCCACTTGATGCCAAAGCCAAGCCCGCCAGCCGACGTCGGGCGCGTAACGCCGTCGAACGCTGTGGACTCCTCCGCAATCATGACAACTCCCGGCGCCCGCCGATACGCTGTCGCATTGACCTCCTGGAGGAAGGCGATCGCCTCAAGATTTTCGCGACCACCACGAACGTTCGGACGCCACTGCCCGGCCTCACGCGAATAATCCAGGTACAGCATGGACGCCACGGCATCCACGCGGAGACCATCTATATGGAACTCCTCCAACCAGTACAACGCATTGGCAACAAGGAAGTTGCGCACCTGGTTGCGGCCAAAATCAAAGATCAGGGTTCCCCAGTCCTGGTGTTCGCCCAGGAATGGGTCGGGGTGTTCGTACAGCGGTTGGCCATCGAATTTTGCCAGCGCCCAAGAGTCCTTCGGAAAGTGCGCCGGCACCCAGTCAAGAAGGACGCCGATACCCGCCTGATGCAACCGATCCACCAAGAACTTGAAATCATCAGGATCCCCGAAACGCGACGTCGGTGCATAGTAAGACGTGACTTGGTAGCCCCACGAACCGCCGAAAGGATGCTCTGCCACCGGCATCAATTCCACGTGGGTGAATCCTTGCCACTGCACATACTCAACCAGCTGATCCGCAAGTTCCCGGTAGCTCAGGCCCACCCGCCAGGAACCCAGGTGAACTTCGTAGACACTCATGGGCCCGTTATGCGGATTACGCTCAGCCCGCTCAGCCATCCACTGATCGTCTTCAAAGGAATACGTGGATTCGACAACGCGCGAGGCCGTCAACGGCGGAACCTCAGTGAACCGCGCCATGGGGTCCGCCTTATCCCGCCACTGACCGTCGCTGCCGAGAATCTCATATTTATAGCGGGCTCCCGTCTCAACGTCCGGGATGAAAAGCTCCCACACACCTGAACCACCCAGGCTGCGCATGGCATGGACGGAGCCATCCCAACCGTTGAAATCTGCTTTTACGCGGATAGCACGTGCGTTCGGTGCCCACACAGCGAAACTGACACCGTTTACATCACCAAGGACCGACGAATAATGTCGCACATGGGAACCAAGAACCGTCCACAACGACTCGTGCCGTCCCTCGCCGATCAGGTGCAGATCCATCTCACCCAGAGTGGGAAGGAAACGATACGGGTCATCCACCGTTTCAGCAGTGCCGCCGTCGTACATCACGCTCAGCCGGTAGTCCGGCACGTGCCCCGCCCGCTCAACCGGCACCGTCCCGGCCCAGATCCCGTTGTGCTCATGGGTAAGAGCAAAAGTACCGCTGGAGCTAACGACCTCGACGCTCTGGGCGAGCCTGCGAAGCGTGCGGACGGTGACCAATTCCTGTGCGGAACGGTCTTCCTCGGGGGCTAGATGTGCACCAAGCACCTGATGAGGCTGATGATACCGGCCCTCAGACACCGCCTGCAGAATCTCGGCAGGCACGAACTGCGGCACGCTGCTTCGTTCGGGAGCCTCCACTCTCAACACCTCACCCGGGATCGAATCGAGCGCGCGACGTACCGCCGTAGCAGGAACCTCCACCCAGTCCGGGCGGCTTCGTAGTTCGTAGACGACCTCGTACAGCGCCTTATCCACCCAGAGCCCCGTGAAAAGAACTTCTGTGGGGTCGATTCTGTTGCCCGACTCCTCCTCGTAGCCCCGCAGGAAGGCGTGGCTGGTTGCTTTGGCCCACCGGCGCGCTTCCTCGGTGCGTCCGATTCGATTGGCCGGGGGCGCAGCGTTGATGACAACCCCGGCCGCATAGTCAAAAGAACGCAGCATGCCCACAACGTCCCGCAACGGAACATCCGGGACGCTTCGCTCAGCCGCCGAGCGCAGCGGCTCCCCCTCAAAATCAAGAACGATCCAGCCCCGGGTAGGCGAATAAAGGACCTGACCGAGGTGATAATCGGCATGGATCCGCTGCAGCTCCGGAAGCTCTTCCAAGGCACGAAGCTGCGACAGTAACCGGTCCACCTCTGCGTCCAGTGGACCGACGACGTCGTGCCCTTCCCGCCACGCCCACTGGATGCGATGCACCACCGTTTCCAAGAATTCCTGCGTCTCATCCGCTGTAGCCGCACGCGAGCCCAGTTCCCGACGCAACTGGGCATGGATACGCCCAGTGACACGGCCCAATTCTTCCGCCTCCGCCGTGAAGTCGACACCATCAAGAGCCGCGGCTGAGGCACTGCGCCACGCGTCAGTACCGTCCTGAACAAATTCGCGCACAACACTCAAGTGACCGCCGGTCCACTCCTCCGACTCACCGCTTCCCGTGCGCCAGCTGCCTCGAACCGCACCGTAAGTTACTGGAACATCGGTGGAACCAGCACTCGTGAGGGCTGCACTGACCTCAACATCAGGGCTGTTTCCCTCCGCCAGAATGCGGTAGAACTTCACAATCAGCGGGACCCTGTCGGTCTCGACAACCACTGACGTGTTGGACTGTTCCCCGGCGAGGGCACGGCAAGAGACCGCGAGCGGAAACCCGTTCCACGACTCAAACCCACCATGGGCCTGGCCCTCAGTGCGATCATCTGCCGTGGTACCCGAAGTACGCATCAACTCCAGCCATGCTGCAACGAACACGGGATCCGACGTGCCGTCATAAACCCAGCGTCTGCCGCGCTCCGAATGCTCCGATTCACCGATGAACACCATGCCGGATTCCGTCGCGGGTTTGGACCGGATACTCAATGGCACACTAATGACGTCTGTACGCCGACCAGAGACAACGGCGATAATGTGCACCTCAAGTCCCACCTCGCCAGCAGGGTCCTGCAATTTAATGCCGCCCACTCTGCGCAGCTTCACCTCCCGGCCTCGGGACGGGAACCAGCGCTGGCCGGGCAGCCAGGATTCGAGTAGATCAGGGAGCGCGGGGGTCATAATCGACATCAGTCAACCACCTTCGTAGCCGTTACCACAGGAAGCACCCCTGTTTGGGGTGACGCCGTATTAGAAGCCGCGGAGCGCATCCGTAGCCAGTAAAAGTCATGGCTGCCCATGGTCAACGTAATGCTGCCGTCGGCGCCGAACTCGGGAAAAGGCGTACCTCCGAACAAATCACGCAGACCACGGCCCGCATACTCTGGCAACTGCATGCGTGCAGCGACTGGATGCTGGGAGAGATTGAAAATGCAGAAAATGGTCTCCGCACGCTCGCCCTCGATATTCCCCTCCGGTAAGTCCCGAAGAAAAGCGAGTACATGTTCGGAATCCGTGGGGACGCTGCGGTAAGACCCCAACCCGAACGCAGGATGGGCGCGACGAACTGCCAGCATCTGCCGTACCCAGTGCAACAGCGACCCGGACGTGGCCAGATGCGCCTCAACGTTGACGTGATTGTAGTGATAAACGAGGGATTGAACGACGGGAAGATACAGCTTTCCTGGATCGGCTGTGGAGAATCCAGCGTTACGGTCTGGATTCCACTGCATGGGTGTTCGAGACGCGTCACGGTCATCGAGCCAGATGTTGTCACCCATGCCGATCTCGTCCCCGTAGTACAAGAACGGACTGCCCGGAAGAGAGAGCAGCATGGCATGAATGAGCTCTGTTTCCGCGCGAGAATTATCGAGCAGAGGCGCCAGCCTGCGCCGGATACCCACGTTCGCGCGCATGCGTGAATCGGGGGCGTACCAGCCGAGCATGGCCTCGCGTTCCTCGGTAGTGACCATCTCGAGGGTCAACTCATCATGGTTTCGTAGGAACGTGCCCCACTGGGCTCCGGCCGGGATTTCTGGGGTCTCGGCCATCGTCTGAATGATTGGTGCGGCTTTCTGGTCCCGCAGGGCATAAAAGAGCTTCGGCATGATCGGAAAGTGGAAGCACATGTGGCATTCCGCCCCGTTCTCATCACCGAAATACTCAACCACTTCTTCCGGCATCTGATTGGCTTCAGCGATGATGACGCGGCCTGGGTACTCGTGGTCCACCATTGCGCGTAGGTCCTTGAGGAACGCGTGCGTTTTCGGCAGGTTTTCGCAGTTTGTTCCATCCTCCTCGAAGAGGTAGGGAATAGCGTCCGCACGGAAACCGTCGATGCCCTGATCCAGCCAGAACCTGACGACGTCGTACAGGGCCTCGATCACCTTGGGGTTCTCGAAGTTCAAGTCCGGCTGATGACTGAAGAATCGGTGCCAGAAGAACTGACGGCGAATGGGATCGAAGGTCCAGTTGGACTCCTCCGTATCCACGAAAATGATCCGCGCATCCTCATACTTCTCATCCGTGTCGCTCCAGACGTAGAAGTCCCCATAGGGGCCGTCAGGATTGGTGCGGGATTCCTCGAACCAGTTGTGTTTGTCAGAGGTGTGATTCAGCGGGAGGTCGATGACCACGCGCACACCGCGGGCGTGTGCTTCCGTGACGAGCCGCTTGAAATCGTTGATGGTGCCGAACTCGTCCAGCACGTCGTAATAGTCTTCGATGTCGTAGCCGCCATCGCGCAAAGGTGACTTGAAGAACGGCGGAATCCACAGGCAGTCGATTCCCAGCCACTGCAGATAGTCAAGACGCTCGATCAGGCCGGAGAAATCGCCTGATCCATCCCCGTTGGCATCCGCGAAACCGCGGACCAGAACTTCATAGAAGACAGCCTTCCGATACCAGTGCGGGTCGTGGGTAAGTCCTGGCGCATGCAGCGAGTACGGGTAGGGCACTAGTGGCTCCTTCTAATCGACAGGATGTGAGCGGGTTCCACGTGCGCATCCAGCCTCACGTAATTATTCATATTCCACTGCCAGCTGTTTCCGCTGAGCAGATCATCCACCCAGAAAGATCCGTCTGGGAATTGGTCTCCTGCCTCAAGCCGCAGCGCTTCCAGATCTAGGGTAACGGTACTTTCCCTAGCACTGTGCGGGTCTATATTGATGACCACAATGATGGTGTCCATGCCGTTATCTGTCTCTTTATGCTTCGAAAAGACCAGCGTTGCCTCGTCAGTACTCGAGTGCAACGTGAGGTTCTGCAAATCTCCGAGTGCCGGATGGGCCCTGCGGATCTCATTCAATCTCGTCAGATATGGAGCCAGACTTCGGCCCTCCGCCTCAGCTGCCTCGTAATCGCGCGGTCGATACTGGAATTTTTCGTTGTCAATGTTCTCCTCTGCTCCAGGACGCGCTACGTGCTCAAAGAGCTCGTAGCCCGAATACACTCCCCAGAGCGGGCTGGCCATGGATGCCAGAACAGCCCGGATCTTGAACCCGGCAGGCCCACCATACTGTAGGAACTCACTGAGAATATCCGGAGTGTTGACGAAAAAGTTAGGCCTGAAGAAAGCAGGACTTTCATGACTGACTTCCGTGAAGTACTCCTCAAGCTCTTCCTTGGTGTTCCGCCACGTGAAATAGGAATACGACTGTTGGAATCCGGCTCTGCCCAAGGCATGCATCATGGCCGGACGGGTAAATGCCTCCGCCAGGAAAACGACGCCGGGGTCCTCTTCGTTGACCTGACCGATAAGCCACTCCCAGAACATGACGGGTTTGGTGTGGGGATTGTCCACCCTGAATATCCGCACACCATGGCTGATCCACAAACGAACGATCCGTAGGACTTCTCGCGAAAGACCGTCCGGGTCATTATCGAAATTCAGTGGGTAGATGTCCTGGTACTTCTTGGGCGGATTCTCTGCGTAGGCGATGGACCCGTCAACCCGCGTAGTGAACCACTCCGGATGCTCATCCACCCACGGATGGTCCGGTGAGGCTTGCAACGCCAAATCGAGTGCAACTTCCATACCGAGTGCCTCCGCCCTAGCGACGAAAGCGTCAAAGTCCGCGAAGGTACCCAGGTCCGGATGGATGGCGTCATGGCCACCCTCGGCCGCCCCGATGGCCCACGGGGAGCCGGGGTCCGTCGGGCCGGCCGTCAACGTATTGTTGGGGCCTTTCCGATGGGTTACACCAATGGGGTGGATCGGCGGCAGGTAGACGACGTCGAACGCCATCTTTGCCACCGCTGGTAGCCGCTCGGCTGCCGTCCGGAAGTTCCCCGACGTCCAGGACTTCGATACCCAGTCATAGACCGCCCCCTCGGACCGCGGGAAGAACTCATACCAAGAACCGCGCCCTGCCCGTTCTCTCTCTACCTGAAGGGGGAACTCCGACGATCCACTGACGTGGCTCCGCAGCGGATGAGCCGCAATGGCCGCCCGAACTGCGTCGTCGTGTCCGGCGTGCAGACGCTCTTCGGTGGAGAGCGACAAATTGGCAAGAGTTGCACCTGCACTCCTGAAAACGCTACGGCACGACGACGGAACATCCGATTCCGCGGCTGCATCTGTGAACAGTGCCGCACCCTCCTGCAACATGAGGTCGACATCGACTCCGGCAGCGATCTTGATGCTGGCGTTGTGGCTCCACGTAGCGTAGCGATCCGTCCATCCCTCCACCCGGAACGTCCACCTACCGGTGTGTGTTGGCCGGATCACACCTTCCCAGCGGTCGGTGCCAGGCGCGGCAATCTGCAGGGCCACCCGTTGGACCTCTGCGCCGGCGGGATCGGACAGCACCGCCGTCACTCCCAGCTGATCGTGCCCCTCACGGAATACAGTTGCACCCACGCCGATGTCCTCCCCTGGCATGGCCTTGGCAGGAAAAAGCCCACTTTCGACAACCGGAGAGACTGCGGTGATGGGGATCCGGCCGAACCGGATTCCAGGCGCTGATAGGACATCGTGTGGCGTCTCGCTTGGTTTACTCACAAGTTAGACGTTATCGACAATCAGGACCGATTGCTAAGAAATCAGCAGAAGTATTCAAAGTTCGCTTAGCACCGCTCCCGATCAACGACTGAAGTGCGCTAACGTTGCGCTCGTGAAGGCTATCCGCAGATTTACTGTCCGAACCGTGCTTCCGGAAAACATCGCGACGCTGGGCCAACTGGCCCGCAACCTCCGATGGTCGTGGCATCTGCCTACTCGGCGCTTGTTCCACGACATCGATCCGGCGGCCTGGGAAGCGAGTAACGAAGATCCCCTGGTGTTCCTCGGATCGCTGGGCAGAGACCAGCTGCAGAAACTCGCCGACTCACCCCAACTGGTGGATCGCATCACCCATCTTGGCAGTGAGCTCAACGAGTACCTTTTCGAACCGCGCTGGTACCAGTCGCTGGGGCCGGACGCCCCCGAAAGCATCGCCTATTTCTCCCCGGAATATGGCATCAGCGCCGTACTGCCCCAGTACTCCGGCGGACTCGGCATCCTTGCCGGTGACCATCTGAAGGCCGCATCAGATCTCGGCGTGCCCATAATTGGCGTAGGCCTGCTCTACCAGTCCGGATATTTCAAGCAATCTCTCAGCCGTGACGCCTGGCAGCAAGAAACCTACCCAGTACTGGACCCGGATGAACTACCCCTGACGCTGCTTGGCGAATCCGACGGCACCCCCACGGAGATTTCCCTGCCCTTGCCCAATGGGCGGGCGCTCCACGCCAGGATCTGGCGCGCCGACGTCGGACGTGTTCCGTTACTCCTGCTCGACTCGAACGTTCCCTCGAACGACGACGCTGCCCGGTCCATTACAGACAGGCTCTACGGCGGCGGTGGCGACCACCGGCTGCAGCAGGAACTCCTGCTGGGAATGGGCGGAGTCAAGGCCCTGCGCGCTTTTGAAAAGCTCACTGGCGCTCCGGCACCAGAGGTATTTCACACCAATGAAGGCCACGCCGGCTTCCTTGGCATCGAGAGAATTCGCGAACTCATGGACGGCGGGCTCAGCTGGGATGAAGCGCTCGCGGCAGGGCGGGCGTCTACCGTATTCACCACGCATACTCCGGTTCCCGCCGGGATCGACAGATTTGAGCGGGACCAGGTCTCACATTTCTTCGCCGCTGGGCTGGCACCTTCAGTCCCCATCGACCAGGTTCTTGCCCTGGGCCACGAAGATTATGACGACGGCGACCCGACAAAGTTCAACATGGCCGTCATGGGTTTGCGACTTGCACAACGCGCCAACGGCGTAGCGAAACTTCACGGTCAGGTCTCTCGCGGGATGTTCTCCGGTTTGTGGCCTGGGTTCGACACCGCGGAAGTACCCATCGGTTCCGTCACCAACGGAGTGCACGAACCCTCGTGGGTAGACCCCCTCATTGCGGACTTCGCGCGGGAAAAATTTGGTAGGGAGTCCATTCTGGATCCGGCCTGGGGCAAGGCACTCGACGTCGATGACGCCGACATCTGGACACTTCGAGGTCAGATGCGCGAGCAGCTCATTAAGGACGTGCGACTACGGCTGAAGGCATCATGGCGTAAGCGCGGCGCGTCGCCGTCGGAGCTGGAGTGGACCGAGTCCGTTCTCGACCCGCGCGTGCTCACGATCGGGTTCGCGCGTCGTGTGCCCACCTACAAACGGCTCACTCTCATGCTCCGGGACCCGGCGAGGCTGAAGGCGCTACTGCTGGACGACGAGCGTCCGATTCAACTCGTGATTGCCGGCAAGTCTCACCCTGCGGATGAGCAGGGCAAGCTCATGATTCAGGACCTGGTTCGCTTCACGGACGATCCTGAGGTGCGCCACCGGATCGTATTCCTCCCCAACTACGACATTGCCATGGCCAGGACGCTGTTTCCCGGCTGCGATGTCTGGCTCAACAACCCTCTTCGTCCCCTAGAAGCCTGCGGAACCTCGGGTATGAAGTCCGCCATCAATGGCGGCCTCAATCTGTCTGTTCTCGACGGTTGGTGGGATGAAATGTACGACGGCCACAACGGCTGGGCCATTCCCACGGCAGAACCAGGAACGCCGGGAGAGCAACGAGATGACATCGAATCGGCGGCGCTCTACCACCTGCTCGAAACGCAGGTCACTCCACTGTTCTACGAGGGACAGCGCGAGGAAGCCTATGGTGCCCATGCGGCGCCCGCCACGGCCGTGTCCGACGGCGTTCCACACGGCTGGGTGGCAATGGTCAAGCATACGCTCGCCGAGCTTGGTCCTGCCGTCTCCGCCGAACGGATGCTGCAGGATTACGTTCAGGGGTTGTACGTTCCCGCGGCGCAGTCCGGGCGCACCGCACGAGACAATGATTACGCCGCCGCCCGCCAGTTGGCGACATACGTCAGACAGCTGCGGGACACCTGGGATGCTGTCGCCGTGGAACACGTCGATTCCACTGGCGTGACAGAGGACCCTCACATCGGGGACCGGCTAGACGTGAGTGCCTACATTTCCCTGGGAGCACTCTCACCCGAGGATGTGCTGGTGGAAACGGTGTATGGCCGAGTCAGCGATTCTGATGAGCTAACAGATGTTGCGCTTCAAGCGCTGTCCGCTGTGGAAGGACTTGGGCAAGGACGGTACGTGTTTGCCGGCCAGATCGATGTGAACCATCCGGGGCCATTTGGCTACACAGTGCGCGTACTTCCAGCTCACCAGCACCTGACCTCGCGGTCCGAACTGGGCCTGGTCGCGAACGCCTGAACTGCGCTCAGTCCAGAACGCGAGCCGTGAACGGTGCGGTTTTACCTTTGCCTGAGGAGGCGTAGTTTTCGACGTCCTCAAGGATGCCGCAAACCTCGTCGACGTCGATGCCTTTAGCCTGCGGATCGAGCACCCATACGAGGGTGACTGGATCATTCAAAGCCAAAGCATAATCCAACAGGCAGTCATAGAGCGCATCCAGGTTGTGGCCAAAATGCCCAGGGAAATGGAGCTTCGCCGCGAACTCGTCATAGAGTTTCGCCAACGATGGTACAGGGCCGATGACGATAGTGCGCCGGCCCTCCGCGGCCGCTGCCCGGATTGCCTCATCCACTGTGGTCCCGGTCATTGTCCCTCTTCAATGAACGCGAAAGTGCTGTAGTGATCCGAGGTGTAGTACTTTTCCAGACCGTCACTCACAACGATGCGCCGGGCGCCACGATCGCTCTCACCAGGGGTGATCACCGTGTACTCGCGGTAGTAACCGCGCGGTTCAGCTGGGAGGAGACGCTCGGAATTACGGAAGGTGAGGCCATCTCGGTCGAACGGGAAAGGCCCACCGTGCCCGATGAGATCCAGCGTGTCCCATGCTTCCGGCGGAAGCTCACTCTCGGCGATGCCCTGCAACCCGGAGTGATTCTCCGGTACCAGCGCAGTGGAAGCGGGGGCTGACGGTGACGTATTTGTCAGCGCGGGGTTTGTGGGTGCGGATACCGTGCCTCCGGGCGCCATCAGAGCACACCCACCCAGAACAACGCCCAGAAGGCACACCAGGATCAACGCCCATGCCGCGCGCGCAGCCGGCTTCACCCGGCTCGCTGTTGTGATAAACGCCATCAGCCGCGGCCTCTATAAACCGTCACAGTGTTTGCCTCCACATGATCTTGCTGTCCACCCTCTGTGACGCGACCGCGCCGCGAATCGGTTACCGCTGTGGAGAATCTGCGATCGAATAACAGGACATCATCCTCCGATAATCCAAACTCACGTAGCGCGGCAGGATGAGGCAAGACAACGTCCACGTTCTTTAGCCCTCCGTTAACAACAATAAGACCGTCGAGAATACCGTTCGGTGACCCCAGCAGCAGCTGCACGACCCTATCTGATCCCCACTGCTCCTGAGTCATAGGTTGTCCCTCCGCGTTGAACCACAGCAGGTATGAGCTGTCACCCCGCGTCGGGTAGCTGTACGGCTGATGCGCCAGGAACTCACGGCGAATCTTCAGCAGCGATCGAGTGGTGTGGAACATCTTCCGCTGGCGGCCACTACGCGTCCAATCAAGCCAAGCAATCTCGTTGTCCTGGCAATATGCATTGTTGTTTCCTTGCTGCGAACGACCCAGATCGTCTCCGGCCGTGATCATGGGAATGCCGAGGGAAAGCAACAGTGTGGCCATCAGGTTGCGAGCAGTCTGATCCCTGGATCGAAGGATCGCGGCGTCCTGCGTAGCCCCTTCCGCACCATGATTCCAGCTCCGATTATCGCTATGGCCGTCACGGTTGTGCTCTCCGTTGGCCTCATTGTGCTTGCTGTTGTAGGCGGTCAGATCAGTCAGGGTAAAACCATCGTGCGAGGTGATGAAGTTCAACGAGGCCAAGGGAGAACGGCCCGACGGAGCAAAAACATCCGCGGAACCAGCCAGACAACCGGCGATATGCGCCACCGAACCTGCTCCGCCGCCGTCGTGCATTGATGCAGCATCCGCCAACCAGAAGTCCTTGACCGTATCCCTGAACCTGTCATTCCAGTCCGCCCATCCCACGGGGAAACGACCCGTCTGCCAACCGTCCTGCCCCACGTCCCACGGCTCGGCGAAGAGCTTGACGCCGGACAGAGAGGGGTCTGCGCGAGCCGCAACCAGGAAGGCGTGCCAGGGGTCGAAACGGTTGCTTGCATCCCTGGCCAGTGACACCGCAAGATCAAAACGGAATCCGTCGATGCGGAACTCCTCTACCCAGTACCGCAGCGAGTCCAGAGCAAACTGCACGACCCACGGCTGCGAGAAATCCAGGGTATTTCCACACCCGGTGGTGTCCGCGTAGCTGCCATCCTGATGGTGGCGGTAATACTCTTGCTCGCCCAGCCCCCGCCAGCTCAGGGCCGGCTGATCAGCACCGCCCTCGGCAGTGTGGTTATACACAACGTCGAGGATCACTTCGAGTCCGGCCTCATGTAGGAGCCGCACCATGCCCTTGAACTCGTCCTGCACACCCTTGGGCCCGGCGCTGCGTGCGGACTCCGTGGCGTACTCAGTGTGAAGCGCAAAGTAACCGAGCGTGTTGTAGCCCCAATAATTGCTAAGGCCCAAGCTACGCAGGTGTGGCTCGTCTATGTGAAAATGCACGGGCAGCAATTCCACCGCCGTCACACCGAGGGCAGTCAGGTGCTCGATCATCACAGGGTGAGCTAATCCCGCGTAGGTCCCACGAAGCTCTTCGGGGATGTCCGGATGGGCGACTGTCAGTCCTTTGACATGCGCCTCATAGATCACCGTGTCCCGCAGCGGAATCCCGGGACGGGAAGAATTACCCCAATCGAACGCAGGATCGACGACGGCCGACCAATACTGCACCCCCGCGTCCGTAGGGATCGTTTCGACGCTACGCCCATACGGGTCCAGCAACAGCTGCGACTTTTCCGGTGCGCCATGAAGCGAGCGACCCTGGGGCCACACGCCATAAAGACACCCCGCCTCCAACCCTGGCACGATCCCATGATGGACCCCGTCGGTGAAATCTGTCAGCGGGACCGAACTCCAGCGACCGTCTGCAGAACGAAAATGCACTGTGAGGCCCGTCTGGGCAGGCGCAAATACCGCGGCATTTGCCCCGAGGCCATCCGATCCGATGGTTACTCCCAAAGGAAAAGGTCTTGACCGGCTTCCGCTACGGACAAAAGCACCCGCAGAGGACGCCACGGAGGCGCCCTCGAATTGCGGATCACTCATTGACGGAACTCAAGAATCAACGCGCGGACCGCTGCCGGGAAACCTCATACAGACTGATGCCCACAGCCATCGATGCGTTAAGAGACTCCATGGCGGAATTGATCGGAATGGAAACAATCTGATCGCAGTTCTCGCGCACCAACCGGGACAGCCCCTTGCCCTCGGAGCCGACCACCAGGCAAATAGGATCCTTCGCAAGCGCCAGATCCGGCAACGAAATATCGCCGTCGCCATCCAATCCCAAGACAAAGATGCCCATCTTCTTGAACGTCTTGAGCGTGTTGTTCAGGTTTCCAGCACGGGCCACGGGGACTCGCACGGCAGCACCGGCACTGGTCTTCCATGCGGACGCCGTGACGCCCACCGAACGACGTTCGGGCACAATCACGCCGTGCCCGCTAAACGCAGATACCGACCGGATAATGGCTCCAAGGTTCCGTGGATCCGTGATGCCGTCCAGAGCCACAAACAAGGGTGCATTGCCCACATGACCCTTGTGCCACTTCTCCAAAGTCTCCGCGGCCAGATCAACCGGCTCCGCATACTCATATGGTGGGATCTGCAGGGCCAGGCCCTGGTGGATGGCCTCGTCCGTCATCCGGTCCAGCTCGGGCCTTCCCGTTTCCATCACGGGAATGCCGCGTTCCGTCGCGGCCTTCAACGACTCGCGGACACGGTCATCCATATCGATGCGAACCGCAACATGCAGTGCTTTCGCAGGGATCCCCGCACGCAGAGCCTCGACCACCGAGTTTCTACCGGTGACCATTTCCTCTGCGTTCTTGCTGCGTCCCCCGCGTGAACCGCCGCGTGCTCCGGCCGGCCCACGACCGGAATGCTTGGTTGCAGACCGCTCCGCTAGCTCCTTGTTCTTATAAGCCTTGTGGTACGTGCGATCCTCCGCTTTGGGAGTAGGGCCCCTGCCCTCCAGCGCTTTACGGCCGAGCCCACCGGTACCAGCGGAAGGCCCCTTTTTGTTCTTGCGCCCAGCCCCGGGGCGTCCGGTATTGGCCATGGAGAATCACCTTTGGATAGAAGTCGAGAATGTGTACAGTCTACGCGGACCGAAAAAATCGGTGTTGTCCAGGGCTAACGCGGATTCAGGTTCCAGGTGGAGCCGTCAGATGAATCCTCAATAGTGATTCCGGCAACCGCCAGAGCATCCCTGATCGCGTCCGCCCGAGCCCAGTCCTTCGATGATTTCGCTTCAGCGCGAAGATCGAGTTGACCCTGCACCAGCGTTCCGAGCGCCTTCAGTTCCGGTCCGCCCGCGCCATCGGCCACGCCGGCGTCGTCCAGTCCCAGCACCTCAGTCATGGCCAGCACTTCACCAAGGGCACGGTCCACGACCGTCGTATCCCCCGAAGCGAGGGCAGTGTTGCCAGCCCGGACCGACTGATGGAGAGCGGCCAAAGCCTGCGGAATGTTTAGGTCATCGTCCATAGCGAGTGCAAACTGTTCCGGGATCCGTCCCTCCGCGCCGGTCACGCGGACGCTCGCCTTGGCGATAAACCCATCGATGCGGGCAACGGCAGCTGCGGCCTCCTCCAGCGACGAGGGGCGGTAATCGAGGACGGAACGGTAGTGGGCCTGGCCAAGGTAATACCGGACCACACGAGGGCTGGCCTTGGCAAGCAACTCGTCAGGGCCAACACCGTTACCGAGCGACTTGGACATTTTGTCTCCCTGGAACGTCACCATGCCGTTATGCATCCAGAAATTAGCGAAATCTTGACCCGCAGCCGTTGACTGGGCGAGCTCGTTCTCGTGATGCGGGAAGCGCAGGTCAAGGCCGCCACCGTGGATATCGAACCGGGAACCCAAGTACTTCGCCGCCATTGCCGAGCACTCCAGATGCCATCCCGGACGTCCCCGTCCCCAGGGACTATCCCATGCGGCACTCTCCGGCTCACCCTCCTTATGGCCCTTCCACAACGCAAAATCGCGTGGGTCGCGTTTTCCACGCGGATCCGCATCGGTGGCTGCCTGCATCTCATCGATGTCCTGATGGGTCAGGGAACCATATGCATCCCACGAGCGGACGTCGAAGTAGACGTCACCCGAGGCATCCGTGCCCGGATAGGCGTGACCCCGTTCGATCAGGGCAGAGATCAGGGCGTGCATCTCTGGTATGTGTCCTGTCGCGCGCGGCTCATACGTGGGTCGCCTGACGCCCAAAACGTCATAGGCGCTCAGAAATACCTGTTCAAAGCGGTAAGCTAGCGCCCACCATGGTTCCCTCACGACGGCGCCCGGAGGCGGGGCATCGCTGAACGACTCTGCAGACTTCAGCAGGATTTTGTCGTCGATATCGGTCACGTTCCGCACCACAGTAACCCTGTGATCCCTGGCCTCCAGCCAACGGGTGAGCTGATCGAAAGCAATAGCCGAACGAAGATGACCTACATGCGGGTCACCCTGAACCGTGGCTCCACAGTAATAGAGACTCACCTGCCCGGGGACCAAGGGAACGAAGTCCCGGACCTGCGCGGTCACGGTGTCATAAAATCTCAAGCTCACCGCTCAAGGATATCCGAACACGCAGAAGGCGACCGATCCAATGGACCGATCGCCTTCACAAATCATTAACGTTCATCACGTACGCGATGAATTAGGAAGCAAGGACCTCATCGAGAACGCTTGCAGCCTTCTCTTCGTCGGTCTTCTCCGCCAGTGCAAGTTCCGAAATGAGGATCTGCCGCGCTTTGGCAAGCATCCGCTTCTCGCCCGCGGAAAGCCCTCTGTCATTGTCTCGTCGCCATAGGTCACGGACAACCTCAGCTACTTTGATGACGTCGCCGGAAGCCAACTTCTCCAAGTTGGCCTTGTAACGACGTGACCAGTTGGTGGGCTCTTCCGTGAACTCGGCCCGAAGAACGTCAAAAACGCGCTCCAAACCTTCCTTACCAACGACATCGCGAACCCCAACGAGGTCAATGTTCTCTGCCGGAACCTCAATCACGAGATCGCCCTGGGCGACCCGTAGCTTGAGATACATCTTCTCCTCACCCTTAACGGTGCGCTTCTTGATTTCCTCAATCTTCGCTGCGCCGTGGTGAGGATAAACTACTGTTTCGCCGACCTCAAAAACCATATGAACTTTCCCCTTTCCCGGTCCTCAGTTTATCACGTTTTCGACACGCCGACAGGCGTTACCGCAGGTCAGACGGGCTAGAAGTCGGGCAGTGGATAGTATGCGCAAAACACGAAAGTTCCTTGACGAACGTGAAGATCAGTGCATGGACCAACAGTAGGTGGTGTGGAAGTTCCAGCACCCCGTGTGGCAACGGACACGAGGAGTCCACCAAATTAGCCCTGAGCCGATAGGCTAGGGATTACTTTGCCGACCGGAAAACATTATCTGACCAGGAGTTCGTGCTGTGAAATTTGCACCCAGGAAACACGTGCAGCGCACCGTAGCCGCAGGAATTGCCGCCACCGCCCTGCTCGCGGCAACAGGCTGCAGCGTAGCGTCACCGCAGGCCACCACGATGGAATACGCGGCAGGAGATGGGATTATCGAGGACCTCGGTCCTCTCCAGCTGCGCAATATACTGCTAGTCTCCCCCAGTGAAGGCGAGCCAGGAACCCTTCTGGGCACGGTCTTCAATACGTCGTCATCCGATGTGCAGCTCACCATTGAGGGCGACTCAGAGTCGGCAACCATCACCGTTCCTGGCGACGGCAAGTTTGTCTTCGAAGACAAAGACACCGAAGACGGCACGTTGAAGGGGATCAGCGAACGGCCGGGCGCGCTCGTTGACCTTCCGTTCACCGTCAACTCCGAGACCAAGGAATTGAAGATCCCGGTCCTCGACGGAACCTTTGAGCGCTATCAGGAATTCGTTCCCGGTGGATACACACCCGAGCCAACCGATACTGCCTCCGCACCCGCCGAGGAAGGCGACCGCTAGGAGCCAAGACAACAATGGCCGGCAACCACCTGGTTGCCGGCCTTTGTCGCGTCAGGTTCAGGTCACGGTTCGAACTTATATCCCAACCCACGCACCGTCACCAGATGTCGCGGCGCCGCGGAATCCAACTCAATCTTGCTTCTCAGTCGCTTGATATGGACGTCGAGGGTTTTTGTATCCCCCACATAATCCGAACCCCAGACCCTGTCAATCAGTTGACCCCGAGTCATCACCCGACCCGAATTCCGAAGCAGCATCTCCAACAGTTCGAACTCCTTCAAGGGAAACTGCGCGCGCTCACCCCGCACACTCACCACATGGCGGTCCACATCCAGCCGAACAGGCCCGGCCTGCACCGTCGCCGAAATGAGCTCATCCGGCTCTGCCTGCCGTCGAAGCACTGCGCGAACCCGTGCCACCAGCTCCCGCGACGAGTATGGCTTTGTCACATAGTCATCAGCACCCAGCTCCAGACCGACAACCTTGTCGATCTCAGCGTCCCGGGCCGTCAGCATGATCACAGGAACAGCTGAACGCTGTCGCAACTGCCTGCACACCTCGGTTCCCGACTGTCCCGGAAGCTGCAGATCAAGCAGGACAAGATCTGCCCCAGCCCTGTCGAACTCAGTGATGGCGTCCAATCCATTGTCAACAACGCACGTCTCAAAACCCTCCTTCTCCAAGAGATACGAGAGTGGGTCGCTGAAGGACTCCTCGTCCTCCACAATCAAAATCTTGGTCAACTACTGCTCCTTGCCTGCCGCATTGGCTTGTGTCTGTTGAATGACGCCGTCTGTGACCGCCGTCGTCAACACTTTCCCGGCGTCGTCGGGCAATGGTTCTGCGTCCTCAAGCTCGGGAAGCCGAACCGTAAAAGTGGAACCTTGACCCGACTGAGACCAGACGGTCACCTCACCGCCATGGTTGGACACGACATGCCGGACGATACTCAAGCCCAGCCCCGTGCCGCCCGTCTGACGCGAACGCGCTGAGTCCAGCCGGTAGAATCGCTCGAACACGCGATCCTGCTCCTCGGGGCTGATGCCCGGCCCCTGGTCCGTCACGGACACGCATGCGAGACCATCTCGGCTACGCACCCCCACACCAACGCGGGAGCCTTCAGGTGAATATCGGATGGCGTTGTCAATGAGGTTCCGGAACGCTGTGGTAAGCAGTTCAGGATCCCCATGAACAGGGCTGCCGGCAGAGCCACCCACCCTGACCTGAATGTTCTTGGACTCAGCGGGAAGCTTGTTACGGTCCACAGCTTCAGAGACCACCGCGTTGATGTCCACAGGCTGCCCCTCCTGCACAACGTTGGTGGCTGTAAGGCGCGAAAGCTCAATAATGTCCTGGACCAGAACCGCCAGCCGGCCCGCCTCCTTGTGCATCCTGGCCGCGAAGCGTCGTACGGCGCGGTCGTCCTCGGCAGCATCTTCGAGCGCCTCTGCCAGCAGTGAAATTGCTCCAACCGGCGTCTTCAGCTCATGAGAAACGTTCGCCACGAAATCGTTGCGCATCTCCTCCGTGCGGACCATCTCCGTGCGGTCATCTGCCAGCACCAGGACATAGTCCGCCCCCAGGGATGCGACCCGGACCTCGACCACCAGGGAACCTCCGCCCAACGGGCCCCGCGGAAGCTCCAACAACCGCTCCTCGATCACGCCGTCCCGACGGACACGGCCCGTGAGCTCAAGCAATTCCGGATGAACCAGGGAGTGACCACGGACCAAGCCATAAGCGAAAGCCGAAGGACTTGCACGCAGAACGCCATCGATTGCGTCCACGATCACATACGCTCGGCCGATCACAGACAATACCTCTGCAGAGCCATCCGGGAGCGCGAACTCATCGGGCACCACCAGCTCCCGACGTTGACGCTCGCTAGCCCGGAACGCAAGCATGCCGAAGACGCCAACGGCCAACCCAAGCAGCCCAGCAACGAGTCCAACAGTCAGGGGATTCACGCCTTCAGCTTATGCGCCCCGGACAACACCCGACGTCGATCCGGTGGCAATCAACCCATGGTTCAACTAACGTTCACCTAAAGTGGCACACCGGTTCACCCGTAACTGGAAAGATAGCCAACTGTACTGCGCAGGCGCGCGGAGATCCACGAACGAAAGGACGCCCAGTGCGTAAGGTGTTTCAGGCGGAGCTACATCAGATCGGCGAAGAGCTGATTGAAATTTCCAGGCTGGTCACCGAAGCCATGCGCAAAGCAGCTGAGGCGTTCGAAAATGCGGACATTGAGCTCGCCGAAGAAGTCATAGCTGCCGATGCGCGCATTGATTTTATGCAGAACGATCTCGACGAACGTGCGATCGACGTTCTGGCGCTACAGGGACCGGTGGCCCGTGATCTTCGAATGATCGTGGGTGCGCTGCGGATGAGTGCATCATTGGAACGCATGGGTGATCTGGCCCGTCACGTTGCGCAGCTGGCACGCCTTCGGTACCCGGAGCAGGTGATCCCCGCCTCCATCGCCGGCACGTTCAAGGAACTCGCGGAACTCGACATTGCCATCTCCGCCAAAGTCAGCGACCTCCTGGAGACGCGCAACCTTGAACTGACCAACGACATTGCCGCGCACAACGCACGCATCAACGAACTCCACGCCGGAGTATTCAAGGCCATTGCCGCCAGCGACTGGGATGCCTCCGCGCCGAGCACCGTGGACGTCACTCTTGCCAGCCGTTACTTTGAGCGCTTCGCTGATCACGGAGTTTCGGTTGCCCGCAAGGTTGCCTATCTGGTCACCGGTGAATGGCAGCCTACAAGCATGATGGAATAAGCTTCCGTTTCTGCAGGGGCGGCTCCTTCGGGGGCTGCTCCTTTTTTGTGCTGTGTGGGGTTCTGTCGCGCAGGTCAGGTGGCCTCTTTTGAACGGAAGGCCCCTGACCTGCACAACAGGTTTCGTGGGGTCTGGACAAATTGGGGTTTGCGGTACAAACTGGTTTTCATAATCACATCGTTGATAGGAAACACCATGAATCCCGAAACCTTCGATCCGCGGCAAGCACTTCAAGTCTCTAGCGAAACGGAGGCCCGGACAGGCCGGACACTGCAACCCCGCGTCGCGCTCCAATACGCCATCTGGGGTACAGCGTGGCTGATTGGCTACGGCGTGCTGCATGGTTCTTCCCACGGCTGGTTGCCGCTCGAATATTCCACCGCACTCATCATCTTTGGCGTCGCGCTCTTTCTCGGCGTCGCCAGCTCCATCGGGCTGAGCATCGCTGTCTCCATCGGGATCCGTGGTGACAGCGCCTTCCAGGGTGCGGTGTACGGCTGGACCTGGATGCTGGCCTTTGTGGTGGTATTTTTCGCCGCCAGCCGCATCGCTCAGATGGGCGCGGACCAACAATTCAACGGCATGATGGTCAACGCCCTCGCAGTCCTGGTGGTGGGCATGATGTACATGTTCGGCGGGGCGCTCTGGCGGGACATCCCCATGCTGGTACTTGGAATCTGGTTCCTCCTGGTGAATGTCATGGCGTTGATCGCCGGACCAGAGCAATTCATCACCGTATACCTCACGCTCGGCGTCGGCGGCTTCTACGCCGCCGCCCTGGTTACTTACCTCCAACAGCGCCGGCAGCCATGATGAACGGCCTGGACCCCGTCATTCACGCTGAAGCCCGACTCCGGGTGATCACAGCACTGAACACGCTCGGCGAAGGCAACAGCATCGCCTTCCCCCGACTGCGCAAAATGCTGGCAATGACCGCAGGAAACCTCTCGACCCACCTCCGCAAACTAGAAGATGCCAACTACGTCGCCCAGAAAAAGACCATCGAGGGGCGAACACCGGCAACGTACGTCTCCATCACCACCGCAGGCCGGGCAGCTTTCCTCAGCTACCGCAAGCAACTTCTGTCACTGCTGGACAGTGAAGAGAAAGTACAGCCATGACCCAGACACAGACCACCTCATTGCCCGTCGACACTGCAGCCGAAACCCTGGGCAGTTTCGCCAATGTCACCAAGACATTCGGCGACCACACCGCCCTCGACTCAGTCACCCTCGACATTCACGCAGGCAGCGCCGTCGGCCTCCTCGGCCCCAACGGTGCCGGAAAATCGACCCTCATCACCCTCCTCACGGGACTTCGAAAACCGGATAGCGGCGTCGTTCGTCTCTTCGGCGGGGACCCCCGTCAACCGGCCACCCGGCGAGCGCTGGGAGTCACGCCGCAGGCGACGGCGGTACCACCAACGCTGAAAGTACAGGAGGCTGTCGCTCTGGTGGCGACACACTTCACCGATCCGATTCCGCCCGAAGAGCTACTGGAGCGATTCGGCCTGACGTCCATGGCCGGCAAACAATGCGGCGCGCTCTCCGGCGGTCAGCAACGCCGGTTACTGGTAGCCATCGCGCTGGTCGGCCGGCCAAGGATGCTGGTGCTCGATGAGCCAACAACCGGGCTCGACGTCGAAGCCAGGGAGGCACTGTGGGAACAGCTGCGCATTTACCGGCGCGACGGCGGGACTCTGCTGATCACCAGCCACTACCTCGCCGAAATCGAGGCCCTGGCCAACCGGATTGTGGTCATTGACCGCGGAACCATAACGGCCGACGGAACACCCGCGCAGATCCGCAGCCACATCCAGGTACGGCGTGTCAGCCTCCGCGCGGCGCCGGACGCGCTCGTCCGGCTTTCCAACGTCCTCCAGAGCGACACGGACGACGACGGCGTCACCACGTTGACCACGAGGGACGCGGACGCACTGGTCCGAGAACTTGTCCAGCTCGGGATCGCCTTCAGCGACCTTGAGGTTCAGCACGCGAGTCTCGAGGAAGCATTCCTCGCCCTGACCGAAAGCCACAAGTCCCTCAAGCAAAACAACACCCCCGGGGAGTCACGATGACCATCCTTCAGACCGATCCCGCACGCTCCGCCGGCCAGCCGCCGTCGTTATTCGCGCTGACGAAAGCACACACCACAGCGCAGATCCGTGAACAACTGCGGATCCCCATTGCCGTCATCTCCAGTGCGATTTTCCCGACCATGACGTTCCTGTTCTTCATCCTGCCGCAGGAATCCATCACCGACAATCCGTTCGCCGTCTTGATGGCCTTGGCCCAACTGGCCATGTTCGGTGTGCTCAGCGCGTTCCTCTTTGGCTACGGGATAGGCGTTGCCGAAGACCGGGCAAACCCCTGGACCACGTACCTTCGGACACTGCCGGTAGGAGCGCTGCCACCAACGGTCGCGCGAGCGGTGACAGCGATGCTGTTTTCTTTCATCGCGCTGCTGCCGCTGTTCCTCATCGGCGCTTTGCTCACGCGCGCTTTCGAACCCTTCACCGATGGATCGCTCCCCTGGTGGCGCATCCCGGCCACCATCGTTGTGCTCCTGCTGGCGGGGCTGCCGTTCCTCTTCCTGGGCCTCACGATCGGATACCTGTGCACGTCCAAGGTGGCAATCGCCGTCGTGCAGGTGGTGTTCTTCCCGCTAGCCTTCGTGGGAGGCATGCTACTGCCACCCATGATGTTTCCGGGATGGCTCAACGTCATCTCCCTGGTGACGCCGACCCGAGCTGCCCGCGACCTCTCCGTGGAAGTTCTCAGCGGTTCCGGCATGCACGTCTCGACGCTTCCGGTACTGCTGGCATGGACTCTCGTATTCGGGGTGCTCGCGCTGTGGGCCAACAAGCGGGACCAGGGACGCCGCTTCCGCTGACGCAGGTCTTTTGGGGGACCCGACGCTAGTGCTTGCCCTGGTTCTTGACCGCTTCGGCCGCCGCCTCCGCCGCCTCGGCGTCCAGATACCGGCCACCCTTGGCAACCGGGTTGAGATCCTCATCGAGCTCATAAACCAGCGGGATACCCGTGGGAATGTTCAGCCCGGCAATCTCCTCGTCGCTGATACCGTCCAGATGCTTCACGAGGGCGCGCAGCGAATTGCCGTGCGCGACGATCAGGACCCGACGGCCAGACCGGATATCCGGCGCAATATCCGATTCCCAGTAGGGCAGGAAACGCGCCAACACGTCCTTGAGGCACTCCGTCTTCGGCATGCTCTCACCCAGATCCGCGTAACGTGGGTCCCCCGCCTGCGAGTACTCGCTGCTGTCATCGATGGGCGGCGGCGGAGTGTCATACGAACGACGCCACTCCATGAACTGCTCTTCACCGAACTCCGCCAGCGTCTGCGCCTTGTCCTTGCCCTGCAGCGCGCCATAGTGCCGCTCGTTCAAACGCCAGTCGCGCTTTACGTCGATCCAGTCGCGATCCGCAGCCTCCAGCGCAATATTGGCCGTGTGAATGGCACGCTTCAGCCGCGATGTGTAGACCACCTCAGGATGCAGATCCTCAGCAACCAGCAGCTCACCGCCACGCTTTGCCTCCGCGCGCCCCTTCTCAGTCAGCGGAACATCCACCCAACCGGTGAAGAGGTTCTTCTGGTTCCACTCGCTCTGGCCATGACGGAGAAGGATCAGTGTGTAGGTCATACCAGCCATCCTAACGAAAGCCGCTCGTCGTCGTCGTCCCTCCTGTTCCGGTACTATTGTCCGGCGACTTTCTCAAGAAAAAGGTGACCATGCCCTCGGGTAAACCAATCGGAACCATTACCCGGGGAACCACGCATCCCAACAGACTCAGGCGGGTGGACCGGTGGATGACCGGCACCCAGGGCGGACTTTTGAAATCAGCCGCCCATCCGCTCGTCGTCGACCTCGGATACGGGGGCCTGCCCGCCACCGCCGTCGAACTCCACGGCAGGCTGCAGAAGATCCGTCAGGACGTGCGCGTTATTGGCGTCGAGATTGAACCCGGTCGCGTCGCTTCCGCTAAACGTCTCGAACGGCCTGGCCTCGTATTTCAGCAGGGCGACTTCGAACTTCCCGTGCCCGGACAACCGATTCTGGTGCGTGCGTTCAACGTGCTACGGCAGTACCGTGAGCACGAGTACGCCGCCCACTGGGCTACTGTGCAGTCCCGGCTCGCGCCACGGGGGCTCTTCATCGACGGGACGTGCGACGAGATCGGGAGACGATCAACCTGGGTTGCGGTCTCCGCTGAAGGACCAGTTTCGCTGAGCGTATCGATGCGGTTCGGCGCGTTCACGCTACCCTCGGACGTGGCCGACCGCCTACCGAAAGCACTGATTCATCGCAACGTTCCCGGCGAACGGACCCACGCATGGCTGCAGGCTATGGACCGGGCTTGGCTGGCTGCCGCACCGCAATCGTCCTACGGAAACTGTCAGCGATGGATTGCGATGTGCGTGGCACTGCAGGCGGAGGGATGGCCACTGCTGAGTTCGCCGTCGCGATGGTGATTGGGTGAAATCACGGTGGCGTGGGAAGCCGTAGCTCCGCTCTGAGCTTGCTTACCAGCGGCCGTGGCCGCCGCGCAGCCCTTCCATGGCCGGCTTCACATCGGCGAGGTAGACGCTAGCGGCAATAACCGCTGCGAGTTGCAGGAGCAACATGAACGGGAGCCCCGATCCTATGACGCCGAGGACTCCAACGGCGACTGAGCCGCCGGTCATGCCAAGCCAGAAACCTTTTGTTTTCTTGAACGCTGCATCAAAATATTCCGGCTTGCGGCGGACACAGTCGATTAATGCCCAGACCTCGATGCCCAGAGCCACAAGTCCCAGGGCAAGGTAGAGGTAAAACTGAATCGCGTAAACCATCACCGCATTAGCCTAACCTGAACTCGTCGGGAACCACCTATATCGCGCGCAGTGCCTGGTCCAGGTCTGACCACAGGTCCTCGACGTTTTCGATCCCGACAGAGAGGCGCAACAGGTTCGCGGGAACGGTCACTGCCTCACTGCGGTGGCGTCGTCGTCGTTCGATGAGTGATTCAACCCCGCCCAGGGAAGTGGCGGGCGTCCACAGCCTGACGGCATCGATCACTGCGTCCGCGGCGGCTTCTCCCCCACGCACTTCGATACACAGGATGGAGCCAAAGCCGTCCATCTGAGCCGTGGCACGTTCATGTCCTGGGTCTTCGGGCAGCCCGGGAAACCGAACGGCTTTGACTTCTGCATGCTGCTGAAGCCGCCCGGCAAGCTCCAGGGCGCTGGCCTGTGAACGTTCAATGCGGACGGCGAGGGTGCGAACTCCGCGCAGGGCGAGCCAGGTTTCGAAGGGGCCCGCGATCGCACCGTGGTGAGAGCGGTAGGTATGGAGACGTTCGCGCAAGTCCACCTGAGAGGTCACCAGGGCGCCGAGAACGACGTCGGAATGGCCGGCCAAATATTTGGTCACGGAGTGAAGGACGATGTCGACTCCAGCTTCCAAGGGCCGCTGAACCAACGGTGTTGAGAACGTGTTGTCAGCGATCACGAGAACGCCCGCGTCGTGCGCGGCTTTGGTGAGGACTTCGACCTCGGCGATTTCGAGCATCGGGTTGGTGGGGCTTTCGAGCCAGAGCAGCGCGCTCTGGCTGTTCTGGATCTCGTGGATGACGGCATCGGTGTCTGTGATGTCGACGGTGAGGAGGGTGTACCGGCCCAGTTGGGCTTCCTCCTGAGCCAGTACGAGCGAGCCTTGATAGCTGTGGCGGGGCATGATCAACGTGCCGCCCGCAGGGACGAGAGAGAGTGCGGCGGCTACAGCTGCCATACCGGATGAGTAGACGAGTGCCGGAAGTTCTGCGCCTTCGAGTTCGCCCAGCGTCTCTTCGAAACCATCCCAGGTGGGGTTCGAGTAGCGACCGTACGCACGATCTTCACCGCTGATGGGCGTGCGGCCGAAATAGGTAGACGTCAACGTGATGGGAAGGTTCACCGGCTGGTCATGCTCCCTCGGCGGACGGCCCGCCGCTACGACGGCTGTGTCCCGCGCGACGGCGGGATGCTGGCTATTCTCCGGGGAAGTCTTCGTCATGGACCAAGACTATGGGGCGTTGTGGTCAGACGGGAATTGTGTTGCGCAGCTGTCTCCGGTTGCATGCGCAAGGATCCAATTCAACCAGCGGAAGACCTTGCGGGTGCGCGTCTATAGACTCGTCAATCGCATAGTGGCCGTTGCGCCTACCGCCACTACTGGGCCATGTCCGAACTTACGGGGACAATCTCGACGGCGTTCCGTCGGTGGATTTTCGCTGGCGCCCGATCAAAGCCCTTGGCATCGAGGCTGTTGCCCAGACGGTAGGCAGCCAGGGCCTCGTCGTAGAGCTCGTTCAGGCGGGCTCCGGAAAACTCGCCCCGGGTACCGTCGGTGAACGTGATGGCGATGGTTATTTTGTTGGGGAAGTGGCGGCCCATGTGTATGAAGCCGTCCAGGTCCTGCTGGAGATTGAGCATGCGGTTGCCGCCTTGTCTTGAAGTAACGCCGTCGTGAAGGAACGCCATGGTGGGAAAATCTCAAGTCTCCATTATGCGGCCCGCCTCGAGCACCTAAACCCGAAGGCCCCCTGGTGTCTTGCCCGGGCCGTCGTCCTAACAACCCCAGCCGGTCGGGTCGTCTAGGCAGGTCCCATCAACTAGGCGGGACTCGGATTTCCAGACACTGATGGTCTGCGACGGTGTTGAGAACTCACCTCTACCGTCAATGGGAATCATCGGCCCGTCATTGATTGAGTACTCGCCAGTGAAATGCACGGTGACTGAAACCTGATAATCACCGGTCTCCGGATACTGATGGCTCGTCTGCGTTTCTTCACCCAACTCATCATCCCGCAACACATACCCGGACTCCCTCGTAGGCCCATACGTGCTGCCATCCCCGTAGTTCCACGTGTACTCAGTCGGGGTCGCCTTGATCTTCACATCTTGACCCAAAAGCTTGAGGTCGAAGACCTGGTCTTTCGACTCCACGAAGAAGTTTGTGTTCGCCCGAATGAGGGTGTGAGGACTCGGTTGGAGCGTCAATGAGCCTGCGACGACTGGTCGGCTCTGGAACTGCTTCTGAATCGCCTCCGCGATACGGCCAAGGACGTCATCGGGATTCGTGGAGTAGATGCACTGTGCTGTGTGAGTTTTATTGGAATCGGAAAGCAAGGGAAATGCCTTCCACGATGATTTGTCAGTACCTTTCAGACCTCGGTACCATAAAACCAACCGACCATTTTCGCCTGCATCACATTTACGCTGTCGAGCCAGGCACTCTCTGTCTCCACTATTTTGATCAAAGCAGACCAGACTAAATCGATAATCGTACGGATCATTAACTATTCCGATCGGAACGTTCGTCCAATAGTTCCCCTCAGGATCTTCCTTCCAGCCGCCACCGATTATGCCACCATCTTCAAAATCACCACCCCCACCAAAGTCCGCTCGTGCCGCACTAAGAGGAGCCATGGAAACGAATAAGAGCAGCACCAGCAGGAGTACTGCCACCCGAAAGTGTATTGTTGCCACTTTTAGCTCGAACCTTTGATACTAGAGAGCTCAGAAGCATGCCATACACCCTTGATAAATTTGGCCTCAAGGATAAATGCGCTCCACGAAGAGTCACCGGTTTCGGGAAATTTCCCGCCTGGATAAAAATATTCCGTTGGTTCCTGGGTAATATCAAGAATCAATTGATATTTACCGTCAGGAGTCTTCTTGAAGACGCTAGTACTACCCAGTACATCGAGCTTCGCGCCACCAAGCCAGTCATCATCCTCGTACCCCGCTTTGACCATCTTGAAGTAGTTCGCACATAAATCGCAATCAGAACTAATGACAGCTTTTACAGGCTTCACGTCGCCTGTTTCGTAACCGTAGCTGAACAGCGCGATCACATACTTGCCGAACGCCTGCAGCCCCGCCTTAGTCTCCTTCGTTGCCGCCTCCGGCATCTTCGGCAGAGGGACATTCTGGGCCGGGCCCTCAGCCGACGCTGGCTTGTACACGGCACTCGGCGTGGGCGTTGGAGTGAGGGTGGGCGTTGCCGATGCTGAAGTCTTTGGCAATGCTGCGGCCGACGATTCATCAGACGAGGCCCCAGCCCCCGCGCAACCGGACAATAGGACTAGCGAAACCACGGCTACCGCCAACGTCTTGGGGGCCTTGAACGGAAACGTGCGCAGAGACTGAGACATGGATCGCCCTCATTAGTTGGTCAGATGTTATGTATACTTCGAACACAGTACCGAAAAACACAAACTCGTGCGAAAGTTATCCACACCTTCAGCGTCAGCTCCTACACTGTTCCCATGGACGGTGAACTGAACGTAGCCCTGGACACCGCGGATTGGCGACAGCGCGTCTTCACTCTGTACTCCGAGGTCAGGCAGATAGCTGGAACAGGGCACGACGGCGACGCGGCCCGCGCCCACGCGTATTGGCGTCGGGGCCGCGACGAACTCTTCGCGAACCATCCGGCCTCTCCCCTAACGCCCGAAGCAAAAGGACAATTCGCTGGACTTCCCGTTGCCGACTACGCTCCGGAGGCCCGCCTCTGGGCCGCTGTCGACGACGAGGGCACCGGCGAGGTGATGAACGTGCCCACCGGTACTGACGGCGTCGTGCCCTTTGGACGTCTGGGGACGGTGCGTTGCGGCGACTATGGCTCGTTGGCACTATGGCGACATGGTGGCTATGGCGGTGGACTGTTCCTGCCGGTGCGAGACGCACTGGCAGGGCACGACGGCGGCACCTACGGTGGTGGCCGGTACCTGCTCGACACGATCAAGGGCGCTTTTCTGGGTGGGACAGACGATGAAAAGCGGCTGCTGGTGGACTTCAACTTCGCTTACAACCCTTCCTGCGCCTACGACGAAGCATGGGCATGCCCGCTTCCGGGACCCACAAACCGCCTCAGTACTCCGCTTCCTTTCGGCGAACTCGTCTAATTGGCCCAGTATTTTGTCAGTGTTACTGGGTAGGCTGTCCCGGTGAGCTTTTCGCAGGTTTCCCCAGGACAAGACGACGACGGCGCGTACGCCTACTCGGGTGTTTTTGTTGCATTCGAAGGCGGTGACGGTGCAGGCAAATCAACTCAAGCTGCCCTTTTGGGAGCCCGGCTCGAAGCCGACGGACGGCACGTGCTGCAGACACGGGAGCCTGGTGGCACCCCAGTGGGTGAACAGCTACGCAGCCTGGTGCTCGAGCACGGCAACGGCGACATCGATGCCCGTACCGAAGCACTGATCTTCGCAGCCGCGCGAGCCGCCCACGTAGAACAGGTCATCCTGCCAGCGCTGCAGGAGGGCAAGATCGTGATTTCAGACCGCTATATCGACTCATCGGCCGCGTATCAGGGCGCGGGGCGAGACCTCGGCGTCGAAACCGTCCTCGAACTAAATGCTTGGGCCACTCAGGGTCTGCAGCCGGACCTCACTGTGCTTCTCGACGTCGAACCCGATCAAGGCCGAACCCGGCGGACCGCGAACCAGACTGCCGAAGACCGACTGGAGGCTGAGCCTGACGACTTCCACACCCGCATCCGAGAGACGTTCCTTGCGCTGGCCGAAGAGGACCCCACGGGTTACTTAGTCCTGAATGCTCAGCAGGACGCAGACTCCCTGGCCACAAAGGTATGGCAGCGACTGCAGCCGATACTGGACGAAATCGAACAAGGAAATCACCATTGAGTGTCTGGCAAGACTTGCTGGGACAAGGGCAGGTTGTGGAACAGTTGCGCCGGGCAGCTGCCGCTCCGTCCCCCAATCATGCATGGCTGTTCACCGGCCCGCCCGGATCTGGTCGATCGAACGCGGCCCGCGCGTTCACCGCTGCTCTCCTCTGTGACGCCAAAGATCCAGCCGAACGCGGCTGTGGACAGTGCCGTGCCTGCATCACCGCCCTCGCGGGCAGTCACGCTGACGTCACCAATGTGACCACCGAAAAGGTCACCATCTCCATTGAGGAAGCCCGCGACCTCGTCCGCAAAGCCCAAGATAAACCATCAACGGGTCGGTGGCGCATCATCATCATTGAAGATGCCGACCGCATGCAGGAACGCAGCACCAATGTGCTCCTCAAAGCCATTGAAGAACCACCACCACGCACGATCTGGTTGCTCTGTGCGCCCGGCCCAGGCGACGTCCTCGTCACGATCCGATCGCGTTGCCGCGCGGTCAGCCTACGCCTTCCACCCGTTGCTGATGTCACCGAACTACTTGTGCGGCGGGACTCCATCGACCCCGAAACAGCCGGTGCCTCTGCACGGGCTGCGCAAAGCCACATCGGAGTAGCCAAACGACTCGCAACTGACGAAGACGCACGCGAACGCCGTCGTCGTATTGTGCGTCTTCCACTGACCCTCAAAAATGTTTCCGGAGCCCTGCGGGCGGCCGCAGAACTGGTGCAGCTAGCCGAGGCAGAAGCGCACGCGTCCTTCGAACAACGCGACGCCGAAGAGCGAGCTTCGCTGTTGGTATCGGTCGGGGCACCAGAATCTGGCACCCTGCCGCCATCTATCCGAAGCCAAGTGCGCAGGCTCGAAGAAGACCAGACACGCCGGGCCAAACGTTCGAAGAACGACTACTTCGACCGGGCGCTGACGGACCTCACATCGTTCTATCGTGACGTGCTGATGCTCCAGGTCTCCAGCGCATCCGACCTCGTCAACGAACCCATGCGCAAGGACCTGGAAGAAGCCGCCCGCAACGGCACACCGGAAAAAACACTCGAGCGGATCGAAGAAATCAACAAAGTGCGCCGCCGAATCGTTAGTACCAACGTTGCGCCGCTCCTGGCCATCGAAGCAATGACCGTCAGCCTCCTGTGACCACAAGGAATTCCATGCCGCAGCCCACCCGCCAACCGCAACTGGCCAGGCATCGCTGGCAATCCGCAGTGAAGGCTGTCGCCTCCGCCGTCGTCGGAATTCTAGTGCTGAGCGGATGCCAACTGGGCAAGCCCGACACAACTGGTCCGGCGTCGGCTGCTCCAGAGGTCATAGGAGACGTCGCCGCAGAGCTCGAACCTTACTACGCGCAGGAAGTGATGTGGGAGAACTGCGAGGAAGACTTCACCTGCACACAGGTTGAAGTTCCACTCGACTATGCCGAGCCCGACGGCGAACGCATTGAACTCGCCGTCATCCGATCGACGACCCGCGGCGCACAAGGCAGCATCCTTTTGAACCCAGGAGGGCCCGGAGGCTCAGGCTACGAATCCGTCAGCCAATCACTCGACGCGATGGCATCCGATGCCCTGCGGTCCAAGTACAACATCGTGGGATTCGACCCACGCGGCGTCGGCCGGTCCGCCCCCGTGAAGTGTCTCACGGACTCCGAACGCGATGCGTACCGGGCCGAAACATTCGACCTCGAGATTCCTGCCGGTTTGGCCGCCGCGACCAAAGCATCCACAGACTTCGCTGAACAGTGCGCAAAGAACACAGGCGACCTGCTGGCGCACGTGGACACCGAAAGCGCTGCCCGCGACCTCGACATTCTCCGAGCCATCGTCGGAAACAAAAAGTTGAACTACCTCGGATTCTCCTACGGCACATTCCTGGGAACAACCTATGCTGAGCTATTCCCCAACAACGTGGGCCGCATGGTGCTCGACGGAGGAATCAACCCCGCTAACACCAGCGAAGAAATGACCATGGGACAGGCCAAAGGCTTCGAGGACGCCATCCGCGCGTACGTCGCCGATTGCCAGACCAGCAACAAATGTCCATTGCCCGGAACAGTCGACGACGGCGTCGCTAAAATTCGAGCCCTCATCGAATCCGTCGAAGAAAGCCCGCTCATGTCCTCCAGCGGGCGCGAAGTGACCGTACCGTTGTTCATCTCCGGATTCATCCTCCCCCTGTATAACGACGCAAACTGGCCAACCCTCACGCAGGCACTCACCCAAGCACTGCAAGGCAACCCGGACCCCATCCTTTACCTCGCAGACTTCGGTGCGGACCGTGAAGAGGACGGTAGTTATTCGTCCAACAGCGATTTCGCATTCAACGCCATCAACTGCCTTGACTACCCGATGCCTGCTTCATTGGACGCCATGCGAGCCGACGCTGCCGCGCTGGACAAGGCATCGCCAACCCTCGGACGGTTCCTCGCCTACGGGGGAATCATGTGCGACGCGTGGCCCTACGATGCTGTCCGCGAACCACACGAAGTGAACGCTTCGGGGGCCGATCCCATCGTCGTCGTAGGCACCACCGGCGACCCGGCCACCCCCTACGAATGGTCCAAAGCACTGGCCGGACAGCTGGAATCCGGGGTGCTACTCACGTGGGAGGGGCAAGGGCACACAGCTTACGGCCGAGCTGGAGACTGCATAGGCGACGCCGTCGACAACTACTTCATCGACGGGACCGTTCCCGACGACGGGACGCGCTGCTAAATTCTTGGCCAGCATAGTGTTGCTATAACGCTCGTTTTGAGCTTTAGTTTTTACATAACTATCGCACCCTTATCGTGGCATCGCAGCGCTGCCCTGGCTCTCGGGGCCTCCCTACTACTGACCGGATGCGCCGGAGGTCCAGGACGTTCTAGGGAAGACCCTGGGCCCACAGCCAAGCAGGAACCCCAAGAAGCAGCTCCGGATAAAGATTCTGAGAATCCAGCCGCCGCCTCGCCCGACTCGTGCACGGAACTCACCCGCGAAGCGGAGGTTCCCGTTGACGGCAAGGTGTTCGGCACCTGCATAGATGAAGCAGTGCGAGCCGCGAAAACGGGCAAGATGGTGCTAACCTCAACCGCTGACCTTCCCAAGAGCACAACAGTATTCGAGTACGTCCCGGAATATACGGCATACGGAACGACGGACGGAGAACCGACGCTTCTCCTCACCAAGGACTCCACGTTCTTCTTTATGGGGAACCGTTGGGTCGAGGCGGATCCAACCTCAACTGTTCCATCGATTCAGATGGTGACCACGGGAGTGGAACTCGCAAAACAATCCTCCTCGGTCGAGTCTCTCATCGGCTCCATGTCCCTCTGCCCACAGTGGGTCAGCATGGGCAAAGCTGACATCGAGAACGGGTCCGAGCCGGAGGGCTACCAGTATCGGTGCGATGGATCTTATGAGCTCATCGGCGTAAAAGTCACCGACATGAACATCTGGCTCAACGACGGCTACCGCATGATCCAGCAGAAGAGCGTGGGTACTATTGCAGACATGACGGTCCCGTCAATTACGAACTTCTCCGGTTGGGGCGAGCCCGTAGAGATTCCGAAGCCGGAAGAACTCAAATAACTCGCAGAAAGCGCGCTTCACGTCCGTTTTGACCGGCGCATTATGGACCGGATAGAGTAAGTCCCTGCGCCAGCATCGTCTGGTGGCAGGCCTCCTTAGCTCAGTTGGTAGAGCGTCTCACTCGTAATGAGAAGGTCGCCGGTTCGATTCCGGCAGGAGGCCCTCTTCCTTTTAACCGCTCTATTACCCCTTTATCTACTGCCGAGATCGGGGTTTGACCGCCAGATCCCCCTTACAAAGGGTGATCTGGCGGTCAAAGGGTGACCTCGGCGAAGAGGGGTGAGGGCTGAAGGGTCGGGCGAGACTACTTACCGTCGCCAGCAGGCAAACCGAGCATCGCCTTGATGCGTGCCTCGGCGTCGTCGTCCGCTGTTGCCGCCGCCAGATTGGCCTCCGTCACCGCACGGATAACTTCCTCACGATGGATTTTGACGCCCTTGGGCGCATCGATGCCGATCCGGATGCCTTCCCCGCGCGAATCGAGCACGGTAATGACAATGTCGTCGCCAATGAGAATCTGCTCGCCGGGCTTACGGGTTAGAACCAACACCCGTTTACTCTATCCCACGGCGCTGGCCCGGAGCCGGAGCCGACACCTGCGACGTCGGCGTCCCCACCGGCCCAACGGTCCCAAACGGTGAGGGGTAACCCAAAGCGTGCGGGATGTCCCAAAGCGTAGGGGATGACCCAAACGGTGACGGGGCGGAAGGCACAGGGGGTGCAGTGGATGCAGGGGGCGCAGAGCGAGATGTTCGTTTGCCGTCGACCCAGCCCACCGGCAGTCCAAGCGCGTCCACCGTTTCCGGAGTTCTGGTTGCGGAAGCACCGGTGACCACCAGTCCAGCGACGGGCACCGCAGCGCACATCAGCTCCACCCAGGCACGCGTATCCTCTGATTTACGCCCCGCGTCGACTACCAGCCACACCTGATCAGGGCCCAGCCCGGCGAGCTGAATAGCACCGGCAGACACGTCGGCTCCCCCACCCACCCCGAAGGCTACGACGACCGGCTCGGACTTCTCGACGCCGCGCGCCCGAGCTTCCATGGCCTCGCGTCGATTCTCGACCCGCCGGTTCTCTAGACGCATCCCGGGCACATGAGGGTCCCTGACGCCAGCAAACAACGCCCCCGGGATCCCGACGGTGGAGGACAGCAAACGAGCGGCGTCGTCGGCCTCTGACCGTAGCCCCGCACAGACCACCAGATCGCCGGCTCCGGCGAGGACCGACGGCGGTTGCGACACCGTCTCTGGCGGCACAACGTTGAATGTCAGATCATCCATGAGGATGGCAAACGCATCCGTTGCCGTGGAAACAGGTGGATCCGCTGGCGCAACCACCTTGTTGAAGCTGGCCTCATCCCGATCTGCATCCTCGAGCAACGCCATGAGTCCAGCGCGCCGCGTCGATTCTGGAAGACGATAGGTGGGAGCTTCGGCTGGCGCCGAAGGTATCTCAACGGTCACCTCGAAGTGACTACGAGCAAAAAAACCTCGAATTCCGCCAACGGTGACTCTCTCCGCAGCAACAAGACGTGCCCGCGGACCGTACAGCACAGCAACCTCGGTTTTCACCGCTTCAATGGATGCCGCCTCAAGACGCAATTGTTTCCGCACCGCGGACCACTCCTACCGTCTCAATATTCACGTTGGCTGACGTCACTTCCTGATACGAGAGCACGGCCAATCCCCCGCTTTGCATGGAGACGAGGCGACGGATCGCGGGGCGCAATCCCGGTGCACAGACCAGAACAGGAGTGTACCCCTGGGCTTCGGCCTGGGCAACGGCGTCACGCGCCGAATTCACAATGCCCTCCGTACGGGCCGCGTCCATCAGGATCTGAGTGCCCTGCTCGGACGGGCGGAGCGCCTCCAGCATGGACTGTTCCAGCAGCGGGTCGATCATGATGACGCGCAGCAGGTTGTTCTCCACGAACTGCGCCGTCAAAGCCGGCCCGAGCGCCTGCCTGGATGCCTCGATGAGGCCTTCGGGGTCCGTGGATACCTTGGCCCGCAGCGTGAGCGCTTCATAAATCCGTGAGAGGTCGTTGATGGACACCTGTTCGGTGAGCAATCCCTGCAGAACCCGTTGCACCTCGGCGAGGCTGAGGGTGGAGGGGATCAGCTCTTCAACCGCGGAAGGGTTGACCTGCTTGACCCCTTCGGTAAGGACGCGCACGTCTTCGCGGCTGAGGAGCCGGGCAGCATTGTTGGTGATGATCGATGACAGGTGTGTGACCAGAACTGACACACGGTCCACCACTGTGGCTCCGGCCATCTCGGCGCTGTGGCGCATCTCCGCCGGAACCCATTTCCCCGCAAGCCCGAACACCGGCTCTACCGTTTCAATCCCTGGCAGTGAGCCCAGGTTCTCACCAAGCGCCAGGACCTTGCCCGACGGCGCGATACCCCGCCCGGCCTCGACCCCTGCGATACGAACCACGTAGGTGCTGGACGGTAGATCCAGACTGTCGCGCGTGCGGACGGGCGGGACGACGATTCCCAGCTCCATGGCGATCTTCCGCCGAAGCGCTTTGACCCTGCCGAGGAGATCATCCGAGGCGCCCGACACAACGTCAACGAGGTCTGGGGCGAGCATGATTTCCAGGGTGTGCACCCGCATCTGCTCGATAAGATCCTCCGTGGTCTCGCCTGCGTCTTTGGGCTTCGACTTCGCTTCATCTTCAGCAGCCTGGACCTTCGCCTTCGCCTCGGTCGTCTTGACCCGCTGAGCCGCGAACAGCAGCCCGCCCCCTACGAGAAGGAACGGAAGTTTTGGCATCCCCGGGACGAGCGCCATGGCGATCGCCGCAGCCCCCGCGATCAGCAGCGCCGTACGGGACTGGCCCAACTGCTTGGACGCTTCAGAGCCGACGTCGGACTCCGCGTTGGAGCGGGTGACGATCATGCCGGTCGAAACCGCCATGAGCAGCGCAGGGATCTGGGTGACCAGACCATCGCCGATGGTCAGCAGAGCGTAGGTGTTCAGCGCTTCGCCGACCGGCATGCCCTCCTGGAGCATCCCGATCGCAATACCACCGATGAGGTTGATGATAATGATGATGAGCCCGGCGATCGCGTCACCTTTGACGAACTTCGACGCACCGTCCATGGCACCGTAGAAATCCGCTTCGGCGGAGACTTCGGCGCGGCGCTGGCGAGCCTGATCGTCAGTGATCAACCCAGCGTTGAGATCCGCGTCAATAGCCATCTGCTTGCCCGGCATGGCGTCCAGAGTAAAGCGCGCGCCCACTTCCGCGACCCGCTCGGCACCCTTGGTGACCACAACGAACTGGATGACCACCAGGATCAGGAAGATCACCGATCCGATGATGAGCGACCCGCCGACCGTCACCTGGCCGAATGCCTCAATGACTTTTCCCGCGTAACCCTCGCCAAGGACCAGCCGGGTAGAGGCAACGTTGAGGCCCAGCCTGAACAGCGTCGCCACCAGCAGCAGGGATGGGAACACCGAGAAGTCCAGTGGCCGTTTGGCGAACATGGACGTCAAGAGGATGACCAGCGCCAGCAGGATGTTGACCACGATCAACATATCCAGCAGCACCACAGGGACGGGAACCACTAGCAGCATGATGATGCCGACGACTCCCAGAGGGACGGCAAATTTTGCCATGTTGTTGTTCATCAGTTCTCTCCTGCGGTCATCGCGGGTTCAGGCATGGTGAGGTGGCCGCGTGCAGCGCCTCGGGATTTGAGTGCCATCACGAACGCGAGAACGCGCGCGACAGCGTTGTAGAGTTCCACTGGAATTTCTTGCCCGATGTCGCATGCTGCGTGCAAGGCGCGTGCCAGCGGAATGTCGGTCACCATGGGAACACCCTTTTCCTCGGCTTCCTTGCGGATACGGGCAGCAATGAGGTCTGCACCCTTGGCGACGACCTTCGGCGCTGCACGTCCCGGCTCATATTTGAGGGCGACGGCGACGTGCGTGGGGTTGACCATGACGACGTCGGCATCCGCGACGGCGGCCATCATGCGGTTGCGGCTCATAGCAAGCTGCCGTGAACGCCGCTGCGATTTGATCAGCGGATCGCCCTCGGAGTTCTTGTTCTCGTCCTTGACTTCCTTCATGGTCATTTTGGTGCGTTTGCGGTTGCGCCGCATGACCACGATGATGTCCGCCGCGGCAAGGACCAAACCGGCCATGACCGCAGACTGAAGCAGCGATCCGGCACCGTCTTTTGCAGCGACCAGCAGTGAAGCAACGGAAAGACCACCGGCGGACATCAGGACCGGCGTTAGCGCCTGCACCACGACCAGCAGGACCAAGCCGACGACGGCGGTCTTCAGGAGTGCCTTGACCCCTTGCCAGAGTGCCTGGGTTCCAAAAACCCGTTTGGCGCCGGCGAGCAGGTTGAACTGCTCGAATTTGCCTTTGAACTTCTTGAAGTGAATGCCGCCCTGGATAGAGGCGGTGAGGATGACAACGACGAGCACCACGATCAGCAAGGGCCCAAGGGTGTACGCCAGGGATCCGAGCCCGGCCTCGAGTATCTGCAGGGCCACAGCCGGTTCCGGATTGGCGATCAGGGTGCGGAAGGAGAACACCTGGTCCGTGCCCGATTTCGCGGCGTGGGAAATGGTCAGCGGCAGCATGGCCACGGCCGCCCCAACGCCGAGCCAGGCCGCGAGATCCTCGGATTTTGAGAGTTCACCCTTTGAGCGGACTTCCTTCATCCGCTTCGGTGTAGCGTCCTCTGTACGCTCGCCTGCGTCCGTTGACATTAGCTGGCTCCCGTCATCAGCCGCAGGGCCTGCCCGGTCAGGGTTGAAACGATCCGGGGCAGGGCCAGAAACACCACGCTGATGAGCATGAGCGTGACAAAGATCTTCAGCGGAAACCCGAGGGCAAACGCATTCAGCGCAGGGGCCACACGGGTCAGCAGGCCCAGCCCGACGTCGGTGAGGAACAGGACGACCAAGAGTGGCCCGCCGATCTGGACGGCGGCGAGGAACATCTGGGTCAGCGCAGTAATCATGGCTTCGGCGGGGTCCGCGAGGTTGATACCGCCGCCGATGGGCAGGGCCTCGAAGGTGCGGGAGAGCCCAGAAATGATCAGCTGATACCCGTCAGATGCGAAAAGGAGCGCGAGCGCTGTGATCTGGAAAAGCTTGGTGAACTGGGCGCCATTGACCAGCATCCCGGGATCGAAGGACTGCGCGAGCTGGAAGCCGCCAAAGAGGTCAATCAGGTAGCCGGCGGACTGGATGGCAGAGAACACCAGCAGCACCAGAAACCCCAGTGCGGCTCCGGTCAGCAGCTCGAGGATGAGCTGGACAATGTATTCGCCGGTGCTTGGAGAAACGTAGCCTTCCGTGACGCGGGGCGCGACGGCGAGCGCCAGGCCGATGGCGAGCATCGCCTTCACTCGTCCGGGGATGGCGCTGTAGGAGAAGGGTGGGGCGACGACGATGAACGCGATCATCCTTACCCCTGCAAGCATGACGGCTTCGATCGTTTCCTGACTGGGCATCCTAGCTCCCGCCGAGAAGCGCAGGAATTCTGTCGAAGAGTTCATGCGTGAACGCCACCATTTCTGCGATCATCCAGTGTCCGCAGATCAGCAGCGCGATCGCGACGGCGACAGCCTTGGGCACGAATGAGAGGGTGACTTCCTGGATCTGGGTGATGGACTGGAAGAGGGAAATGCTGAAGCCGACGACGAGGGCCGTCACCAGTACGGGTGCGGCGAGTTTCGCTGCTATCCAGAGTCCTTGCAGACCTATGTCGAGTACTGCGTTGGTATCCATCAGGTGCCGCCGTAACTGTTGACCAGGGACGTGATGATCAGGCCCCACCCGTCAACGAGGACAAAGAGCAGGATTTTGAACGGCAACGAGATCATCACTGGCGGCAGCATCATCATGCCCATGGACATCAGTGCTGAGGCGACCACGAGGTCGATCACCAGGAACGGGACGAAGATGACGAACCCGATGATGAAGGCGGCCCGAAGTTCGGAGATCATGAACGAGGGAATCAGCGTGATCAGGGGTACGTCTTCAGGCTTGGCAGGGTTTTCGTTGTCTGCAACCCGGGTCATGAGCGCGATGTCTTCTTCGCGGGTGTGCGCCAGCATGAACTGCTGGAGCGGGCCGGACCCGATGCTCAGCGCCTCGGAGAACGTGGTGTTTCCGTCCATGTAGGGCTGCACAGCGAGGTTGTTGATCTCCGTCAGGACCGGGGCCATGATGAAGATCGAGAGGAACAGCGCAAGCCCAGCAAGGACCTGGTTGGGAGGGATCGACGGCAGCGAGAGAGCGTTGCGTGTCATGGCGAGGACCACGAAGATCTTCGTGAACGACGTCATCATCAGCAGCAGCGCCGGGGCAACGGAGAGCAGGGTGATACCGACCAGGGTCAGGATCGCTGTGCTGGGTGCGCCGTTGACTCCGTTGATCTCAACCGAGAGTCCGTTGTCGCCGTCGGGCCCTTCCGGTGGAGTGGGAGGCGCCGGAGGGCTGGGGTCCACGGGAACTGCGTGGCCAGCCTGTGCGGAGAGCAGCATGACGACAACCGCGAGGGCGAGCCCAAGCAGGACCGGGACCACAGGCCTCACGCTGAGTCGTCTCGCGTGAGCGCGGCGGATGTCGCTGGTCATTCTCCCGTGCTCCGCCGGAACGCGGCAGCGGTCTGCTTCCACGTAGACGGCGAGAGGATGGAACCATCCAGGGCGCGTTCGCCCCGATTCGTTGAGCTTCCACGGTGCAGGGAGGCTCGGGTCGCGGTGGGTGCCGTGTTGACTGCCTGTGCTGTAGCTAGTTGTTGACGGCGTAGGTGCTGGTCAAACGATGCCCCGGCGGCCTCTGGGGCTGCGGGGGCTATCGCCGTCGCGCTTTCAGGTTCTGCGTCAAAAGTGTGGAGGATGTTCACGGACTGTTCCGTGACACCGAGCATGAAACGTTTGCCATCGGTGTCCAGGACCACCACGGAGGCCTTGGTGCTGATGGCCTGGCGGGTCACCACAGAGATGAGCTCCGCGCCTGGACGGGAAGTGTTGTGGCGGCTGACCTTCTTCTGGATGAACCACAGCAGGCCGACGACGGCGGCCAGTGAGAGCAGGACGCGCAGCCCAAGGATCCAAGCATCCATTTAGTGACTGCCTTCGACCACGTCGAGGATTTTGGTAATCCGCACCGCATAATCCTGGTCCACGACCACCACTTCGCCGTGGGCAATGAGCCGGCCGTTGAGCAGGACGTCAGCGGGTGCCCCAGCGGAGCGGTCGAGTTCAATGACGCCGCCTGGCTCGAGGTTCAGTACGTCGCGGACCGCCATTCGGGTGCGGCCAATCTCGACGGTCAACGCCATTTCGACGTTGTTGATGCGACCGAGTTTGCCGGCCATGGGCGCGCCGTCGGACAGGAGGCCTGACACCGCACGGTTGTCGCGAATGCGGATGGCAAACCAGCCCTGCACGGACTGCCCGCTGAGGAGTTCGTAGATTTCTGCTGCGGAATCGTCAAAGAGTGAACTGGCGTCACCGACGCGCACGTCTGAAAGCACACCAGCACCGAGCACCGCCGTCGCCGCCTCAATTGCCGGGCGCAAGACGTCTGCAGGCGATACCAGCTCCGTGCCCGTGGAGGCATCCGGCAGGATTCCCTCCAACAGGACGATAGCGACGTCGGCCGAGCTGGCGCCGATGAAGCCGCCCATGACAGCGCGTGCCAGTTCGGCGCGCGGCGCCGTGTTGACGGCAGCTTCGCGCGGCGTCAAGACGGTGGAGGTGGGAAGCAATTCCACCAGGGCATCGGCCGCGGCAGTGGGCAGGGAAAGAGTGGTCTTCATCGTTGGTTCTCCTCAGTGCTGACGATGACGCAGGCAAGGCGGGACCCGTTGGCCCCGGCGGCCGCTTGCGCCATGATTTGGCCGCCTACAGCGACATCGAATGGCCGGTTCTGCGCGTGTGGCAGCGGCAGGACGTCGCCGACGGCGAGCTTCAAGATGAATCCGGGCTTCACTGCTATGGGTGAAACCTGCAGGGATACATCAATGGGGGTGTTGGCCAGCTGATCCTCGACAAGCTCCCGAGCGTTATCGGTGAGAGCCATCGGATTTGCCTCTCCCAGTTGGGACAGGAGGACATCAGCTGGGATGGCGACGGTGGCCGGGCCCATGCGTTCACCAATCTTGATTTCAAACAGTGCCACGATCATCAAATCCGACGTGGCTGCAGCCTGCGCGAACTGCGAGTTGTACTGGATGGAATGAACGCTCAGCGTGCTCTTGAAGATGGATCCCAGGGAGTACTGTAGGCCCTCGAGTGCGTCGTCCATGAGGCGGAGAACCAGTGCCTGCTCAATTTCGGTGAACTTCCGGTCAATCACCACGGTGTTCGAACGGCCTCCGAGCATGTGCTCCACGAGATCCAGTGCGGCCGATGCCGAGAACTGGATGACGGCCTTCGCTTCATTATCTTCGATAGCGCACAACACCATAGCGGTGGTGGCTGGCAGGGTGGCCGCGTATTCGTCGTAGGTCTGCATGATGACCTGCTCCGATGTCACCTGGCAGATGACGCGGACCTTGGCGGTGAGCTGCGTACCCCACTGTCGTGCAAACGTTTCGAACGCAAGATCGAGCACCCTCGAGTGCTCCCGCGCAAGTGTAGTTGGACGTCGAAAGTCATAGACTTCGACTGCTGAAGGGTGCACACCACCCACAAAATGTTCCTGGACCGTCACAACACTGACTATCGGCAGGGCCAGGCGCTGCGTTAGGGATTCTTGGTAACCTCAGGAATCAATTTCCGCACGTTCTCTGGCTGGTCCGACAACGCGACAATGTCGACGCGGCGATTCAGTTTCAGCTCGGCCTCGCTGTCGCCGTTCGCAAGCGGACGGGACTGACCGAATCCGACGGCGGCAACCCGGTTGGCGGGCACTCGCCCCTTTTCGACGACGTGCCGCACCACGTTGACCGAGCGTTCCGTGGACAGCTCCCAGTCAAGGGGGTACCGGTAGGTCTCCGGCAGCTTCGCCGTATGTCCCTCGACGGAAATCTGATGTTTGGTGGTGGCAAGCACCGGGCCGATCGCATCCAGGATCTGACCGGTTTTCTCCGACAGTTGGGCTCTGTCCGGCAGAAAGTATGCCTCGGAACTGATCAAGCGAATCGTCAGACCACGCTCATCAATGGTGTACCGAACGCTCTTGGCCAGGTGATCTTTCTGCAGATTCGCGTCAATGCGAGCCTGGAGTTTCCGTAGATCTTCCACTTCGGCTACTGCCCGATCCATGTCGGTGTTTCCTGCTGGTTCCGTTGTCGGCTCCGGAGCCGAAACTGGTACTGCCGGTGCCGCGGCTGCATTCGCGAATCCCTCGCCCTCATCATTTACGTGCTCTGCGGGGACAACGGTGCCTTCAGCGGTGTCGACAGCAGCCATCTCCACAGATCCGAAGCCCGTCGCCAGTGAGTTACGCAGTTGCTCGAATTTGTTGGCATCCACCGTGGACATGGCGAACAGCACAATGAACATACACATGAGCACGGTGACCATGTCCATGTAGGAGGCCATCCAGCGCTCATCAACGTGCTCTTCGTGCTCTTCCTGCGGAAGGCCGCTCTTACGGCGTGGGCTCATGCCGCTGTCAGCTTCTTGTCGGCTTTCGAAGCCTTCTGGCCCTTGTCCTGCTTGGTCTTCTCATCCGGAATCATGGCCTGCAGTCTCTCGCCGAGCAGCCGTGGCTGGCTTCCGGCCTGAACCGCGAGCAACCCCTCCATCAGCAGAGTCATGCGCGAGAGCTCAATATCGGCAAGTCGTTTGAGTCTGCTGCCAATGGGCAACCAGATGAAGTTTGCCGAGAGCAGGCCCCACAGGGTGGCAACGAACGCTGTGGCGATCATGGGGCCCAGGGTGTCCGGACTGGACAGGTTCTCCAGCACGTGGGTCAGCGAAACAACGGTACCGATAATGCCCACCGTGGGTGCATAGCCGCCCAGCGTGGTGAAGAACTTAGCTGCGTTACGTTCAGAAACGGTCTTGGCCGAAATCTCATCTTCGAGCAGTTCACGCAGCTCCTCGCCATCGATCCCGTCAGCGATGTTCTGCAGCGCTTTTTTGGTGAACGGGTCCGTGGCCTCGCTCGCTTCCTGCTCCAGAGACAGCAGACCTTCGCTGCGGGCCTTCTCTGCCAGAATTACCACGCGGTCGATAATCTCCTGCGGCGGCGTCGTCTTTCCTTTGAATCCCCGGGGCAACGCCTTGAGCGCCTGGACGAAGTCCTTCAGCGTGCCGCCAGCAACACCGACCGCAATGGTGGCACCGAACACCAGGACCATGGGCGCAGGCAGCAGAATCGCCTGAACGTGCGCGCCCTCGAGAGTGATCATCGCGTACAGCGAACCAAACGCAATGACGAGACCAATAATTGTTGCCGGATCCATCAGACATTCCTTGGACGAAGGGGAATGGTAGTGGCGGGTTTTCCCTCCGCGAGGGCAGGGACCAGGCCCAGAGGCGGCGTTCCAACGGCCTGCACAGGCGGCACCCCGCGCGCCATCCGAATGATTTCAGCGCGGTAGCGGGTGATGAGGTCGATAACTTCACCCATGGATTCAGTGACGATGTACTTTGCGCCATCCACCATGACCAGAGTCGTGTCCGGGTTCGCGAGGATCCGCTCAATGAGATCTGGGTTGACCGCGAATTGGCTGTCGTTGAGCCGGGTGAGAACGATCATGGGACACTTCCTGGACTAGCGGGGCACCGGGTGGTCCCTCACCCATCACTGTCGGCTTCCGCCGTCCTGCCGTAAGGCACTTGCCCGTATTGCAGGGCCGTCCTTTACCGCAAAACGCGTGTAGCTGATGTGACCCTGACATTCTCCGGGCCACATCAGCTACACATCGACGCGTTGAACGCGGCGCTACCCGCTCACCGCTTGAGGTTGGTGAGCTCCTGCAGCACCTCATCGGAGGTCGTGATGATACGGGCGTTCGCCTGAAAACCTCGCTGAGCGACAATCAGGTTTGTGAACTCCTGCGACAGGTCCACGTTCGACATTTCGAGCGCACCACCGATCAGGCTGCCCATGCCACCGGTACCTGGAGCGCCGATTTCGGCATCGCCGGAGTTCGCCGTCGGGCGGTAGCCGTTGCCGCCCGCCTTCTCAAGGCCACCCGGGTTCGTGAAGTTTGCCAGTGCAATGCGAGCCACCGGTTCCTTGACCCCGTTGCTGAAGGAACCGATCAGCGTGCCGTCCTCCGAGAGCGTGAAGGAATCCAGCGTTCCGGCGGCGCGACCGTTCTGGGCACTGATTTCCACAGTGGACAGGTTGGCGTAGCCGGTGATGGTGGATAGGTTCACGTTGACGCCGCCGAGAGCAAGCGCCCCCGTACCCGTCTGTTTGCCGGCCGCATCGAAGGTCAGGGTACCTGTGCCCGTGCCGCCGGCGCCGTCGTTCCCGGCAACATTCCAGCCACCGGCAGTGCGGGTGAATGTCAGGACCATGTTGCGGGCTTCACCAGCAGCGTTGAAGACCTCCTTGTCCTGCACAACCTTGGTCCCGACTGCGGCGTCGGAGGGAAGGTTCCCGGTGACCGTGGACGTCGTGGTCGCGGTAGCACCGGCGATCGTTCCCTTGGGCAGGGTGATGTCTCCGGGTGTACCGCCAGCAAGCTGACCGTTGACCGCTGACCAGCCCTGAACAATCGAACCATCCGGGCTCACCAGGCGTCCGGCAGCATCGAGGTCAAAAGCACCCGCCCGCGAATACAGAGTCTCGTTGCCGGAGCGGGTCACGAAGAAGCCCTCCCCGGAAATCATCATGTCCGTGGCGCGGCCGGTAGCCTGCGCCGAACCCTGCGCAAAGTTGGTGGCAATCCCTGAAACCTGAACGCCAAGACCGATCTGCGCCGGGTTCGTACCGCCGTTGGCCGCGCCGGGAGCACCGGCACCCTGGGTCAACTGCGAGAGTGTGTCCTGAAACTGGGTGGAGGAGGATTTAAAGCCCGTGGTGTTCACGTTGGCAATATTGTTACCGGTGACATCGAGCATGGTCTGGTGTGAGCGGAGACCGGAAATTCCGGAGTAGAGCGAGCGGAGCATGATGTGCGCCTTTCAGAAGGTTCCGAAGAGTTAGAAGGTGATGAGGTGTCAGCTGGTCTGTGGTGCGGGAACGGTTGGGGCAGTGACTCCGGAAATCAAGTCCAGGGCCACTTCCTTTCCGGAAATGGTCACCTGTGGAACAGGCTTGGCGTAGGACACAGAAGATACGGTGCCGGTCGCAGGCTCGCCGTCGGCCCCCGTGTACGTGACGTCGCGGCCAATGAGCGCCGCTGCCGAGGTACGCATCTGAAGGAAGAAGTTCTCCTCCGTCAGGGACGACATCTCGTTGAGTTTTTCCATCATGGCGAGCTGAGTGGTCTGAGCCATCATCTCGTTGGTATCCATGGGTGAACTTGGATCCTGATTTTGAAGCTGAGTGACCAGCAAATGCATGAACATATCACCGTCCATGGCCTGCTTGGGACTCCGGGCCGCGTCCGTGCTCTGAAAGCTCGTCGTAACGCTGGAGACTGCATCGATGGGCATATTCGTTCTCTTTTCTCTTCGTTACGTGGCGCTCAGGCCATCAGGTCGAGGGTTGTTGTGCCGTTGGTCTGACGCGGGGCATCCGGTTCTGGCTCCGGTTCCGGTTCCATGGTTCCGATGTGCTGGTCCGATGCCGCCTGCTGCGGTCTGTCAGCAGAACCACGGCCACCGGAAGTGCCCGGTTGTCCGTCACCGGATAAGTTCAGACTCGAGTTGCCACCCGTCGACGCAAGATCACGACGGAGATCACCCAGGATGGACTTCAGTGCCTCGCGGCCGCTGTCCGTCGCGGCGAACAAATCAACACGGATGCCATCGGCACCCACATGCGCACGCACTGTGACCTGCCCCAGGTTGTCCGGCGACACATTCAACGTCACCGTGTGCTCTCCGTTGCCTTGGGCTGCCAGCTGCAGCATCGGCCTGCTGACCTGGGTTGCCAACGGTTGCGGAGTTGGTGGCGCCGGAGCAGCGGGAGCCGGTGCGGAGACCGACGACGACGGCGCTGCACCCGCCGCCTGCGGTCCGGAAAGCGCTGCGACCGGATGCTCCTGCGAAGTGCCCACGTTGGCATTCTTGGCGGTGTTTGCCACGTTTGCGGTGTTGGCGGCGTTGACGTCAGCAGTTTGGCGTGCTGTCGCGCTGGCTGCAACCGCCGGCACTCCGGGCAGCAAACTGACCGGCGGTGCTGGCACGGTTAAGGGCGCGTTCGCGGTGGCGCTTGCGTTCGCGGTGGTAGTCACGACGGCGGCCGGCTGCGCGGCCGCCTGCGGTACAGAGGCTCCACGATGGTGGCTGGCTGGGGTGATCACGGCGCGGGGTGCACCAGCAAGCGCCCCGAGAGTCATTGCCGCGGATCCTTCGGTTGGTGTTGCGGGAATCCCAGCAGGGACGCTCGCGTTGCGTGCGGGAACCGCCGTCGTACTCGGCGCAAGCGCTTGAGCAGCAACCAACGTTGATTCGTCTGCGGTTGTGCTCGCAATCGCTGAGCCCGCAGTCGCTGGGCCGGTCACGATGGCGCCCGCTGCGGAAGTCGAAACAGGAGCAGCAGCCGAAGCAGGAGCAGTTCCGCGCCCGTCAGTCGCAGCGCCGTCGGCCGTGGCAAGTGCCGGAACCGGCATCGCCCGCGACGTCAACTGCTGGATGAGAAGGAGGTTTTCCGCCACAGGAATTGACGGGTTGCCCACAGGGGTTCCACCAGTAGCCGGCGAACCTTCCGTTGGCCCGGCACCGTCCACTGTCGCGGACCCATTCGGGGAGGCTTGTCCCAATGGGAGCAGTGTGTCCCAAAGTGGCAGGGATGTTTCATTGGGTGAAGAAGTGAGAGTTGGGCCCGGAGTTGGAGCCGGCGTTGCCGAGGACGGTTTCCCGTTTCCAAGCTGGATACCATGCAGGACTTCGGCCGCACGCATCGCCTTACTGAAGCCCTCAGCGGTCGCTGCGTTGGCCGTCGATGCCTGGGCAACCACCATCAGAGCGGCAGCCCCACCGCTAACGATGGTGTTCGTTACGGCGTTCACCCTCGCCCTCCGGAGAGGAAAGCGGCCTGCGCTGCAGCGAGCGCCTCAGGCGACATTGCCGCAGCACCCGCTCCCGTCGTCGAACCTCCACCGGCCGGAACAATGCGGCGGATGGTGTCGATGTTGCCGTCCGTCTCCCACAGGTCACGGATGGCGATGTTCTTCCCCGGCTGCGGGGCGTCGATGGCTTTGCCGTTGCCCAGGTAGAAGGAGATGTGGTTGCCGCCGAGGGTCACGAGCAGGTCACCGGGCCGCGCATTGGCGAGTCCGTTGACCTCTGAGCCCACGTTCATCTGGTCGCCCACAACACGCGGTACGTCCACTCCAAGGTCCTTGAAGACCCACTGCACAAAACCGGAGCAGTCCATTCCTGTGGGATCCTCGCCGCCCCACACGTAGGGAACGCCAATATACTTCTTGGCCGTCTCGACGACGCTGTTTCCGTTGACTCCGTCCGGTCCAACAGGTGCGGGACCGGAGACGGCGCCGGATCCAAGAGCACCTGTCAGTGCTGAGGCCAATCCCGCGGCGCCAGCGGCTCCGTCGGCCCCAGGTGAGGCCGCTGATGCCAGAGCGTCAGCGAACGACGCCGGTGGGGCGCCGGTGGGGCCGGCTGTCGTCGTCGGCGCGGCCTGGGCTACCCGTGCGGCAGCCGGATTTGAAAGCTGCGTCAGAGTGGACTGGATCTGCTGAACCCGCCCTACGGTATCGGTCATGGTCATGGTCGTGCTCCCCCGTTTCGGTCCTTCCAAGAGGAGGACGTGAGTTCGTCAAGAATGAGTTGTTCGCCTCGGAGTTCCTCAGCTGTTGCGGAGTCCGCATGCCTGTCGGCAAGTTTTTCCAGACCAAGGGTCTGGGCTCGGGCCGAGTTGTAGTCCAGTTGCGCCTGCTGTGCGTCTTCGCGGCTTCTCGCATCGGCGGCTTCGAGCTCCGTCAGCAGTGCCCGGGAAGCGGCCCGTGCTGCGGCGACTGCCTGCATGCTAGCTGGCGAATCGATGGTCACCGGGCTGCCCTGAAGTCGTTGACGTTCATCCGTTTGACGGTCCTGGACATCCTGAACCCGCTGCCGTGCGCCGGCGAGGCTTCCGGCGGCCTGCTCCTCACGCAAACGGCGGTAGCGCAGTAGTCCTGCTAGTGGAAAGGCGGTGCTCATGATGATCCTTTCAACAGGGCTGCTAGCTGATTCAGCTGCTGCCAAGACTGGGCTGCTGGAACCTGCTGGTCCATGTACTGCTGCAGGAACGCGTTGATCGCTGCTTCATGGTCAACGGCCGCATCCACCAGCGGATTGCTGCCGCGCTGGTAAGCACCGACGTCGAGCAGGTCCTGCGCAGCCTTGCGGGCAGCCATGGTCCGCCGGAGTATATTTGCGGCCTGCGTATGTTCGGGCGGGTTCACTCGGGACGCGACGCGGGAGATCGAACCCAGCGCATCCACGGACGGAAAGTGGCCGGCAATGGCGAGCTTCCGGTCCAGGACCACGTGTCCGTCCAGAATCGAGCGGGCAGAGTCGGCAATGGGTTCGTTGTGATCATCGCCGTCTACCAGCACCGTGTAGATGCCGGTGACGGAACCCCGTTCGCCCGTTCCCGCGCGTTCGAGCAGGCGTGCCAATACCGAGAAGGTCGACGGCGGGTAGCCGCGCGTGGCGGGTGGTTCCCCAACGGAGAGTCCGATTTCGCGTTGGGCCATGGCGACCCGTGTGAGAGAGTCCATCATCAGCATGACGTCCGTGCCTGCGTCGCGGAATGATTCGGCGATGCGCGTTGCAACAAACGCCGCCCGCAGACGCATCAGCGCTGGTTCATCGGAGGTAGAGACGACGACGATGGAACGGGCCAGACCTTCGGGTCCGAGGTCGTCCTCAAGGAACTCACGCACTTCTCGTCCGCGCTCACCCACCAGTGCGATCACAGAAACGGTGGCGTCGGTTCCACGGGCGATCATGGACAACAGCGACGACTTACCTACACCGGAGCCCGCAAAAAGACCCATGCGCTGACCGCACCCCACCGTTGTCAGCGTGTCCATAACGCGCACACCGAGCTGCAGCGGTGTATCAATCCGAGTCCGGTGCATAGCGGACGGGCTATCGTTCTCCAACTCCACCATGCCATCGCTGTTCAGGGGCCCTTTGCCGTCGATGGGCCTACCCATACCGTCCAGTACTCGTCCAAAGAGACCGGAACCAGTGGGCACGAGCATCGGCATTCCAGTTGCGCGCACCGGCGTTCCGGCGTTGATTCCGGAGAGCCGTCCGAGCGGCATACAGCGCGCACCTTTCAACGAGGTGGCAACCACTTCAGCCTCCACGCCCGGAGCGTCGCCCACACGGACAATGTCTCCGACAGCGCAGTTCAGTCCACTGACTTCAAGTCCGAGACCGACAATGGCCGACACCTGGCCCAGCTTCTCCGGGCGTGCAGCTGTTGCGGCAGCGGAGAATCCGCGGCGGTGAATATTCCGTGCCGCGGTGGTCGTCATCGCTCCCCCAACAGGGCAGTCCGGGCACGGGCCAGCGATGTACTGATCCTTGCGTCAACATAACCATCAGCGAGATCCGCCACGGCATCGCCAGGGGTCAGCTGCGGGTCCGCGGCGAACACAACGCCGGACTCCTGCCTCGTCTGCTCGTTCAGCGCTGCCAGGGTACCCGGGTGCATCCGGATCCGGTGCAGCTCAGTTGGTTCCGCGATAGCCAGTACGCGATCGACGGCGGCGCGGGCAGCTGAGCGCGGGTCCTGCAATTCGTAACCAACGATCGCCTCCACCAGCTCGAAAGCGGACTCGATGAAAGCATCCTGAACGTCCCCAAGAACGGGAGCCACCCGCTGATTGAGGGCCGTAACTGCGATTCCAAGCGCATCCAGCGCCTGTTGGGTTCGCTGTTCAGCACCGGCCAACATCGCACGGAACTCAGCCTCCTGGCTCTCCTGCTGCACTTGCGCAGCACGAGAGGCCTCACGGAAACCAGCTGCATGACCCGCTGCATGACCGCGGACGCGCTCACGCGCCTCGTGCTCCCGACGGCCGCCGTCGCGCAGTTCCGGAAAAGCTGCCCGGGCAAACTCAGTTTCAGCTGACATATTCGTCCTCATCCCCGCGCTGCAGGCTGATGACGCCCTCTGCCTCAAGATCCCGGATAGCCCGGACAACGGCAGCTCTGGCCTCTTCGACCTGCGATATACGCACACGGCCGAAGTTCTTGATCTCGTCGTCGAGCACTTCGCGGTTGCGTTCGGATACGTTGCTACGGATCAGCTCCACGACCGCTTCGGAAGCGCCCTTCATGGCAAGTGCCAGCACGCCTGGATCAATGCCGCGCAGCACCAGCTGCACGTCCTTGCGCTCAAACTTAACAATGTCTCCGAAGGTGAGCATGCGGGCCTTGACCTCTTCGGCCAGCTCCGGATCGCGCAGTTCCAGACCCTCAAGGACGGCCCGTTCCATGGCAATATCGGCGCGGTTGATAATGTCCACCAGGGGCTGGATTCCGCCCAGGGCGGCTGCCGCGTGCTGCGGATCGACGACGGCACCGGCCCGGGTACGCAAGGTCGCAGCGACAATTCCGACTGCTTCAGGTGTTGCTGAGCCCATAGTCGCGATGCACTGCGCGACGTCGGTTCGCAGCCGCGGCTCCAAGCCGGCCATCACGGGTGAGGCCAGCTCCGGCTTCAGGTGCGCCAAAATCAGCGCGATGGTCTGAGGCATTTCGCCACCGAGCAGTGTCTGGATCTGACCGGCGTCGACGTCGTCAAGAAACTCGAATGCTTTTCCTGCCATCGATGAGGCCAAGCGCTCCATCATGCCGGCCGCGGCCTCAATGCCGAGGGATTCCTCGAGCAGACCGCGGGCAAAGTCGCGGCCTCCGCGGGCGCCACGATGACCGCTCATGGTCAGCTCGTAGAACTCGCGGACAGCGCCCTCGGCCACGTCGGCCTCAACGGTGCGCAGGCGAACAATTTCGGCGACGATGTCCTGGGTCTCCACCTCGCTGAACTGCTTCATGACGGCGGCAGCCTGTTCACGATTCATCTGCATGAGCACCATCGCGACCTTCTGCGTCCCGGTCATCTTCGAGACGGCCGTGGATACGCGCGCTGGGATCATGGTGTTCTCCGGTGCCGTTGCTACGTCGGTCATACCGGTTGCCTGTCATCCATCATGCCGCGCAGGTAATCGGCCATCTTCGAGGGGTCCTGCTGTGCCATGGCATCAATTTCAGCGCGCTGACGGTCAATATCTGTTGCTACTGGTGTGCGCGGAATGATCGGCACGACGTCGATCGCGGTGGTGTCCGTTGACGGCTCCAGCTGGGGCGCCAGCGTCGGAACGGGCAACGCCATGGCTGCGGATCCCTGCAGTTCCGGACGAATCTCCTGGAGTTCTCCGAGGTCGATCGCCTCACGGCGCTGCCTGCGTGAACGCAGCGCGTAAACGATGAGAATGATGAGAATAACCAGGACAACGCCGGCCGCAATGACGATGGTCTGCAGCAATTCGGCCTGTCGTTTCGCCTTGGCTGCAGCATCCGCGGCGGCCAGTGCTTCAGCAGCCTCCGCAGCACCGGCATCGTTGAATGCCAGCACCTCAACGGTGACCTCATCGCCTCGATCCGTGTCAATTCCTGCCGCGGACGTGACCAGCTGTGTGACGTCGGCAACGCTCAGGTTTGCGGCGGCGGCAGCATCAATAGCGACGGAGACCGTCTGGCGCTCAATGGCTCCCGCCGGAATGATGCGCGACTCGGTGACCTTGTTGATGGCGTTGTTTCGGGTTGCTTCCTCCGAGTTGAACGTCCCGTCACCCTTGCCCTCATCGGGAACCCCGATGTTATCCGGGCCCAGAACACCGGCACCGGCACCGCCTGCACCCTCGTATTCCTCGGAGTTGGTGGTCTCGCTCAGGACAGGATCGCCGTCGGGCGTTGTGAACGTTTCCTCGACGCGCTCGGCAGATTCATCGTTCATGTCGGCAGCAACCACAACGGTGGCGTTGCCCGGCCCCACAACCCGGTCAAGCATCGTCTGGACCGAACTGCGAACACCTTCCTCGTACTTCGAGGACTGCTTATCGGCTGAACCGGTGACTCCTGCACCGACGGCGGACAGAACCGTCCCGTCAGAGTCAATGACAGCTACATTCGTGGGAACCATGCCATCGATCGACGCGGATGTCAGGTGGACAATGGCCTGGACCTGATCATCATTGAGGGAGGCGCCGCTCTCCGTTTCGACGAAAACCGACGCCGTCGGGTCTTTCTTCTCATCGACGAAAACCGTGTCTTCGGGGATGGCGAGACGGACTGAGGCCTTGCTCACGCCATCGAGCGCGCCGATGGTGGCGGCTAGTTCGCCTTCCAGAGCACGCTTGTATGTGACGGACTGCTGAAACTCCGAGGAGGTCATACCCATGTCATCCAGCAACGAGTAGCCACCCGTCGACGCGGACGGAAGCCCGGCTGCAGCGGACTTGAGTCGCTGATCGTAGACCTGCTCCTCAGGGACCAGAATGGTGGCGCCGCCGTTGGAAAGCTCATAATCGACGCCGTCGGTGCGCAACTGCTCAACAATAGTGTTGGCATCGGCCGCACTCAGACCAGAAAACAGTGGCGTGTAGGACGGCTTCGTGGCCCACGTACCGAACGCAACAGCGCCTAGAACGAGGATGGCAACACCAATGAGTGCAACCGTGCGCTGCCCTGCGGTGAAACTCCGCAAGCCATCAAGCGGCTTGTTGAGAAAGCCCGGCATGGACCGTGCCATCAGGCTTGCATCCGCATGATCTCATTGAACGCGTCAACGCCCTTGTTGCGGACTGCCGCAACCAATTCCAACGTCACCTGGGCACGGGTGGAAGCCAACGTTGCGCTGTGAATGTCACTGAGGTCGCCGGTGACGGCTTTGACGGCCAGTTCGTTCGACGCCGCTTTGAGCGACTGAACGTTATCGACAGCACCGCCGAGCACGGCCGCGAAGGAACTACTCCCGGTCGGATCCGGCGCATTGACGCCCCCAGCGGCGTTGGTGGCCGGCAGGTAACCGGTAGGCGCAACATTGTTGACCATACCGACAGCGGCGATGGGCATTGGCATTAGGAGCGTCCGATCTGAAGGGCGGCTTCATAGGTGGCTTTGGCGCGGTCGACGACGGCGGCACTGGACTCATACCCACGCTGGGCCATGATCAGGTAACCCATTTGGGCACCCATGTCGATGTCTGGGTAGCGTACGTACCCCTCTTCGTCAGCGAGCGGATGGTCAGGCTGATGAACCAAGCGACCCTCGGCATCGCCGAATTCAGCCCCGGCAACATAAACGCCAGTGGTGCCCGCACCCTCTTGGACAGTGACAAACCGCTCCTGGAATGCCGCGCCGTCGGTACTCGTGACCGTGTTCGCGTTCGCAATGTTGTCCGAGATGGCGTCCATCCACTTGCGGTGGGTGGTGAGCCCGGTTCCGGCAATGCCGATTGCGTCAAAAGTCATCAGTTGGTCCTCATCGCTGTGCGGACGCTCGTGAATGTTCCCTCGATGGAGCGAGCAGCGAACTGATACCGAAGCACCGTATCGATGTTCGAGAGAGTCTCGGTGTCCATGTTGACGTTGCTGCCATTGAGCCTGGTCGGTTCCAGTGAATTTGCTGTGCTCGCCGCAGTCTTTTCTGAGCTGCCAGCCTCAACAGACTTGCTGAGCGTCTCTTCGAACGCCACCCGCCCTGCGTGGAAACCGGGGGTATTGACGTTGGCTATGTTGTTGGCAATGGTCCTCTGCCTCAACGACAACGCGCTGAGCGCACTGTCCATAGCGACCGTAGTCACGGATTCGAACACGACAACATCCCTCTGAAATTCCGATGGGGCGGCCGGTCCGTGGCCTGATGACGAGCGATCCATGCTCACCTGTGCCTATCGGCTCATGCTCAGACGACGTTAGGGTTTCTGCAAAATCTTTCTGAGGTAGAGCTTCAGCTCTCGGTGTCGAGGTACGCCGAACGCACACCGTTTCCAGGACGCGGAACGGACGCCACGAACGCCGACTGACGCCGGCTGCTCCGCATCGCGGATTTCACCCGGTCCATCGCGTGCTGCTGGGCCACCGCAAGTTGGAGGGCGCGCTCGCGCAACTCCTCAGGCACCGGGCCCAGGTCCGACGGCGGCTGCCACCAAGCAGGTACCCGAGCGCCGTCGTCGGATGTTGTTGTCTGCAGGAGGGCGCACTGGACCTGCTCTTCTAGCTGGGCCAGTACGGTCCTCCAGCGGATAGCGTTGTCAAGCAATTCCGAGCATCCCGCCCGCTACTGTGTGCTGCGCGTTCTGTGCCGGCAGCTGCTCGGCGGCCTGGTGCCAGGCCTGACGCAACGGCTCCAGAAGCTCGATGCACTCGCGGGTCCGGGCCACCTCGCGCTGAATATTCGCCGCCATGAGCGCAGTGAGCACGTAGCTGTAGAGGCCCCGCAAACCCTCAGACCCTTCCCAGATATCGGCCTTCAAGGAGGTCGTTAGTTCCACAACAATCGACTGGGCATGAGTAAGGTGATTCGATGCGTCGTTCCACTGGGCCTGGAGTTGAGCAACTTCTGCACGTCCCAGATCCAGCATCAGCCGGTCGTAGAGCATGGTCAACAGCTGAACAGGTGTGGCCGAAAGAACGGCGTCCTGTCCGTAACGGTTCCGTCCGGCGTTAGCTCCATACGTCATGGTCAACTCCCACTTCCATTCATGGATGGCAGATTGCCCAGCTGCGAAGAGAGCCATGACCCCTGCGACTGAAGTTGCGATAACTGTAGTTCAAGATTGGTCCACTGGGCATCCAACGTGGAACGCCGCAGTTCGAGCCTGCGGTCCCACGCCATCACCTGATCGTTCAGCCGGCCTACTTCGGATTCCTGCCCTTGAATACGCAGGGTCAGTCCGCCGTCGCGCTTATCTGAGACGTTCGTGGCAACATCTGTCACGCGCCGGGAGATTTCCTGGACAGCGGCTTCGGTGGCAGCGGGATTGGCGGCCAACGCAGCCGCAAACTTCGGTGCATCGAATTCCACGGTTCCACTACGGGTGATGATGATCCCTATGTCCGACGGCGACTTGCCGTTCACCGGGTTGGTGGCTGCCGCCAGAAGCCGCTGCTCGATGTCGCGGACGCCACCGTCACCGGTGAAGAGGCCGCCCTTGGCTGCGGATGACCCACCGGTAACGGACGAGGAGACACTGGAGTTCTTTTCGATGAAGCTGAACATTTCGTCCAGGCTGGCCACGAGGGCTTCTGCGACAGCGGTGGTGGCCTCGACATCGCGGGTCACGGCGACCGTGACCGGGGCCGTGCTGATTGCCGAAGCTGTCACACTGACACCGGGCAGCAGTTCCGTGAACGTGTTGGTTGCGGACGTCGTTTGGTTCGCGGCGGCGGTGCCTGCCCACAGGGTGACTTTTGCGTCCTGAGCCTGGCGAATACTCACTCCCCCATTGGCTGCGGAGAGGAAATCGGTAGCGGTTCCTGCGGCCACCTCTGCGGCGGTGCCCTGATGGACGGTGAACGCTGCTTCAGCGCCAGTCGCCGCTGAACCGAACTGCAGGCGGTACTGCGGGACGCCGTCGACATCCGTGCCGGAAGCGACCTTCACGGCTGTTACGCCCATGTCGGCTGCGTTGACCTTGCTGACCACCTCATCCAGGGTGGCGCCGTCGGTCGCGAACTCGTGGGTCTGCCCACCCGTGACGATACTCAGCGCCGGGGTGGCTGCGGGCCAAGCCGTCATCTGCTTCGAAACCGTCACCTGGGCCTGGGCGAGCTGGTCCACAGTGATGTCGAGTGATCCGGGGCCGGCCCCACTCGTTGCGGTAACCTTCACTGCCTCGGAACTCGACGTGGCCGCGTACTGTCCGACGGTGTTGGTTGTGCTGGTCTTGACCGCGAGTTCGGCAAGGGAAGCCATTTTTGTGTTCAGTTGCTGCAGAGCCGAAATCATCGACTGGCTCGAGCTGACCTTGTTCTTCAGGAGGGTCTGAGGGCGTGCCTCAAGCTGCATCAACTGATTGATGATGTTCGCAGTGTCCAGGCCACTGATGAGGCCGTCAATTGCAAAGCCCATAGCAGTTCCCTCCTGTTGTTCTCAAAGTTTCTGGTGGTCCGGTGATGGGCTGATGGCGGGGGTAGTGAGGTCCAAGTCAATGTTCCCCGCCACCAGCGGTCCATCACAGAACGGTCAAACGCTTACTGATTCCGGATTAGCGGAGTAGCTGCAGAACGCCCTGGTTCATCTGGTTAGCCTGAGAGAGCATCGCGGTACCAGCCTGGGAAAGGATCTGTGAGCGGGTGAAGTCCGCCATCTCCTTGGCCATATCGGTGTCGCGGATACGGGACTCGGCAGCTGAAAGGTTCTCGATCGAGACATTGACGTGCTTGATCGTGTGCTCAAACCGGTTCTGCACCGCACCAAGGCCCGAACGGGCGCTGGACACGTCCGTGATGGCCGCGTCGATCGTATCGATTGCGGCGGCGGCACCGGAAGCAGAGGTGAAGTCCAGCCCTGGTACTCCCGCAACATCGTCGGCGTTGCCGGCAATGCCGTCGGCACCTGAAGTGCCGGGAGTTCCCACGAGGTCGGAAGCCAGCGTGGCGATGTCCGCGCCGCTCAAGTCCACTATGATCTGGTCACTTGAACCCGAGCCGATCTGGAAGGACATCTTGCCATCCGCGGCAGCACCGGCGGAAGCATCCAGGAGGTTGTTGCCATTGAAGTTCGTGGATCCGGCGATACGGCCCAGCTCTTCCACGAGTGCGGACGCTTCCTTCGTGATCGCGCCACGTGACTCCGCATTGTTGGAGTCGTTACCGGCCTGAACAGCCAGATCACGAACACGCTGCAGGATCGAGTGAACCTCAGTCAACGCACCTTCAGCTGTCTGGATAACACCCACACCGTCCTGGGCGTTACGGGCTGCAACAGTCAGACCGCCAACCTGCGACTTCAGACCTTCAGCCAGAGCCAGACCAGCAGCGTCATCTGCTGCACGGTTAATCCGCAGACCACTGGAAAGCTTCTCCAACGACTTGGACATATCATTCTGCGTCATCGACAGATTGCGGTAAGCATTCATAGCCGAAACATTGGTATTGATTGCGAAACCCATGATGTATTCCTCCGTGAGTGGGTCAAAATTCTCCAGCCCATCCATGGGCCGACACCACAAGCTATCGACCCCACGAAGAAAGAAGTTAGGAGTAGCCAAAAAGTTTCTTGGAGAATTTTCACGGTCCCGGATTTTGCCCGGCAAACGCGTGGCGGAGGGGCAGACACGTGGTTTCCGCACCACGCAGCTGCACCTCCGCCACGTTTCTGCGTCAGAAGAGCAGCGTTAAACAGAAAACGGACCCCCAAACGGTGGGGATCCGCAATCTGTAGCTGTTGGGGTACTCCTAAACCGCTAGTTTCACGGGGTCCAGCAGACGGACTGCCCGAGCAATCCCACCGCAGGTTTCCTCGGCAAGACTGGCAAGGTACGCCGTCCGACGATTGGTCGAGATTCTGGACTGGGGCACGTACGTGGAGGCGTCGTCGTCCGTGTAGTGAATTTTCATGCCGTCACGCAGGAGGCGGATAGCCTCCGAGCGCTGCTGCGATACCGCTGAGTGGGTGGCACCCAACTCCTCGGCCAGGTCTTTCACGCTGCGATCCTCGAAGTAGATCTCCTCGATGATGTAGCGCATCTTCTCCGGCAGAACGTCTACGGCAGAGCGCACAAACCCGATTCGTTCGGTGACCAGCAGCTCTGCTTCCGGCGACTCCGTGCGGGAGGCGAGCACCTCGGACATTGCATCGTCAAGGGGCGCCACGGTCCGCGCTGCATCCGTGAGGGCGGCATCCGCCGTCGCCTTGTCAACGCCCATAGCAGCAGCAATTTCGCGGGTGCTCGGGTTTCGCTTGAGAGCGCCGGTGAGAGTCTCCTGGACAGCAAGTGTTTCCTTGATGCGCTTACGGGCTGAGCGCGGCGCCCAGTCGTTGGCGCGAAGCTCATCCGCGAAAGCGCCGGCTATGCGACGCCTGGCGTAGGCCCCAAACGGAACGCCAAGGGTGGAATCAAAGGATTCCGCAGAAGATATAAGAGCCAAGGCGCCAACAGACGCCAGATCATCCCGTGAGAGGTGTGTCGCCTTAGCGCACAGTTCTGATACGAGGTAACCTACCAAAGGTAGGTTTTCGACGACGAGCGCATTACGTTCGACATGATTCATTGCGAGTTCCCCAACCGCTGCTCATATAAGTAACACGCAGGGAAACTCTTTTAAGGCGACAATATCCGACCATATAACCGCAGCTCCCCAGCGCGAGCCGGTGAAAAATTGTCACCAACTGGAAGAACAATATCACTAACATTGAGATACACAATGCCGATAGGAATAAATACATGATGGGCTTCGTTGGGGGCCTATGACAACCGGAGGTAATGGCATGGGTGCAGAAGAGCTATCAGCCCTGCTGTGGAAAGAGCGGGAGCTACTCGAGCTCCTGATTTTCAAGCTTGAAGAAGAGCAACTCATCCTGACCTCGGGTAAAACGCGTTGGCTTCAGCACGCTACCCGCGAAGTGGAGCAGGTTCTTGAACGCCTGCGCGCGGCCGGGCTTGCCCGAACCGTCGAAGTGGGATCCGTGGCGGCAGAGTGGGGAACGCCGGAGGAAGCTACACTCCGCCAGCTGGCCGGCGATGCCCCTCCTGGACCGTGGAGCAGCATCTTCGCGGCACATCTCAAAGCGATGACGGAATCCACCACCAAGATCCGCGAGCTTCGCGAGACCAACGAACAGTATCTGCGGGCGGCATCGCGCTCCACTCAGGAGACCCTGGCAACGCTGGAATCCGATGCCGGTACCTATGGTTCACGCGGAACATCCAACGCCGCTTCCGACGCATGGCACATGCTGGATAAGGACCTGTGAGAAGTAGAACATGAGCACTTTCAGCGGCTTGAACGCCGCGTACACCGGCCTCGTAGCGGCCCGCCAGGGCCTGAACGTGGTTGGCCAGAACATCATCAACGCCAACACCGAGGGCTATACACGTCAGCGCATCTCCACGTCAGCGGCGGCGCCACTGAACAATGGGATTTTCACCACCGGCTCCCGTCCCGGACAGGGAGTCTTTACCGACGGCGTGCAGCGGTTGGGTGATATTCACCTGGACAACCGGGTGCGCACGACGGCGGCGGCCGCCGGCTACTCAACGGTCCGCGCCAACACCTTGGCAACGATGGAAGCATCCTTCCGCGAACCCGGCGAGAACGGACTTTCCGCCCGGTTCCAGGACTTTTGGGCCGCTTGGCAGGATGCCGCCAACGAACCAACGGAGCCGGCCGTACAGAAAGTTCTGCTCGCCGAGGCCAATGCCCTTGCATCAGGGATCAGTCAAGGCCGCCGGGATGTCGAGGGTCAGTGGTCTTCCCTGCGCTCCCAGGCTGAGTCAATGGTCACGGAGTTGAACGGCGCCGCTTCGGCTGTCGCAGACCTCAACGTCAAGATCCGGTCGCAGCTGGCCGCTGGTGGATCCGCCAATGAGCTCATCGATCAGCGTTCACTGCTTACCACCACCATCGCCGCGCTGACAGGCAGCAGGACCAGAAGCAACGATGACGGCACGATCGACGTCACCATCGGCGGCAACGCAATTGTCGCGGGCGGAACGCACCGCCCCATCTCCCTTGCCGGTGCCACCAGCCTCGATGCTTCGGCAGCCAACGTCGTACGCCTTGAGTGGCAGCACCGTCCCGGGGACGCCGCAACGCTCGACGGCGGCGAACTCGCCGGGGCGCTGTCCATGCTTGCACCCGCAGGTAGCGGCGGGGAATTGGCAGACGCAGCAGCGAACTATGACCGCCTGGCCACTGAGCTAGCCAACCAGGTCAACGCCCTTCACCGCACGGGCAGCACGGCCGACGGAACCACCGGACTAGACTTCTTCAGCTTCAATCCGGGCAGTCCGGCGTCGAGCCTTAAAGTTGTTCCGGCAGATGGAAGCGGCGTCGCAACGTCGTTGGCCTCCGCTGGTGGCATCAACGGCAACCTGGCGGACGCCATCTCGCAGATCGGGCGCCAACCTGGATCGCCCGATGACGTATGGGCCGCCTTTGTCACGTCCACCGCCGTCCGTACCAAAACCGAGATTCAGCAGGCCACCATCGCTGACATCAGCGCAAACGCAGCGGCGACCGCGCAACTGTCCAATGCCACCGTGGATCTGGACGAAGAGAATGTGCAACTACTGGCGTACCAGCACGCCTATCAGGGCGCCGCGCGGGTCATGACGGCGATCGACGCAATGCTCGATACGCTGATAAACCGCACGGGAATAGTAGGGAGATAGGCAATGATCAGCAGGGTCACCAGCCAGACCATGACCAGGACAACGCAGCAGAACCTGCAGACTGGTCTCTCCGAGTTGGCACGGCTACGGGAACGAGCGGTGACTGGCAATGCGATCGGTCGTCCCTCAGAGGATCCATCAGGCACCAAGGCCGCGTTGAGTGTCCGTGCGGAACTGCGCGCGAACGAACAGCACAGCCGCAACATCAACAACGGCGATGCCTGGCTGACCACCGTCGACGCCGCCATGTCCACCACCACAGACCTGCTCAATCGGGTCAAGGACCTTGCGCTGCGTGGCGCTAATGACTCGACGCTCTCGCCTGCAGGCCGTGAAGGCCTCGCCGCAGAGCTGGAAAGCCTTGGAGCTGAACTCCTCAAACAGGCCAATACCACTCATCAAGGACGCGCGGTCTTCGCGGGAAACTCAGACACTGGTAAGGCATTCGACGGGTCCTTTGCCTACGCTGGTGTCTCTGGAAGCGGCGTCGAACGCCGCATGACAGCCAATTCCACCGTTCGGGTAGACGCCGACGGCGCCGCGGTGTTCGGCCAGGGGCCAGACTCCGTATTTGCGCTGGTCAACACCATGGTCACCGACCTGCGCGCCGGAACCGGCACGAGCAGCCACCTGGCTGCCATAGATTCCCGGACCGAAGCCGTTCTGGGTCAGCACGCGGCGGTCGGTGCCCGCCATGCCGAACTTCTTCGGGCCAGGGAGGCCAATGTGAGTAAGTCTGTGGAGTTGGAAACGCAGCGTTCCGGTATTGAAGACCTGGACCTCAGCGAAGTGGTGATGGATATGAAGCTCCAGGAAATCGCGTACCAGAATGCACTGGCTGTCAGCGCACGCGTTCTCCAGCCCACCCTGATGGACTTCTTGAGATGAGCATCATGGAACTGACTTTCATCACGCCACCGCCCGGACTGGCGCCACTGACCGCTTTTCAGCTCATTGGTATTTCCGGAGCGCAGGGGCTCTACACGCTGCAGTCCAGCGAAGCCCCCAGTCGACGGCTCTACGTTCTGGACGCCGCCGTGTATGTACCAGATTATGAGCCAGAGATCTCCACCGCCGAGGCATCCGCACTGGAACTTCACGCGTCAGAAGATGCCCTGGTGCTGGTTGTCGCCAATCCAGGTGGCGACGGCACCTCGGTCAACCTGATGGCGCCCATAGTCGTCAACCGCTCAACGGGAGCCTGCAGCCAGGTGATTCTCGAAGGCCAAGACTGGCCGCTCCATGCACAGCTGACGGGCCGATCAGCCTAGGTCTCAGCCGAGCCTTAACCACCGCGAGGTCACCCCGCGTTGCCGAGATCTCCCTTTGTCAGGGGTGACCTCGCGGCTACGGGGTGACCTCGCCGCAGCTAAAAGGAGGGTTACTGGAAGTCAGACTCCGCAGGGTCCGGGCCAATCCGGCCCTCGGCGCCCTTGTCCAGCCCACTGATGGTGGCGACGTCGTCGTCCTGAAGCTTTACGTCCAGCGCCGCGAAGTTCTCTACGATGCGTGACTGAGTGACGGACTTCGGGATGACAACATTGCCCACGGCCAGATGCCAGGCAATGACCACCTGAGCAACGGTGACGCCGTGCTTCTGCGCTATCTGCTGCAGCGCCGGATCCTCAAGGAGTTCCTTGCCCTGGCCCAATGGGGACCATGACTCGTGCAGGATGCCGTGTTCCTTCTCGAAAGCACGCAGGTCAGCCTGATTGAAGTGGGGGTGCGTCTCCACCTGGTTGATAGCCGGAGTAACGCCAGTGGCATCAATCAGCTCAGTGATCGCTTCCTTGGTGAAGTTGGAAACGCCGATGGTCTTCACGCGTCCCTGCTTCTGCAGCTCCACGAGAGCTTTCCACGTATCGACGTATTTGCTCTGCTTGGGCTGTAGCCAGTGAATGAGCAGCAGGTCCAGCTTCTCCAGACCGAGCTTCTGCATGGACTCCTCGAAGGAGCTCAACGTGGCCTCGTAGCCCTGATTGGAGTTCCAGATCTTGGTGGTGATGAACATGTCCTCATGGCCCACGCCCGAGGACGCGATGGCACGGCCAACGCCGGATTCGTTCTGATAAGCCTGCGCAGTATCGATATGACGGTAGCCAGCGGCGAATGCCTTGCCGACGACGTCTTCCGCCACGTTGTCTTCCACCTGCCACACCCCGTAGCCCAGTTGGGGGATGGTGTTTCCGTCATTGAACGTCAGTACCGGTGATTCGGTCATTTTTCGCCTTTCATGGAGGATCTTCATTTGTTGCCAACTGTGCTCCAGGTAAAATAATTTCCTGCTCTGCCAAGGACAAGAAGATCAGAGGCCAAGGACCGCTTCTGCGCGAGCAACGTCCTCGGCGACGATCTCCGCCCGACGTCGGACGTTCTCCAGACCTGCAGAGTTCACACCCCAGCGTTCGGCGTCAAGACGAGACATGGCCGCTGACTCGGCAGTTGCGGCCAACGAGTTTCCTGCCTTGGACAGTGCGCGATGCACGTCGATCAGGGATCCGGGTACGTCTAGGCCGGTGCTCGGAAAGCTCGACTGGCTCTCAACGCAGGCTTTGCGCACTCGCGGCAGCAGGTCCGCGAGTTCATTGGCGACGGTCGCGAGCTCGTTGTACAGGGCGTCGTCCTCCGCGCCCTCAAGAATCTGGTGATACCGATCCAACCCGCGGCGGAATCTGCCATGCACACGGCGCCACACGCCCTTGCCAAGCTCGGCGTCGTCCCTCCGCTCCTGTCGGAGCGCGCTGAAAAGTGCCATGGAGACCTATAGGGCGGCGCGTTGCTGATCGCTCATTCCTTTATGTTCTCACGCTCGGAGAGTTCAGCTGTCTCGGCTCGAAGGAAAAAGGCACCGAGCGCACCGGCTAGCGTGGCGAACACGGCAACCGAATAGAGGGCCAGAATTATTTGCAGGATCTTGGCAAACCCATCGCCAGCGCTCAGTGGGGCGCCAGTGATGGTGGACATCGCCGATTCGAGCAACGCGTCGCCATAACTCTCATAGGAACCGGCCACGTACAACAGTTGGCTGGCCACCAGCATGACGACACCGGTCAGTGCCGCGACCCACCCAATCCGGCTGGTCAGAAGACGTCCGGCCGAACGCGACCCTCGAACGCCCGCCGAGAGGACGCTACCGAATCTGGCAAATCTGGCGACGCGAGCAAACCGCAACGCTTGCAGCGCCCGAAAAAACCGCAGGAACGGAACCAGCAAGAAGATCACCTGCCACCAGTTCCGTTTCCAGAAAGCTGCCTGAAAACGCGCAATGTAGGCCCTCAAAAGGAACTCGGCAACGAAAATGGCCCAGAATATCCATCCGACGACGTTCAAAACCGCGGTCAGGCCCGGCTCCGATGCCAACAGCTGCCCCAGGATGACCAGGAGAAACAGGATACCGAGGATGCCCATGGGCTTGTCGAGTCTCTGAGCCAGCAAGTCCGCGCTCGTCAGCTGACGAACCTTGACCGAACTTGTCACACCGTGGGCGCTGCTGGGGTGGCCGCCAGCGACGCTGCCGCCGTCTCCGGCATTGCTCTCTGCGCTGTTCCCTTGGGGCGTCATTCGCTGGGCCCGTGGTCCTTCTGTTGTTCCTCGAGATCCTGGCCACGGCTGGGCTCGGCGCCACCGCCCGGGGTAGCGCCGCCGACATGCTGTCCCGCATTGAGCTGCCCGGCCGTGTAGTGGTCGCCGGTGAACTCTGCCGGCGTTCCAGCTGGGTCCTCATCCCCGGGCATGCTCTGGGCATCGGAGGTACCGGCGGCGCCGATGTCCTCAAGGAGATGGTCGTCGTCGGGCAGGTCCTTGGAATCTGATGAGTTACTCATGACTCTAGCCAACCAGTCGCAAGGCTATGGCTCAAGGCCGTTTCAAATCCAGCCCTGATCCCACGCGGCCGTCGCAGCATCCTGCCGCGTTCCGGCGTCGAGCTTGGACATGGCTGAGGAGATGTAATTGCGCACCGTCCCCGGCGCCAACCGGAGCGACTTCGCGATCACGGGAATGGTGCCACCCTTACGGCATTCACGCAAAACATCGAGTTCACGAGGCGTCAAGGGGCAACTTTCACTGGCAAGGGCGCTAGCTGCTATATCCGGGTCAACATACCGCCGGCCGGCAGCAACATCTCGAATGACACGGGCCAGTTTGTCCGCCGGAGTCGATTTCGGCACGAAGCCGGACACCCGGTTGGCCAATGCACGCCGGAGCACACCGGGACGCGCATGACGAGTTACCAGAATCACGCGGGTGGCTACCGACCGGAGAACCTGCTCCGCCGCATAGATGCCGTCGGTGGGTGGCATCTCCAGATCCAGGATACAAACCTCCGGTTGGTGTTCGATGGCCAGCGCGACGGCGTCGTCCCCGTTTCCGGCACTCGCCACCACCTCCATGTCTGGTTCCAGGTCAAGCAGCTCTCCGGCGGGCAACGACGCCGGCTGGACCTGATTCTGGCCACGATCAACCAGCCGGAGATCCTCTTTCTCGACGAACCCACGACGGGTTTGGACCCCGAATCCCGCGAGCGCACGTGGGCTGTGGTGCGGGCCATGCACGACGCCGGTACAACAGTTGTCCTGACGACGCATTACTTGGAAGAGGCGGAGACGCTGGCTGACCGCATTGCCATCATGCACGAAGGGAACATTGCCGTTTCCGGTTCGCTGCCTGAGGTACTCGGCGCTGAGCCGGCCAGCATTCGTTTTGTGCTCGATCCGGCTGTCCACGTCGAGGGGCTGACGGCGTCGGGGGTGGATGCGTCCTTCCTGCCGATGCCGACTGAAACCCGGGTCACCATTGCCACCGATCATTTGCAACGAGACCTCAGCCGGGCGTTGACCTGGGCTGAGGCTGGCTCCATCCGGCTCGAACGCTTGTCGGCGTCGGAGGCCTCACTTGCCGAAGTGTTCCGCCGGGTCAGCGCTGGGGGTTCGGGGCACACCAATCAGAAGGAGAACAACTCATGAGTACCATCACCGCGCCCTCGGCGTCGTCGCGCATCACTGCCATCGCTGGGCAGGAGCTGAAGATTATTGTCCGCAACAAGACGGTATTGGCAGGTGCGGTCGTTATGCCGTTCCTTTTTGCCGGTTTCGTCGCCTTCGCGGGGCCAGGCAAGGAAGCTCCTGCGTTCACGCTCGGGCTGACCACGCTGATGGTGGTGATGCTCGCCGTCTATGTCACGGTAGTCACCACGTTCGCTACGCGGCGGCAGGAGTTGTTCCTCAAACGTTTGCGCAGCGGCGAGTCAAGCGACTCCATCATCCTTGCGGGGATGACGGCGCCCGTAGCCGCTCTGACACTGGCGCAGCTGCTGGTTGTGTTCATCGTTGTCTTTGCCACCGGATTCGGTCTTCCCCCGAACCCATGGCCGGTGGTCGTCGGCGTAGTGCTCATCATTGTTTCGTCGACGGCCTTCGGAATTCTGACGAGCATTTACACACCATCAGCCAGCGCGGCGCAGTTCACGACGCTCCCCTATTTTATGCTCGTGATGGGTACCTTCGTATGGCCACTGTTCGCGACGGATCCAGCGCTGCAGACCTTGCAGGCGCTCACCCCCGGCGGTGCGATGTACCAGTTGTTCCAGGCAGGCTGGGGTGGAGAAGTAGGACTGCTGCCCTTCATCTCGCTGATCGGCCTGTGGACCTACCTTCCACTGCACTACGCCATGAAGAACTTCACGTGGGACAAGCGGTAGGTGCCCCAGTTCCTTTTTATTGGAGCAGCGCACGCCTGGCCATCGGAATGCGAGTGCGGGTGAACAGCCACGCGGACGCAGCCCCCACTACCGGGACCAGAATGAGCAGCACCCCGAGTTGCGGCCAGGGCACCACCAGGACGTATTCCCTTGCGGAACCGAACAGCGCGACGGCGGGCAGGAGTCCCGCCGCCAGCCCAAGACCGACCCCGACGACGGCGGTCAATCCTGACTGCCAAGCGGCAATTGCCTTGCGCAGGCGTGGCGCCGCGCCAACACCTGCGAGAGTCATGTGGTCCGCCCTTCCGTCGGCGAGCGCGAGGCCCGCAGTGATGGAGGCGGCGGTCAGGGCCACGAGGCAGGCGATCCCCGCGATGGCCCAGAGGATCTTCTCGGTGGGAGGGCCCGGGTACTGCGTTGTGAACCAGCTGCCGGATTCGAGTTTCACATTGATGGCCTCGACCTCTGCTTTCGTTGGATGTGACGGAAGGTCCATGATCAGGCTGAGTTCCTTGACCGTGAAACCTTGTTCCTCAGCCGTTTGGGGCGAGATCACTCCTCCAACAGATAATCTGGCCGCTGGCTCGGCGGCCACGGCGGGCAGCTCAAGATACGCTTCGTTGCGCACCTCGCCGCCTTCAAACTCATAGGTTCGGGAGCGAATCCTGACGTGACCGTCCTTTATCCACGATTGGTCTAAAACCACCATCTTGCCGTCCTTCAGTGCCTGCAGCACTTCGGGTGTGGGCTCGTGACCCAACATGCTCTTCAGAGCTTCCGCTCCGCCGACGGTGAGCAGTGGGAAGGCTGAACCAACGTTGGTGTCGGGGTCTGTGCAGGACCAGATATCACCGGCGTTTCGTTCGGCTTTGGCCCTGCAGGTGTTTTCTGAGGGCGAAATAAATTCCCGGTGGACACAGCCCTGCGCCGGGCTGCAGGTGTCGTGAACGCCGCTGATGATGGTGGAGGACTCAACCGGGCCGACTACCGATTCCACCGCGGAGATAGTGACCTCGGGGTCGGTTGTTTGCCAAGCTTCGCTGTCGGAGTTGGGGGTCCGGAGTGAGACGGCTCCCTGTTGGTCGTTAAGACTGACGTGCCGCTTTCCCGCCTCTTCCTGGGCGAATGTTGCGGAGCCCACCATGACAATGGAAGCAAGCGCTGTGGCCGCGAGGACGGCTGCAATCGACGGCACAGATCGGCCTCGGTTTCGTGACGCGTCCCGCACGGCCATCCGGGGCGCCAATGGCAGCATTCCGGCGAACCTGCCCATGAGGTCGACGATACGTCCCGTGCACAAGAGCAGGCCCAGCAGAAACAGCAGGGTGCCACCAGCCATGAGGGGAACGAACACCACGCCCTTGGGTCCGTACTGCTCTGGATCGTCCAAACCAAGGATGACCGCTACTCCGGCACCACCCAGCAGCAGCGAAAGCCCTATGAGCACTAGCCCAACCACCGGAATTCTGCTCTGCGGCTTTGAGGTGGTCTGGGCAGACTTCAGTGAGTTGAAGGCGTCTTGTTTCGCCATAGCGAATCCCGGGACGGCTGCTGCGATCACTGACGCCGTGAATCCCAGCAGCGCAAAAATAATCAAGGGCCAGACCAGCAGGTGGAAGCCTGCAAACATCATTGAATGCTGCGACAAGCTCCAGTACACGACGGCGGCCGCAACCCCGGTTCCTACAACCACCCCAGCTATGGCACCGAGGGCACCCAGGACCACACCCGAGGCCGTCACGACAGACCGTACCGTCGATTTCTCCCCTCCGGCCGCGGCCAGCAGTGCTAGCATCCGACGCTGGTTCTTGGCACCGACGGCAAATGCAGCCCCGGCAAGGAGCCCCACCTCGGCAAGGACCAGAATCCCGACCATGCTGACGCCGAGAATGAAGGTGATCATCTGACGCTCCCCGTATTCATCGGGACCAAGCAGCTCCGGGGCCGGGGGTGGGTCGAGGAGGACCGCTCTGGACAGGGCCGCTACGCCCTGAGCGTTTAGCTCCTGAATCTGCGGCCACGTCAAGGGTTCATCTCCGAAGAGATACAGACGCTTCAGTTCGTATTCGGCCTCGGTGACGACGGGATGGTTTGCCGACGACACATAAATGGTGTCAGCCATATTCTTTGTGGCACCTTCCCAGATGATCCCCGCGACTCGATAGTCGCCAGCCTCCAGGGTGAGCCTGTCGCCAACATCAATACCAAGGCGACCCTGCAGCGAAGGGCTGACGTAGATCCCGTCTGCCCCTGGAGTCTTTGTGCCCTCGATGAGAGAAAACCTTGATTCGAAGCCAGGATTGAACAGGTCGCTGCCGACCACCGATGCCCGAGTTTCCGGGCGCTGCATGGGTATGAGGATCTGTGTGTTACTTTCCTCAACGGTGGTGTAGCCGGGAGGGACTACGGCTGCGGGAGACTTGGCAACAAAGTGTGGATCAGGGTCTCCCGGCGTACTGATCGGGCTCGTCATAGTGGGGTATTGAATCAACCCGCTGCCGTCTGTGTTTAGAGGTGTCAGGTACGCCTGTGCAGTCCCCAGCTCCGCATCGATGCGTTCCTGCACCGTGGCCTGAGTACTCGCGAGCAGCAGGACGATCACGGTCATCGCGGCAACGGGCAGGGCAATCAGGGACAGGATCAGCGCGCTGCGCCCCCGATGTTTACGGGCATCGCGGCCAGCGAGCCGCAAGGCCAGGCGAAAGGACTGTCGTCGTGAGCCGCGGTGGGCCGTGACGTCGACCGGCACGCTTACAGTCCGCTTTGTGCGAGGAGAACTGACGGATCCTGCGAAGCCCGGGCCTCGTCCGCGAACCGGCCATCCCGGATGTAGACCACCCGGTCTGCCCACGCCGCGTGACGGGCCTCGTGCGTTACCAGCATCACCGCGGAACCGGCGTCGGCCCGGTGGCGCAAAACGCTCATGACGTCGTCCCCCGTTGCTGAATCCAGGGCCCCCGTTGGTTCGTCGGCGAGGATCAGGTGCCGGTCCCCCACAATCGCCCGCGCAATGGCCACGCGCTGCTGCTGACCGCCGGACATCTCGTCCATGAACCGATCGGCGAGCGCCTCGATTCCCACAATGCGCAGTGCTTCCTTCGCCTGCCGCTGCGCTTTCCGCAGGGGAACGCCGTCGAGCTCACGCGGCAGAGAAACGTTCTCCGCAGCGGTCAATGTTGGCACCAGGTTGAAGTCCTGGAACACGTAACCAATGGCCCGACGCCGGAGCCTGGCCAGCTCGTTCAGCCTCAGCGTGCTCAGGGGCGTGCCTTCAACGAAGATTTCGCCCGACGTCGGCGTATCCAGCCCACCGGCAAGCGCCAGGAGGGACGACTTTCCAGAACCGGAGGGCCCCATGACGGCAACGAACTCGCCCGCCTCGATGGTGAGGTTGACGTTGCGGAGGGCAGCAATCGACGTCGCTCCTTCCCCATAGGTGCGGTTCACTCCTGCCAGCTGAAGTACCTGACTCATTTTCCTCCCCCGATGGTGTGCGACGTCGGGTGCTGCTGAACGTTGTCGGCGTGTTCGGCGCTGAGTGCTGTGCTACCAGAACGCGCCTCACGGGTGATGCTGAGCTGGAGCATCCGTGATTCGCAGTGGTCGAGCCAGCGGATCTCGGCTTCTGTGCTGAAGATGAGCGAGTCAAGTACCAGCAGCCAGGCAGTGTCCTCCGGGCGGTTGTGCGTTGACGTGTCGCGTTTGGCTTTCGTGTAGTCCTGCAGCGAACGCATCGACGAGACCCGCTGCGCCTGAATAACGCCACCTACGTCCACACTCGGCAGGGTGACCGCGAGCGCCAGTTTGATGGCGAGTTCGTTGCGGGGCGGGTTTGCCATAGCAACAGGGTGGGAGAACCAGTTTCCGACTTCCTCGCCGCCGGTGTCCGTGAGCCGGTACATGACGTGTCCTTCGCCGTCGTCGCCGTCGCGGATGACCATCGAGTCGCGTTCAAGCCGGTCCAGGGTGGTGTAAACCTGCCCGATGTTCAGTGGCCACGTGGAGCCAGTCCGCTGCTCGAACTCGGCGCGTAGCTGATAGCCATACCGCGGCTGCTCCTGTAGAAGCGCCAACAGGCTGTGACGAATGGACACGAATCCCCCTATATACTGAGTATTTGTTAGAGAAAGTATTGCATACCGAGTATGTGTTTGGGGGGTGCGGGCGCGCACTGTTCGCGGCGCGTGTCGCTAGCGCAGTGTCAGCAACACTTTGCCGGTGTGCTCGCCCGAGTCGAAGTACTCGTGCGCTGCCGCTGCGTCTGCGAGTGCAAACACCCGGTCCACCTGGGTTTTCACCTCGCCGGATTCAATCAATGGCCAGACAGTCTTCCCGACGGCGGCCATAATCGCGGACTTCTCCTCCACAGGACGGGAACGCAGCGTGGTGCCCATCACCGCAGCCCTCTTGCCCATGAGTGCGCCCAGGTTCAGCTCGGCCTTCGCACCGCCCTGCAGACCGATAATCACCAGCCGCCCATTGGTCGCGAGCGCCGTGACGTTCCGTTCCAGGTACTTGGCGCCAACGACGTCGAGAATCACGTCTGGCCCACGACCATCGGTCAGGTCGCGTACACTCTCTACGAAATCCTCATCGCGATAGTTGATCCCCTCGGCACCGAGGGAACGCACCAGCTGAACCTTCGACGCCGAACCCGCCGTCGCCACGACGCGCACACCCAGCGCGCGAGCCAACTGAATCGCCATCGTCCCGATTCCACCAGCACCCCCGTGAATCAGCACCGTCTCCCCCTCGAGGAGCCGGGCCGCCATGAACAGATTCGAATACACGGTCGCCGCAACTTCGGGCAGCGATGCCGCATCTATCAGAGACACGCCGTCGGGCACTGGAAGAACCTGCCCTGCTGGCACCGCCACGCGCTCCGCGTAACCACCGCCTGAGAGCAGCGCCACCACTTCATCGCCCACCGCGAAGGTGGAATTCCCTGGATCCGCAATGCGGCCAGACACCTCAAGGCCCAGATACTCCGATGCGCCGGGAGGCGGTGGATACACACCCCGCCGCTGCTGCACATCCGCCCGATTCAGCCCGGCCGCCGCTACATCAATGAGTACCTCGCCCTCCGCAGGTACAGGCTCCGCAACGTCACGGACCTCCAGAACCTCAGGACCGCCATCGTCCGTGATCACTACCGCTCTCATGATTCCCTCCAGGCACGCATAGATTTGTGAGCAACTGATTCTCCGTGACAAACTATCAGGGAGGAAGGTTGTCCGAGCGGCCGATGGAGCTGGTCTTGAAAACCAGTGTGCGGTAACCCCGTACCAAGAGTTCGAATCTCTTACCTTCCGCGTAAACAGTGTGCTCCGGATTTCGGTCCGGAGCACACTGCTTTAATCGACCGGCCCCGGTCCCCGCGGCCGAACCCCCAACGCGTCCGCACTTATTGTTGGAATGCCGCCCATTTCCGCCCCATTCCAACAATTTCTGCGGACGTGTCGGAAGGGGACGCGTTGGGCGAGGAGCCTGCTTCGGTAAGCTAGCTGGATGCTAGGGGAATCATGACTACGTGGGCGCGTGCTGCAGGGCTCGGTTCGCTGCTGACCGTCAGCCTACTCTTGGGCGGCTGCGGACTGCTGAACTCCGGTCCCGAGCGGAACGAAGACGGCAGTGTCGCCGAGACAGTGGATGCCTCAGTCCCGGAACTGCGCGACGGCGACTGCTTCACGGACGACGGCGGCACGGAAGTCACGCTCATGCCCTGCGAGAAACCACACGAATTTGAAGTCTTTGCCAGCACGAAGATGCTCGACGGCGAATACCCCGGTGTTGAGAAGGCAGAGACCCAAGCGGACGCATTCTGCCGGCCAGCCTTCGAGAAGTTCGTGGGAATTTCTTACAGTGACTCCGAGCTGCCGCTACAGTTCTTTTATCCACAGGCCGCCGACTGGTCCGAAGCAGATAACCGGACAGTTCTTTGCCTCGTGACAGTGCCGGGTAACAAGCCCTCCACCGGAACCTTCAAAAGCGCCGACCGATAGCACATTAGACTCCCGAAGCGTTGCAGAGTCAAGGTTTCGGGCTCATTCCCGCGCTCATTTAGGCAAAATAATTTGGGGCGCCGGTCCAGCTATTTACCTGTGGTAACCCTGATGTTTACCCATGCCTGCTTGGCTCGCATGGAACCAAAATGTCAGTGACGGGACATACCGTTCGTTCAACCGCCACAGCAGGGACGTCCACTCGGCGTCGCGCATCACTCGCGGCCGGATACGGCCAGGTCAAGGAGAAACGGAAATGACGCACCAGTCATGGAGAAGCGGGGTGGGGGCCGCTTTGGGAGCGGCGCTGATCGCCACACCGCTCGCAGCACTACCAGCACAGGCGGACCAGGCAGCCGTGGGCTCCGCCGTTGTCATCAATGAGGCCTACGTCAACGGCGGAAGCGCCAATGCCCCCTTCAATACCAAATTCGTGGAACTTTTCAATACCTCAGACGCTGCCGTGTCTTTGGATGGATGGTCGCTGCAGTACCGTTCTGCCACGGGAGTCGACGCGCCTTCTGGCGTTGCCGAGTTGTCCGGCAGCATCCCGGCCAACGGCTATTTCCTGGTTTCCGGCAGCAGCAATGGTGAGACCGGCGCAGCACTTCCGGAAGCCGACGTCGTCGGAAACCTGAACACCAGCGGAACCCAAGGGGCACTGGTTCTCTCCGATGGAAGCCAGGCACTCTCACAGCTGCCCACCGGCTCGGTCACCGACGCCGCGAATGTCACGGATCTGTTGGGTTACGGATCCTCCAACACGTTCGAAACCGCTCCTGCTGAGGGCCCCGGCGGAACCACGAACCCGCTGTCGATGAACCGCGACGCCGGTGCAGACACCAATGACAATTCCGCCGATTTCACACTCAGCGAATCCGTCACTCCCACCAATGCCGCAGGCGAAACGGCCGACGACGGGACTGGGGAACCAACACCGACGCCAACGCCCACGCCCACGCCAACAGATCCTCCTGTGCCGTCTGACCCCGTCAGTATCGCAACCATCCAGGGAACAGAGGATGCCTCACCGCTGGCTGGCAAGGCGGTCACGACCACCGGTGTCGTCACCGCATCCTATGCCACGGGCGGACTCGATGGTTACTACATCCAAACACCCGGAACCGGTGGTGAACCGGAGTCACACGAGGCTTCCAACGCCGTCTTTGTCTACTCGCCGACCACTGTGGGCAGCGTCTCGATCGGAGACCACGTCCAGGTCACGGGTATCGCCGGTGAATTCTATGATCAGACGCAGATCACGGTGCAGGCCGAGGGTCTGAAAGTCCTGGAGGAACCCGCCGTGGCCGTGAAAGCTCTGACCGTTGGCTGGCCGAGTACGGACCAGATTCGTGAGACGTTCGAGGGAATGCTCTGGGCACCAACCGGCGACTTCACGGTTAGCGACAACTACTCACTGAACCAGTATGGCGAACTCACCCTGGCTGCCGGAACGAAGCCACTGCGCCAGCCCACCGACGTCGCCGCTCCCGGCACGCCAGAGAACGAGGCCGTGGCTACCAGCAACAAAGCCCGCCAGGTAGGGCTCGACGACGGCGCCAGCACAGACTTCTTGAAGGCCGAGAACCAGGACCAGCCGCTGCCGTACCTGACCAAGGACGAACATGTCCGGGTCAACGGCGCCGTCACCTTCACCACGGATGTGGTCCTCAGCTTCAGCCACGGGGACTGGAAGTTTCAGCCGCTGAACCACCTCTCCGCGGACAACGCCGCAACCGTTCAGCCCGCAGCCTTCGAAGCGCAGCGTCCCGCTGCACCGGAATCTGTGGGCGGTGAACTGCAGATCGCGTCGTTCAACGTGCTGAACTACTTCACCACCACCGGTGACCAGCTCAGCGGCTGCTCGTACTACACGGACCGCGACGGGAACCCGATTTCAGTTCGGAGCGGATGCCTTGCCCGAGGTGCCGCCAACGCGGAAAATCTCCAACGACAGCAGGACAAGATCGTCGCAGCCATCAACTCATTGGGCGCAGACGTTGTCTCACTCGAAGAAATTGAGAACTCGGCCAAGTTTGGCAAGGACCGCGACGCAGCACTGGCCGCCCTTACCGAAGCACTCAACGCTGACGCTCCGGGCACATGGGACTACGTCCGCTCACCTGAGGACCTTCCGGCCCTGGCGAACGAAGACGTCATCCGCACCGCATTCATTTACCGGACAGCCGATGTTGAGCTGGTGGGCGAATCCGTAATCCTCGATGACAACACGGCATTCTCAAATGCGCGGAAGCCGCATGCACAGACGTTCAAAGCCGTGGGCGCTCCGGATGCCGAAGCGTTCATCGCGATCGTCAACCACTTCAAGTCCAAGGGCTCCGCACCGGACAGCGGCCCGAACACCGATCAGGGCGACGGGCAGGGTGCATGGAACGCAGCCCGCACAGCTCAGGCCGAGGCTCTCGTAGCCTTCGCGGACCAGCTGAAGGCTGATGCCGGAACAGAAAAAGTGTTCCTGACCGGTGACTTCAACTCGTACTCCGCCGAGGACCCGATCAAGGCCCTCGAAGCAGCGGGCTACATCAACCAGGGAGCCAAGTCAGGAAAGCATTCCTACGTATTCTCCGGCCAGGTGGGCTCACTTGACCACATCTTCGCTTCGGCCGCAGCTGATTCGGGCGTGACCGACACCGATGTCTGGAACATCAACTCGGTGGAGTCCGTGGCACTGGAATACAGCCGCTTCAATGTCAACGCGGTGAACTTCTACGAACCGGACGTCTTCCGTGCCAGCGACCACGACCCCGTGCTTGTTGGATTCAACTCCTCCACCACGGGGGCGGACACCACCAAACTCAACCTCCTGAACATCAACGACTTCCACGGAAGGATTGACTCGAACACGGTGAACTTCGCCGGGACCGTAGAGATGCTCAAGGATGATGCCCCCGACGGACAATCGCTGTTCCTCTCGGCGGGAGACAACATCGGGGCGTCACTGTTCGCCTCATCAGTCCAGCAGGACAAACCAACCATCGACGTACTGAACGCTCTTGACCTTCGGGCCTCGGCAGTGGGCAACCACGAGTTCGACGGCGGCTGGGCAGACCTGCGCGACCGCGTTCAGCCCAGTTCTGACTTCTCCTACCTGGGCGCAAACGTTTACGCGAAGGGAACCACGGACCCGGTACTGCCGGAATATGAGTTGCTGGATATCGCCGGAGTCGACGTCGCTGTCATCGGCGTCGTCACCGAGCAAACTCCCACGCTGGTGACCCCAGGTGGCATTGCCAATCTGGAGTTCGGCAACCCCGTTGAAGCAGTGAACCGGGTTGCTCAGGAACTGGACACCGCCGGCACCGCCGACGTCATCATCGCCGAATACCACGAAGGAGCCTCCGGCGTAGCTGACGCCACCACTATCGAGGACAAGGTGGCCGAGGGCGGAGCATTCGCCGAGATCGTCAACAACACCACGCCACTGGTCGATGCCATCTACACCGGGCACACGCACCAACGCTACGCCTGGGACGCCCCAGTCCCCGGTGTAGATGGTGAGACGCGCCCCATAGTGCAAACCGGATCCTACGGTGAGCACATCGGACAGATCACCCTCGAATACAACGAGTCCACCGACGAAGTTGAGTCCTACACTGCCCGCAACGTTGCCCGCACCACTGCGGACCCCGCAACTTTGGTGCAGCAGTACCCGGCCGTCGCCGAAGTCAAAACCATTGTGGATGCGGCTCTGGCCAAGGCTGCCGAAGTGGGCAACCAGAAGGTTGGTTCCGTCACGGCGGACATCACCACCGCGTTCGTCAACGGTGAGCGCGATGACCGCACCTCCGAGTCCACGCTGGGTAACGTCGTCGCGGATTCCCTGTTGTCATCGCTGGGATCAGCCGAACGCGGCGGCGCAGAGATCGGCGTCGTCAACCCCGGTGGTCTGCGCAACGAGTTGTACTACGGCGAAGACGGGATCATCACCTACGCCGAAGCCAACGCGGTACTGCCGTTTCTGAATAACCTGTGGACCACCACGCTCACGGGTGCGCAGATCGAAACCATGCTCGAACAGCAATGGCAGCCTGAGGGAAGTTCGCGTGCGTTCCTGGCGCTCGGACTCTCCGATAACGTCACATACTCCTACAACCCGGAGCTACCCAGGGGAGAACGAGTCCAGTCCGTGATCATCAACGGTGAGCCGCTTGAAATGAACCGCGGCTACCGGGTGGGGACGTTCAGCTTCCTGGCGCAGGGCGGCGATAATTTCTCCGTCTTCGCCGAAGGAACTGATACCCGCGATTCAGGGCTGGTGGACCGGGACGCCTGGATTTCTTACATCCAGTCCAACAGCCCGCTCTCCCCTGATTTCGCCCGTCAAGGTGTTGTGGTCAAGGGCGCGCCGTCAACGGTGACCGCAGGCCAAGAGGTGACGTTCGATGTCGCCAACCTGAACCTGACTTCGCTCGGCAGCCCGGCGAACACCGAGCTGGCCGTCAGCTTTGTCAATGACGCTGGTACGGCAACGTCCTTGGGCGCAGTTCCTGTCACCGAGGGCGATGCCACCGTTGCGGTCACGGTTCCGGGTAACGCCAGCGGCAGTGGTGCGATCGTGCTCGTTGCCGAGCCGACCGACACCACGGTCACGCTGCCGGTCACGGTTGAGCCCGGCAACGTCGTGGAATGTGTGAAACCGCTGCGGCCAACCGCCTGGTGGGACTTCTGGGGTTGGGTCGGCTACGCCATAGGTATGGTGCAGTACAAGATCTGTCTCAGCCAGCAGCGGTAGCCACCGCCGTCCGCGAGGTCACCCTTTCGCCGCTAGATCACCCCTGTGAGGGGTGACCTGGCCGGCAAGGGGTGACCTCGCGGGGTTAAGACCGAGGATAGCGGCGGCAATGTCATCGGCGTCTCGCAGTGTCCGCGATCCGGCATGAGCGGGAGCGCCCGCTTCAGCCGCGATAGCTGTTCCCCACTGAGCGGAGGAGAGCTGCAGGCCGATCACATACAGGTGTCGGGCTGGTTCACCGGTGCCTTTGATGGGCCGGTACGGCGGCGGCGTCACATCCAGACCGGCAGTGACAACGGGGACGCCGTCGACGTCGGACATCATGATCCGCGGGCGCACCAACCCGTCTTCCTGCAGGCGCCTCAAGAGCTCGGAAATGTTCTGCTCCACCCGGTTGGCTGGCATCATCGCGTCCACAACGTAGCGTGCGGAATGCTGGCTGCCTGCAACCCAGGGAGACTCCGCAACGAACTGCTCATCGTCCAGATCCACCTCGAACCGTGGAGCCGGACCGACAAACTGAACGACGCCGGCACGCACCAGCGCGGCAAGCTGTTCAATCCGCAGAGCCGGCGGTCCACTCGCGACCCCCTCGACGAGAGGCTCAAACCAGCCGCACAGCTCAGCGAGCCACGACGCTTCAGCCAGACCGCCGTCCGCCACGGTCGACTTGATGACGGATCTGCCGGCGTTCATGGCGCCAATGGCCATCTTCAAAGGATCGTCCTCGCCGGCGGCTGAACCAGCGGCGTCATCTTCCAGATACTTGAGGACGGCTTGGTTGAACTCATCCGGAGACGTAAAGTTTCTGCCTTTGAACGGGTACGCCAGCGCTTCCAGATCCAGGTGGTCATCGCTCGGGACAAACTCAGTCAGCACGTCTTCTACCCGCCGCTGCCAGCTGACTTCGACGACGTCGAGCGCAGTTTCCAACGACGACAGAAAACCCGCAGGAAGTTCACGAACTCGGGCCAGCGTGCTGTAGTAGGCCCATAGCGCGTCCCGGTGCAGCAGCGGCCAGATGTCGCGATCAAACCCGGGATGGATGCCGCTGGCCAAGAACTGACCAGCCCGCTCAAAGGTGCAATAGCGCAGGGTGACGCTGTGCGGAATGTAAGTGCTGAGATCAGATTTGGCCCGATACGGTGTCCCACGCCTCGATGCCGCAATCACCACCGGTTCGTTCCCCGACGGCTCGTACGTCAATGCCCGCCCCGCGGGTTGGCCGGAAGCCACGAATCGACCACCGCGTCCCTCGGTCAGTTGGATCATGATGTCGAAAAAGTTCAGTCCAAGGCCGCGCACCAACACGTTCTTGCGGGCGGGCAAGCGCCTCCAGTCGACGTCGGCTGGCACGTTCGGCGGCCAGTACTGTAATCCGGCGCGGGCGGCGCCGTCGCCTAATTTTTCCTGTTCCGGGTTGAGCCGGGAGGGCAAGTGACCCAGGGCCAAGACGACGTCGTCCACATCCAGGACGCCTTCATTGGAGAGGTGCACACGGTAACCAGGTCCAATAGGTTCCACGTGGCGGGCTTCCGTTTCGTGGTACTCCACCGAAAAACCAACACCGCACCGTTCTATCAGACGGTGGTAAACCCACTCCAGGTAGCGGCCGTAGATGGCCCTGCTGGGAAACGCGCTGGAGCTGAGGGACGCGAGCTCTCCGTGGTCGCCGTCGGACAGGTTTCCCTCGGGTTCGCGGAGCATCAGCTTCCGCCAGTCATCAAAGGACACTGTGATGGGGCCAGGCGTTAGATGGCTCGCCGTCCGCCCCACGGGGACGACGGTGGGAAACAGTGCCGGTGTGTTCATGAGGAAAAAGCGCGACTGTTCAGGGCGCCACACATGGCCGGCTCCGGGCTTGTACGGGTCGATGATGTGGATGGTCAGTGACGGTCTTTCGGCGTCAGGGAGGCCTTCCCAGAGTGTCATCAGACGTTCCAGGACGGAGGTGCCACGCGGCCCCGCACCCACTAGTGCCACCCGCAAATTTCGCCTCCGATCCATGGTTCCAGCGTATAGGCTCACCGACTCACCACCGTTCCGCGTGAAATCCATCACTCTCATTGCCTAGGATAACTACATGGAAAACGACGAGTTTCAGTGGCTAGAAGACATCTACGGCGAGCGGCAGCTGGATTGGGTGCGGCAGGAGAACACCATCACCGAGGACATGCTCCTCTCCCCCACATTCGATCAGCATGAGGCTCGCATCCTTGAGGTGCTGGACTCAACGGACCGGATCCCCATGGCCGCCAAGCGCGGCAGCCACTATTACAACTTCTGGCGCGACGCCGAGCATCCCCGTGGAGTATGGCGACGGACCACGTGGGACAGTTATCGCGCTGAGGATCCGCAGTGGGAGGTCCTGCTCGATATCGACGAACTTGCCCGCGTCGAGGGCACAGAATGGGTCTGGGCTGGCGCGGCTTTCCTCCGCCCGACCGACGGCGAACCCCACCGGCACGCCCTGATCAGTCTGTCTCCGGACGGCGGTGACGCAAACCGCTGTCGAGAGTACGACGTCGTTGAACGTCGGTTCGTTGAGGGCGGCTTCGACATTCCGAGCGCGAAGAACCGGATCAGTTGGGCCGGACCGGACACGTTATACGTGGGCACTGATTTTGGTGAGGGATCCATGACGTCCTCTTCCTACCCGCGGTTCTCCCGAATTCTTCGTCGGGGCCAGCAGCTCAAGGACGCCGAGCCGTTCTTCGAGATTTCTGAGGACCACATGATGGCTGTTGCCGCCCGCGATCTGACACCGGGTTTTGAGCGGGATCTTGCCGTGGACATCATTGACTTCTACAACCGGATCACGTTCCTGCGCATCGCCGGCCAGTGGCAGCCGATCGAGGTACCCACGCATGTCACTGTTGAGCTGCACCGCCAGTGGGCAACGTTCCGCCCGCAACAACCGTGGGAACACGAGGGCGCAACGTACTTGCCAGGATCCCTGCTCGTCGCCGACATTGACGCGTTCATGGCCGGTGAGCGCGCACTGCGAACAATTTTCGAGCCGGATGATCACACCTCCCTGCAGTCGTGGAGCTGGACCCGCGACTACCTCCTGCTGAACCTGCTGCGCGACGTCGCCTCTGAGATCCGGGTTCTCAACCCGGCGGAGAACTGGAGCACCGCCGAGCTCGATGCCTGCCCACCGCTGCACTCGGTGGACGCTTACGCGGTGGATGATGAGGATAGCGAGTCAGGAAATGACTATTGGCTTATCGCCACCGGGTTCCTCACGCCCTCGACCCTCAGCCGCGGCACCATCGGTGGCTCGCCCGCCCAGGTCAAGGCGTCGCCGTCGTACTTTGACGAAAGCAGCTATGAGGTCAGCCAACATTTCGCGACGTCCGCGGATGGAACGAAGGTTCCGTATTTCCAGGTGGCGCCGAAGGCAATGAAGTACGACGGCGGCAACCCCACACTTCTCTCCGGTTACGGCGGGTTCCAACAGGCGCTGACGCCGACGTACAGCGGGGTCATTGGCCGGGGATGGCTGGAGCGGTCCTTCACGGACGACGACGGCGAAACCCGCCACGGCGTCTTTGTACTGGCGAACATCCGTGGCGGCGGCGAATACGGCCCGTCCTGGCACCGCGCGGCCCTGCATGAGAAGCGCCACCGGGCCTACGAGGACTTCGCCGCGATCGCGATGGATCTGGTGGAACGCGGAGTGACTCAGCGGGACCGGCTCGGCTGCACCGGGCGATCCAACGGCGGGCTGCTGACCGGCAACATGATCACCACGTATCCTCACCTTTTCGGCGCAGTGTCCTGCGGTGTCCCGCTGCTGGACATGCAACGGTATTCAAAGCTCTCCGCAGGGTATTCGTGGATTGCCGAATACGGGGACCCGGACAAACCGGAGGAGTGGGACTACGTGCAGACGTTCAGCCCTTACCACCTGCTCAAAGAAGGGAAGGACTATCCTGCATCGTTGATCTGGACGGCAACCAGTGATGACCGGGTGGGCCCGGTTCAGGCGCGCAAAATGGCCGCCAGAATGAAGCGGTTCGGCGTCGACAACGTGTGGTTTCACGAGGCACTCGAGGGCGGTCATGCGGGCGCATCGGACAACCGCCAGGCGGCACGCATGCACGCGATGTCCCATGAATTCCTGTGGAAATTCTTGACGCCGACCACATAAGCAGCGCGTTTTGATCTTCGGCGGTCTCCTCGGATAGTCTTGAGCAGCTAGTTACCGGAAGATCGGTACCAGCAAGCTAGGAGACGTGCCAGAGCGGCCGAATGGGCTTCACTGCTAATGAAGTGTGGGTCACAAGCCTACCGGGGGTTCAAATCCCCCCGTCTCCGCGCGAAGAAGAGCCCCGCTGACCTATCGGTCGGCGGGGCTCTTTCGTGTCTACGGCTGCCTTCGGCCGGCTACGGTTGGGGCTAGTGGTCGCGACGGTCCTCGACGACGGCACGCGCAATAGTGTCTGCGGTGGTCTCTGAGAGCGCAAACTGCTGGCTAAGAATCTGGGCTGCAGACTGGACATCACTGTCTCGTACGGCCGCATCGAGCTGGTCACGGACCTGGCTGGGCAACGTGTCCATGTCCAGGATAGCGGCGTCGTCTTCGTCAGCGGGCTCCATCTCGGCAGCTTGGACCTCCACGGGCTCGGACGGGGTTTCCGTAACGGACGACGTCGCAGCCAGACCAGGCTGGCGCGGCCCCTGGAATTCCTGGGGGAATCGTTCCAGGGCAGCGACCGCTCGCACACCCTCGATGGGTCCGGCTTTCTTTGCCTGCCGGTAGCGGGCGACGGCTTGAACCTGGTTTCCCTGCGCAAGGCTGGCATAGATACCGCGGTGGGCGGCTTCATCCAGGCCCGTTGCCGCTTGGTGCGCGGTTTCCACAGTGATGTTTTCTCCGGCAGCCATCAGCTTCCGCCTCATCCGGATCCCAAAAAGGATCAGCATCACCGCAAGAAGCGCAGCAACTGAAATACCGACAAATATACCAATCAGAGTGTCCACAGTCCCAGTCTAATTCGTCTGCGGTTTGCAGAGTAGCGGACTCTAGAATTGCCACCCATTACATGATGTACTCGTCAAGATCACGCTGGTCAGCCGTAGGAGGCGATGATGCACCGAAGAACCTCGTTAGCGCTTCGTGCAGCAATTCTCGTTCTGTTGCTGCTCTCCCTGTATGTACAGGTGTGGGTTGTCCCCGCCACCGTGGACAACACGGTGGCCACGTTCCCCGAGTTTGAACCCTTGGCCGTTCCCTCGATCATCTGGAGCGTTGTCTCCATCCTCTGTCTGCAGGCCGTGCTCGTCGCGGGGTGGCGACTCGTTGCCCTGTCCAGCCACACCCGGATGATTGATGCGGACGCTTTCACGTGGCTGCGCTGGGCAGCCGGTTTCCTCATCGCGTTCACGGCGCTCGCCGCCTTCGCCTTTGTTGCGCTGAGCATCCTGACCTACACGGCCCCGAGCGTCATCTTGGCATTGATCGGCGGCGAGCTCATCACTGCGCTCACTGCAGCATGTCTCTTGGGCTTCATGGCCTATAACAAGCCGATTCCAGCAACGCCAGCAATGCAAGCGCCGTTGAGTCTAGGCTGAAGTTCCCTACAACACGTGGAGGCCAGCATGGAAATGCGTCTTCTGGGCCACAGTGGCACGGCTGTTTCACAGTATGCCCTCGGCACCATGACTTTCGGCGGTGATGCGGATGAGCAAACGTCGTTCGCCATGATGGACGCCTATGTGGCGGCGGGCGGGAACTTCATCGACACCGCCGACATCTACACCACGGGTCTTTCCGAGGAGATCGTTGGCCGCTGGCTGGCGTCACGTCAGGATGTGGCTGATGAGATTGTCCTTGCCACGAAAGCTCGGTTTGGCACGGGTGCTCGCGCGGACGTGAACAGCAGAGGGTTGTCCCGGCGGTTCCTGCAGCGTTCCCTTGATGAGTCGTTGGCACGACTGAACGTGGAGCATATTGATCTGTATCAGTGCCATTCCTGGGATCCGCTCACACCATTGACCGAGACACTGGGCTACCTGTCCGACGCCGTCGCACAAGGCAAAATTTCGTACTACGGGTTCTCGAATTTCACCGGCTGGCAGCTGACTAAGGCGGTGTATGAGTGCAGGCTCAACGGCTGGCCCGCACCGGTCACCTTGCAGCCGCAATACAGCTTGTTGGTCAGGGAAACGGAAAGCGAAATTGTTCCGGCAGCGCTCGATGCCGGCATCGGCCTGCTGCCATGGTCCCCCTTGGCAGGCGGCTGGCTGACTGGGAAGTACACGCGCGACGCCGAACCCGGCGAGGACTCGCGGTTCGCCGGGCGTTCCGCCGCGGGTCAGTCCTCGTGGCAGAGCCGGAACAGCGACGCCCGCACGTGGCAGGTTCTGGACGAGCTGGGGTCCATTGCCACTGAGCTGGAGGCCACCGTTTCGCAAGTGGCGCTTGCCTGGCTTTCCCAGCAGCCTGCAGTGACATCGGTGATTCTGGGCGCCCGCACCGTTGACCAGTTGGAAGCAAATCTGGGCGCAGCGGCTCTGATCCTCACGCAGGAGCAGCTCGAGCGGCTCTCAACGATCAGCGCTCCCGGACAAACCGAGTATCCCTATGGGCCACCTGCCCTGGATCAGCGCGACAGAGCGATCAACTAGGCCTTCAGCGCGAGCGTAAACGGTAGGACGGAGGTCCCCCCGGCTTCACGCAGCGACTTCGCGGCCACGGTCAGTGTCCACCGGCTGTCCGCTTGGTCATCGACCAAGAGGACCGGTCCCGGGTTTTCGCTGAACCAGGTTGCGCCCTCGGGAGGAACTTGGAATCTGTCCCACACAGAAGCTAGGCGAAAAGCACTGTTTCCACCGGGGGCGCCGGTTGGACCGCTGTCGACAAGCCTGAGGGCACCAAGATAGGGGATCCTGCCGATCTCTGAGAGCCCGCGCGCCAGCGATTCGACCATTAAGGGCCTGCCTCTGGACGGGACGGACACCACGGCCACTGGCCGCTCCTCCCACCCCCATTGGACCAAGACCTGAACGCAGCCCTTCATCAGTGCTGGATCCACTGCGGCATCGACTGCGCCGGCTGCGAAAACTTCGCGGAGCCGGCCGCCCCAGCCGAGATCGGTCAGGCGTGCAAGGGCGCGCCCGGCGGACATGGACACATCAGGTTTGATCTTTCCCTTGACGGCGACGCCGAGCTTGTCCATGCCCGAGGGCCACATGCCACGCGGTTCAATCTCCACTCCGGCACGACCAAGGGACTGGCTGGCGCTTTCTGAGGCATCGCGGGCAACGACGTCCGAGTACCAAGGGCCCGCACAGTTGTCGCAGCGTCCGCAGGGGCTGGCATCCTGGTCATCTAGTGTTCTGGCGAGAAACTCCATGCGGCACATGGACGTGGTCTCGTAATCCAGCATCAGGTTCTGCTCAGCGACGCGAGCCCGGGCAATGCGTTCGTAGCGATCGCGGTCGTAGGACCAGGGTTTACCAGTGCCTTGCCATCCACCCTGCACCCGTTGCACCGCACCATCCACGGCAAGAACTTTCAGGAGCAATTCCATCGGCGAGCGCTTGAGGTTGACCAGGGATTCCAGCGCTGGTGAGGACAGTGTCTGTCCGTTGGACAGGGCCTCCAGGACGGCCTCGGCCGGCGCCGCAGCGGGCATGGACGCCGTCGCAAAATACTCCCAAATGTCTTTGTCTTCTGTCCCTGGCAGCAGCAGTACGTCTGCGTTGGGGGTGCCACGACCTGCGCGGCCCACCTGCTGGTAATACGCCACGGGCGACGACGGCGCCCCCAGGTGCACCACAAAACCGAGGTCCGGTTTGTCGAACCCCATGCCGAGAGCTGAGGTGGCCACGAGCGCCTTGACCTCGTTCGCTTTCAGCGCTGCTTCCAGCTGTTCACGGTCTGCGGGATCGGTTCTGCCGGTATAGGCGCGGACCGTGTGACCTGCCTCCCGCAGGAGCCTGGCAGTATCCTCCGCGGCAGACACCGTCAGAGTGTAGATGATTCCGCTGCCGGGAAGATCATTCATGTGTGTGAGCAGCCAGGCCAGGCGGCTCTTGGGGCTGGGCAGACGCAGCACACCAAGCCGCAGAGACTTTCTGGCCAGAGGGCCACGGATGGTGAAGACGTCCTCTCCGCCAGCCCCCAGCTGTTCCTCGACGTCATCGACAACGCGGGAGTTGGCGGTGGCTGTGGTGGCCAAAACAGGCACCTTGGGTGGCAGCTGCGTTACGAGGTCTCTGATTCTGCGGTAGTCCGGACGGAAATCGTGGCCCCAGTCCGATATGCAATGTGCTTCGTCAATGACGAGTAGCCCTGAGCGGCGCATCAGTTCCGGCAGGTGCTGATCGCGGAAGCCCGGGTTGTTGAGCCTCTCTGGTGAGACCAGCAGAACGTCCACGGTGTCTTCTTCCAGTGCCGCAGAGATTTCCTGCCACTGGAGCTGGTTTGCGGAGTTAATGGCGCTGGCTCTGACGCCGGCCCGCTCTGCGGCAGAGACCTGGTCCCGCATGAGCGCCAAGAGTGGCGACACTATGAGTGTTGGCCCAGCCCCTCGGGCACGCAGCAACAGGCTAGCGACAAAGTAGACGGCAGACTTTCCCCAACCGGTCCGTTGCACCACCAGCGCACGGCGTCCACCTTCCACCAGTGCCTGGATTGCCTCAAACTGCCCCTCGTGAAACTGCGCATCTTCCCGCCCCACGAGCGCGCGCAGGATGGCAGTTGCCTCGGTATGAAGAGTTGTGGTTTCCGTGTCAGCCATGCCCCACAGTATTCCAGCCGGCTCCGACATTCCCGGCGCCGAAAGAGCCCGTTGTGGAAAACTCTGGTGGACCAGCGTGTCATCGTGCCGTCCGGCTAGACTCGACTGCGTGAACAGCACAGTCGATCTCTCCGAGTCCTTCAAGGCCTACGACGTTCGCGGCGTCGTCGGCGAAACCATCACGCGCGAAACCGTTGAGGCCACGGGCGCCGCGTTCGTGGACGTCCTCGATCTATCGGGGCAGACCGTTTTGGTGGGCGGCGATATGCGTCCGTCTTCACCCGAGTTCAGCAAGGCCTTCGCAGCTGGCGTGACCGCACGCGGCGCAGACGTAGTGCTGTTGGATCTGATCTCTACCGACGAGCTCTACTACGCCTGCGGTTCCTTTAACATGGCTGGCGTCACCTTCACGGCCAGCCACAATCCAGCGCAGTACAACGGGATCAAAATGGCCAAGGCCGGCGCCATCCCCATTTCTTCAGAAACTGGGCTCAAAGAAATCCAGGCGCGGGCAGAGCACTATCTGGCCGAGGGCGTCATCCCGTCAGTCGACAAAACCGGCTCGATCAGCGTCCGCGACGTACTGCGCGACTACGCGCAGTACCTGCGATCCCTTGTTGACCTCACAGGATCCCGCCCACTGAAGGTTGTGGTCGACGCCGGTAACGGTATGGCGGGCATGACAACGCCGGCCGTCCTGGGCGACAAGATCCTCCCGGCACTGCCGCTCGAGATCGTGCCGCTGTTCTTTGAACTCGATGGCTCGTTCCCAAATCATCCTGCGAACCCGCTGGAGCCGGAGAATCTACGTGACCTGCAGGCTGCCGTCGTCGAGCATGGCGCCGACATCGGGGTGGCGTTCGACGGCGATGCAGACCGCTGCTTCGTCATCGATGAAAAGGGCCAGCCCGTCAGCCCGTCCGCCATCACGGCCATGGTTGCTCGGCGGGAGATCCGGCGTGCACAGGCTGGTTCGACCAACCACGCCCCGGAAGAAACGCCCGCGATCATCCACAACCTGATCACCTCACGCGCAGTGCCTGAGTTAGTGAAGCACGACGGCGGCCGCCCGGTGCGCACCCGCGTGGGCCATTCATTCATCAAGGACTTGATGGCCAGTGAAGGCGCAGTGTTTGGCGGGGAGCACTCCGCGCACTACTACTTCCGTGACTTCTACAACGCTGACACCGGCATGCTTGCCGCTATGCACGTCCTTGCCGCGTTGGCTGAGCAGGATCTGCCGCTGTCAGATCTGGCCCGCGAGTACGAGCCGTACTTTGCCTCAGGCGAGGTCAATTCCCGGGTGGAGGATGTTCCCGCAGCTATCGAGCGCGTCCGCACTGAATTCACGGTCGACGGCGTGAGCGTGGACGAGCTGGACGGTGTCACCTTCACCGCAGACAGCGGAGCATGGTGGTTCAATCTGCGGGCTTCCAACACGGAGCCGTTCCTGCGGTTGAACGCCGAAGCCGAGACCGAGGCCACCATGGAGAAAATTCGCGATCGCGTCCTTGAACTTGTACGCGAGACCGCCAAGGAGAACGCATGAGCACTGAAGAAGACGCAACGCAGGATGCCATGGTGCAGGAGGATCTCAACAAGCTGTTGGGGACCGCGCTGGGCATGGCACAGGACCAGCTGGAGACACACGGTGCGTTCCTGCCCACGGCTCTGATTGTCGATAACACCGGTGAAGTGCGCATGGTTGCCGTTTCGCCGGAGGACGACGGCAAAGATCTCGACGCCGATTCTATGATCGAGGATCTTTACGAGGCGCTCAAGCAGCAGCGCAATGAAAACAGGGCCGCAGCGGTTGTCTCGGATATTCATCTGCCGGACGAGAACTCTGATGCCATTTACGTGGTTGCCGAGCATTCCACGTCCGTCGCCATCGCCGCGATCCAGCCCTACGGCGAAGAAGGTGGCCAGTGGTCCTACAAGGACCCGATCTGGGAGTCTGCGGACATTACCGTGTGGGGGCAGTGACGACGCCGTAAGCTAGATGCATGCGCATCAACTCATTCGCCGATCTTTGTCTGCGAATGGTGATGTTGATTGCCTCCACTCCCCCGGGTGCGCAATTCACCACTCGGGAAATTTCCGCGGGCGTGCACACCCCGTATAACCACGTCAGCAAGGCCGTTCTGAGGCTTCGAGACCTCGGCGTGGTCAACGTGTACCGCGGTCGCAATGGGGGCGTGCAGCTCAGCCCTGTGGGTAGGAATATCAGCGTTGGGTGGCTCCTTCGCGAGCTCGATACACGCATCGATATGGCGGATTGTGAGTCGCTAGAAGTAGCGTGTCCGCTCAGCAATAACTGTCGACTTCGTCACGCGCTCAACAGTGCCCGAGAAGCCTTCTATGCCTCCCTGGACAGCATTGTGCTAGCGGACCTACCCCATGAGGAGCAGATGAAGCCGGTCTTTGAATCGATTGGCCTTCGACCGGGTCTTTAGCCGAGTTGCACCCGTTTTCTACGTCGTGTAGAACTTAAGTTATAAATGTTGCACGTTAAATGCAACTAAAACGAAAGGCGCCTCACGCAATGCTCTCGTCTCAGTCTCTGCCGGTCATCAAAGCAACCCTTCCCGTCATATCCGAACGCATGGATGGCATCACCCCGCACTTCTACCGTCGCCTCTTTGAAGCCCATCCCGAACTCATGAACGGCCTCTTCAGCCGCTCCAACCAGCGCAACGGAAAGCAGCAATCAGCCCTTGCCGGAAGCATCGTCGCCTTCGCAGCCTGGCTGGCAGAAAACCCTGACTCGTATCCCGAAGCAGTGCTGGTCCGTATCGCAAACAAGCATACGTCGTTGGGGATCGTCCCGGACCAGTATCCGATTGTCTACAAGCACCTCTTCGATGCCATCGCTGAAGACCTGGGCGACACCTTGACCACCGAGATTGCCGACGCTTGGACGGAGGTCTACTGGCTCATGGCCCACGCGCTCATCAAAATCGAGAAGGGGCTCTACGCCGCTCAGGCGAATGACAAACCGTGGGCTCAGTGGCGGATTACCGAAAAGCGTCCCGCAGGCTCCGGTGCTGTCACCCTAGTGCTGGAACCGGCCGATGACACTCCAGCGACGCCTGGTCGCGCCGGCCAATACGTGAGTCTTCGGGTGCCCGTCAAGGACGGCCTCCTGCAGGTTCGGCAGTACTCGCTGAGCCACAACGCCGCCAGCACAACCTCCCGGACTATCACCACGAAGCTGGACGACGGCGGCGAAGTATCCCCCATCGTCCATCAGCTGCAGGTGGGGACCGTCGTCGAACTTTCCAACCCCTACGGCGAGGTGACCCTGGGTGATAACGATGGGCCGATCATTCTGGCATCAGCAGGCATAGGCTGCACGCCCGCGGCATCTCTGCTGCACGAGCTGGCCACTAACCACTCCGAGCGAGAGGTCCTCGTTCTGCATGCCGAGTCCACACCGGACATGTGGGCGCTCGGCCAGGAGATGACCTCGCATGTCAGCGAGCTGCCCAATGCGGATCTTCACGTCTGGTACGAGCAGGAGTTGGAGGGATTCCACAAGGGATTCATGACCCTTGAGGGGCTTGATATTCCGCAGGATGCGTCCTTGCACCTCTGCGGCCCGCTGCCGTTCATGAAGAGCATGCGCTCTCAGGCTCTGAAGGCGGGGATCCCCGCAGACAGGATTCAGTACGAGGTCTTTGGACCGGACATGTGGCTCTTCTCGTAGCCGTTCCCGCCCTGGCCTCCGCCCACTAAATACGTGGCGCAGGTGCAGGTGCGTGGTTTCGAAACCACGTATCTGCACCTGCGCCACGTATTTGCCTGTGAGGGCCTAGCCCAGGCGCTGCTTCAACTGGGCAAGCTGAGCGGTGAGCTCCGCCGGGAGGGAATCACCAAATCGCTCGTACCACTGCTCCATGCCCTGCAGCTCGTCCTTCCACTCATCGGGGTCCACCCGAACAGCATGATCTACCTGCTCTGGCGTCATATCCAGACCCGACAGGTCGATGGAATCGCCGGTTGGCACCAGACCAATGGGTGTTTCGACGGCGTCTGCGGTGCCTTCGATGCGCTGAACAACCCACTTCAGGACGCGTGAATTCTCGCTGAACCCGGGCCAGGCGAAACTGTTGTCGGCATTGCGGCGGAACCAGTTCACCAGGAAGATCTTTGGCAGACGCTCCTGATTGGCCTTGGAGCTGAGCGTGATCCAGTGCTTCAGGTAGTCGCCGGCGTCGTATCCGATGAACGGCAGCATGGCCATGGGGTCGCGACGCACCACGCCGACAGCGCCGGATGCTGCGGCGGTGGTCTCGGAGGAAAGCGTGGAACCCATGAAGATGCCGCTGGTCCAGTCGCGGGCCTGCGTTACCAGGGGGATGGTGGTCTTGCGGCGTCCGCCGAACAGAATCGCGGACAGTTCGACGCCTTCGGGTGAAAAGTATTCCTCGGCCAGCATGTCGATCTGATCGATCGGCGTGCAGAAACGCGAGTTGGGATGGGCCGCGGAGCGTCCGGACTCAGGGGTCCAATCGTTACCCCGCCAATCTGTCAGGTGGGCAGGAGCTTCGTCAGTCATTCCCTCCCACCACACGCCGCCGTCGTCCGTCAGCGCCACGTTGGTGAAGATGGAGTTGCCCTTTTCGATGCCACGCATGGCGTTGGGGTTGGTGCTCCAACCGGTTCCGGGAGCTACGCCAAACAGGCCAGCTTCTGGGTTGGTAGCGCGTAGTTCGCCTTCTTTGCCGAACCGCATCCAGGTGATGTCGTCGCCGAGCATCTCGGCCTTCCATCCCTCGACGGTGGGATCAAGCAGGGCGAGGTTGGTCTTGCCACAGGCAGAAGGGAATGCTGCCGAAACGTAGTAGTCCTTATTCTCCGGCGACGTGAGCTTCAGGATGAGCATGTGCTCAGCGAGCCATCCCTCGTCCCGGGCCATGGCAGAAGCGATGCGCAGAGCAAAGCACTTCTTGCCCAGTAGAGCGTTACCGCCGTAACCGGACCCGTAGGACCAGATGGAACGTTCCTCGGGGAAGTGAACAATCCACTTTTCCTCGTTACAGGGCCACGCGATATCCTTCTGTCCTTCTTCAAGCGGTGCACCTACAGAATGCAGCGCTGGAACGAAGAACGCGTTGTTCTCTTCCATTTTCCGGAGGACGTCGGCGCCAATATTGGCCATGATGCGCATGGAGGCCACCACGTAGCCGCTGTCTGTGATCTCAACGCCGAACTTGGGATCCTCTGCGTCCAGGTGGCCCATCACAAACGGAATGACGTACATGGTTCGACCACGCATGGCGCCGTCAAATAGGCCAGTGAGCTTCTCTTTCATCTGGGCCGGTTCCATCCAGTTGTTGGTGAAACCGGAGTCCCGCTCTTCCTCTGAGCAGATGAACGTCTGCTCTTCTACCCGGGCAACATCCTTGGGGTCTGAAAATGCTGCGAACGAATTGGGGAACTTCTTCGGGTCCAACCGGGTCAGCGTGCCTGCTTCGACGAGCTCGTCGGTCAGCAGCGTATTCTCTTCCACGGACCCGTCCACCCAATAGATACGATCAGGCTTAACCAGCTCAGCAACCTCTTTCACCCAAGACAACAGCGCAGCATGCGTCGTAGGTGCTTCCATCCGCGTTTCGACGGCAGACTGTGCAGCATCATCGCGGATTAGCTGGCTCGGCTGATTGGCCATGGAATTTCCCTTCGTAGGGTGACAGGTGTGATTTCGATGCTATGGCCCGTTCACCTTCCGTTTGCCGGTAGGGTCACAACTGCACGACACGTTAAAGCAGGTGAATCGCGTCTTTCCGTGGAGTTTCAGGAGTTTCTGATCCGTGCGGTGTGATTAAGGTCACCTAGACCGGTCTAGATTTTTTCAGAACAGCCTGATGCGAATTAGCAATGACATCTCAAACCGGCTAGTGTTATCTACGGCCAATCGGCCACAAGAAGCTTGGTTCGCCAGACTTCATAATGCGCCCGTAGCTCAACGGATAGAGCATCTGACTACGGATCAGAAGGTTGTAGGTTCGAATCCTGTCGGGCGCACATTGACCCCGTCACCACTCGGTGACGGGGTTTCTTGTTTAAACTATGCTCCCAGATCCGCGATGCGTGGCTTATTATCTATTCACGCATTGGATCGATTTTGGCGGCGCCCAGCCGCGGGAGTCGCGGATGAGGATGATCGTTCTGTTCGTCGATCACACCCCCGTACTTGCCCGTGGAGCCTGGCGCTCCGGACCCCGTTCCGTCCGCGGACTGGCTCATGCCAGCACGGCGGGGCCGGTGTCGCGGTTGCGGCACCGGTTCCACTGGTCCCCTCCTCAAGCGGCAGGATCGCGCTCTTGGGCGGACACGAAATGTGTGACGTCGGCATCCCGCCCGTCGAGTTCCGCCCACGTACCCGAATGCGTCAGCACGGTCAGCCCGGCCGGTTTGTACTCTGTGGCGAGTTCCATGACGGACTCTTCGTCTGATGATTTAGAGGCCAACCGCATGGCCAACTCCTGGATGCCGGGCATGTGGCCGATAACCAGGAGGCTCGTGACAGTTTCCGGGACATGGTTGATCAGCGTGAGCATGTCGACACTGGACGCCAAGTAGAGACCTCGCTCCAATTTTGCTGTGGGAGCTTTGTCCTGCAACTCCTGGCACACCCACGTGCACGTTTGCCGCGCCCGTAGAGCCGAAGAGCAGAGAATGAAGTCGGGTTCGGCGTGATGATCCACCATCCAGTGACCCGCCCAGGGCGCTTCCCGATGGCCCTGCCCCGTGAGTGGACGGTTGTGCTCGCCGACGTCGAGTGGCCAGGAAGCTGTGGCATGCCGCAGCAGCATGAGGCGTTTGACGTGGTGATTGCTCATCCTTTGAGTCTAGTGAACGTCAGCCTCAACACTTGTCACACGAGCTGTCGAGTGTCAGGCTCGGACCATGACTGAAAACGAAGCAACAGATGTCATTGTGATCGGTGCCGGTGCTGTCGGTGAAAATGTTGCCGGGCGCGTGGTCGAGGCCGGCTTGAGCGCCACCCTCGTGGAGTCCGCGCTCATCGGCGGCGAGTGCTCCTATTGGGCGTGCATGCCGTCGAAAGCACTGCTTCGCCCGGGCACTGCCCTGAAAGCGGCTCGGTCGGTTGCAGGATCGAGGGAAGCGGTCGCCGGAGGGCTAGACGCTAACGCTGTCCTGGAGCGCCGCAATTCTTTCACTTCCAACTGGGATGATTCTTCGCAGGAGAAGTGGGTGGCCGACGCCGGAATCCAGCTCATGCGCGGAAAAGCGCGTTTGAGTGCGCCCCGCACGGTAGAAGTCAGGCACGACGACGGCGGGACATCCACGCTCACGGCACGGGTCGCCGTCGTACTTGCAACCGGTTCTACCCCTACCCAGCCACCTATCAAGGGGCTGGATTCCGTGGAGTACTGGGGTACGCGGGAGGCCACCAGCGCGCAGGAGGTTCCCCAGAGTCTTGCCGTGATCGGCGGAGGGGTTGCGGGTACTGAGTTGGCGCAGGCGTTCGCGCGGCTGGGCTCTCAGGTGACCATGTTGGTTCGCGGAGATCTGCTGGAAACCTACCCGGAACCTGCCCGCCGGCTCGTGGCCAAAGCATTGGAGCAGGACGGAGTCGATCTTCTGCTACAGACGGAAGCCTCCGGCGTTTCAGCGACCGACGACGGCGTCGAGCTGACCATGCCGGACGGCTCCACCCTGAAAGTCGAGAAGCTCCTCGTCTCTACCGGCCGGCATCCTGCGCTGGCAGACCTCGGTCTGGAAGAGCTGGGGCTGGACATCAAGAACCTCGATCCCGATGACACCGGGCGCGTGAATGACTGGCTCTACGCGGTTGGGGACGCAGCCGGCAAGGTCCTACTGACCCATCAGGGGAAGTACGAAGCGCGCGCCACAGCAGACGCCATCGCCGGACGAGTCAACGGAAAGGTGGGAGACAGTCCAGAGCCCTGGAGCACATACTGCGCGACGGCGGACCATCACGCTGTCCCGCAAGTGGTGTTCACAGACCCCGAGATCGCCATGGTCGGCATGACCCTCCAACAAGCGCAGGACGCCGGACTGAACGTTTCGGAGACGTCACTGGACATCGCCGTCGCCGGATCGGCTCTCTTTGCCGATGATTACAAGGGCTGGGCGCAGATGGTGGTGGACGAGGACCGGAAGGTGCTGCTCGGCATGTTGTTCGCCGGTCCCGGAGTTTCCGAGCTCTTGCACTCCGCAACCATCGCGATCGTGGGAGAGGTGCCTCTGGAACGGCTGTGGCACGCGGTGCCTGCCTATCCCACGATCAGCGAAGTATGGCTACGACTGCTGGAGAAGTACGGACTCTAGATGGAGTATTCAGGAGCTGCCCAGACGACGACTTCGGGGTGCTCGTAGAAACGGTACCCCTGACCGCGCACGGTGCGAACGGTATTCGCCAGCCTCGACAACTTTGCGCGCAGACGCCGAATGTGAACATCAATGGTCCTGACGTTCGGGACTTCCTCAGCGTTCTTCCAGAGGGACTCCAGAAGCTCCTCACGGCTCACCGTGCGGGTGCCGTTCTCCACCAGGTAGTTCAGCAGTTCGAACTCTTTGAAGGTCAGGTTCAGGATGTCGCCATCGAGTTGAACTTCCCGGCGGGCCAGATCAATCAGTACGCCGGTAGCGCGTTGCCCCGAGGCATGGTTTCGCGCTTCGGCGCGTGGCCGACGATTGGCCGTGGGATCGCCCAGTGCCCGCCTGACGACGTCGATATCTGCGCCCTGCGCGCCAGCAGGAGCAAGGGCGACGGCGGCATGGCTCTGAGCGCCGGGTACCAGTTCCTGAACATAGGCGCGGATATTCTGCGCGAGCTTGGTCAGCGTGGTCCCATTGGCCGTCGCCGCTTCTTCGTCGAGACCGACGTAGACCACAAAACCGCGGGCCGCAGTGTCACTGCTGACCGGCTGGGGGCCTGGGACGCCGTTGGGCGTGATCACGGGAGTGGGTGCTGTTTCCGGATGGGCGGTGTCTCCATAGGGCGGAACCGCATGAAGCTGCCGGTAACCCTGTCCCTCGGAGTAAGCCTCCGCGGAACGAGAGTGCTGAAAGCTCGGCGAATTATCGCGTCGCTGTGGGCGGAGGGAGATGTGGACGTATCCGGATGCAACTGACATTTTTGAAACCTCAATGTGAATGGCCGTCATCGCGGCTCGAATGCTAAGGGTAAGCCGAATCGCGATGAAGCGGGTGTGCCCGCCGTTGGGCCCGTTAAAAATTACCGAGAAGCTGAGGGTGGTGCTTCAGGCATGCATTCGAAAACAGCACATGATCGAATCGGCCATGTGGCTGATCAGAGTCGCTGCGGCTGCAGATGCTGTCGAGTTGGTGTTCACATAAAGAATTATTACACGGAACGGTTAACTATTCGCAACGTAATGTGCATCACATCATCGATCCGCTCCGCTATCGCGGGGGTTTTGGGCGCCAAACGCCTAGTGGACGACGCCATACAGGCGGTCGCCGGCGTCGCCTAGACCAGGCACAATGTAGGCGTTCTCGTTGAGCTTCTCGTCGATGGAGGCCAGGACGATCGTGACGTTCTGCCCGTCCAGCTCTTCCTCGAGTGCCTTGAGACCCTCAGGGGCCGCCAGCAGGCAGATGCACGTGACGTCGTCGGCTCCACGCTGGAAAAGGAACTTGATTGCTTCCCGCAGCGTGCCGCCCGTGGCGAGCATCGGGTCCAGCACAAACACCTGCCGGCCCGTTAGGTCATCGGGCAGCCGCTCCGCATAGGTAATGGCCTCGAGCGTCTCCTCGTTGCGTTCCATCCCCAGGAACCCGACCTCCGCCGTCGGGACCAGCCGTGTCATGCCCTCCAGCATTCCAAGACCTGCACGCAGAATCGGAACGACCAGCGGCGTCGGCTTCAATAACCCGATGCCGTCAGTTGCCGTGACGGGCGTGGTCACGCGGACACTTTCCACCCGGACATTGCGGGTTGCCTCGTACGCCAGAAGCGTGACCAGTTCCTCCGTCAATAGCCGGAACACCGGCGACGATGTGTCTTTGTCCCGGAGGACTGTGAGCTTATGGGCAACAAGGGGATGGTCAACAACCAGTACGCGCATAGGTCAAAAGTACCATTGAGGTTATGAGTCGCCGAGGTCAGGATCACGAACGCTGGATGGGCTTCGCTCTGTCGGCGGCCGAACGTGCACTGGACTCCGGGGACGTGCCGATTGGCGCCGTCGTCGTCGGAACCGATGGGGTGATCTTGGGGACGGGCCGCAACGAACGTGAAGCTACCCATGATCCGACGGCGCACGCCGAGGTCGTTGCTATCCGACGAGCCGCGGAGGCGCTGGGAAGTTGGCGGCTGGAGGGCTGCACGCTGTTGGTGACGCTGGAGCCGTGTGCCATGTGTGCCGGGGCTATTGTGCTCGCGCGCGTGCCGCGGGTCGTGTTTGGGGCCTGGGATCCCAAGGCGGGCGCTGCGGGCTCCGTGTTCGAGGTGCTGCGCGAACCACGGCTGAATCATTGGGTAGAGGTTTTCCCAGACGTGCGCGCCGACGAGTGCTCCCGGCTGCTGACTGACTTCTTTGTGGGGCGCCGGGCTTCACCGGATGAATGAAGCTCGCTTACAATAGGTGTACCGACAATGTAAGGATGTGGTGCCAGTGGCCAACGATTCATCGCCCAACGGGCTCAAGGAAGTTGCCGATCTGCTGGAGGACGCCAAAATTGGAGTACTCACAACGACATCGGCGGAGGGGCACCTGGTCAGCCGGCCGTTGGCCCTGCAGGAAACAGAATTCGACGGCGAACTGTGGTTCTTCACGCAGGACCCCTCCCCCAAAGCAGACGAGATCCGGGGCAACCCGGAGGTCAACGTGGCCGTTCACAGCAAGGACGGCTGGGTCTCCATAGCTGGCTCTGCCGAGCTTGTTCACGACCGGGCGAAGATCGACGAACTGTGGAGCTCCTCGGTGGCAGCATGGTTTGAAAACGGCAAGGACGACCCCACTGTGTCTCTTATCCGCGTGGACGCGCACACAGCCGAATACTGGACCAGCGATGCACCCAAAGCGGTCAACATGTTCAAGATCGCCAAGGCAGCCGTTACGAGCGACAGGCCCAACGTTGGTAAGAACGACGTCGTCGACCTCTAGCGTTTTGGGGCTAGGACACCTCAACCGGTAACGTAGTGCCGTTGGTGACGTGTCCGAGCGGCCGAAGGTGCAACACTCGAAATGTTGTTTGGTGAAAGCCAACGTGGGTTCAAATCCCACCGTCACCGCCAATGAAAAAGGCCCTGGTTCCCTTGTAAACAAAGGGAAGTAGGGTCTTTTGCTTTGCCCATTTCTGCTCTGCAGTAACGTAGCGGTAACAGAAACTTGGAGAACATCAACGCATGGCCGAATTACGGCGGAGCCGAGCCGCCTGTTGAAGGCCACCCAAACAGCCCGGTCCCCGTTTGTCTGCGAAAACCTGGCGACTTTCAGCCGCTAGTATGAGCGCATGGATCATGAGGGGGAATCAGGAGGCAAACGCCTCCGGCTTACGGGTGCCCGCTTCAAAGGTGGTCACCTCCCGATCGACTCGCTCGTCGAACTTCAGAAGTACCAAGAGGTCGTCCGGATTGCGGCGAGGGCCGAGTGGCGTCGTGAGCACCCGGGCGAGGAACTCCCCTCGGACCTTGACAAATCTGTGAGTCTCGCGATTGAGCGCATCGACGAGGGCAGCGCTGATGTGTTCATGCTCTTCGAGCAGCATGCCGTGTACGCGCAGTATCAGGTCGAGGCCCAGGAGGCCGTCGACACTATTATCGCGGCTGCATACTCAGACGTCTCGTCGCCAGGAGCGCTTCCGGACCAATCGACCGACCTTGACCGGGAGCTGCGTGAGGCAGTCTCGCAGCTCGGTATCACCCTCACCCATGGACAGAGCATCGAGGTCTACACAGCCTCTCCGGATTCACCGCCAGTCACCATTACGATCGAAACACGAGAGCACGCGATCGAGCAATTGTTGCCGATCGAGAACTTCCTCCTCTCGCCCGACCTCACTCCGACGACGGAGGGGTTGCAATCCTTCGATGAAAGCCTGGTTGGTCGGGTCACGGTGCTGGATGCAGACGACATGAAATTCGTGCTCGTGCTCGCTGACGGAACCAAGATTCACGGCTGGTACCGCCAGAACCCCGATCTCCTTGAGGACTTCCGTAAGTTGGTCAACTCAACTGCGGAGGGGCCGTTGACCCGTATTTCGGGCATGCTTCAGCACAAAGCTGGTAAGCCGTTCCGATTCAGGGACGCCAACTCAATCGAGAGGGTGGAATTCGACAACACACCGTGGGGTGCGAGGCTGACGGAGTTCGCTTCGCTTCGGACCGGCTGGGATGACGGTGAAGGAGACCAGGTTTCCTTCGTGGCATTGGATGCAGCTCAGATGCTCCTCAGAGCTGCGGAAGGGGCCAACGTCGAGCGACCGGGCGTCTTCCCGAACCCGGAAGGCGGCGTGCTCATCGAATGGGCAAACTCAGACAGAGTTAGAAGTGTTGAGATCACGGCGGACGGCACCTTTGAGATGTTCTCACTGCAGCGTGCTGAGCGAGTAAGCGAGCACTCGGAGAGTGCCGACCTGACCCAGGCCATCGCTTTTATCGAGGCGGAGAAAGCATGACGGCTACACACGTTGAGCTCGGCGACGGTGAGCAGTTAATGAGTTCCGAAAGTGAAGTCGTGTTTAGGCAGGTGACCCAGCACATGTTTGACGGCGACCTGATCGCAACCACGGCGTTCGGGCCCAGCACCGCCGACCGGGACATGCCGTCCTACTCCCGCTCGACCGTGGTAACGGCCCAGGATTCCCGAGACTGGCACACGCAGAATGCTAAGAGCCCTTCACTCGGAGTGTGGGGCATCACCGTCGGCGAGGTAATCGATTCGGGTCGTTACGTCGTCGACGACTCGCAGTGTTCGCTCGACGACGGGCAGAAGAGAGCACCAGGGCATTGCTTCGTCGACTTCCGCGAGCTATCGAAACCGCAGAAACGAGAACTGCGTGCGCAGTTGTATTTCTATGCGATCGCCCGCGGTGAGCTCCCTACTATGGCTACAACTCCGGACGGTCAGCTCTTCGCTTAGTCACCCTGTGACGCACAAACGCGACCCCAACCCGACGACCTATATTGCCGCTTATGCCCGGTAGACAAAGTGGTCCCGGCAACCCGTGTCTGGCACCTGGAAGACGAGAATTCCGGCGTCCCTCATCTCCCGGGTTGAAGTGTGCGTCCAGGATTTCGGCGCGTTCCTCGACGGCGTCGACGAAGTCGGTGAGGGCCTGTCGCCGTGGGGTTCAAGCGTGAATGTGCGCACGCCGGTGAACATCGGGTTCTGGACGATACCGGGCGGACACGCTCGGGCAACGGCCCCGGTGGTCCCTATGCTGGAAGGCATGGTCACAGTCAACCCAGCCTTCCCTGAGCTGTCCGCCCGCCATGCCTCCAACCTGTCCAAGTTCGTACTGCGTGCCCGCCGCGTCGAGGCCCACTCACTGAATCGGGACAAGGACGCCCTGGCCGCCCTGGCGCACATAGTCATCAGCCTGCACCGGCACGCGGACGGCACCGCCGAACTCGTCCACGTCCTGCCGCCGGAGGAGCTGGTCGAGTCGGCCGCCGCCCGGGTCCGGCCCGTCCTGCTCGACGGCGACCCGGTGCACTGGGGAAAGACCCTGGCCGCGCTGGGCTACTTCGTTCAGGACGACGCCGATCTGATGGCAAAGGTGAAGGTACTGCGGGGGGAATGGCGGAAGCTCATGCCCCGGGACGGGTCGGTGCGAGGGTACAGCCTGATCGTCGCCGGCTCGGGCCCGTCTGAGGTCTCCCAAACCCTGCCGGACAGCATCATGGCGGCCAGTTGGTTCTACGGCGACGTGGTGCATGCGGATCCGGAACGCCAAGCCGAGGCCGTCCATGCCGGGATCACCGAACGCTACCGGGCCGCTGCCGTCATGGTTGCCGGCGCGGTCATGCTCACGGTGGCGACCCTGAACCTGGTGCGCCAGGCCCGGGACCGGGGCCTGGTGGATCTGCCGGATGATGTCCTAACCACCGAAGTCGTGGTCGATGAGCGGGTAGGCGCGCTCTGGGGCCGGCCAGCCGTCTACGCTGCCGGGGAGCAGCGCTGATGGCCGCCCTCTCCCCCGACGAGATCGCCGCCGGCAAAACCGCCACGCTGGTGGCGTTCGTACAGCGCGCCCGCCGCATCCAGACCCATTCCCTCACCCAGGACCAGGATGCCCTATGTGCCCTGAAGTACATGATCGGCGGCATGATCAGTGCGCATCCTGACGGCACCGTCACGGAGATTAAGGCGCTGCCGCCCCAAGAGATGGTCGAATCGGCTGCGGCCCTGGTCCGACCCGTCCTGCTCAACCAAGACGACGTGCACTGGGGCAAGGTCTTGAAGGCTCTGGAGTACTTTGTCCACGAGCACGCAGGCCTGATGGCAGATGTGAAGAACCTCCGAGGTGAATGGCAAAAGATCATGCCCAAGGACGGGAAACCACTCGGCTACAGCCTGATGCTGGTAGGCCCGGTCGACCCCAAGGATTCCCCGCCCCTGACGGACAGCACCATGGCGGAAAGCTGGTTCTACGGTGACCTGGTGCACGCCAAGCGAGAAAGCCAGGCCAAGGCCGCCCGCGTCGGGATCACTGAACGCTACCGGGCGGCCGTCTCCACGGTTGCCAACGCGGTCTGGCTCACCATGACGACGCTGGTGCTGGTGAATGTTGCCCAGAAACTGGGCCTGGTCTCGCTGCCCAAGGAGGCACTGACCGTCGGGGTCGTTCCTGAGCGGTTGAGCGCGCTCTGGGGCCAGCCGGACGCCATATTACCGAGGAGCAGGCCTGATGGCCCGGCCTAGCCCTGAGGAGCTGGAGGGCCGCCATCTGGAGAGGATGGCCGCCTTCGTGCTGAGTGCCCGCTGCGTCTGGGAGCATTCGCTGTGCCAGGACACGGCGGCCTTGCACACTCTGGCACAGGTGCCTTTCGAGGTGGAGCAGGATCCCCCGAGCTCCGGGAAGGTCGTGCTCATCCAGAAGTTGCCCCGGAGGGCTGCTGGCCATGATCCAGGGAGCGCGGCAGGACTGACTCAGGCCAATGCCCGACGGCGCACGCGCTAGGCATGAGCAGGTTGTACGGCAACCTGATCCAGGCCGACCCGGCTGTGGGCATCAATCCTGTACGCGAGCCTCTTGAGGGATGCGTATCCCACACCGGGCCAGTCCGTGCGCGAGCTCGTTGGTGACGGATGCGCCGTAGCTGGTGCTGTCCTGGGTCCTGCTTAGGGCCGAGCGGGGAGTGGGTGCGAGGATTCCGTTGGAAAATCTCGCCCAGATACCACAGGCCGTAGAGGGGATCCGGAGGGTCGTCCAGCCCGGTGGGCCATTCGGGCCTGGACGCAAACTTCCGAACCAACGGCGGCGCGATGGCGAACCATACCTTGTCATCAGCTATTGTCGGGACGTGGATATTGGCAACTGCTGGAACGGCATCGTGGGGATGTCTGGCGACATCTGGAAGTTCCTAACGACAGAAACGTTCGGGCAGGGCATTTTCCTAGCCGTTTTGGGCGGCGTGAGCGTCGTCCTCTGGTACTTCATCCGGAAGAGACTGGAAGCACCCAAAAAGGTGCCTAGCCCCCCGGCAAAGGCAGAACCAGACTCGTCGATTGCAGCGCCGCAACGGCCGCTCCGTGCTTACAGCGCAAACAGCGGCCTGCAACGCGCTGAAAAGCGTGGTCTCTGGCGTATCGAACCGAGTTACTCCCCCAATGTGTACAGTCTTGTGAATACCGGCATAACTGTCGCCAGCAAGGTGTCAATCACATCCGACCAGGACGATTTTGAGTTGGATGGGCCTGTGTACTGGGACAAAATGTCCCCCAAGCAGCACGAACCGTTTTCCCTAACTTCGGCGCTCCCCAACTCATCCGCCAGCCTGACCGTGGCCTGGCGCGACCATGAACGGCGCTACCGAGAAACGAAGGTCACCTTCCGGGCGCTAAACATAGGCGACGGCTAACGGGTAGGGCCCAGTCCAATGTGGGCCGGCTCTTCCTTCTACGAAGATTGCGCCCAAATGCACCTCTGATCCGATATGAGGCGAAAGCGTCATGTCACGGCCCTCAAGGAACGCCTGCAAGGGCTGTGTGTTCATCTTCTGTAGATCCAGCTGAGCACGGTCGAGCGTGGCTTTTTGCTTGTCAAGAGATTCCTCCCGCCAGGCCCGGCTGAAACAGCAATCATCTGGACGATGAGTTGCCCGGCAGACCTCCCGCAAGCGCAGAATGCCACGCGCATAAATCAGAGCTCAGCTCCGCCGAGGCGGCCCCTACTGCGGATCGTGTTCGTTCACCCTATTGCTTGTCGCCATGCTCCAAGGGCGCTCGATGGTTTCAGCGTCCTCAAGCCATTCAACATACGCCTTTCCGAGACCGGCGGCGATGGCCGTCGCAGTCTCGCGCCAGGCCGTGAGTTCTGCAATGGCCAGATGGGTTGCATGGTGGCGAAAGACGCGCGCGCGGACGCCAGGACAGCCTTCGCACAGGCATCCTGATCAGCTGAGCTCAGTGCCAGCATCCACGGGAAGCGATCGCTCATGCGACCAGCCAGCGTTCCATCGGTGCTGATTGTGAGCGACAAGCTGTGCCGCTAATTCCAGCAGTGATGCGCGTGCCTTATCTGCGCTCTCGGACATCAGCACCCAGGACTCGCCGTCGCGGCGGGTCATCCAAACAGGGTGGTCCGCCGCGGCAGCAAAAACTTCAGCTGAAGCACGGCTCAGTTCAGAAGACTGAAACGTCTTTCGGGAACTGCCTGGTGCGCTCATGTAACAGCAGTAACTCAGAACGTGTTCTGAAGTTTGGTCGACCGTTTGATTCTGCGTCGAGCCGCCCCTGACTTCAACGCCCACAACATAACTGACATTATGGTGTGGATTTATTACATATTCATGGCCAGGCAAGGGCCGAGCCATCTGATTGGTATCGGCGCCATGACCCGCCGGCCCGCCCGGTTGATCATCTGAAGGCCGACTCCGCTACCCTGCTTCGCGCGCTGGAATCCTTCCGCTGGCGTTAGCGCCGGCTACTCACCGACAAAACCTCTACCGTGAACTCACCGAAGATCGTCAAGTTTCGTGCACCTCATGGCCCAGTCCTAACCTCCGCTGTGGAAGGATCGATGCATGCTTCGGAACACGGCACTCCCCCAAACCATTCAGATATACCTGCCGCAGGGTGACCCCGCCGGTATCCGAATGGCCGAAATCACCACACGGACCGTTCGCGTCTTCGAAGTTCCCCGCCCGCTGCTTCGGGAATTCAGGGACATGCCCGAATCCAAGCAGGTGGGCGTCTACTTCCTGTTCGGTTCCTCGTCATCAGGCCGTCCTTCCTGCTACATCGGACAGAGCGGCGCCATCGGAGACAGGCTGAAACAACACTCCGATAAAAAGGACTTCTGGGACCATGCACTGGTCGCAGTGTCCCTGACAAACGCCTGGACCAACACTCACACCGGATACATGGAATGGCAGGCCATCAAGCGGGCAACCGAAGCTGCCCGCTATGAATTGCACAACGGCAACGATGCCTCGAATCCCCACACCCCGGCACCCCTGGAATCCGACTGCCGAGAGTACTTGGAAACCATCTCAATCCTCCTGACGACTCTGGGTTATCCAATCCTGGAGCCGCTGAAGGCGGTACCGCTGCCGGGCACCAGCGATGGTGCCGGGACCCTGGTCTTCAGAGAGGGCGGAACCGAAGCCAGAGCAAGGCCGACGACCGAAGGCCTCTTGGTTCTAGCCGGATCTGTCGGCAACGTAACCGCCCGGCCTTCTCTTTCAGCATCCCTCCTACGCCGCCGCGGTGACCTTATTGAGCAAGGCGTTGTCGAAGTTCGCGGCAATGACTTCGTCTTCCTCAAGGACCAGCTCTTCAACAGTCCCAGCACCGCCGGTGCAGTAATTTTGGGCGGCAGCATCAACGGCAGAATCGCATGGAAGACAGCTACGGGTCGAACCTTCCAACAACTTGAAGACCAAGCTCTGAGCTGACACTGCCCCGGTCTCCAAGGAAACGCCTATGCCGGAGCGCAGCGGAAACCATAAACAACGGCTCGCTTTTCGGCCCTCTCCGCACGTCGACCAGGCAGGTTTGTTCGTCTTGCCGGTTAGGAACGCCAAGCACTGCTAAGCATTGCGTTACTCGTCTAGTGCTTTCACGAGCGCGTCGCGGGCGTCGCTGTAGAACAGGAACGAAACCTTGGTGGCCACTTCGTCGCTGACGTCAAGCAGTTGTCGGCGGGCCGACACGGGGAGCAGAAGCGCCGACGCGCCCTTCTCCATTGCATGCTCGGCGAGAGCGGCCGCGTTGAGCACAGTCTCGACGCCACCGCCCAGCGAGAGATTACCGACCGTGATCAGGCCGCCACGAACGGATCGCTGAAGCATGGAGGACGTGAGCGCAAGAAGGATCGGCAAGCCAAGCCCAGCTCCCGACTTCGCCGCGTCAAGTGCCCGGACCTGCGCTGTGAGGTTGTGTTCGCGGGGATTGCGTTCGCCGACAAGAGTGCGCGCTTGGGCAATAAGGTTCTGCTCTGCGACTTTGAAACTTTCGCGGAGTGGAGCTGGGGCTGCCTGGTTGAGCAATCCTGATGCCCCAGCTCCTAGAGTGTCCGCCGCCTCGATGCGGTAAAGACCTGGGCCGGTCCCTCCGCCATCCTCGGCGATGGCCCACACCTGACCTGGCGGGAGTGGGTCCAAACCGATCGAGTCAGGGCTTGCGAGCTCCGGGGTTGAGACGAACTGTTCAACTCCTTCGCCGATCCGATAGCCGAACTGGGTGTTGCGGAATTCCGCTGTCCCGATGCGTCGCTGCTGTTCCTTGACACGTCGCCGACATTCGAGCGCCATGCGGACTGCCCACTCCAGGTCCTCGTCGGGGATTTGCGCTTCGGCATCCGGATAGACCAGCTTCAGTAGGCCGTCGACCGTCTTGTTGACCGCAGACAGGTCGCGCCCGGAGAGCGCATCGGAATAGTTAACCCGTCCTTGGACGGATGCCAGTCTCGATTGGTCGCGGAGGCGGGACCAGCACTCCGAGAGGAAGTCGCTCACTAGACCGAAGTGGTGGGTAAAGTACGAGGGGCTGAGTTTCGGGACATCCCACCCCGGTAGGTATGCGTGAATTCGGTCCATGAACGCCGTGTCATCCCGCATCTCCGGCGGAAGGGGCGAGAGCAAATGGCCGATCCTCTGCTGGTGAGCAACGTCTACGTCGAAGTTTCCAACAAGTACAATCGACCCATCAGCCCGGATCGACTCTCGGCCACGGGAGAACTCACCCGACTCCATGTAGCCCTTCATGATGTTGACGCCGTCCTTCTGGTCAAAGGAGACGCCTGAGACCTCGTCAAAGCACACAACGTCGTACTGGGCAACCAGCCCGCGTTGGCCGGTCGCATTGTTTACGAACATTCGGGCGACAGTCGCCTTGCCACCGCTGATGAGATGGGCGTATGGCGAGACCTGCTGGAACAGGTGCGACTTGCCGGTACCGCGAGGCCCCAACTCGACCATGTTGAAGTTGCGCTGGACGAACGGGACCATCCGTAGCAAGAGAACGTCCTGCTGGCGCTCCGTGAGTTGCTCCGGTTCAAACCCCACCGACCGGAGCAGGAGGTGCTTCCACTGCTCAGTCGTGAAGCGTGAGCGGCCTTCAGCCAACCGAGCCAATGAATCGCGGGTCGAGAGTTGGATCGGACGAAGCGACCCAATGGCGAAGGGCTTGCCGTTGTTCTCATCGGCGATGACGGCGTCGTAGTAGAGATCCACTTCGGCGTAGAAACCCCCGGTCAGCATTCGCTCGTTGTCACGGACTACGGCGTCGTCGATGCGGACGTCCTTGAGGCCGAGACTCGGCAGCTCTGCGAGGTATGCGTTCGCTTTCGCGTCCAGCCGTGCCTTGACTATATCGATGAGTTTGATCGTCATACGTTCGCGCGCGCGGGACTTGAAAAGCTCTTCCTCCCCGGCCCGAACGGTGCGGTCGGCGAGGAGCCGGCGCACGATCTGCAACCCCTCCTCAATCTCGTCGGGGTCGGTGGTGGCGCAATAGCGGCCGATGAGAAACTCACCGACGTAGGTCGGTACGGGGTAGGCGCCCTTGAATTGCTGAGCAAGGTCCTTGCGGACCACGTACCCCTCAAAGGCAGAGGCCGCCAGCTCGTCGATTGGGTCAAGGATGATCGCTTCGGTCATTCGGCACCTCCCACCGTTGTCTGGCGCTGTGCAATAACGGCACCGTCTGGCCCGATCAGCACAATGTATGCCGCAGTGCCATCAGCAGCCTGGTCCTCGTCGACGAGCACTTTGATCTCCCCTGGCTCGGATGGCGGCTTCGGGCCACCGACTGTGCTGCTTGGGTCCCCGGGGGAAAGCCGAACCTCTGCCATGACATCGGCCTCCGCGGGCTCGAAATCAATGCGACAGCGCTGCCCCGTCCAACGGATTCCCTCGATCTGTGCGGGCCCGGTTGCACCCTTTCGGGCAGAAACTTCGATGACCGGGATGACGCACTCCTGCGGGCTCAGGCCGCCGTGCTCGTAGTAGGTTCCAGCCTCGAAGGCAGCGGCACCAGGCGCGCTGATCATGTCGACTGACGCATCCCAGGTCCACGGGATGATCGGGAAGTCTGGCCGCGCCGACCCGGCCTTCAGTCGAGCGACTCGCGGCTTGCGGGCGGAGTCGCCTTCTGTGACCGCGAGGGGCAGCGTCACCTTCAGCGCAGGACCCGCTGGGAGGAGAAAGCCGTGGTCGGTCACGACGACGACGTGTCGCCAGCCTGCCGCGAGTAGACCCAGGATTCGTTCTGCAACGAGATCGAGCTGCTGATCGACCATGTCGGACAGCGCATGCCCGTGGTCGTGGCCGAGCGCATCGATGGTGTTGGTCTGGGTCCAACCGATGCCGCTGGCCTGTCCAGTCTCAGAGGACTTCCAGTCGAGATACTGGACTCCCGCGTCGGACAGGGCTGCCCGGAAAACCTGCCCCTTCACCGAGCGACCTTGGACATCGGCCGCGTCGAACGCTGGGCCCGCCCCGAATGTGGCTATCACGGGTGCAACGGCCGGCTGGCCGGTCGGGGTAACGGTGGGGAACGCTGCAAGACGCGGGGAGATGGTGGTGTTTAGGGATGCGAGCCGCTTCGCAAGCCGCTGTGCGAGGTCGAATCGGAGGGCATCAACGAAGACGACGCAAGTGCCAGCTTGGACATCGAGGCCAACCTGGCCCTTGTAGCCGGAAGTCGCCGCAGACTGGAACGTGCGAGCAACTTGTTCCAGCCAGGGGTCGTAGATGATTTGGAGCGCCTTGCGTACAGCGCCACGGTCCGCCGAGGTCGGCGAGGTGGCGATGGCGCGAAGCGCCAAATCATCGACCTTACAGCCGTCAACCGCGTACCAAGTCGCCAGGGAGGGCAGGTCGGTCCCCGACGCGCCCGCGGCAGTCAGACCTACAAGCTCGGCCAACAAGCCTATCGCCCGCGCTAGCGGGGCTTGCCCGAGCTCGTCCCAGACGCTCTCCTCGCGGCGCAGGTGGATGGCAGCCAACTCGCGCACCGACTCGCGTGCCTTATCGGGGTCGTTGCTGTCGACCAGGCCAGAGAAAGACTTGCGGAGGCCATCCTCTTGCTCAAGGTTCCACGATGGCCAAGAGTCTGGATGCGGATCGGTGCTGCCGAAGAGATCACCTTGGGGACGGGCCTGATCGAGCGCGGCGGGGATGTTGGGGTACCGGCGAGGGTTGTCTGCAAACCGAGCCCACGCATCACCCCAAGCGCCTTTCCGAGTCCCGAAACGTGCGGCAGCGGTGAGCGCACCATCCTTGGCTGGATCAAAGTTGTACGTCGTGCGACACGCCTCGACGAAGGCGTTCCAACGAGCTCCCTGAAGTGCGTTGCGAGTGCCGTCGGGATCGTCCAGCCACTCCAGCAAGGTGCGGACGCTGTCGGACATGACGAGTGAGTGCAACCGTGCGGCGTCAAGGCGGCCCATGCGGCGCAGCTCGTCGACGTCGTCGGCGAACAGACGGTCGAGCACGCCTTTGAGCGCCGACCTCGTCTTTGCATCCCCCGCAAGATCCAGGCCGGCGCCGCTCTTCGAGCTTAGGAAGGAGTGTGGGGTCCACGGGGTCTGCCCGTGCGCGGACGGCCACCAGCTGGAGCGTAGTGCCACTTCAACAAGGGGCGACACTGCCGGGTCGGGGCTGGTGACGTCCGAGAGTGAACTTCGACCGAGGCCCGGCAGGTAGATCACCCACGGGTTCTTGTCGCTGTGCTCGGCTAAATGTGCTGGGAGGTCCACGGATTCCGGGACTGCCAGGACCGCGCGAACCCATATCGCGGGCCCTTGGGCTTTCGCGGAGTCGTAGTCGCCGAGCACGAGGATCGGGACGGCCTCTTGGAGAAGGCCGATGACCGGCTCCCACGCACGATCCGGATCAGGCCAGAACACGGCTACGGGAGGGGCACTCGAATCCACGTTGTACTTCGCTGCCTCGCGCAGAGCGTGCGCAACGACGGCCCGCACCGCGGTCACAGTTTCACACCTGCCAGCCGTCGTGCCCCACGACGCTCCTCCAGCGTCGGGTGAAGATCGTTGATGCGCTCCGACCCGTCAGAGTTCGTACCGCGGTCCTTCTTCCAATGCACGTTGACCTTGGACCGCAGCACACCCGCTGTGAAAAAGGGGCGGATGTTGAGGCGCACGCCGTCGTCTAGGTCGGGGTGCCAACCGATCGGTTGCTCGTGCATCTTCTTCCACCGCACGTACACGTCATATGGCGGGGCGCCGTCGAGGATGAGCTTGAGACGCTCCTGCAAGTCCTCGGCAGCGGCAAGGCGCGCGTCAGCACCCGCGCGACCCGCAGCCGCTTCATGTTTCTGCCGCTCGATCCACGCCCCCAGCGAAGTGAACGTGAGCTTCTCGAGTGTGCGGTGGTCGAGCCGATGATAGTTGACGATCGCGGAGAAGCCGTCCTTGCGTCCGTCCCAGATGTGCCACAGGAAGGGACGGTTGTCGAAGACCTTCACGTGTTGTGCGAAGAAAGTGTCGCGCAGCCAGTCCTCAAGCCGTCCGTTCTTCCCGCCGGATTCGGTGACAAGGGAGCGTTCAAGAGTGCTCGACCACTGATCGCCGTATCCGGCCGCAAGCAGTTCTCGGAGACGCGTCGTGAGGTCAGGTTCACCCGGCAGCGATTGCAGTGCAGCGACGCCGTCGGCGTCTGCGAACTGATCGAGTTCGTCAGGCTCCTGCTCGGGCCACCGGAAGCCGAGAAGGCGGGCAACGGCCACCTGAAGCGGCTGCGAGGAACCACCCACGTCGCCCTTGTAGAGCCACTGCGTCGGATTGTCCGAGTGGGGTTCTGGCAGGACTTTCATCTCGCCTGCGACCTCCTTCCATCGCGCATGATCGAACGGAACCTTTACCAGCGTTCCGTTGGTGACCTTGATCGACGGATCGATAGCCCGAATTTCGTTGAGAAATTCATGAGAGTTTATGAAATGCCAAATGACTTCGACTTGCACTCCTTGGTGTGGCACTACCACCGCCGCGTTATCGTCGAAGAACTCTCCTCGGTACAGAGTCGCTGGCAGTCGCCCCATACGGGACACCAGGATGCCATCCTTTCCCCAAGCCGAACGCCCTCGAATGTACGCGCCTGGAAATTTAGCAAGCGCACCTTGGCCGTCCTCCCACAAGATCACGTGCTTTCGCCCTCCCCAGAGGGTGGGCTCCTCAACCGTAGTCATCTGACGCGCCCACCGATCTGGAATAGATGAGAACTCCCAGAATGTCCGTCCAAAGCGAGAAAAATCACCGGTTTGGGATCCCGTGTAACTAGCTGCAAACTCCGAGAGATGCGTCACACGCTCGCCCGACTCCCGAAGAATAATGCGTGCGTCCGGATTAGAAAGTTGCGCGGATTGCGAGATCTTCAAGAACGTGCCCTGACGCAGATCAATTGCCTTGTCAGTTGACTTTGATACATCTATCGCGAGCAGATTGCCCTCGACTAGTGGGCAATCGGAAAGCACGCACAGGGCAACGTTCACGACTTGGCCAGAAATCGACGAGAAGGCACCGCTCCCCAGTTGTGCAACAACGTCTATTCGACTGGAACGTAGAAGGTCCTTCCGCAACGACTCGTACGAAGTGAGGGTCGTCCACGCCTGCGGCAACACCATCGCAACGGAACGTGCTCTGCGGCAGTATCGCTCAAGAAAGGAGGTGGCAATCTCGGACTTTGAGTTGCCAAATTGGTCGGTCAAGTGGTCCCGCAGAACCTCGCCCTGCCGATTGCGCGAAAGGTATGGCGGGTTCGTCGCGACAAATGTGTACATACGACTGAGAAGCCCGGCCGCGTGAACGACATCGTCAGCCGCGTGTCCCAGTACCGTACCCTCCCGGCGCTCCTGACGCTGCGCCTCAGTCACCAGTCCGCGCACGCGGTCCCATGAAACACCGATGCTCATGTCGCGACCGAACAATCCATCGCCATTGTTTGGAGGCTGAGGATCAATCAACGAACCCAACGAGTCGGCATTCCGAAAGAGCGAGTGAAGGCGTTTCATGACCTTGCGAAGCTCATCGTCGTCGCCGGCGAGTGCCTCCCAATCACTCCGGGTCGCACGAACCGGAACCCCGGAACAAGTAATCTGCGGTGCCGGAAGGTCACGGAAACCGCCCTGCTTCCATGCTTCGAGAGCGACATTGAAGGTGGCGATCTGCGTGCAACGGGGATCGAGCTCAAGCCCGTGAAGGTTATTCCGCAGTACCGCGTCCTGCGCATCGGCCGGAGAAAGACCCTCCTCCTCGGCCCTCATGCGCCAGAGCATCCCGAACATCGCGACCAAAAAGTGTCCGGAGCCGCAGCACGGGTCCATGACGGTGACATCCGCCACCGTCACCGGCCATTCGTCAAACGTGCCGGCGGCGGGTGTGCCGTCGTCGAGGCGGCGGAGGTACTCCCACGTGCCGATGAGCGGTGAGTCGGGGTGGCGCGCAGCCCACCATGCTCCGAGGGAGTTCTCGAGCAGGAAGCGGACCATGTAGTTCTCGGTGAACAATTGAGTCACCGGCGAGAGGTCCGCGCCACCGATCTTGACACCTGACTCGTTGACGCGCTTCTTCTCCGCCGTCTGCCAGAACTGGTAGACCCACCCGAGGGCGTCCTCGGTAACGAATACCTCATCGGGAAGGCTAAGGAGGATCCGTTCAAGTTCAAGCCGATGCTCGGTAGCGGACCGAACCTGGACTGCCGGATCATCCAGCCGGAAGACACCAGGGAGAACCTCCGACGCGAAGCGTGCGGCGACTGACCAGCCGTCGGGCTCGCCGAGGTCGTCCGCGAGGTCCGCGCAGTCTTCGAGCGTGAGCGAGGTGTCGCGAAACTCGGGGTGACGCAGAAGGCCGTTGACTTCGAGGAAGCGTGCGAACAGGAGGCGATGCCATTGCTCGTAGGCAACCTCGCGGACCAGATTGGTCAGACTCGCACCGCTTCGTGCAGTGTCGTCCCCAAGTTGTCGGGCTTTCTCGCGCAGGGCGAGCCGCAAAGCATTGCCATCGTCGCTCAGGTAGGCCGGGCGGCTCGGCTCAGCCACCGCGAGAGCGTACAGCGCATCTGCGGCCGCCTTCTCGCCCGCCGTCCGGGCTTGCTGGACGGTTGCGTCGAGGTGACGACGCTGGTCAGCGTTGAGAACGTCTCCCATCAGCCCTTCACCAACACTGTGTCGTGGTCGGCGAGGGCCTTGGTGAGGCGTACGCGAAGGTCGGCGAGGTATGCGTCGACCTCGCCTGCGCTACTTAGGCTGGCTGCAGGAACAGTGACGGTGCCAGCCTTGGGGGAACTCAGTCGGACTGCCGCCTCAAGCGCCTTCGATGCTCGTGTGGGCACCGCGTCGAGAACCGCGGCCCAGGACGGGAGCGGACGGTGCTGAACCGCTTTCAGCACAGCCTGAGCGTCGCCGAGTTCTGGCTTCGCCTCAGGCGCTAGGCTGTGCTCGGCGAGGAGCTGCTCCTGCTTCCCCGGATCGAGTGCCGACCAGGCCTCCTGGGGCAGTAGGCCGTCAACCGCCAACTGGCGGGCCTGTTCCAGAGACTCGGCAGCCCGGTAGACCGCATCACGCACGGCACCGGCGAGGTCGGTCACGATGGGACTGATCTGGTCGGTGTCCCCGAGTAGCTCCCGCGTGCTTTCGAAGGCCTCAAGCCGCGCGCGCACCTCGGATGCACTGTTGAGGTCTTCAGCGGCGTCCGAGAGAGATCGGGCAGTTGACAGAGCTTCCAGCCTAGATGCGCGACGCCGCTCCAGCATCTGCAATCGCTCGGCGAAGTCCGCCAGTTCGTCCTTTATCGCGAGGAGCGCGTGTACGCGGTCGTTGCCGGATGCTCTTCGCACCGCCTCGAAGCCAACAGGAAGGGCGATGTCAGGCAACGGGGCTGGTCCAGTGAGGGTGGTCGCCCGCTGTACGAGGCCCCTGACTGCTTCCTCGGCCGCCGGGACCAGCGTTTCGTTGTCAGCCTGCACCCCGAGCTTGCTCAGCAGGCTCCGAGCTGCAATCTTCTCCGCCGCTTTGAGGACCGTCGACTCTCGCCTCAAGTGCACTGTGCCGAGTCTGGTCTGGGACAAGACTTGGCTCCTGGTCGCGTCGGAGCCGTTGATGGTGGCTCTGATCAGTCCGTTGTCGAGCAGTACCCCGATCGCTGCCATAAGGGCGTCCCGCGGCCAGCCAAACGGTGCAGACAAGAGGTCCTTCTCGACCCCAATGGCGGGCGTGCCGGCGCCTCCGATCCTGCCGAGGACTTCCTTCACGACTGGATGCTGCTCGGGGTCGGCGTCGTAGCCGACGGCCTTGAGCGCATCTGCGCCCGAACCCTTCTTGATTCGGTCGAGCACCTGCGGCCAGCGGGAGTCGTCAGCGACGTCGAACTTGTGGAAGAGCCGCGTCGCTGCCGACAGCGTACCGTTCTCAATGCGGTCGCGCAGAGCGATGCCCGCGGGGGCAGACCCACCGCCAAGCGTGGCGCCAGCCTTGCTGAGGATGTCTCGGACGTGCTCTCGGGCCTGCGCTTGGGCTCGGGCGTGGCGGGACTCCACCGCACGCCGAGCCTGCTTACCCTCGTCGTCCTGCGGGAAGCCCTGCTGGTCGAGCGTTCGCTGTGCAGCCATCTGGTTGCGCAAGGCCGAGGCGAAGGCCGTGGCCTGGACCCTGGGCAGATGAGCGAGCACGATCGGAGAGTTGGAGCCGAGGCCACGGGCAAGGTCCTCAAACTGCTTGGTGGTGGTCCCGTCGTCCCACTCCGAGCGCAGCCAGACAGGAATGTTGCCGGTGGCAGATGGCTGGGAGGAGTCGGCGTGGAGGCTGATCTTTCGTGCCACCTTGGCCCTGCCCTGAAGGATCGAGGCGGGCAGGGCCTTCTCGACTTCCGAGCGCAACATGGAGTCCCGCTCTGTGCTGATCTCACTATCGGTCAGTTGCGCGGAGTGACGGCGGAACGCCTCGTCCCAGGTTCTGCCGGCCATGGTCTGGAGCCGGTACTCGTTACCGTCCTGCTGGAGGATTCCCTCCTCAGTGAGTGCCTCAAGTGCGGCAGGGATGTCTTGCCGCAGGCGTGGGCCGTCGTTTGCGAGGTCCTCTACAAGGAGGTCTACAAGGTGGTCTGTCGTTGCCCGAACACCGATGTCAGCGTGTCCGGACGACGGAAGCAGGCTGACGAGGTGGACCAGGCCGAGGATGCGTCCTCGAAGCGGGTCCTTTTGATCCTGCTCGTGAATTAGACGTTGGGTCTCCTTCAGGAGCAGGCCAGCGCCGTTGAGATCTTCATGCTTCGCTGAATAGAGGAAATCCGCCCCAACGACCGTGCCGACGGGCTTCAGCGCAACCAGACGATTCGCGTCATGCACGATGCGAAGTTGGGACCTGAGCTGTCCAGCGCGGCCCGCATCGGCCTGGCGAAGAACGCTCTCCCAGAAACGGCGGCGGCTGGGAAGGAGCGGGTAATCCTCAGACAGATCCTTGTTGTCCTGAGCCGTGTGCTGAATCTTGCTGCCGACGAGCTGTCGAGAGATTGGGCCTGCAGCATCGGCCAGAACCTTGTCCAGCCCCGGCCGCTCGGCAGGCTCCTTGTTGAGCAGCACACGCCGAACAACGGCATCAACGTCCTGGTTCTTAAGGACAACCTTGACGGTGAAACGGTCCTGGATCTTCTGCAGAGTAGCGTCAGCGGTGAGCTCTTGCTGACCGGTCGCGACGAAGAGCACCCGTCCATCGAGCTCGCGCGAGACAGACTCAACAAGGTTCTGCACTTCCATCGCTCGACCACCGTCCCCACTGATGTACTGCTGGACCTCGTCGAGCACGATCAAAGTCGGCGGGATGACGCCGCCACCAACGTGCTTGAGGACCTTCCGAAACAGGACTATCGTCTCGTCGGTCGACAGTGAGCGCGCGTCGGGTGGGAACTGACTGCGCAGGGCTTTTCTCACGTCCGCGCCCGTTGCCGCGAATCCAGGATCGACAGCGAGGATGGCGTCGGCAAGCTGGGTGCTGAGGTTGTACTCGCTCAGTTCCTCGATGAAGTCCCCGCCACCGGCTTCGACCCGTGCGCGGACCGCATCGAGATCGTCTTTGCCGGCAAGCCAGAGAGCTACCTGTGCGGGTGCGACACGAGTCGGCAGACCGGCAGCACCAAGGACGATCGACAAGAACACCGCGTTGAGGCTGTCGCCGCTCCGATCCAGTGCGCCCGCTGCAGACCAGGGTGCAATCCCGTCGCGCTTGCCAATGGTCGTAAGTTCGAGGAGTTGGTCCTTGAACCCTTGAGGAATGGTAGCCAGGCCCCGAGCTGAGGCTCCGGTCGGAAAGACGGTGTCGGCCCACAGGTGCTGGAGCACTCGGACGAGGTGCGACTTGCCGCTGCCGTAGAAGCCCGAGACCCACACCGCTGGCTGGGTCGTGCTTCCTCGGTGACGGATATAGGAGCCGAGGATGCGCTCAAGCCCGTGCTCGTACTCGCCTTCACAAACGAAGCTTGTGAGCTCGTACTCAAGAACCTTCCACTGGTTTGACCCATCGGGCCGATCAACGTTGGTGACTCCGTCGTTCGGGATCTCGAAGTCGAGCGGACGGCGAGTGAAGAGCTCGTTGTTGATGGTCACGTGGTGTCTTTCTGGGGGTCGATGACGCGGGCGCGATAGTTGAATCCGTCGCGGGCATCGAGCAAGCGGAAGGAATGTGTGTCGGGATCGTGCAGACCTGGGAAGAGGACAAGGAGTCGTCCGTCCACTTCCTCATCGATCGCCTTGATCACGCCCGACGCCCGGAGGAACGGAAAGATCGACCCGATCCCCACCAGAACAGCGACGTCGTTGGATGAGGCTGCCGTGAGTCGCTCGCGAACCTCGGAGACGAGATCGGACTCGAACTGGTCGATAATGGCAGCCGTGAGATCACTTGGATCCTCGAAGAACGCCTCGGCATAGCGATGCCCGGCGAGCCAACGACCCAGTTTGTCAGTGATGTCAATCTCGTGCCAGCCGTGGCCAGCTTCGCCGGTAGCCAGTTCGAGTCGGGGGAGCGCCGCACGCATCGAACGCTCGAAGTCCGGCGGGTAGACGAGCATCCAGACTCGCTCGCCTCCGGACAGACCAGCCCGCCACGGGAGATCTAACTCTGCGGCGTACGCATCAGTGAGGTCGGAAACGCGACTCATCCGCGAGTCCCGTCGAAGAGCGGAAAGCTGAGGTCGACCACATTGCCGGCCACCAGAAGATCGATCAAACCGTGCGTGTGGGCCTTCCTCAGGGCATTTAGCCCGGTTCCGGGTGGAAGGTCAAGCAACGCCGCCCACGGCGTGTCGAGCACGCTCACGCCACGGTTGCCTGAAAGGTACCCCAGGAAGGCCGCGAACGCGACGGCCGCCGGAAACGGCTCAACCGCCTGCCGCACTTTCTTCGTCCTCCCGACGAGATGACCGGTCTGCGTCCAGCAGGCGCCCGTGTTGCGCCCCGTCTTGCCCAGGGTCTCTTCAGATAAATCGGCCCCGTAGACAGTCGTGACCGCCTCTGTGAGGTCGCGGGAGGTGACGATAGAGCCGACAGGCGCTTGGTGGATCGCTGGAAATGAGGCGCGCAAGATGCCATCCCGTGTGAAGGCGAGGATTCCTGCCAGCAGTGGCCGCGCCTCTGGGCCGATGTCCCACAGACGGCGCATCGCCGCGAACTCAGGTCGCGTAGGGTCCAAGAAGTAGAGCTCACGCAGATGTCGGAACGAGCGTTGGCGGCCAGTGTGAGTAGGGCGCCCGAGCACGTTCTCCTCGACGACTGCTCCGCGGTAACGCTCATGGGGTGCGTCCGCCGGAACGACCCGCAAGAGTTCGACCAGATGCGAGACGCCAATCGTATGGCTCGCCGTCGTACGCAGTGACCCCAGGGCAAAGTTGCCCTCGTGAGCAGCGGAAAGGGTCATGCGGCGGAAACTCCCGTGTCCTATGGGGGGGGTGCGAAGATTCCTCAACACCACCAACGCGAATATGCGGAATACTTCCCAAGGTTAGTGGAAGCGGTCGTAGTTCTCTAACACCACCGTGCGCCATGGCGCTACCCATCCGCTAAGTGCTGCAACCACCGATAGAACCGAAGCAACGCCGGCCCCATCCACGGTACCCCCGACGACGTCCACGAGCCGAGTTTTTACCGAAGCTCTTCGAAGAACAAACATCCAGCACATCACTGCCTCAACCACATAGCGGGAGTCTCAGCAACCGAGGCTTTCGGAGCGCACAGTTGCAACGTTAGAAGCCCATGATGGATCTCAGATTATGAACACCCCATTGGGGAAACCTCACCATCCGCATCATTTGAAGGAGAACCAGAACATGCCGCAGGCCCAGCCAATGGACTTGCACTACCCACTCTTGCCCTTCTTCGGCTAACAAGAACGGGAGGAGGACGGCTTGATCGCCTTTCGAAACCTCAATGAGCACGAGATCGGAATATTCCTATTGCCCTGACGGATCTCGTCACTTTCGGTATCAAGCACAGTCGGGCCGGCTTCGAAGAACTGAAAAACCGGTGACGGGGCCGGGAGCCACCGATCATATTGGAACACAACAAAGCCACCGCTACATGGCGGGGGCTTTGTTGTCGAATCCTATATTTGGCCGGCTGCTAGGCGCTGGCCACTTTGCTGGCGACTACGATTTGCTCGCTGTTGCTGCTCTGCTTTCAACTGGGCGGCTGCACGCTGGCGCGCTATTTCTCTCGCCTTTCGGAAGTATTCCTGAGGATTTTTTTGCATCTCTTCGACGCGACTAGAGGTCACTTTCAGTGCTTCTGCCATATGCCACGCTCCCTCACGTTGTTTATCAATCGTACTGTATATGTCCAAGCGGTGGCCTGCCCATATGAGGACCACCTACACCTCTGTGTCGTTCCTCTTGTTATCCCTTACGGCCTCCGATATGGCGATAATAGTGGCTACCAACTGAACCACCACCGCATCGGCGTCGGTCAAGCTTCCAGCCTCCGGCGAGTCCACCGAGATCATTCCATCGACATCCATGCCGTCATAGGCCGCGGCCGAGATGAAGGTTCGATAGTTACGTTTCCGAGCTTTGCCGAAGCCTGGCGGAGGGTCTGTAACCCAATCGGGGGTGAAGATGTAGTCGTTCTTTGCGAGCATTTCGAGTATGGCATCAGACTCTGACGATTTGTCACCCAGGTCGAAACGATCCCTTGGAGCCGTGGCTGTTGAAGCAGGATCTTGGAGATAAGGCCCTTGGCCCTCCGCCGACGGATATTTCAACTTGAAATAGTTCGCCCGGAGTCGTGGGATCGACGGGTCGATCACTTCTTTAAGCGCCGAGAGGGCGGTAAGTTTCAGCTGAGTTGCGAGATCATTCCTTGTCGCGGCCCAGCGAGACCGCACCAATGGGCCGAGCTTCTCTAACAGTGGTCTGATCGCGAAGTCCACAACCAGCAGGAACTCTTCGCGCCCTTCCCGCTTCGCATCGTCTACGGCCTGCACCCCGGTTGTTCTCTCCGTCTCGAGGTCAGCTTTTAAGGCAGCGATCTTGCGATGGGTCGCTCTTGTTTCATTGATCGGCATGACAACCGCGGTGAGCGCGCCTAACAGACCCGCCAAGAACAACCAGCTGCGCAGAGTGTCGTCACTCTCCACAAGAGCACCCCAAAAAGCTCCAGCAAAGGCCATCGCGGCTCCGACGACGGTAAGAACGGTCTTCCACCAACGGCCCAGCCACTCAACGCCGCCATGAAGTTTTTCCACCTATCAAACGTACGGTGGTTCGTTGTCACATGGCATGCTGCCGCGCCGCTGAGAGTCAAAGAAGCGGCTGCCAACCTAAGTAGTGGCGATATATGGATACAGGAGTCAACCAAACCTTCAGCAGTCCCGATGTCGCAAGACATTGGAATAGTTCGAACCCACGGTTTGTGGGTTCGGACTATTTTTTTGTGCCGGCGGGTTGGTAGTCGTGGTTGAGGTTGATAGTGAGCTCCCGCAGGATCTCTCCGGTTGTGGCGTTGGTGACAGTGACGTCGAGTTCTTGGATGAGTAAGGTGACGTGGGTTCCGGCGTAGGTTCGGCCGACGCCGATGTGACGAAGTTGCCTAGCGACGCGAAGGCTGACGGTGCCAGATTTGTCGATGCGGTCTTGGCGGACGCAATGGTGCGCGTCACCGCTTGGCCTCGTGGAAGGTGTGGCATTGATGCTAGTTGTGTAAGCCATCGCTGGTGTCGCGCGATGAGGCAGTGAACGGTGTGCCGAGACGTGCAGCGAGTGGCGGAAGTGGTCATCGAGGAAAGTAATGATCTCAGTGTCGGCGCTTGGGTTCCCGTCGAGGTGCTCCGCCGGTAGTGGGTGAAGCCTGACTGCCAGCACTCGTTAGATTGATCGGCAGCAAAGCGAAGGTAAGTACTTTCCGGACACTTCTGTGGTTCTGCCTCGATCAGCCCCAGATGAGGATCCGGTGGCCAGCGGCCCGGCTCAAAGAGACCTGCTGAGAGTGAGTCAGATGCGATTCAATGGTGTCAGCAGCGGCACCCCAACCTTCCGTTCATAGTCTCTGTCGCAGGGCAGTAACGAGCTCGATGATCTAAGGTGGCGTCGCGATGGGACTGGTTTTGGGGCGCCGCGAGGATGGTTCGGATGCCGCATCTCCGTCGAGACGCCAGCGAACCATGAGTTTCGAGATCCGATCTTGCGAGACACCGTAGCGGCGAGCGACCCCTGATTGTGACTGGCCGACAAGAACAGGCTGATTGAGACCTGGGCTTGAACGAACAGGTCCGCCGCCTTTTCGTTGCCCACCTCGACCTCAGTCTTTTGTAGAAGCCATTTTGAAATGCCTCAGGAGGATTGCATAGCCCGGTTCGGCGAGCGGTCGGGACGAGAAATCATTTCAATGCCTCTCGGCTGAAGTATCCAGTAGCCTTACACCGTTGTCACAGCCAAATTCAGGAGGATAATTTGATTCGGTTCGCAGACTTTATGAGGGTGCCAGAGCCAGGACTCACCAAGGTGAAGTTCAATATGCGTGTGGGCATAGAAGGGGCGAAGTTTGAACGTTCGAACGGAATTCCCACGGAATGACCGACCTCATCGACTATCAGGAGCGCGTCGAGTGGATGGGCAGTGAGGTACTCACTCTCGCCGAAGTATGGCCCACGCGTCCGCGGGCTGTGATCGTCGGAGTTAATCCCTCGCTGACGAGCGTTGCCGCCGGGCACTATTTCCAAGGGCAGGGCGCACGCGGTCGGATCATGAAGCTGGTCAAGGCCGGGCTCATGGAGCTCAATGACGGTGAGCGTCACTTCGAACGAGCCGCGCTCGAAGCCAACGTTGGTTTCGCCGATCTGGTCCGGCGACCGACACCAAGCGCAGCTGACCTGCCTGACTACGAGATTGAGTACGGCAAAGAACTCTTCGAAACGAAGATGGCTGCACGTGAGGTTCCGCTCGTCATCGCCATTTATGCCCCGCCGGTGGAGGCACTAATGAGAACAAAGGCCCAACCTGGCTACCAGAGCGAGCTGACATCGTGGGGTGCGCGCGTATTCAACCTCCCGCGTCCTTACTTGAAAGCGGAATTGGCGGCCGAGGTCATGGCAAAACTCAACTTGAACTAATGGGAAATAGGTTCGCGATTGGCATCCATGGGTATAGCCTTGCACCGAGGTTCTGGACGCCGTCGCGTAGAGCATCTCGCGACTCGGCATTCCCATAACGTGTCGGACGCCCCGGTTGGGTTGCCCCATGTCCCTAACGAGCTACCTCAATAGCGCGCAGTCGTCCATTCGGCAGTTCATCCATGCAAGCGCCACAGAGCTCGCGCTTGCCGGGACTTCCGGACGCAATGGCAAAGCGATGGCCTCGTTCCTCGGGATCTACCGGGTCTCGATTTCGCAAACACGCCGCGCAGGGAGGGCTTGATCATCGCGTCGGAGAACCCTCTGTCGTTCACAGGGCAAAGCATATCCACGAGGTACTCGAGACGGCCCTAGGTTTCGCCTATTTCACTCTTCATAAGAAAAGCGACCATCCTTTGAGCATCGCCAGAGCATCTGTACCTCTCGCTTGGTGCGAGAGCATCATGCGTGCCGGCCCCACGGTTGCGCTTTCGGACAATCTCAGTCGGCAGATCAAACGAGCAAAAGACGCTACCGATCTCATGATGGGCATCGATGAGCCGCTGCTAGTCGACATAGCAACAATGCGCGACCGCGTGGTCTCACTCATGGGGAAATGGAATCGAGTCATCGCGGCAGGAGATCACTACGTGCCGAATCCGAGCTTCCTTGGAAGCCCAGCAGTGGGTGGAGCCGACGGGGATTGCGCTATCGGAGACCTCCTCGTGGATCTCAAGACAACGGAGAAGATCACTAACCCCTGGCTCAAGGACACCCTGTTCCAGCTCCTTGGCTATGCGCTCCTCGGCCTTGACGATGCGTTGGGCATCCGTAGAGTCGGCATCCTGCTCCCCCGGTAGCCGTTCGTTGCGGTCTGGAGCATGGACGAGCTCCTCAACCGAGACTCGGCCGACGCTCTTCCAGAACTTCGCGCAGAGTTTGCCGATCTACTCAGCGAGATGTTGCAATAACAGTTCCCAGAGGTAGACCTGACGACAGAGAAGTGCTAATCAATAATCGACGAAGGACAGGCCGATGAATGATGCGAGCAGTAACGAATCAGGGCTTCGATGCCCATCAAGCGGCAAAAACGTCGGGAGGATGATCGAGATCCCCGGCTCAGACGATTGGAAGATCGAATGCCCGACGTGCGGTTGTAAATGGCACGGCGGCAGCACCGTGCTTGATGAGCACGACCGCTGTCGTTAGCTGCTCCTTCACACCTCTGCGCGCAGCTGGCGATGGCATGGTTTTCGTCGAGCCCCGTCCACAAGCAGGGCACTGGGTCTTTTGCCTTCGATTGCTTGGGCCATGTGTTGGTTCGACTGGGCACTTGGTCCCGTTGCGGTTCAGCTTCGTGACAGCAGGGTCGTCCTTGTCGATGGTAATCATCGGTGGGATCCGCCCCGGATCCGAGATCAGGGATCATTCCGCGTGCAGGTACTCCGGCGACGCTAGCGGATAGACCGTCAGGTCACAGGGATGGGTAGATGTTGTCTGGATTGGGTTCGGTATTAGGAACTCCTCTTTGTCACTACATCTCGCAGCGGCGGTCGTAGAGTGCCCAACCTCGTTTCAAGATTTGGAATGACGCCTCGAAAGGCTGCGCGATTTCTTCCAAGGATCCTCCTGCGATGCCTGTGCTAAGCGGCTGCCCCTTTACCGCGGGTTGGAATACAACTCGCTGAGCCAGAGCCCAGGTTAAGGCGTGCGCGTCTCCGCTCATTTGTCGCCACAGAAGGTTCACCTCGTTCTGCAGGTTTGCGTTCGTTCTGTAGGTCACTTCGGCGGCATACGGGATTACAACATCTGAAATGTTCAGAAGTACGTCTCCCCCAGCCTTCCGTGCTTCGTTCATCCGACTCGTCAGCCATTCCATTTGCGCTCGGGTCTGCTGCTTTTCAACCTCTGTAAGGCCTGGAGATTTCAGAGTTTCTTTGTGAAACTGTCTTGAACGTTTGTACGATTCAGCGATCGCAGCCAGCCCACGACCTCTGCGGATCTCAGCTTCGTCGGGTCCTAGGATGTAGACGGCTTGGGATGCTGCCAGTAAAGCGCCCCGCAGAGTGGTGTAATGCGCTATGGGGTAAACCTCTTCTGCTTTGACGGCTGTCCAGGCTAGGCGAAGATGCTCACCAGCAGAGATCAGGCAAATACGTGCGGCCTCGCTGATGGGATGGGCCTCGAAGACGGTATCGTCCTTATGAAGCTCGCTGCCGTCCTGTGGATTCTCGCGCCGCCTCGCACGGAGCCTCCACCCTTCAAGATCGGGTACACGGCATTTGATGTGATCGTAATACGCCTCAGATTTGTCGCTCATCAGAGCATGTCCCCGTCACGTGGGTAAATCGCACGGAAGCGCGGCTCAGTTCATAAGAATGAAACGTAGTCCGGAGACTAGTTGGTGAGCTCATGCTCGAACACTAACGCAGAACGTGTTCTGAATTCGAGGGGCTTAAGGCACAGGAGGCCGCGGAGTCTCATTCTCTGTAGAGGAAGAGTTTGCACCCAGCAGCTAGTCGAATTTCCCGAACGGCCCCGCTGCGTGTGACGGAATCCGCTCCATCCTCAGTGACTTCGCGAGAAAAATTACTCCTACGACCAAAATGAAGAGAGCCAAACCGAGCAGAGCTTGATCAGTCGATGTCGCAGGGCACCCCGCAGAACTGTCGTCCTCGGCGCAAGAGCGCCACGGCTGCAGAAAAAAGACCACGCTACCCACAGCGCCAATAAGAGTTAGCAGAAGCCCCAACGTAGCGTTCACGGTATTTCTAGAAAGAGCCATGAGTTATTGAACCACGGCGAACAACACAGTGTGATTACTCCCCGTTGGAGGATTTATCGCTCTGACAGGACTCTTGGTTCTACTCGTGTGGCCGCTATGAAAGAAGAAGCCAGCACGGCCTTGGCCGCAAACATCTGCCGCGTACACGACCGCGTTTCAGGAATTAGTGGCACCATGAGGTTATGACCCCTGCAAAAGGTTTTTTCGGATCGTTCCAACGTCCTCAGCCCATCAAGCCCACGGCGTCTGAAGAATCAGTCTGGGACTACCCGCGGCCACCTGCGGTCGACCCACGATCGGAACGAGTCATCGTGCGACTGGGCGGGCAGGTCATTGCCGACACCACCGACGCCGTGCGCGTCCTGGAGACGAGTCATCCACCTGTTTATTACCTACCAATGGATTCGTTCACTGACGGTGTGCTCGTTGCAGTCGAGGGCACCAGCTTCTGCGAGTTCAAGGGACCCGCCCACTACTTCGACGTCATTGCTGGCGGCGTCACCGCTCCTCGTGCCGGTTGGACCTACCCGGATCCCACATCGGGTTTCGAGGCACTCGGTACCCGGGTAGCCCTCTACCCGGGTCTCATGGATTCCTGCGAGGTCAACGGCGAACAAGTGACCACCCAAGATGGTGACTTCTACGGCGGGTGGATCACCAAGCAGATTGTTGGTCCGTTCAAGGGTGGCCCGGGCACCACCGGCTGGTGACCCACGCAATCGTGACGCTACCGATCGTCTAGGCGTAAGTACTGACCCCGGTAGAACAGGAGTGGCTCGCCGGAATAGTGGACCTCCAGGTCCTGAACGGCGCCGACGACGATGGTGTGGTCGCCGCCGTCGTACTCCGCCTGCAGCTCACAGTCGATCGAGGCAAGACTGCCCGGCAACCGCGGAGAACCGTTGGGCCCAACGGCCCACTGAACGCCCGCGAATTTGTCCGTACCCGAACGGGCAAATTGATTGGACAGGGACTCGTTCCCCGCCGACAGAATGTTCACCGTAAAGCGTCCCACGGACCGAATGTGCGGCCAGGACGTCGACGATCGAGCCGTGCTGAAAGTGATCAGGGGCGGATCCAGCGACAGCGATGAGAAAGACTGACAGGTAAACCCCACGGGACCATCGGGCCCCATAGCGGTGATGACCGTAACGCCGGTGCCAAAGTGGCCGACGACGTCGCGGAAGGTGCGCTGGTCAATCACTTGTGACCGGGCGCCGGAAGCAAAAGTGGTAGTCATGACTTGTCCTCACACTCTCAGGAAACCACATGGGCATCGCTCAACCGAAAACGGCTTCCGCGATGCTCCTGTGGCAGTTTGTCGCCGGCGCCGAAGAGCTTGTTTCTCAGCGTCCCCGGCTCATAAGAATCTGGGTAGGCGTTCCGCTTCTGCAACTCGGGAATCACGAACTCCACGATATCTTCGAACGTGCCCGGCGTGATCGCATAGGCAAGGTTGAACCCGTCAACATCGGTGTCTTCAACCCACGAGATCAGCTCCTCCGCAACCTCAGACCCGGAGCCGACCAGGCGGGGTCCCAGCCCGCCAATGGATGCCCGCTCGGCAATGTCGCGCAGGGTCCACGGCTGGCCGTCGTCGTTCTTTTTCTGCAGGTTCGCGACGACGGACTGGATGGCGTTGGACTTCACATCGCCAATGGGATCATCGAGGTTGTACTGCGAAAGGTCCGTTCCCATCCAGCCCGAAAGCAGCACCAGAGCACCCTCATGGCTGGCGTATTTCTGGTAGTCCTCATGCTTGGCCTGCGCTGCCTCAGGAGTCGCATCGGTGATGATCGTCAACAGCGTGTAGATGCGCACCGAATAGCGATCCCGGCCCTCGGCTTCCACCGCGTCGCGAATCTTGACGACGGTGTCCTTGAGAATCGATTTCGTGGGCGACGCAACGAAAATTGCCTCAGCATTCCCCGCTGCAAAAGCAACCCCACGAGGCGATGCACCCGCCTGGAAAATAACTGGAGTTCGCTGCGGAGAAGGCTCACTCAGGTGGATTCCCGGAACCTTGAAGAAACGGCCCTCATGATTGATGCCATGAACTTTGGCAGGATCGGCAAACACTCCAGCTTCGCGGTCACGCACGACGGCGTCGTCTTCCCACGATCCCTCAAGCAGCTTGTAAACCACTTCCAGATATTCATCGGCGTGGTCGTAGCGCTCATCGTGTTCGAGCTGGTCCTGATTGCCCATGTTTCGCGCGGCCGAGGGCAAGTAGCCGGTGACGACGTTCCAACCCACCCGCCCATTGGTCAGGTGATCCAGTGTGGAGAGCCTGCGCGCGAAGGGGTACGGATGCTCATACGCGGTGCCCGCGGTTACGCCAAAGCCCAGATTCTCTGTGACCAGCGCCATCGCCGACACCAGAAGGAAGGGGTCATTCACTGGCACCTGCGCGCCCTGGCGGATGGCGGCGTCGGGCGTTCCACCAAACGTGTCATACGTGCCCAGAACGTCGGCGATGAAAAGCCCATCAAAGAAGCCCTTCTCCAACGTCTGCGCCAGATCCGCCCAGTAACGCAGGTCCTTGTACCTCCACGACTGATCGTCCGGATGCCGCCACAGCCCGGGAGACTGGTGGCCAACACAATTCATGTCGAAGGCGTTGAAACGGATACGGCGCTCAGTGATTTTTGGGGTTGCGGCAGACACAGGGAAATCCTCTCCATCGGTCCTGGCAGTAGCACCCTGCGCCGGAAAATTCCGGTCAGGGTTGCTGCGGCGTCACGGAGCCAGATCTCTCAGCCGCTCGGGATGGTTACGAACCCAGTTCACAACACATCCTGCCGATGGGTAAATAGCGGGCGTCACAAGACGTAACGCCGCCCCCTCTTAGATGGACGCCAGAGCCTTCGCAATGGGCGCTCCACCGTTGTTGAACTCGAGGAACTTTCCGATTGTTTTCGGCTCAGCGAGTGCTGCCGCAGCTACTTCTGCCACGTCGTCGCGCGAGACCTTACTGGCCTCGACGCCGTCGCCTATTTCAATAAGCCCTGTTCCCTTGTCATCTGAGAGCCCGCTTGGCCCAAGGATGGTCCAGTCCAGTTTGGTGCCTCGCAGATGCTCATCAGCCTCAGCTTTGGACTCTGCGTAGGCGTAGAAGTCGTCATCCTCGGGCACACCGTGGTCCTTGCTGGCCCCGAAGTAGGAGACCATGACGAAGCGTTTCACCCCGGCCTCGACGGCTGCATCTATGGTGCGGATCGCGGCGTCGCGGTCTACCGACCAGGTCCGCTCAGGGCTACCGCCACCGGCTCCAGCTGCCCAGACGACGGCGTCGTGTCCGCGGAGTGCGTCAGCGATTTCTGCGGCGTCCGACTTTTCAACGTCGGCCACCAGAGCGCTTGCTCCGGCGGACTCCACGTCCTTGGTCTGATCAGGATTGCGGATGACGGCGCTGACCTCGTGCCCTTGCCCGGCCAGGATGGGGGCGAGTTTCAGGCCAACTTTTCCGTGGCCTCCGATAATAGCGATGCGGGACATGGGGAATCCTTTCGTCGTTAACCACCACCGTAAGCACACTGACCTACGGGTTTCTACCCAATTTCGCTGTTAGTTGAACCACTCTCCGGGCGGGCCCAGCAGCAGCAGGACGCTGAAGACTACGGCCACGGCAACCACGGCGATAACAACAGCCAGTAACAGATGACCCAGCACCCACGCCTGCAGTGTCTCGATAAATCCGTGCGGTTCCTCGCCACCTTCGGCCAGTCTCCACCCGCCATCGAGCATTCCCCGGTGGTCGAGCGACTTCTCCACCGGGATGGTGGCATACGGGACGATGGCGGATACGACGGCGAGCGCGCCAGTTTTCGCCGGCCACTTCTGGTTCACCCAAAGGAACACAGTGACGACGACGTAGCAAAGGAATACGAACCCGTGAATGCCACCGCCGATGCGGACCCCAATCTCCGTGGTCTCAGTGACGTACTTAAGAATCAACCCGATGATCAGCAGAGTCCACGTCACCGCCTCAGCGAAGGCGACGGCGCGGAACAGTTTGCGGGGAGACATATAGAAGGTCCTCGGTTGAAGAGATGGTGTACCTGCAACTATCCCACGGGGTACGCAGGTTCCCTGTGCGGACAGTGACAGGGTGTTGACCTTCTGTTAGCGTCGAAACAGTAGAGAAAATAAGTGTGCTGACTACCCATATAGGAGATGCTCATGTCACGTGAAGTAAACCTCGACGCCCAGAAGAAGCTCGGCGAGCTGTTGAACAACCACGAGGTTGACCGGTTGGACGAAGTCTTCGACAACAACGTAGTCGATCACGATCCCGCACCCGAGCAAGCGCCAGGTGGCCAGGGCATCAAGGACTTCTGGAATCAGTTCCTCAGCGCATTCCCAGACCTTAAGATCCAGCCAGAGGCCCAGGTCGCCGATGAAGAACACGTGACCGTGGTCCTCACAGTAACCGGCACACATCAGGGCACGTTCCAGGGTATTGAACCCACCGGAAAGCGCTTTACCGCCCGTGGCATCCAGGTGGGCCGTTTTGCCAACGGCAAGATCGTGGAGCGCTGGGGCGCAACCGATGTAGCTGGAATTCTGAACCAACTGGGTCAGTAGACATCCAGTCTGTTGGTAGGCACGGGACTAAGCTCCGTGCCTACCAACATGTGGATAACTTTTTCACAAGACATAGCTGTTGGGTACTCTTGAGTTGAATCGACTTGATAACGCTCGTTCTCCTCTACTCAGGATGCCCTATGTCTCGCCTCTCCTTGAAGAACTCCCGTCTGCTCCGAACCAGCGCCTTGGCCTTGTCCGCGCTGCTCCTCATAGCGGGGTGTGCAGGAAGTCCGTCGGCTGATCCCAGCAGCTCCGCGTCCGGCTCGAGCAGCGAATCCGTCTCGCCGACCCCGACGGCGACGCCCACTCCAACGCCGTCGTACAAGCCCGCCTCCGAAGACGGCCCGGCTGAGAACGTGCCCGTTCCGGAAATGCCAGCAGTGGCGAAAGAGCATACCGAGGAGGGGCTCAAGGCGTTCATTGAGTACTACTTCGAGCTCATTAATTACACGAATGAGTCTCAAAGCACCGACGCCATTGCTCCATCCACAAATCTCAAGTGCGCGTCGTGTAGCCGGATCGTGCGAAACGTCAATAACTATAAGGCGGACGGCATGTGGATGGTAGGCGGTGAGTACTCCATTGACCTCATATACGCGGACTTGTCGAATCGGCCTTTGGGTTACAAGTACGCGAACATAAAGTTCCATCAATCCGCTTCGACGGACTACAAGGGCCCCCAAGAAGTTGATGAAGAATTTGAATTGAGTAGCGACATTCGGTGGCAAATGTCGCTCAAGCCGGTTGAGAATGGCTGGATCGTCGTGGACATGGGCGCAGGTAAGTGATTCTGCGTTTTAACCCCAGCGCTTCTGCCGTCGCAATTCTTGTAGCCGTAGTCCTACTACTGGGCGCTCTTACCCAGATCGCACCTGCTTACGCGTCAGATGGCGATTGCGATGACATCGGTGGTCGTGCAAACGGCGGCGGATTTGATACCGGCGGCCAGTATTGTGCGCCCAAGCCCCCTGGGACGTCAGGACCTCCCACGGGTGAGGTAAATCCGGCCCCGGTGCCTTTACCGCCCGCTATCCCCACTGAGCCGGACTCAAAATACCGATACTGGGAAGCCATCGAGTGCTCGGACGCGAACGGGGATCTCAATCCGGTATGTCTCGGGACTGCCTCTACTTGCGACGACGGGACCGCCCGCCTTCAGACCTGGCGCATCCTCAATAGGCCAGACCAAGACCCCCGTACAGCGACAAAAATTGGTGCTCCCCGCTGCGCTGCTCCGGATGATCCTCAATTGCCACGCGCTGACGAAGACCCCGTCGTCACTCTCAAGGACTTCCAAAGGCTCGGCATCATCTCGTCCAAGGTCAGCATCCAGCCACGACCGCATACGCTCATCCGAGCCCACAACAACTTCTACGCCACTGCGGAAACCCAGAACTTTGATATCACCTTGATAGGAAAAGCTGTAAAAGTCCGGGCGACACCGGGCAGCTACACCTGGAACTACGGCGATGGGACAACACGAGGTCCGATCACCGAGGCAGGGACCCCGGTTCACGAAACGCACTGGGGCGAAGAAACCGCGACGAGCTACGCGTACCTGGAAACCGGCGACTACAACGTCCAACTCACCACGTTCTTCCGCGGTGAATTCTCCGTTGAGGGCGGCCCCTGGCAAGCCATCCGAGGACAAGCGCAAGTGGCCTCAGAACCAGTGACCCTAAGCGTCTGGCGATCCGAATCCCGAAACGTCTCCGAAACCTGCGCAGAAAATCCAGAAGGCTGGGGCTGCTGACTCTAGGAGCGAGCTACCAAATAATCCTCAAACCGGTCGACAATGGCTGGATCGTCGCCGATCTGCGATGGCCACAGTAATCATGGCTTCGTCCAGGTAACGGACAATAGACTCATGGCACTGCGCATCCTCACCGTCGGCAAGAAACACGAATCCTGGGTGGCGGAAGGGATCGGCCGCTATGAAAAGCGCATGAAGAAGCCCTTCGACGTCAGTTGGCAGCCCATCCCCCACTCCTCACGCGAAGGAGACTCAGCCCGCAAAGAGGAATCGGAACGGCTCTTGGCCAAAACCGGAACGGACTTTGTGATCCTCCTCGACGAGCGAGGCAAAGCCATCACCTCGCCGAAACTCGCGCAAACCCTTCAGCAGCCACTCGACTCATCCAAGAACGTCACCCTCATCATCGGCGGTGCCTACGGTGTAGACGACACCGTGCACCAGCGTGCCGACTTCATCTGGTCACTCTCACCCCTAGTGTTCCCGCATCAGCTGGTCCGCTTGATCGTGATCGAACAGCTCTACCGCGCCCAAGAAATCGCGGGCGGACGCCCCTATCACCACGAGTAGGCTGAGAATTCGTGCCGAACGCTTGGGTACGGTAACCCAGCCAACTCGAGCGCTGCAACGAACTACCCTAGACTGAAGCGCGAGTTCTACAAGCGATAGAAAAGGAGTAGTCGTGCGCCAGCATCACGCCAGGCTGCTCCGTGCGAGTGTCATCACGGCAGTCATTATTGCGCTCTCATCCATTGCCCACCTTGCCGGTGGTGGATCGTTGCCGGATCCGGCCGTCGTCGTCGGGCTGACAGCCCTGACCATGCTCGCTGTGACTACAGCCGCCAAGCGAACCCTGTCCCTACCGGTTCTCACGCTGATCCTGTCCGCTGCACAGGGCGGGCTGCACCACCTCTTCGGCACGCTCTCAGCCGCAGTCCACTGCGAACCGGGATCCCACGCCCACCACGCAATAACTACCTGCACCACGGCGGGCGCAGGGCTTCATCACCAGCCAGTCGACGCAGGCCTTGGCAGCGCGATGTTCATCGCCCATGCCCTGGCAACGGTGGCAACCGCCGTCGTCATCACCCGCGGCGAGGAAGCCATTCATGCTACCGCTGCGTGGCTGAGGCCGCTCTTCAGCCCACCTCAACTGACACAGCCACAACTGCCGATCCGACTACTCGTACCGGTAGCGACGCCAAAGCCTGTAACCTCGCCGTACCTCGTGGCGCCCCCGTCCCGCGGACCACCCATAACCTCTCACTGACCCGTATCCAATTATTCCCGCGCAGGCCACAGCGCCGCGCACAGTGAAAGGTTTTCCCATGCAGATTCGCCGTACCCTCCTTGCTTCCGTTGCAACCCTGGGTCTCATGACCGCGGGCGTCGCTTCGGCCAGTGCCCACGTCACCGTGACACCAGATTCCACCGACGCCGGCGCCTACTCCGTCCTCACCTTCGCCGCCTCCCACGGGTGTGAGGACTCCCCCACCACAAGTTTCACTATCGACATTCCAGACACCATTGCAGACGCGAAGCCCACCGTTTACGCGGGCTGGGACGTGAAGAAGGTGGAGGAAAAGCTGGACGAACCACTGACGCTTGAAGATGGCAGCTCCATCACCAAGCATGTCGGGAAAATTGTTTACACCCCCAAGACCCCTCTTGAGGATGGCTACCGGATGGCACTCGAAGTCCAGATCCAGAATCCGGACAAATCCGGTGAAACCCTGGCGTTCCCGGTGCTGCAGAAGTGCGCCGAGGGCGAGACGGACTGGTCCGAGATGCCGGCTGAAGGCCAGGATCCCCACGAGTTGGAGGCTCCTGCCCCCTCTTACACCCTGACCGAAGCCACCGAGGAAGACCACCACGCGGCGTCCGGCACTGAGGAGGACGCAGAAGCCACCGGTAACAGCACCGAGCGTGTGTCAGCAGACGACGACGCCTCGCCGGTTCCCGGCTACCTTGGCCTGGGTGCAGTGGTTCTCGGGCTGATCGTGGGCGGCATTGCGCTGGCCCGTACGCGCACGTCCACCAAGTAAAGTCTCTGCAACACTGGCCGCGTCATAGTTGACTCGGCCATGTCGTTGCGGTGAGGTGTTGCTATGAATATTGTGCGTAGTAAGTCCCCCACCCTTGTCGTTGCCGCGGCGCTCAGTTCGCTGCTGTTCCTCGGGGGCTGTGGCACTTCAACGCCAGAGGCTTCAGGCGACACCTCACCGACGACGACCACCGCGTCGCCGTCCACCAAACCGGCGATCGCGACGCCGTCGTCGGACCCCACCTACACCGCCACCACCACCGCGGTGCCGAGTGAAACGGCAACACCTTCGCCCACCCCGACCGATCCCATCCAGAACCGCTGCACGGCGGGAATGCTGAGCGGGGAAATTGTCACAAATCCCGGTGCTGGCGCAGCAAGCGGTGTGTTGCGTGAGTTGGTCTTGACGAATACAGGCAGCAAAAACTGTGTCCTGCACGGTTGGGCCGGCGTCTCGTTCGTTGCCAATGGCGACCAGGTGGGCGCTGCGGCGGAACGTGCGTCGGAGAAGGCCCCAGTTGCCAATGAACTAAAGCCTGGTGCATCGGCGGCGGCAGAGCTGATGGAGACTCGCGCCGGTAAATACACTGAGTGCGAGCAGGTCAAGACCACCGCGATCCGCGTCTACCCGCCCGAGAACACCAGCTCCCTACTGGTTCCATTCGAAAGCACGGGCTGCGCCAACGCGGACATCAAGCTGCTGACCATCGGCACGTTCCAGCCCTTCACACCTGCTAAGTAGTCACCTGCCGGCGATGGCCGCTGCGTCGCCAATAACGGCGTCAATCATGGGAACGGTCAACTTTCCCGTGAACGTATTGCGCTGGCTGGGATGGAAACAGCCCAGAACGACGACGGCGCGTCCGGCGTCCCCCTCCGGTGGTTGGACTTCCACGCGCGCAGCGTGCCCAAACTTCGGCAGCGGTCGGGGAACGGTGTAGCCGCAGCGTTTCAGGGCGCGGAAGGCAGCTGACCACCCGTAGGAACCCAGGCAAACGATCACTTTCACGCTGGGCAGGACGAATTTCAGCTCAGCGTCGAGCCATGGCGCGCAGGTATCGCGTTCGGCGATCGTGGGCTTGTTGTCCGGCGGCGCGCAGCGGACGGTGGAAACCATACGGGTATCGATGAGTTCCTGACCATCCCCCGCCGAAACACTGGTTTCCTGAACCGCCAAGCCTGCCCGGTATAGTGCGCCAAACAACCAGACGCCAGCCATATCTCCCGTGAAGGCACGCCCCGTCCGGTTGCTGCCCGTTGCCGCCGGGGCCAGTCCCACAATGAGAACCCTCGGATGGGAGCTGCCGTACCCGGGGATCGGCCGGCCCCAGTACGGTTCAGCGGCTGAAGCCTTACGTTTGTCGCGGGCAATCTGTTCCCGCCAGTTCACGAGCCGGGGACAGGCCCTGCACACGGAAACCTGCGCGTCCAGTAATTCAAGGTGCCGGGTGCTGGCCGCCCGGGCTACGACGTCGTCCGCGTTTTCAGCCACCGGAGTTGTGGGCGAAGCAGGGTCTCCCGGCCACCCTGTTCCGGGTAGAACGGGGCTGGGGAACAACTGCCGTGTGATCGGATGCGGCAGATCAACAGGCCCAGTGCTCATACCGGGAAGTTTATCGCCGGACCGTCAGTGCTCGAAGACATCCGGGGTTCCATCGTGATCGGCATCGACCTTTTCCTTCAACTCCAGCCGCCGGTAATGGCGGTTACGCATCCGCAGGACAATGCTGGCTAACAGCGCTGCGAGGAGCGAGCCAACGAGGATGGCGACCTTGCCGTGGTCATCATGGATACTGCCGGAACCGAACGCGAGCTCGCTGATCAGCAGAGACACCGTGAAGCCGACGCCCGCAAGCATTGCAACACCCAACAAGTCTGTCCACGACAGGTCCGGGTCCAGTTCTGCCCGGGTGGCCTTCGTGACGCCCCACGCGGCGAGCAGGATACCCACGGGTTTGCCCACGACCAGTGCGACGACGATCCCCACTGCGAGTGGGTCGGAGACGGCGGTGACAAAACCGTCCCAACCGCCAATGGCAACGCCGGCCGAGAAAAACGCGAAGATCGGAACCGCGACTCCCGCGGAAAGGGGCCGCAACCGATGCTCAAGGATGGCCGCCAGCCCATCGTGGGCGCCGTCGTCGGGCCGTGGTTGTCCCTTGGCCCGGGCAGCCAACACCGGAACCGCGAAGCCAAGCAGGACACCGGCAACCGTCGCGTGGACCCCGGAGGCGTGCACCAGCGCCCACACCAGAAGCCCCAGAGGCAGGAGGAACAGCCAAGCCGCCGACGATTTCCGGCCGAAGAAACCGGAGAAGCGGTGGGCGAGGAAAGCGTAGAGAGCCAGCGGGAGGAGCGCCAGCAGTAGTGGGAGCACCTGAATTTCACCGGAATAGAAGAACGCGATAATCGCGATGGCGAGCAGGTCATCGACTACGGCGAGCGTCAGGAGAAAAATACGCAGCGCGCTGGGCAGGTGGGTGCCAACGACGGCGAGCACGGCGACGGCGAACGCAATGTCAGTTGCCGTCGGGATGGCCCACCCTCGGAGGACTTCCGGGCCCGCGGTGGCCGCAATGGCAACGAAAACCAACGCTGGTACGATGACGCCGCCCATCGCCGCAGCGACCGGGACTATAGCCCGGCTGGGCGTGCGGAGGTCCCCGGCGATGAACTCGCGTTTCAGTTCGAGGCCGGCCAGGAAGAAGAAGATCGCGAGCAACCCGTCTGCGGCCCACGTTCCCAGGCTCAGCTTCAAGTGCCACGGTTCGTAGCCGATCTTGTACTCACGCAGGGCAAAGTAGGCGTCTGCTGCGGGGCCGTTGGCAAGGATGAGGGCTACGACGGTCGCTGCGAGGAGAAGTACTCCGCCAACAGTTTCCTTGCGGAGGATCGCGGTAATGCGCAGGTGCTCGGGGTAACTTCCCCGGCTGAAGATGCTGCTTTTCTGGGCGGGATTCCTATGTTTTGTCATAAAGTCCTTGGATTGAGAGCGCGCAAAATACACGCCGACCAGACTTCCCGGCTCACCGTGACCCACTCTACCGGTGTTGGGGACTCGGTTCTGTAGCCCATTTCGAAAAATGTCCGTCCAGTGTTGGATGATAAAGCCATGACGCAGGTGCTGGAGAAGTTCACCCCGGCCACCAGAGAGTGGTTCGCCGGTGCCTTCGCCGAGCCCACACCCGCGCAGGTGGGTGCCTGGGAGGCCGTATCCCGCGGGGCTAACGCGCTCGTTGTTGCGCCGACTGGCTCTGGTAAAACACTCGCGGCGTTTCTCTGGGCGTTGGACCGGTTGTTGGTGACGCCACCTTCGGCGGAGAAGGGTCGGCGTTCAACGCGCGTGCTGTATATATCGCCATTGAAGGCTCTCGGCGTAGATGTGGAACGCAACCTTCGGGCACCGCTCATCGGAATCACCCAAACCGCCCGCCGGCTGGACCTGCCCACACCGGAGATCACGGTAGGCGTCCGGAGCGGGGACACCCCACAGTCGGAACGGCGACAGTTGCTCAGCAGGCCCCCGGACATCCTGATCACCACGCCAGAGTCCCTGTTTCTGATGCTCACCTCGAAGTCCCGGGAAACCCTCTCGGAGGTGGACACTGTCATCATCGACGAGGTCCATGCCGTTGCTGGCACCAAAAGGGGCGCGCATCTGGCCGTCTCGTTGGCGCGCCTTGATGCCATGCTCGAACGGCCGATCCAACGGATTGGTCTCTCGGCCACGGTGGAACCCAAAGAAACTGTGGCCCGGTTCCTCGGTGGGAACGCGCCCGTGGAGATCGTGGCACCGCCGTCGCGCAAAACCTGGGACATCACCGTGACTGTACCTGTGGAGGACATGACGGAACTGGGTTCGGCCCCCTCCCCCTCAGGCTCAGACTCAGGCGCAGACTCAGGCTCAGACAGCGCAACGAACGACGGCGGCTACTCACCGCAGGCCAGCATCTGGCCGCACGTTGAGGAGAAGATCGTTGACCTCGTTGAGGCAAATCGGTCCACGATCGTGTTCGCAAACTCTCGGCGTCTAGCGGAACGACTAACGGCGCGGCTGAACGAGATCCATGAGGGCCGAGTTGCCGGGGACAATATGCGCGACGGCGGGGTTGCCGAGGTTGCCGAGCACCGCAACCCGCCGGCCCAGATCGTGGCGCAGGCGGGACTGTCGCAGGGAGCGGATCCGGTCCTTGCTCGCGCACACCATGGTTCCGTGTCCAAGGATCAACGTGCGCTGATCGAAGACGATCTCAAGGCTGGGAGACTACGCTGCGTCGTCGCAACCTCATCGCTGGAACTCGGAATCGATATGGGCGCCGTGGATCTGGTGGTTCAGGTTGAATCACCGCACTCGGTAGCGAGTGGACTTCAGCGCGTAGGCCGTGCCGGTCACCAGGTGGGCGAGGTATCCCAGGGCGTCCTGTTCCCCAAGCACCGCGGAGACCTGGTCAACACCGCTGTCACCGTGGAACGCATGCTCTCCGGCCAGATCGAGCCGCTCAACATCCCCACCAACCCGTTGGACATCCTCGCTCAGCAGACCGTCGCTGCCACAGCGCTTGAATCCATCGATGTGGAGGAATGGTTCGACGTCGTGCGCCGTTCCGCTCCGTTCACCACGCTTCCCCGCTCCGCCTTTGATGCCACCCTGGATCTGCTGTCTGGCCGCTACCCATCGGATGAGTTCTCGGAATTAAGGCCGCGCATTGTGTGGGACCGGACCGAGGGAACCATCACCGGACGTCCCGGCGCCCAGCGTTTGGCTGTCATCTCCGGGGGTACTATCCCGGACCGCGGCCTCTTCGGTGTCTACATTGTTGGTTCGGAGGAATCTGCCAACAAGGGCGGCCGGCGTGTGGGCGAGCTCGATGAGGAGATGGTTTACGAGTCGCGGGTGGGCGATGTCTTCGCTCTCGGCGCCACCAGTTGGCGGATCGAGGACATCACCCACGATCGCGTCTTGGTATCACCGGCATTCGGGCAGCCTGGAAAACTGCCGTTCTGGAAAGGCGATTCACTCGGACGTCCAGTAGATCTGGGCCGGGCACTGGGCGCTTTTGTCCGCGAAATCAGCGGATCTTCACGGGAGTCTGCGCTGGAACGGTGCGCCGCCATCGGCCTGGACGCGTGGGCTGCGGGTAACCTGGTCAGTTATATTTCCGAGCAACAGGTTGCTACAGAAGTGATCCCCAGCGATCGCAATCTGGTGGTTGAACGCTTCCACGATGAACTCGGTGACTGGCGCGTCATCCTGCACAGCCCCTTCGGGATGCCGGTCCATGCGCCGTGGGCGCTGGCCGTGGGTGCCAGGCTTCATGCGCGGTACGGTTTGGACGGTTCAGCGATGGCGTCCGACGACGGCATTGTGCTGCGGGTACCACTCATGGACGATGAACCGCCGGGAGCGGACCTCTTCCTGTTCGACGCCGACGATCTGGACCGGATCGTGACGGCGGAGGTGGGCGGATCAGCGTTGTTCGCTTCTCGTTTCCGTGAATGCGCAGCCAGGGCGCTACTTCTGCCTCGGCAACATCCGGGAAAGCGCTCCCCTCTCTGGCAGCAGCGGCAACGTTCGGCCCAGTTGCTGGACGTCGCCCGTAAGTACCCCACGTTTCCGATAGTTCTTGAAACAGTGCGTGAATGCTTGCAGGATGTCTACGATCTCCCAGCACTGAAAGGCATTGCTGCCTCCATCGAGCGCCGTGAAATACGGGTTGTGGAAACAACCACGTCCCAGCCCTCGCCCTTCGCACGGTCTATCCTCTTCGGCTATGTTGCGTCCTTCCTCTATGAAGGCGACTCCCCCTTGGCTGAACGCCGAGCAGCAGCTTTGTCACTGGACCCGACGCTGCTGAACGAACTCCTCGGCAGAGCCGAATTGCGGGAACTGCTGGATGCAAAGGTCATTGCCCAGACGGAAGAGGAACTGCAGCGTCTGGCGCCAGACCGGAAAGCTCGTGGCGCAGAGGGCATAGCCGACCTGCTCCGGCTCCTCGGGCCGCTTTCGACCGCCGAGATATCAGCCCGCCTGGAAGATTGCGAACTGGTCGATCAACACGTCGCCGAACTGACCCGTGCCAACCGTGCGTTCACCGTTGGCATGGCGAGCATCCAACGCATCGCTGCCGTAGAAGATGCTGCCCGGTTGCGAGACGCCGTTGGAGTTCCGCTGCCCATGGGGATTCCCCTGGCCTTCATTGAGCCGGTCGCCGATCCGCTGGGTGACCTGGTAGGACGCTACGCGCGCACCCACGGACCATTCACAGCGGGCGAAGCGGCTGCCCGGCTGGGGCTCGGCGTTGCCGTGGTCACCGCCACCCTTCAGCGACTAAGCCATGAAAACCGTGTCGTTGAAGGCGAATTCCGACCCACGGAAGCGCTGCCAGCAACAGACGATTCCCACCGCCCGGCCTCCTCCGAGTGGTGCGACGTCGAGGTCCTGCGGCGGCTGCGCCGTCGTTCCCTGGCTGCCCTTCGGCACGAGGTGGAGCCAGTGGACCCACCAACGTACGGCAGGTTCCTGCCTGTATGGCAGCATGTCGGCTCTACGCTGAGAGGGCTCGACGGCGTTGCGACCGTGGTGGACCAGCTCTCAGGTGTTCCCATCCCGGCCTCCGCCTGGGAGCCGCTGATTCTCGGATCACGGGTGGCCAACTACGCGCCGTCGATGCTCGACGAGCTCACAGCCACCGGCGAAGTGCAATGGTCCGGCGCAGGTGCGCTTCCGGGCAACGACGGTTGGATCGCCCTGCACCTGACCGAGAACGCTCCGTTGACGCTGAACCCCGCGGCCAATTTTGAACCCTCAGAGTTGCAATCCCAGTTGCTCACAACGTTGGAGGGTGGCGGTGCCTACTTCTTCCGACAGCTGGTTCAAACGCTGGGCCCCACCGGTTCCGCTGATGATGCCGTCATCCAGGCGCTCTGGGAGCTCGTGTGGGCGGGCAGGATCAGTAACGACACCTTCACGCCGGTTCGGTCGCTGCTCAGCGGAGGCAAAACGGCACACAAACGTAAGGCCTCCCCCGGCCGGGCACGATCCGCCAGGCTGAGCCGCCCTGGCCGTGCTCCAGGTGCGTCACTCACCGGCGCGTCGATGAAGCTCTCGGTCGACGGCGACCACCGCCAACCACGCAACGCCCCGCCCATGGTCGCTGGCCGTTGGAGCGTGCTGCCCGGCGTCGAACCGGACGTCACCGTGCACGCGCACGCAACCGCGGAACTACTCATGGACCGCTATGGAGTGGTCACGCGCGGCGCAGTAGCCAATGAGGGGACGCCGGGCGGCTTCGGGTTGATGTACAAAGTACTGGCTCGGCTGGAGGAAATGGGCAGGTCCCGCCGTGGTTACTTCATCGAACAGTTGGGGGCTGCACAGTTCGCCGTGCCCGCAACCGTTGACCGGCTCAGATCGTTTTCTCACGACAACCAGCTCGGTGACGTTACGCCGTCGGCTGTGGCACTCGCGGCGACAGACCCCGCCAACCCGTACGGTGCAGCCCTGTCCTGGCCGAGTCTCGAGAACGGACACAGACCTGGGCGCAAAGCCGGCGCGCTCGTGGTTCTCGTGGACGGGAAGTTGTCGCTCTACGTTGAACGCGGCGGTAAAACACTGCTGTCTTTCAGCGAGGACCCGGTAGAGCTAAGCATTGCGGCGGCCGCCCTCGTCAGCATCATCCGCCGTGGTGCCGCAGACAAAATGGCGGTCGAAAAAGTCAACGGCGAATCCATACTGGACACACCCATGGCATCAGCACTCATCCACGCCGGTTTCTACACCACTCCAAGGGGGTTAAGAATCCGTGCCTGAGGGAGATAACGTCTGGCGGATAGCCCGGCAACTGGACGCCGTACTCGCGGGCAAGGTTTTGATCAGGTGCGATGTCCGGGTGCCCAAATACGCCACAGTGGATCTGTCCGGGCTGATCGTAGAGAACGTTGCGTCCCGCGGAAAGCACCTCCTGATCCGCATCGGTGACCCCGAGAATGGGAGCATCATCCATTCCCACCTGAAAATGGAGGGCACCTGGCACGTGTACGGGCGCGGTGAGCGATGGAGACGCCCAACCCACAAGGCGCGCTGCGTGCTCGAGGTGGATAGCGCCGTCGTCGTTGGTTTCGAATTAGGCATCCTGGAAGTCCTGTCCCGGCGCAATGAGGACGACGCCGTCGGCTACCTGGGACCGGACGTACTCGGTCCGGGTTGGGATGAGGCTGAAGCACTCCGACGCTTGCGTTCCCACCCGGAGGAACCCGTCGGTGTCGCACTTCTGGACCAGCGCAATCTCGCCGGACTCGGGAACATCTACCGGTGCGAAGTGTGCTTCCTGGCACGGGTCAACCCTTTTACCCCCATGGCGGATGTACCCAATCTGGAGCGGATCGTCACCCTGTCGAAGGCGCTCCTCGAGGCCAATAAGGACCGCAGTAATCGCTCGACGACCGGGACCGCCGTCGGACGCCACGGCGATCGTTTCTGGGTCTACGGCCGCAACCGCTGCCTGCGGTGCCGGACGGCGGTGGTCAAGGACATGCTCGGCGCCAATGAGCTCGCTCTACGAGACGTCTACTACTGCCCGAACTGCCAACCGCTGGTATAGCTCTCTGGCCGTGCCGGAGGCCGGTACGCTATTCGGGTGATGCAGTCTCCGCTCCCCGTGCGCAACGGCGTCAATGCCACCCGGCTGAGGTTACCCATCGAGGGCCCCTGGGAGACCGCCATGGACTACGTTCTCGATCGTTTTGGCCACGTAGACCCAACGGGAATCAAGAACAGGTTTGAGCGCGGTGAAGTGGTGGGCCTCGGCGGAACCCCTTTAAGCCCGACGACACCCCTGACGGAGCACACCTTCATCTGGTACTACCGGGAACTGCCTGAAGAGACGCGCATGCCAGTGGAGATCGGCATCATCCATCAGGACAATGACCTCCTCGTCGTGGACAAACCCCATTTTCTGCCCACGACACCTGGCGGTACGTACATTTCCGAATCTACTCTGGTGCGTTTGCGGGTGCAGCTGGAGCTGCCCGATCTGATCCCCATGCACCGCCTCGACCGGATGACAGCTGGGGTGCTGCTGTTCTCGGTCAACCCGGCGACCCGCGGAAACTACCAGACACTCTTCGAACGGCGACAGATCTCCAAAAGGTACGAGGCAATCGCACCGTTCCGTCAAGAACTGGAGCTTCCTGTCGTCGTGCGTAACCGGATGGTGAAATCCCGTACCTATCTGCTGGCTCAGGAGGTCGACGGCGAACCGAACGCGGAGTCACTCATCAGCCTGATTGAGACGCGCAAGGGGCTCGGCCGATACCTGCTGGAGCCGCATACGGGCAAGACCCACCAGCTACGGCTGCACATGGCCAAGCTCGGCATCGGGATCCTGAACGACTCGTTCTACCCCGAGCTACTGCCCAAAGCGCCTGATGATTACGCCAAACCGCTGCAGCTTCTGGCTCGGAGCGTTGCGTTTAGAGATCCGTTGACGGGCGAACACGTTGAGTACACGAGCAAGCTCGAGCTGGGTCTTTTCCCGCCCACTCCTGAGTGACCAAAGGTCACTCGTGGTTGCCCCAAAGCCCGGATACCCACAACTACTGACCATCGGTCACCGGGCCAGAGGCCGATCGGCCCGCGACGCAAGACGCAGGGGGCGTTCTGTAGGCTAGGGGCTTGGGTTACGCTGCCACATCGTCCACGGACGCCGTCGAGAGGGAAAGATTCGCCATGGCTCCAGATGAGGTCACCGCACCAGGGACAACGCCGTCATCCGCAGATTCGGCAGACTCACAGCCAACTCCGGTACAGCAGTCAACAGCGCAGCGGCCCGACAGCACCGCAATTAGTCAGCGGCGCCCGAAGCGGCTCAGCGATTGGTTGGACCGCCTAGGCGAACCCGATTGGCGAAGCGCTGAAGACAACGCGTATAGGAAGACCATCTTGGGTGCCAGGCAGCTTCGCCGCCGACTGAAGTTCCGAGAGGAAATCCGCGCCGAAAAAGATGCACGAAAAAACCCGGTCCCGCCGATGCGGCCGGCAGGACGCGCTCCGGAAGTTTTGCACTCGGCTCCGATTCCGCTGACGAGCCGTGCGCGGCCGCGGTCAGCCGCGGCTGCGGAACCCACTGCCTATCCGGTGGGCGCCGAAGTTCCACTGGATGCTTGGCGCCGCTGGACGGTCACGATCTGCCTACTGGTGTGCATTGTGGGTTCCATGATCGGCGTCGGGGTTTTCGGTGGACCGGGGATTGCTGAGGCAGCCGATGGTGCTTTTGCTCCGGATGCAACGTTGCTGGCACCGGCGTCGAGCGCTTTCAGTATCTGGTCCGTGATTTACATAGGCCTCATTGTCTACACGGTGCATCAGTGGTTGCCGTCGCAGCGCACCAGTAAACGGCACCGCGGCATCGGTTGGTGGGTGGCAGCGTCGATGATCCTGAACTGTGGGTGGATTCTGAGTGCGCAGGCAGGTTGGATTGGTTTTTCCCTAGTAGTCATGGGAGCGCTGCTGACGGTCCTCATCGTGGTGTTGCGGCAGATGAACGTGTATCCATCGTTCTCTAGGCTTCAAACGTGGGCTGTGGATGTGCCGTTCGGACTGTACCTGGGCTGGATCATCGTGGCATCGGCAGGAAATATGGCCACCTGGCTGTCGACCACGGGATGGAATCTTTTCGATTGGGGAGCCACTGTGTGGTCCGTCATCGCCCTGACTGTGTTGCTGTTTGGCGGGAGTGTTGCCGCCTCTACCGGCAAACGGGGGCGTCTCTCCGTCGCGATAGCGATTTCGTGGGGTCTGGCCTGGCTGATCGTGCAACGGCTCTGGGGAGAGCCGACGTCGGGCCTTATTGCTTTTGTTGCTGGCGTCGCCATGTTTGCGGTGCTTATTTCCGCTGGTTCTCAACGACACCGGGTGGCACATGCCGAGCGGCTGGCCGTGCGTAGGCAGTGGACGGGGCAGCAGAATACCGTCTTCGTCATCGATCCGTCCGCAGACTAACGGCCTTATACCCTCCGATCAGGGCATGGAAAAGTCTTTCCCGTCGTGCCCCTGTGTCCCTGATCTAATGGCAGACTGGTGCCATGACTACGGGTGAGCAGGCATGGAAAGAATGGCACGAGGCGCGAGAGCAGGAGCTGGCAGCTGATTTTGGTTGGCTCACACTGACGTCATTCCAGTGGTTGAGCCACAATCCCGCACGCATTGAGGGCCTGCCCGGCCAGTGGTCCACGAACGGTTCCTCCGCTGACATCACCGTCGACGAGTCCTTTGGTCTGCTGATGTTCGACGACGGTCAGCCCGTGGACGGAACGGTAACGTCGAGCCTGCGCGAGGGACAGTCGCTGATGTGGGTCCGCCGCGGCGACATAGCGGCAGAACTGGCAGTGCGGAACCAGGCCTACGCTATTCGCACTCGCGACAACAACGCTGAAACCCGCACGCGGTTCGAAGGCGTTCCTACTTTTGACTACAGCGATGACTGGGTACTCAATGCTCGGTTCCAGGCATACCCGGCTCCGCAAATGGAGAACATCAAGTCTGTGCGTGAGGACATACCGCTCATTGCTGAGGCTGTTGGTGAGGTGGTGTTTGAGGTCGACGGCGCAGAGCACCGCCTTCGCGCGGAGGCCAAGGACGACGGCGGTCTGACACTGAACTTCCACGATGCCACCAACGGCGACGCAACCGCTGCGTGGCGCTTTGTCCAGACATCAGCACCGGAGGAGGACGGCAGTGTCGTCCTCGACTTCAACCGCACCCTGAATTATCCATTTGCGTTCACGGACTTCGGTGCGTGCCCTGCGCCGATGAATGCAAACCGGCTGGCGCTATCGGTCCCGGCAGGCGAGAAAAAACCAGTCTAGACCCCTTACGCTCCTGCACATCTCGGCCCATAATCGGTACGTACTGTCCACTACCGAGGAGATCTCCCATGGGCGCCACCCGATTGAATCCGTATCTATCTTTCCGCGACAACGCGCGCGAAGCGATGGAGTTTTATCAGTCTGTCTTTGGTGGGCAGTTGGACGTAAGCACATTCGGCGATTTTCAGGCCAGTGAGGACCCGTCCGAGCAAGACATGGTCATGCACTCGCAGCTGGCGACAGAGAGCGGACTAGTGCTGATGGGCTCGGATACTCCCAAAAGCATGGGCGAACCCTCCGGCGATGGCTACCCGGTGGCTCTGTTTGGCGACGACGACGCCGAGTTGCGCGGGTACTGGGACAAACTGTCCGACGGAGGCCAGGTCACCATGCCACTAGAGCAGTCACCGTGGGACGACAGTTTCGGGATGTGTGTGGACAAGTTCGGTGTGAGCTGGATGGTGAATATCAGCGGATCCGGCGCGTAGTTGCTAAAAACTCAGTACTCCCCCGACAGGTCGCCCTTCGGGGCCGGTCGCTCCCGCGATGCGAACGAGCCGGTGTTCGATTTGCGTGTGGTCTTCCGGCGCGGAGGGCGGACCGTCTCAGGGCGTCCTGAGTGAGTCTGGCTCTGGCTCTCGGCGGAGGTGCGGAGCATATTGATGCGGTCGTCGAGTGCTGTGGCCATCTTCTGCTGCTCCGAGGCAGGAATGTGGTGCTTGATCGCTACCTCTCTCCACGATTCGGCGGCCGTCACAATGCGGGCGATACGTTCGCAGCTCTCCAACGTACTGATGCCGGACGCGGACGCGAGTTCGACCAGACCTGCCCACTCATCGGCAGCTGCAGTTGCGCCCGCGATCGAGGTTGCTCGCTCCTCGCCTATTACGGGGTTTGGGTTCACGTCGAATATGGGGCTCAGCCTCCACCCTCCGACGTCGTCGACCAGCCCGTGATTTCGGAGGTGATCGTCGGTGTTGTGCAGGGCGACGTTCAACACTGCTCGGTCGAACAGTTCCCTCCGGTCCTCGACGAGCGACGCTGAGTGGTCGGCGAGCTTCTCTGCTAAATCGATATAGTCACCCGACTCTCCATCTTTCGCCTCCATCATCGTCATGGCGCTCATGTATCCGATACGGGAGGTGTCGGCGCGGTCGAATCGCTCCACGAGAAGCACATGCCGGTCACCTACCTTCACAAGTTGGCGGCGTGGAACGGCGATGCCAGCGCGCTCAGCGAGGTCGAGGGAGAGAGCCTCCCAGGCCATCACATCCCACTCGTCCTGAGCGTGCGGAAACTTCGCAATAGCGAGCGCGCCGTCCGCCAGGCGGACTGAGGCTTTAGGGCGTGCGCCACCGAGCGACGCGGTCCCTGCGGCGAGAAGGACCTTATACGCCTCGGCGCCGTCCCTGTCCGTGGCGACGTTGTCGCTGGCCCGGAGCAACGCTGGCAGCTCAACTAGTCTCGGCACGCCGGCTCGAGGTGAGAGCATCTCGGTGCTTCCGACCATCGAGAACTGCAGCGCCCCCTGCCGAGTCTCATCGTTCACGCCGAGAAGGAAGTCCACAGCGTCGAATGTCCGGGCCGTTCTGCCCTCTTCCGCCGCCAGTTGGCGTTCCCTCCGCGTCAGAAGGTTACGGCCCCATCTGTCGGGCGTACTATCTCCGAATACCCCCGGCATCGTCGCCACATATTGGTTGCCTGAGAATAGAGGAAGTCCTGGGTCGATCTGCTGGTTCTTTCGGTCTGCGAGGTAGCCGGATTCGTACGTGAACGTCGTCGTGACCTTCTGTCGCTCGCGCGTGAAATGCGCGACGCCGACGAGAATTTGGCGGCCGTCGCGGTTCACATGTACTTGCACGTCGGTCATCGCGCGCGCTTTCGATGTAGGAGATTGGCACGCGCGCGGCCGAGGTCAGTGTGCAATGGGTCGGCTGCGTTGACGATGCTTTCGAGAATTCCGAGTGCCCGTGCTACTCGCAACGCGTTTTCCAAACCAACGTTGCCCTCACCGCGTTCCAAGTTGCGTAGGGTCGGCAAGGAGATATCGGCGCGTTCGCACACCTGCTGAGCAGTGAGCCCTTGCACCATGCGCCAAGACCGCAGGTGCTCACCGAACGTCGCCTGCTGCTTTTCGATGTTGTATGCCATGAACTTTCCTTAGATAATGCCATCAGGTTATCATTTAAGGAGGGTAGGTGAAAGAATAATGGCATTATCGCCCGGGGTTTCAAGCAAGAAGACTCGGTCAAGAACAGCACATTCCGTTCCTTTCCTCGAGAGTGTAAGATACGTCACAGTAGCCATCACCTGTTCGCATGGATAACCTGGTGCGGCTGTCCCGACGTCGTCGGCCTCAACCATGCTAGAACCAGTGCTGTTACGCATTGGGTCTACACCGTTGCTGGATAGGACGAAGGTGGGTTGCCATGACCGGAACCGTTGATCAAGCCGAACCGGACGCGGCTGCCACAGCGTTGACCGTCAACGGCGGCGAAATGTCCGTCGCGGGTGTCGCTCCGCACACGACCACCTTGCAGTGGCTGCGGGCCAGTGGGATCACGGGCCCCAAAGAGGGATGCGCGGAAGGAGAGTGCGGAGCCTGCGCGGTGATGATCTCCCGCCCCGACGGAGACGGTGGCACCCGCTGGACCTCGATCAACTCGTGCCTCGTGCCCGCCGCGGTGCTCGCCGGTCAGGAGATCTACACGGCGGAAGGGCTGGCCTCCTCCGACGCGCTGCACCCGGTTCAACAAGAGATGATCCAGCGGGGCGGCTCCCAGTGCGGTTATTGCACGCCTGGTTTCGTCTCCTCGATGGCCGCTGAATACTACCGTGAAGACCGCGCCGGGTGCGCGTGCGGCTCGGGTGGTTGCGGTTCGGCCCCCACGACATCCGACATCGTCTCCACCGCACGCTCCGTTCCCTCCGGGAACGGACTTCCCTGGCCGCTCGTCGTGGACGACGCTGCCCAGCGCCTCGAGTCCGGGCTGCCTCCGCGGATCGAGGCGGACCAGGACGCCAAGACCGAACCGGCCACGAGGTACGAATCGACTTCGAAGCACGAACCGGAGGTGGGACCCAATGGATTCGATCTGCACGCACTCTCTGGCAACCTGTGCCGGTGCACCGGATACCGGCCGATCCGCGACGCGGCTTTCGCCCTCGGTGAGATCGATCCCGATGATCCGATCGCCCAGCGCCGTGACCGGCCAGCGCCAACGAGCCGACCACTGCGCATCGAAACCCCGGGCAGCATCTTCGTGCGTCCGGCGGATCTCGATGAGGCCCTTGGCCTTCTCGCCGGAACACCGGAGGCCGTCCTGCTCGCAGGCTCGACGGACTGGGGTGTCGAGCTGACGATCAAACATCGGCGCGCCCCGCTGACGATCGCAATTGACCAGCTACCCGAATTGCGCCAGTTCAAGGTCGCTGACGACCACATCGAGATCGGCGCGGCGCTCACCCTGTCGGAGGTCGAACGCCTCCTCGGTGGTTCGGTGCCCCTGCTCGCCCAGGTCTTTCCGCTTTTCGCCTCCCAGCTGATCCGAAATGCTGCGACGATCGGTGGGAACCTGGGCACTGGATCCCCTATTGGTGATATTGCCCCCGCGCTCCTCGCCCTCGACGCCGAACTCGTGCTCAGCTCACCGCGTGGCGATCGGACGGTGGCGCTGGCCGACTACTTCACCGGTTACCGAGAGAGCGTGCGAGCCGCCGATGAACTCATCCGCGCAGTGCGCATCCCGACGCCGGTCGCAACGCTAAGCCGGTTCTATAAGGTTGCCAAACGTAAGTTCGACGACATCTCCTCAGTGGCGGTGGCCATTGCCGCTACTGCCACTGACGACACGATCGAACACATCCGCATCGGGGTGGGCGGCGCCGCGGCCACGACGCTCCGCGCTCAGCGCACCGAGGCAGCACTGATTGGCAAGCCCTGGGCGGCCGAGACTTTCGAGGCCGCCGCCGACGTCATGAAAGCAGAAGGGACACCAATGTCCGACCACCGGGCCAGCGCCGCGTACCGCAGTGCGACGCTCGCCCAATCCATCCGTCGCTTCTACGCGGAGGCCGCATCATGAATCCGTTCTCGTCCCGCCCCCTGGCCGAGATCCCAGACGGTAGCGCCGTCGGGCTCATCGTGCCGCACGAGGCCGCCTGGGAACACGTCACAGGTCGGGCGCTATACACCGACGACCTTCCCCACCGATCAACCAATGTCCTTCACGCGTGGCCGCTACAGGTGTTCGTCGCACACGCCCGCATTGACTCCCTCGATACGTCCACGGCCACGACCATGCGAGGGGTTGTCCGTGTGCTCACCGCCGAGGATGTGCCCGGCATCAACGATTACGGTGACATCGGCGACGAGACCCTCTTCCCCGATGAGGTCCAGTACCACGGGCAACCCGTGGCCTGGGTGCTCGCTGAGACCCTCGAGGAAGCGCGCCTGGCCAGCGAAGCCATCAAGATCTCCTACACGGAGCTACCGTCCATCATCACAACTCAGGAGGCCATCGCCGCCGGGCAGTTCCAGGGGCCGACTGGAACTCTCCACCGCGGCGACGCGGACGCTGCTCTCGCGACTGCTCCACACCGCCTCAGCGGTGGGATCGACATCCAGGGCCAGGAGCACTTCTATCTCGAGACCCAGGCATCGTTCGCGACAGTCGACGAGAGTGGCCAGGTCTTCATCCAGTCCTCGACCCAGGCCCCAAGCCACACGCAGGAGGTCGCTGCACGGGTCCTCGGCGTCTCGTCGAGTCAGGTCACCGTGCAGTGCCTGCGCATGGGAGGTGGTTTCGGTGGCAAGGAGACGAACGCGAACGCGTTCGCATCCGTCGCGGCTCTGGGCGCCGTAATGACCGGCCGTCCCGTGAGCGTGCGCCTCAACCGGACCCAGGATCTGACCATGACCGGCAAGCGCGGCGGCTTCCATGCCACGTGGGAGGCTGGCCTGGACGACGAGGGACACATCCTCGCGTACAAGGCCGTGCTGACCGCCGATGGCGGTTTCAGCCTCGATCTCTCTCCTGCCGTGGTTAGCCGCGCGCTGTGCCACGTCGACAACGCCTACTATCTGCCCAACGTCCACGTGGTCGGCCGGGTCGCGCGGACGAACAAAACCTCGCACACGGCATTCCGTGGTTTCGGCGCCCCAGCCGGAATGATCGTGACCGAGGATCTTCTGGGTCAGGCGGCCACGAAGCTGGGTATCGGCGAGGAGGAGATCCGCCGTCGGAACTTCTATGCCCCAGGCCAGACCACCCCCTACGAACAGGTGGTCAGCCAGGCCGAGCGCATGGACGACATCTGGCACAAGCTGAAGAAGACGAGCGATTATGAGGCCCGACTTCTCGACGTCGCCGAATTCAACGCCCGGCACGAGCACGTCAAGCGGGCCCTGGCCATCACTCCGGTGAAGTTCGGCGTCTCGTTCAACAAGCCGTTTCTGAACCAGGCCGGCGCTCTCGTGCTCGTCTACCGGGACGGGTCGGTGCTCATCAACCACGGCGGCACCGAAATGGGCCAGGGTCTGCACACGAAGATGTTGCAAGTTGCTGCGACCGCGCTCGGCCTCCCGCTGCGGCGGGTCCGCCTCGCTCCGACCCGGACCGACAAGGTGCCGAACACCTCGGCCACGTCTGCTTCGACCGGCTCCGACCTCAACGGTGGTGCGGTCAAGAACGCCTGCGAGATCATCCTCGACCGGCTTGCACCGGTAGCGGGCGGCATGCTCGGCGTCCACGCAAACGACGTACGCATCACAGGCGAGGTCGTCAGCGGTTTGGGATCGGACAAGAGCATGACCTGGGGCGAGCTCGTCGAGGCGGCGTACTTCCAGCGAGTGTCCTTGTCGGCGACCGGCTATTTCCGCACGGAGGGGCTCTACTTCGATTCGAAGACTTACAAGGGCAACGCGTTCAAGTACTACGCCCGTGGGGCCGCGGTCGCCGAGGTCGAGGTCGATGGGTACACCGGCGCCTACACCACGCGGCAGGTGGACCTGCTTCACGACGTCGGCAGTTCACTCTCTCCCTTGATCGACCTCGGACAGGTCGAGGGCGCATTCGTTCAGGGCGTCGGCTGGCTCACCCAGGAGGACCTGCGCTGGGACACCAGCGATGGGCCACACCGCGGCAAGCTGCTGACGCAGGCAGCGAGCACCTACAAACTGCCGTCGTTCTCAGAGTTGCCGCAGGTGTTCAACGTCGACCTGTACGTGCACCCCACCGACGATGGCAGCGTGTACGGTTCGAAGGCCGTGGGTGAGCCACCCCTCATGCTCGCAATCGCGGTGCGGGAGGCGCTGCGGGCCGCCGCCGCGGCCTTCGGTGAGCCGGGACGCCAGGTCGAGTTGCCTTCCCCGGCCACCCCGGAGGCTGTGTACTGGGCCCTCGACCAGGCGCGCCAGCCCGTCCCCTCGCCGGCCCTCGCGGCTGAATGATACGGGCGAAGCATCATGGACTGGATCAGCGGTCTGACTCGCGCTCGCGCTGCCGGGACGGCAGGTGTGCTAGCGACCATCGTCGAGGTCCGCGGGCACTCACCCCGCGAGGTCGGCGCGAAGATGTTCATTGCAGCCGACACGGCGTCGGGAAGCATTGGCGGCGGCAATATGGAGGCCACTGTCACCCACCGTGCGCGCACGCTGCTGACTGACGGAGCGGAGGCGGTGGTGGAAGTCGAGTTCGGCCTCAATGAACACGCACGGGTGGCCTATGGAACCCAGTGTTGCGGGGGCATTGTGCGGGTACTCCTTGAACCGATCGGGCGGCGCCCCACCGTTGCGATCTTCGGCGCCGGCCACGTCGGCAAAGAACTGGCACGTATCCTCAGCCGGAACGAGATCATCCTCCACCTTGCCGACTCCCGGCAGGGTATAGTCGACGAGGCTCTCGCCGCCACGCTCGAGACGGGACCGGCGACAGTGCACCTCCATACCCTTCCTGCCCCCGAGACACTCATTGTGAGCCTCCCGAATGCCTCGCATGTTCTCATCCTCACCCACGACCACGCCGAAGACCTGTTGCTCTGCGACGCAGCCCTCCGACGCGAAGGACTCGGGAGCATCGGGGTCATTGGATCCGGCGCTAAATGGGCCCGGTTTCGCCTGAAACTCGCGGCCGAGGGACACCCCGAATCGGCCATCGAACGTATCCAGTGCCCCATCGGTGTCCCCGATGTCACCGGGAAACACCCTGCCGTCATCGCCATCAGTGTCGCTGCCGACCTCATGCGCGCCTTTCAGAAAGTTGCGCCATGACCACCGACGAACTTGCAGCGCCGACGATCTTCCATGGCCGAATCCTCGACACACCCGAGGACCCCTTCGATGGCGGCGAGCTCCGCGCCGAGGAGTGTGCGCTCGTCGTCTCCGACGGCGTCATCACCTTCCGCGGCTCTCTCGCGAAAGCGCAACAACAGAATCCTTCCGCGCCGGTCACCGGTGTGGACGGAGTGTTGCTGCCTGGGCTGGTCGACACCCATGTGCACTACCCTCAGCTGCGGATCATTGGTGGACTCGGGATGCCGCTGCTGGAATGGCTCGAACGCTGCGCACTGCCGGAAGAGGCACGCATGGCCGATCTGGCCTATGCCGAGGTGGTCGCCGGTGAGTTCGTGGGCGGGCTGATCAGCGCCGGCACCACCACGGCCCTGTCCTTCGGCGCCCACTACGCCCCCGCCACTGATGCCCTGTTCCGCGCCGCGCACGAGACCGGTATGCGGATGACCGCGGGCCTGGTCGTCGCCGACCAAGAGCTACGGGAGGACCTTCTCACCACCCCGGAACGGGCCGCCAGCGAGGCAGCTGGGCTGATTGAAACCTGGCACGGAAAGGGGAAGCTGCGGTACGCCGTCACGCCGCGGTTCGCACTCTCGGCGAGCGCGAATCTGCTCGACTCCTGCCGGGACACCCTGACGAGTTCACCGGATCTGTTCTTCACCTCCCACGTGAATGAGAACAAGGCAGAGATGGCCGCCGTGGCCGGACTGTTCCCGACCTCGTCGAATTACAGTGACGTCTACGACCAGCACGGCCTGCTCGGGCCGCGCAGCCTACTCGCCCACAACGTGCACCCGACCGACGTCGAGCTGGCGCGGCTCAGCGAGACCGGTACAGCGGTTTCCCACTGCCCCTCCTCAAACTCCGCCCTGGGTAGTGGCCTGTTCCCGCTGCGGCGGCACCTGCAAGCCGGCGTGCGAGTCTCCCTGGGGTCCGACGTCGGTGCCGGCACCGGATTCAGCCAGTTCAAGGAGGGCCTACAGGCCTACTTCCATCAGCAGCTGCAACCGGACGGCGTACCACTGACCCCCGCGCACCTCCTCCACCTCGCCACGCGGTCCGGTGCCCGGGCGCTCGGCTATGCCGACGTCGGACACCTCAGCGTCGGTGCTGTCTTCGACGCGATCGAAGTCCACCCGCCATCCGGATCACCCCTCAACGCCATTTTGCGGCACGCTGAAAGCGCTGAGCGCGCCCTCGCCGCAGTCTTCGCCAACGGCACAAGCGCAGACATCAACCGCGTTTGGATGAGTGGAGTGTTGGCTCATAGCCGTGCACAAAAGTGACCGGGGAAAGTAATGAGCACCTCTCCGTTGATAAGCGGGTCAGTCTCGAGCTCGATCGCTAGTGCCTTCAAGTCGGCTAGCGCCATGCCCATCGGGCTGGATGTCGCGGTCCGCGGGGGCGGTACCGTCAGCATCGCCGTCGCCCATTGCATCCCCGTCGTCGTGTTCCGTTCCAGCATCCGCCATGCCTGCGTCCGCGGCGCACGGGTGGGCAGGGGTGAACGACTGGTCCCGCACGTAGCGCAGCACCACAATGGCGACAGCAGCGATGGGTACGGCGAGGAAGGCCCCTGCGATACCGAACAGAGTCCCTGCCACCGTGACTGACGCGAGCACTACGGCGGGGTGGATCTTGAGCGTACGGCCCACGAGAACCGGTTGGAGTAAATTACTCTCTAGTTGCTGGACAAGGACCACTATGCCGAGGACTATGAGCCCCGTTACCCAGCCGTCGGAGATGAGAGCAATCAACGCTGCCAGCAGACCGGTGGTGACGGCGCCCACGATGGGGATGAATGCGGCAAAGAAGATGAGCACCGTCAGCGGCATCGCCAGCGGAATGTCCAGGATCCACAGACCGAGTCCAATAAAAACGGCGTCGACCAGGGCCACAGCAGCTTGAGCTCCGATATAGCCAGAGAGAGTACTCCACGCTTGAGTTGAGATAGCCCGTATGTGCTTGTATGCGGCGGCATTGGTCCAATGTGCTGCCCATGGCAACACGCGATCCCCGTCCTTGAGACAGAAGAACACGAAAACAAGAACCAGCAGGGTGGTTACGACCGCCGAGGTCAGCAGCCCCAGGCTCGTGTAGATGCCCGAGGTCACACCGGAAACGATGGCGGTAGTGTTTTCCCGGACCTGCTCTACCGCCGTGTCCAGGAGGTTATTCAGGTCCGCATCCTGCAGGTTGAAAGGCGGTTGAGTAAACGTCCGACTCAATTCGGTCAAAGTCACCTGTGCGTGCTCCGCCAGCTCCGCTGATTCTGAAATCAGCGCCGGAACCATCCACCGGATGATGGCGTACAGAGAGGTAAGGACCAGAACTACGGTCAGCAGCGCCGCCAACGGCTTCGGTAGAAAGCGCCGAAACGCCCGGTTAACTGGCCACAGAATGCTGCTGAGTAACAACGCAAGCAGTATCGGGAAAGCTACCGACCAGAGATACCCGATGGTGTACCAGAGGACCACGAGTCCGACGACGATGACTATGCCCCCTGCCACCCAGCGGACAGTGCTGGCAAAGCCTGCGGTTAAGCCCCTACGTCTGTTTACCGAATCCCCATGCGCCGGGTTGGCTTCCGGGCCGACGTCGCGTGTCGTATCCATCTTCTTATCCTGCCCCACTCGCGGGCTGATGCGCGGCGTCAGAGGAAATGGCGATAGCGTGCCGTTAGTCGGCATCACGCAGATGCAACACACTTTCCCCTATACCCCCTAGGGGTATAAAGTGGAGCTCACTACAGTATTTACTCTCTCCACACCTAAGGAATCCATATGTGCGACACAACAACGCCCGAACCAGCTCTCACAGCAGAGGAGCCGGAGGGGTGTGCTTGCCGCACACCCGAGCCCGACGTCGACCCCGTCGCAGTGGAGGGGCGGACCAAAGGACCACCGCCTAGGTGAATTCAGCTCGGACAAGGAAGGACATCGCAATGGAACATGAGAAGCATGAGTCCGGTCAGCACGCTGGCCACAGCGCCGCGATGTTCAAAAACAAGTTCTGGCTGAGCCTGGTTCTGGCCATCCCGGTTGTTCTGTTCAGCCAAATGTTTGCCTCATTCCTCGGCTACACGGTGGCCGAATTTCCAGGCGCATCTTGGATTTCCCCGGTTCTGGGCACGGTCATCTTCGTCTACGGCGGTGCACCGTTCCTGAGAGGCGGGATGGCGGAGCTAAAATCGCGTCAGCCCGGAATGATGCTGCTGATTGCGATGGCTATAACGGTAGCGTTTGGCGCGTCCTGGGTGACCACACTGGGCATCGGAGCGTTCAATCTGGACTTCTGGTGGGAACTTGCCCTACTTGTCGTCATCATGTTGCTGGGCCATTGGATGGAAATGCGGGCACTGGGCTCAGCGACCGGAGCCCTTGACGCCCTCGCCGCGCTACTGCCTGACGAGGCGGACCGCGTTACCTCCAACGGCGTCGAAACGGTTCTCGCAAGCTCACTTGCGGTTGACGACGTCGTCCTGGTCCGCTCAGGGGCGAGGGTTCCCGCGGACGGGGAAATCGTTGCAGGCGAAGCCGAATTGGACGAATCCATGATTACCGGTGAGTCGCGGACTGTGAGCCGGGCTGTTGGCGAAACCGTGGTCGCGGGGACGGTCGCGACCGATAATTCCGTCAGGATGAAAGTCACCGCGGTGGACGCAGATACCACGCTGGCAGGCATCCAGCGACTAGTCTCCGCTGCCCAGGAATCTTCTTCGAAGGCGCAGGCGCTGGCTGATCGTGCTGCGGCGCTACTGTTCTACTTCGCTCTCGGTGCGGGCATCATCACGTTCATCGTTTGGCTCCTTCTGGGAAGTGCAGATGACGCGGTGATCCGCACCGTCACCGTTCTGGTCATCGCCTGCCCCCATGCCCTGGGCTTGGCCATACCGTTGGTCATCGCCATCTCGACGGAGCGTGCCTCCAAGGCAGGTGTCCTGATCAAGAATCGGATGGCACTGGAACGGATGCGCACTATCGATGTGGTGCTCTTCGACAAGACCGGCACGTTGACGGAAGGCCAGCACGCTGTGACCGGCACGTCGACAGCCAATGGCGTCAGCATCGCCGACCTGCTCGCATTGGCCGCAGCGGCTGAATCAGCGAGTGAACATCCTGTTGCCCGAGCGATAGTCCGGGCCGCGGAAGACGATACCGATGCTGCTGCACTGGCCTACGCGGGAACCGAATTTACCTCGCTGACAGGCCGTGGAGTACGCGCCCGCGTGAACGGCACGGATATAGCCGTTGGTGGACCAAATATGCTTCGAGACCTCGAACTCCCCTCCCCTGATGAGATCACCGCCAGCACCGAAGAATGGGTCTCCCGGGGCGCCAGCGTATTACATGTGATTCAGGACGGCAGAATTGTTGGAGCCCTCCGGCTAGAAGACCGCGTTCGCGACGAGTCACGTGCAGCCGTGAGCGCACTGCAGCAACGCGGCGTCAAAGTAGCGATGATCACCGGCGACGCCGACCAAGTGGCGCAAGCTGTGGCCAAGGACCTTGGAATCGACGAGGTCTTCGCCGACGTGCTGCCCGAAGACAAGGACAAGAAGGTCACGGAGCTTCAACAACGCGGTCTAAAAGTGGCCATGGTCGGAGACGGGGTCAACGATTCTCCGGCATTGGCACGAGCCGAGGTGGGTATCGCGATCGGTGCGGGCACCGATGTCGCTATGGAATCTGCCGGCGTCGTCCTCATTGGCAATGACCCCCGCTCGGTGTTGTCCATGATTGACCTCTCCCGGGCCAGCTACCGCAAAATGATCCAAAATCTCATTTGGGCCGCCGGCTACAACGTCGTGGCCGTCCCGCTGGCAGCCGGCGTTCTGGCTTTCGCCGGGTTTGTCCTCTCGCCCGCCGTGGGGGCTGTCCTCATGTCGATTTCCACTATCGTTGTTGCATTGAATGCGCAGCTGCTGCGCCGCACAAATCTGGATCCATCAAGCATCACCAAGGAAGGGACGGATAGTGAAAGTACGTCGCTCACGCGCTGATTCCTCGTCTCTTCCGACCACCGCCCTCACCATGGCCAGGGTGGCCGCCGTCGTCATCGGGATACTGGCAATGCATATGTGGATGGGCGCGGGAATGGGCGGTCAGGAGACGCCTAATCACGCCACGTCGGCGGTAGTCACGAGTCCATTCCACACCGGCCAAAACCACTTGATGGCACCGCCGACGGCGCACGAGATGCCCTCCCCCGCTGGCGCGGTATTCGCTATGGACTGTGGCGGCGAGATGATCGCTGGCGCCTGCGCCATGATGTTCCTGGTCATCAGCATCGTGGTTGCGCTGGCCCTGAGAAGCCGCTCGAACTACCGCGTGGCTCACTACCGTGTGCTTCCACGAATAACGCTTCCTCATCGAACCCGGCCGTACACGCCGTCACTGGTTCAGCTCTGCATCAGTCGGACATAAAAATCGCTGTGCCCTCGACGATGCAAACTCTCAAGAACCTCTGCAATGGACACCGATATGACGCGTTATCTTTCCATCTCAGCCCTCGCCGTTGCTGCAACGATCGCTTTAGCCGGTTGCGGCTCCAACGACAATCCGAGCACTGCGCCATCGCCTGGAACTGACGCCAGTTCCACAGCTGGTCCCAACCAAAACGCCTCCGAGCAACATAACGATGTGGACGTCATGTTCGCCCAAATGATGATTCCGCACCACCGTCAGGCGGTTGAGATGAGCGAGATCGTTCTAGCGAAGGACTCCATCAGTCCCGAAGTCAGCGCCCTCGCGACCAGGATCAAGGATGCTCAGGCACCAGAAATTGAAACGATGACCGGCTGGCTCGATTCTTGGGGCGAACAGGCTGAAATGTCAGGAAGCATGGAAGGCCACGATATGGGCGGTTCCAGCGATATGCAGGGCATGATGACGGAGGACCAAGTCGCTGAATTGAAAGCCGCCGAAGGCGAAGCAGCAGCAAAGATATTCCTCACCTCAATGACCGCCCACCACAACGGCGCCGTTGAGATGGCACAGGACGAGATCGAGGATGGTCAGTACCCTGACGCTATCGCCCTGGCGGAGACCATCATGGAATCTCAGCAGGCCGAAATTGAGGAAATGGAAGCCCTTCTGGCCGACCTCTAGGACTCGGTTGCTGGCCGGAAGGCGCACTACTCCAGGAGCCTTCCCGCCAGCGCACCGCCCCTAACATTCCAACAAGTCAGGGACTCAACAATGTCTAAAAAATTAGCTCCACAGCGCAAAAGTTTCTACGTGGTAACCGTCGCTGCTGTCCTGTCCGCACTGGTCCTGTCCGCATGTGGGACACCGTCCTCCGCGCCGGACAAAGACACAGTCCCTGATGGCTATCCCACCGGACATGTCCACGGAATGAGCGTCGATCCCGCTGCTGATCAAATCCTGCTTGCCACTCACGACGGGCTGTACAACGTTTCGTCCCGTCCTGCGGAGCGGATAGGTCCCGTCATCGATCTGATGGGCTTCACCGCCAACGAGGAGGGAACGCTCTACGCATCCGGACACCCCGGTCCTGGTACCGATATGCCCAACCCGGTCGGGTTGATCAGATCTACGGATAAGGGCCGTAGTTGGCAACCGATGTCACGGCAAGGCGAGACCGATTTCCACGCCCTCGCTGCTGCAGGCAACAAATTTGTTGGCTTCGACGGGGACGTATTGAGCAGTGTGGACGGCCGCCAGTGGAAACCTTCTGCGACGCAATTTCAAGCCTTTGACCTATCCGGCACTCACTCAAGCGGTGTCGTCCTGGCAACATCTGCAGAAGGGCTGTACCGATCAACGGATGCCGGTGGTTCGTGGAGCGGCGTTGATGGAAGCCCGCGCTTGTTGTTGACGGCAATGGACGGAAACCTTGCGGCTGGGGTTACACCCGCTGGCGAAATCTACACTAGTGAAGACGCAGGACTTACCTGGGAAGCAAAGAGCTCTATCCAGGAGAGCCCCACTGCGCTCGCTGCCCACTCCGTTGGCGGAGTTCTGGAGATCTGGGTTGCCGCTGACGTCGACGTACGAGTTTCACGTGATGGCGGCGACACCTTAACCAGGCTGGAACCGTGAATCGAAGAAGCCAGCGTCAACACTAGTGAGCGATTCGTTTTCGGGACTCCCTGCTCCGGTGTTTAGACGCAAACCTTCCTCGCCGGCCAGTACGATCTTCATCGTTGTTTCAGCTGTGAAGTCGCGGGCACCGTCGGTATAGGTGATTCTCATTGCGTCGGCTTGGCCATCGGTGCCCGTCGCGGGAAGGGATAGCGTGACGATCACATTCGCCACGTCGCCTGGGGCCAAGGTGAAGTTGTCCAGTTTTATCCGGCGTTCCCAGTTTGCTATGTCACGCGGGTCATCCGATACGGTGCTGGCTGATCCCAGAACCTCATCTTCCATCCGTTCGATCAGCATGATGTAGCTATCTTCATGCGTCAGCCCCGTGGCCCGGACTAATTCCACCTCGGTGATTGATAGGTTGCCGTCACCGTCATTGTGGACCACGTCGCCGATGGCGGCGAAGCCTTTGGCTAGGGCCGGAGTACAGAGCGTCGACGAATCCCCGCCTGCCCGCATTGGTCCGTCTGTCCCCACAACCAAACAATCAGAGGTAAGAGCAGCCAGTGCGAACAGCATTGTGATGAGTTTGGCAGATCTGTTCATGTCGACCTTCACTGAGCGTGCTCTTGGTGAGGTTTAGACGGCAAAGAGAGGCGTGCCAGACCATGTCTCATACCCCCGTCTCGGATGAGACATGAGTGAAGTACACCACTTGATTGGCCTACGTACAATGTGTTTCCTCGATAGGATCCGCTGGGACGCTGTCTAGCACGCGGCCGCGGAGATACCTCAGCGACAGCTACTACCTTGTCCTGGCAGCCGTCCGATCAGCTCGCGGGAGGAGCCGTCACACGATGGCGGAAATCCCCGTAATGTCCCGGCCCACAATGAGGGTGTTGATTTCGAACGAGCCCTCGTAGGTGTAAATGGCCTCCGCATCGGCAAAGATCTTCGCCATGCGGTAGTCGGTGACAATCCCGTTCCCGCCCAGAATGGAACGGCCATGGGCCACAGACTCACGCATTCGGGCCGAGGTATAAGACTTCGCGAGCGCCGCCTGCGGCATACCCGCACCAGCGCCGTCGTCGTCCCCTGCTTCCTGAAGCTGAGCCACGCGGGCCATCATCCCCATGCTGGCCACCGTGTTACCCAATATCTGCACCAATTGGCTCTGAATCAACTGGAAGGAGGCAATGGGACGGCCAAACTGTAAACGCTCAAGGGCATAAGACCGTGCAGTGTCGAATGCAGCCAGCTGCTGACCAACGGTCTGCCATCCCACCATGATGCGCGAGCCACGCAGCAGATGATTTGTGTCCTTGAAGCTGTTGATGCCGACAAAGCGGTCCGTCTCGGCAATACGCACATCATCGAAGACGACGTCCGCGTTCTGCACAGTACGCAGCGCGGTCTTGTTCTCGATCTTCCGAGCGTTGAACCCATCGAGCCGCGCATCGACAATAAACCCGCGAACCTCGCCCGTGTCTGTGTCCCGCGCCCACACGAGCATGTAATCGCAGAACGTGCCGTTGCCGATCCAGCGTTTGGCCCCGTTCAGGATCCAACTGTCGCCATCTCTGGTGGCCGTCGTCGTCATGCCGCCGGCGACGTCGGACCCGTGATCAGGTTCAGTGAGGGCAAAGGCGCCGGTGATGCGCAGATTCATGGCGTCATCGAGCAGGCGGTCCTTCTGTTCCTCCGTGCCAAAGCGATGCAGAGATTCAACGAACAGGTCATGGTGAACCATGAAGAACGTGGCAATGGAGGTGTCAGCTCGCGTCATCTCGGCAATGACCAGCCCAGCGAAAAGGTGGCTGTACCCCTGCTGGACGGGCGTACTCAACCCCAGCGCACCCAGTTTAGGCAGCAGGTCAGCGGGGAAATGCTCACGGTTCCACCAGTCCGCTGCATGAGGAGTCACCTCCGCAGCGAGAAACTCCCGAACCTCCACAAGTTTGCGTTGCTCCCGATCGGAGAGCAGCGCTTCAAAATCGAAGAAGTCAGCGCTCGGCAAGGTATCAGCGGCGCTCGGCAATGAGCCCACCCTTTCTGTCACTGTCATAGAGGTGCGAGACGCTCCTCTTATTTCGGCGCCATGCGGATAGCTCCATCCAGACGGATGGTTTCACCGTTGAGCATCTGGTTTTCGATAATGTGTTGGGCGAGCTGCGCGTATTCGCTGGGCTTACCCAACCGGGAAGGGTGCGGGACCTGGTTGCCCAATGAATCCTGCGCTTCTTGCGGAAGACCAGCCATCATCGGGGTTTCGAAGATTCCGGGGGCGACGGTGACCACGCGGATCAGGGAGCGGGCAAACTCGCGGGCCAATGGCAGTGTCATAGCGGCTACGGCGCCCTTGGACGCGGCGTACGCGGGCTGGCCGATCTGTCCGTCGAAAGCGGCGACCGATGCGGTATTGATGATGACTCCGCGTTCCTGTGTCCCGTTGACCTCGACCGGTTCTGTGGCGGCGATGGCCTCGGCTGCGAGACGGATGACATTAAACGTACCCACGAGGTTGATCTGGATGACCTTGTTGAACTGTTCCAGCGGAAGCACGCCGTCACGACCCAGGACCTTACCCGGCGTTGCAACGCCTGCGCAGTTCACCACGATCCGCAGTTGCCCGAGCTCAGTAGCCACGCGGACAGCTTCGCGGACCTCGTCTTCGTTCGTGACATCGGCCGGGGCAAAGCGCGCACGCTCACCCAGTTCGCTGGCAAAATCCTGGCCCTTCGACTGGGGCAGGTCCACGAGCACAACGGACGCGCCGGCGTCGTACAGCCTGCGGGCCGTTGCCGCACCAAGTCCAGATGCGCCACCAGTGATGAGCGCTACGCTGCCTGAGATGTCCATGAGTCCTCCTCGGAAGAGTTCCAAATCCATATCGAGCCTACTGTGACGGCGACCACCAAGCACGCACCGCCCACAAAATTGTGCAGACTGCTCGGTATCGACTCTACGACCCCACAGCTAGGGTGATGACATGCTCAACTCTCAGCCCGCCAGCAGCGCCAATCAACCGGACCTGTCGGTAGCAGCATTCCGCGCAGACGTTGCCGCACGATCCGTGGTGGATCACTTCGGCCACCGATTCCTCGGTATCCCGGGCACCCACCTTGGATCCATCAAACACCCCGCTACCCGGTTAGAATCCGTGGCCGAATGGCACTACTGGTGGCAGGCCCACTACGTCGATTGCCTGGTGGACACCGGACTGCGCGAGCTGGCAACAGGAACCAGGTTCGACGGGGAGCACCGCCCGAGCGCAGGAGCGCTTGCATCGCATCTGGTAAGGACCATTCGCCTGCGGAATTTCCTCCGGTACACCAACTGGTTCTATGACGATATGGCATGGCTGGCTCTTGCAGCAGAACGCCTGGATAACCTCGCCAAAGCCACCAACAGTGGTGGGCGCGAGCGCAATCAGCAGGCAACTAACGCTCTGCGGCGGGCGCTGGAGTCCGCGCACACTCATCAGCTCGGCGGCGGGATCTTCTGGAATACCAAACGCGACTTCAAGAACACTCCGGCAACCGCGCCAGCCGCGTTGTTCTTTGCGCGGCAGGGACAGCGGAAGCGTGCGCAGGAACTGATCGACTGGCTCAACAATTCGTTGCTCGACGGACAACGCGGTCTGTATCTGGACGGCCTGAAGATCCGCGGAACGGAGACAGTGCTGGAGTCGGCGGTCTATTCCTATAACCAGGGACCTGTGCTCGGTGCGTTGTTGGAATTAGGGGGTGTCGACAACCTAGACCGGGCTGCTGCACTCGTGATCGCCGTGGAACAGCACCTGTCCGTCGACGGCGTTCTCTTGACTCACGGACATGGCGACGGAGGGCTCTTCACGGGAATTCTCGTCCGGTATCTGGCCGTCGCCGCCACTGACCACCGGCTGCCTGAAGAAGTCCGCGGCGCCGCCATCCGTATGGTTCAAGCCACGGCGGACGCCCTGTGGGAGGGCCGGCGCGAACGGACCATCCGCAAAGGACTGCTGGGCCGACGTCGGACTGTCACCATCTTTTCCTCCGCGCCAGAGAAACCGGCCGAGGAAATTTATCCGCCGGAAGCCGCCGTCGAGCTGTCCACGCAGTTGCAGGCCTGGATGACGCTGGAGGCTGCGGCCACCAGCGCTACTTAGCGATTTTAGCCAGCGCAGAGCAGAGATGATCAATCTCTTCGAACGTGTTGTAATGGGCGATCCCCACCCGGACGGCTTCCCCCTTAAAGGGAAGTACCTCAGGAAGCCCAACCTCATAATTAAAATTGTGCTTCCAGACAGAGATTCTTTCTTCAACGAGCTTCCGAGAAATCGTCTCCGCATCTATGCCAGGAGCCGTCAGCAAGAAGGTCGGTACTCGTTGCTCTAGAGGCGGGCCATATACGGTGAAGTCCGTTGAAAGAGTATTCAAAAAATGGTGTGCAAGACTCCTTTCGTAGGGTTCAATCGCTTCAAATCCGCCGATGGAGTCGATGTAATCGAGCGAAGCGCACAGCCCGGCTAGAAGTTCAAACGGTCGGGTGCCATTTTCGAATCGGCCGCCCAACGGGTGCTCTTCTCGGGCTTGGACTTTATAGGCACGCCATTGATCGGCAACCCGGGGTTCAAGGTGCGCCATGCCCATATGGGGGCCGCAGAGCTTGTAAGGAGACGCCAGGACAACATCCGCACCGACGGCACGAACGTCCATCTTTTGATGAGCGGCATAATGCACGGCGTCGACCCACGCGATAGCCCCAACTGAGTGTGCTATTTCGCAGATTTCAGCAATATCGGCGATTGAACCAACAGTATTTGCAGCCCACGGGAACGCAATAATCTTCGTTCGATCGGTCACCAGCGACCCCAGGTGGTCCACGTCGATCCGAAAATCTTCGGTCAGGTTGCACGTCCGGACCACGAAGTCCCGATCAATCGCGAGCTCTCTCCAGGGAGCGACGTTACCTTCGTGGTCGAGTCGCGTGACGATGATTTCGTCGCCGGGTTCAAAGTGACGCGTAGCTGCACGGCTGAGGATGAAGGTAAGCGCTGTCATGCTACCGCCGAAAGCAATATTGTCGGCGTCGCCTCCGAAGAATTCGGCGGCGCGTTCCCGCGACTTCGTCACCAGGTCGGTGAGTGTTTGCGCAGTAGGGTCGTAGCCGCCGGTGTTACCACTGGCTTCCCGCATCAGCCTTGCCATCGCGTCCCCGACCTCATCGGGAACCTGGCTACCGGCAGGGGCGTCGAAAAAGGTGAACCCTCCCTCTCGGAGCGAAGTGAACCGGGAACGGACGGCGTTGATATCGAAGCCGCGGGCAACGCTGTCGTGATTCATAGACATATACGTAGTGAACCTCTCCTTCGAGTACAAGCTAGTCAATCACAATGATCTCTAGGTGATCGGCGTCCGGAGCTGTAATTAGGTCATACAATGATTTCCTAAGTCATGTGATTCTCCTCACATGCGGCCATTTTTGGTGGTTTCTTAAGGGTTGCCTAACCTACAGTGAATCGAGCAGGTTCGGCAGCGCCGCCGAACCTCCCCTCATGCCATTCGAAAGGGTATCGATGAACTTCCGTTTCAAGTCAGCTTCGCTTGTTGCCATCGCAGCAGCCGCCGTCCTTGGGCTCAGCGCCTGTGGGTCCGGAGAGACCGCCACCGAGAATCCCAACAGCTCCGCTGAGAGCGCCGGCGAAATCACCGTCTACAACGCCCAGCACGAATCCATGACCAAAGCATGGGCCGATGCCTTCACCGAGGAAACCGGGATCAAGGTCACACTGCGCAAGGGCAGCGACACCGAGATGAGCAACCAGATCATTGCCGAAGGTGAGAAGTCTCCGGCAGACGTCTTCATCACGGAGAACTCCCCAGCCATGGCGCAGCTCGCCAACGAGGACCTCTTCGATCCCATCTCAGACACCGTCACGGAACAGGTCCCCGAACAGTACCGACCATCCACCGATGCCTGGACCGGCGTCGCCGCCCGCTCCACCGTGTTTGTCTACAACAAGGACATGCTCAAAGAAGCGGACCTGCCGAAGTCCATCATGGACTTGGCCAAGCCGGAGTGGAAAGGCAAATGGGGTGCCTCACCCTCAGGTGCTGACTACCAGGCCATCGTCTCCGCCATGCTGGAACTCGAAGGCGAAGAAGCCACGGCCAAATGGCTCGAAGGCATGAAGGAAAACTCAAAAGCATACAAGGGCAACAGCGCTGTCATGAAGGCCGTCAACGCCGGAGAAATCGCCGGCGGCGTGATCTACCACTACTACTACTTCGGCGACCAGGCCAAGACTGGTGAGAACTCCGGCAACGTAGTTCAGCACTACTTCAAGAACGAAGATCCGGGTGCGTTTGTCTCCGTCTCCGGCGCTGGCGTTCTGAAGTCATCGGAGAACAAGGAAGCTGCCCACAAGTTCGTTGAGTACATCACCTCCACAGAGGGCCAGAACATGCTCAGCGAAGGCACCGACTGGGAGTACCCAGTGGGCAAGGACGTTGAACCGCGCGAAGGACTCGTCCCGCTCGAAGAGCTTGAAGCACCCAAGGTTGACCCGTCCAAGCTCAACAGCGAAAAGGTCGTCGAACTCATGACGGCGGCAGGCCTAATCTAGAACGGTGCCACTAAACACCACAGCACCACACCGGATCGGCCCCTGTGAGCAATAAACCAGGGGCCGGCACGACGACGGCGCGTCACCCGAAGGGGGGCTGGAGCAAACGCTCCGGTCCCCCTGTGGGCGTACTCACCGTCGGAATCCTCATCAGCCTCGGCACGCTCATCCCCCTTGGATTCGTTGCCGTCATGACGGTCAACACCGGCTGGGAAACCGCCTATAACCTGATCGTCAGGCCACGCGTTGCTCACCTGCTGCTCAATACCGTGCTCCTCACCCTTGTCACAGTGCCGCTCTGCATCGCGATCGGTGTGTTGGGCGCTTGGCTGGTGGAACGCACGTCGTTGCCGGGCGCCAAGGCGTGGGCGCTGATCCTCGCAGCTCCACTGGCTGTCCCGGCGTTCGTCAATAGCTATGCCTGGGTCAGCACCATCCCCTCACTCTCAGGGCTGTGGTCCGGCGTCCTGATCTCCGTACTGTCCTACTACCCGCTGGTCTACATCCCCACCGCCGCGATGCTGCGCCGGATGGACCCGGCCATCGAACAGTCCGCGGCCTCTCTGGGGCTCGGCCCCTGGAACGTCTTCCGGCGCGTGGTCCTGCCACAGCTGTGGATCCCGATCATCGGCGGCGCACTCCTGGTGGGGCTGCACCTCCTGTCCGAATACGGCGCCTTCGCCATGATCCGCTTCGAAACGTTCACCACCGCGATCATGGTCCAGTACCAATCCACCTTCAACAGCTCCGCCGCAAACATGCTGGCCAGCGTCCTGGTGTTTCTCTGCCTGCTGCTCCTTCTCACCGAGACAAGCATCCGTGGAAACGCCCGCTACGCACGGATCGGCTCCGGCGTAGCCTCCACCCCCACCATCTTGCCCCTTGGCCGCTGGAGAATTCCGGCAATCGCCGTCGTCGTCGTCATCACCGTCCTAGCCCTCGGGGTCCCTCTGGTGAACGTATTTCGCTGGTTACTGGCCGGTGGGAGTCGCATCTGGAACACCCCTGAGCTCACGACGGCGGTCCTCCAGACACTCGGGTATGGGCTGACCGGCGCCATCGCAACCACAATCCTCGCGTTCCCCATTGCCTGGCTCGCCGTCCGGTACAGCGGACCAGCAACGCGCTTCATTGAAGGACTGAACTACGTCACCAGTTCCATGCCAGGGATTGTGGTCGGTCTGGCCCTGATCACCGTGACCATCAACTTTGCGTTCCCCCTGTACCAAACCGCGCCGGTTGTCATCGCCGCCTACGTGCTGCTGTTCATGCCACGCGCACTGGTCACCCTACGAACCGGCCTGTCGCAGGCACCGCGCGAACTCGAAGAAGCGTCCCGGGCACTTGGCCATTCACCACTGTCATCGTTCTTTCGGGTTACGCTTCGACTCACGGCGCCCGCCGCTGCCGGTGGCGCAGCCCTGGTGTTCCTTGCCGTCAGCACCGAACTCACCGCCACGCTGCTGTTGGCACCCACCGGGGTACATACCCTCGCCACCCAGTTCTGGTCGCTCACCTCCGAAATCGACTACGCCGGCGCCGCACCCTACGCGCTCGCCATGATCGTGCTCTCCCTGCCGATGACCTACCTGCTGTACTCACAGTCGCAAAAGGCCGCTGGACTATGAACACTGAAGGAGCGGCGTGACCGCAGACAACAGACTGCAGACCACCAACCATCTGACGATCCGCGACGTCACCAAAAACTTCGGCACCACCCAAGTGCTGCGTGGAGTGAGCCTGGACGTACAGCAGGGCGTGACCACCGCCATCGTGGGGCCCTCCGGATCCGGCAAAACCACGCTGCTGCGAATCATCGCGGGCTTCGAAGCACCAGAGACAGGCACCGTCCTCCTGCATGATGAAATGGTGGCGGGCGGCCCCAAGCTCGTCCCGGCACACCGCCGAAACGTGGGATACGTGGCCCAGGACGGAGCCATCTTCCCGCACCTGTCCGTCGGAGAAAACGTGGCGTTCGGGTTGGACCGGAAACGCTTCAACCGCGCCACTGCCAAGGACCGTGTGGCAGAGCTCCTGGACATGGTCTCCCTCACAGCCGACTTCTACAATCGCCGGCCCGACGAGCTCTCCGGGGGTCAACAGCAACGCGTAGCACTGGCCCGCGCGCTAGCCCGCGAACCGGACCTCATGCTTTTGGACGAACCGTTCTCCGCGCTCGACGCCGGACTGCGCATCTCCACTCGAAAAGCCGTTGCGAACGTCCTGGCCGAGGCAGACTGCACAGCAATTCTTGTCACCCACGACCAGGCAGAAGCCCTCTCCTTCGCCGATCAAGTCGCCGTCATGCGGGACGGCATTCTGGCCCAGGTGGGAAACCCGTTCGTGGTTTACACCCGCCCCGCAGACCGGCAGACCGCCGAATTCCTGGGCGAGGCAGTGGTCCTCGACGCCGAACTTCAAGGCTCCCTGGCCACCTGCGCCCTTGGCGGCATCCCCGTCCGCCGGCCCACGTGCCAGGGCCGCGTGAAACTCATGCTCCGCCCCGAACAAATCCGCATCGCGGACGGCGGCCCCATCCACGGCATCGTGCTCGAAACAGACTTCTTTGGACCCGAGATCACCGTGAAAATCCAATTGGACGCGCACCCAGATGAAGAGGATTGCCCACACCAGGAAATCATTTCGATCCGGCACTGGAACATCGGCCTCGCCCGGATAGGAACCAGGCTGCACCTGCGCGTCGTCGGCGAAGGCGTGGCGTTCCCCTCGTAGCGGCATGGCCCTTTCTGCGTGGGGAAAATACCGAGTCAAAAGGACCGTCCGGGGAGTCGCGGATGACTCTCCGCGACCATGTGGGGTAGAACTTGATTATGAATGTTCGCACTCCTGACCCCACCCCCGGCTGGCTCTCGGAAGAGGACCTTGCCCAGGCCCGCAGCCACCTACCCATGGTTTATGTGGAGGCCATTCCCGTGCGACTCGACGGGCTCGGGTATGTCACGGAGGTCGGGTTGCTGCTCCAGGCCAACGACCAAGCCGAGATGATCCGTACCTTCGTCAGCGGACGCGTGATGTACAGAGAGACTGTCCGGGCGGCGCTCATCCGGCATCTGGAAAAAGACCTCGGTCCGTTCGCGATGCCGCAGCTCCCCGCAAGCCCCGTGCCGTTCACCATCGCTGAATACTTCCCCGCGCCGTCGGAAACCGAGCTGACAGATGACCGTCAACACGCCGTCGCACTGGCCTACATCATCCCCGTCACCGGGGAGTGCAATCCGCGCCAGGACGCCCTGGAACTCACCTGGGTGTCACCGCAGGAAGCCCTCAGCCCCGGACTGCTCAATGAATTCACCGGCGGTCGTGGGAACCTGCTCCGTCAAGCCATGGCTCACGTCTGCTGGGGGAGGTAACCATGGCAGCCGAGACGCGTCCAACCCGGGCCAGTGCCGTCTCCGCTGGTCAACGCCTCCTCACCCCCAGTGGCACGGCGCAGCACGTCCGCGAGATCACCGTGGAACAAGACGACTACGGCGTTCCCGCACTGGTGACCGCCACGCTCGACGACGGCTCCACAGTGCGGATGGCAGCGTCGTCGACCGTTCGTGTCGGAGTGGAAGCGGACACCGCACCAGCCACAGGACCAGTGGATGTCATCCCGGCTGAGGACGGAACCCCGGAGGCCGTCGTCGCGCACGCCGCTGCAGTCCACCCGGAAAGCCCAGCGGTTCAGGAACTCGCGGCCAGGCTGGGCAAGGGACTGAACATAAAATCCGGCAGCAACCTGCAGGACGTGCGAGACCTCGCCCATGTGTTGTTCGTCGAGCTATTGGATACCGATAACGCGTTAATGGTCACCTCGCTCGTTACCGGCCAAGATTTTGACGGCAACTTTGCACGTTGGAAGTGGATTGAAAGCTGCCTAGCCATGGCGGCATACATCACCTACGAAAACGGCGACTTCACAGCATCCGAAGAGTTCACCACACGGCTGCGGACCATCGACGACGTCGAAACGGACCCGCTGAAAGCGAAGGTGGCCGCGACCGTCAGACAACGCCAGCTGAACGAACCGCACCTGTACGACCGCGAGATTCAACGCGCATCGGCTGCCGGCGACGACGTCACCGAGAAGGAATGGCGCGTCCTGCGGCTATACACCCTGATGTATTTGCGCACGCATGGCGGGTCAGAAACGCTGACCCCACAGGAGATCGACCGCCGCATCAATAATGAACTCATCGCGATCCGAGGCATCCGCGTTGACTAAATTCGCCTCTGGCCGGGCCTGACCGGCCAGAGTAGAGTCAAGTCATGACGGACACTCCAGCTCCCGCAACCAGCACCGAAGCGCTCACGGTCCATGTAAACGCGGATGCCCAGCAGGCTTGGATCATGCTCCGCGAGCCTGCGAAGCTGCTTCAGTGGCATGGCTGGGATTCGGACTCACTCAAAGACGAAGTCGACACCATCTACTTCACTAATGCTGTGGAAGACGCTGATCATCGGAGTCTGACAGTTGACGGCGGAGACACGTTCCAGCTGCACCCCGAACAGGGCGGCATCAGCATCAGTGTTGAACGCGCCAATGACGATCCCACCGTGACCGAAGGGTGGGTCACGTTCCTGCAGCAGCTGCGTTTCGCCCTCGAACGACACCCCAACTCAACCCGTCGCACCCTGTACTTCTCAGGCGCCTCCAAGGATGGTCGATCCATTATTTCCACGCTGGGGCTCGACGACGTTCGCGCCCCGGGCGAAGACTATTCGGCCAGCCTGCCCACCGGCATCGACATCACCGGCAAGGTGTGGTTCCGCAGCGCCAACCAGCTCGGACTAACCGTTCACGCCTACGCCGAGCGCGGCGATGGACTGCTGATCCTTGGGGATCTGCCCGGCGGGGAATCCATCGCGATTGCCTCCACCTACGAACTCGGCGCGAAGCAACTGCACGATGTGTGGGAACGCTGGGACGAGTTCCGTGGCGTGCACTACCCCGATTCGGAGCCGATTGTGACATCGACACTGGAGTAGGGGCGCCGTAGGTCCGCTATCTGCTGGCAAAATAGATGGGTGCATCCTCAATCGCAGAAACCCTCATTCTCATTCGCCGTCGAAACCCGCCTCCGGGACAGCACGTCGCTGCCTGCCGCTGACTTTCAGGGACGCACCGGGACAATCACCACCCCACACGGCGAGATCAAGACGCCCGCCTTCATCGCCGTCGGAACCAAAGCGACCGTCAAGGCGGTGCTCCCCGAATCCATGAAGGAGCTCGGTGCGCAAGCCCTGCTCGCCAATGCCTACCACCTGTACCTGCAGCCCGGCGCGGACATTCTCGACGAGGCCGGCGGCTTGGGAAAGTTCATGAACTGGGACGGTCCCACCTTCACCGATTCCGGTGGATTCCAGGTGATGAGCCTCGGCGCGGGGTTCAAGAAAGTCATCAACATGGACGCCGTGACCTCCGGTGGTGCGGACGACGACGTCGCCGCCGGCAAGGAACGGCTGGCACACGTTGACGACGACGGGGTGTGGTTCAAAAGCCACGTCAACGGTGATCGCCACCGGTTCACACCCGAGATCTCCATGCAGATCCAGCACCAGCTCGGGGCGGACATCATGTTCGCGTTCGACGAGCTGACCACGCTGATGAACTCACGCGGCTACCAGGAGCAGTCCCTGGAGCGGACGCGCCTGTGGGCAGAGCGGTGCGTGACTGAGCATGATCTGTTGACCGCGGCCCGGGCCCACCGTCCGTACCAAGCACTGTTCGGCGTCATCCAGGGGGCGCAGTATGAGGATCTGCGGCGGAAAGCCTGCCAAGACCTTGGCGCCATGGACTTTGACGGTTTTGGAATCGGCGGTGCCCTCGAGAAGGAGAACCTCGGCACCATTGTGCGCTGGTGCTCCGAAGAGCTGCCCGAGGACAAACCCCGGCACCTACTGGGCATCTCCGAACCAGACGACCTCTTCACCGCCATCGAGAACGGTGCGGACACGTTCGACTGCGTCTCCCCCACCCGTGTTGCCCGAACCTCCGCGTTCTACACCCCGGACGGCCGTTGGAACCTCTCCAACGCCCGGTTCAAACGCGACTTCAGCCCTCTGATGGAGCGCTGCGACTGCTACGCGTGCGCCCACTACAGCCGCGCGTACATCCACCACCTGTTCCGGGCCAAGGAAATGGTGGCCTCCACCCTCGTCTCGATCCACAACGAACGGTTCATTGTGAAACTCGTGGACGATGCACGGCTTGCGATCGAGGACGGCACCTTCTTTGACCTCAAGGCCGAGGTGCTGGGCCGCTACTACGCTCCGCGGTAGGCGCTACTTTCTCTACTGCGTCCTTCTCTTCCCTTCCGCAGAAATTACTGGAGCACGGCCTCACCGAACGGCACATCCAGACCCTGGTGACAGACAAATCTCTCGAAAGGGTTCGTCGCGGCTGCTTTCGTATCGCCGACAAGTCAGAGGAACCTCCTTCCGAAGACACTCTCCAACGACGGCGGTTGGAGGCCCATCAACACGGCATCCTCTCGACGTCGAAAGGGAGGATGGTGTACAGCCACACCTCAGCCGCGTGCCTGCAGGAACTCAACCTGTGGCGGGTCAACCAGCAGATTCACGCAACGCAGGGTTTCGCGATATCCGCCCATGGCCACGGCCTCGACGTGCAAAGCCACTGCTTTGTCCTTCCACCAGACCAGATAGTGGTGATTGACGGTTTCAGGACAACGAGTGTGGAGCGCACGGTTGTGGACTGCGGTCGGATTCTGTCGCATCAACAGGGCCTGATTGTCGCCGATCATGCCCTGCGGAGAGGGGCAGATCGGGAGAACATTGCGCACATTCTCAAGTCTCTGGCCGGCCACCGAGGGATCAGTCGTGCCCGAGAGGTCATGGAGAAAGCGAGTGGGCTCTCTGAATCTCCTGGCGAAACTCTCACGCGGCACTTCTTCATCAGCACGAATCTGCCCACGCCAATCGAGCAGTTCGTTGTTCAGACCCGCCTCGGCAGTCACCGGCTCGATTTTGCCTTGCCGGAGCTCGAACTCGCGTTCGAGTTCGATGGAAAGACCAAGTACTTCGACTACCAACCAACGAGCGATGCGCTTTTCCAGGAACGACGACGGGAGAAGGCACTCACCGAAATGGGGTGGCAGTTTCTCCGCATCGAGTGGGCCGACCTTTTTCGCGCAGCCGAACTCAAGGCTCGGGTCCTAGCGGCCATCACTGCTGCCGAGAGCCGACGTCGTTAGGCCACGCTGCTTACGCTGGGTCCACTAGACCAGACAGAAACGTGGCGGAGGAGCAGACGCGTGGTGACGAAACAACGCAGCTGCACCTCCGCCACGTTTTTGCGGGTGGTGAACGACGACGGGTTAGAAGGGTGCGACGCCGTAGCTGGGCTCGCGCCGCTTGACCCACCCGATGGCCATGGACGTGACGGGCACGAAGGCGAACTCGACGAGGGTCTTGTAGACGAACCCGACGAGGACGTAATTCGTGAAGGTGGGGAAGTCCGTGATGCCGATGACCGGGGCCGCGATGGAACAGAAGATGAGGGTGTCCGCGAACTCGCCGACCCCGGTGGAGCCCATCAGCCGGGCCCACAGCCGTCCCTCGCCGAAGCGTTCCTTCATGCGGACCAGGACCAACGAGTTCAGCGTTTGGCCAACAACAAATCCGAGCAGGCTGGCTAGCACAATCAGCGGCACAGGACCGAGCGCGAGCTCGAGGGCTGACTGTTTTGCGGTGCTGAAGTCGTCGTCGAATCCGGGCAGGGCGATGATGATCCAGTAGCACAGGGACGCGAAGACGGACAGGAGAAAGGTGGTGATGATCGCTTTGCGGGCTACCCGGAATCCGTACACCTCACTGATGACATCTCCGAGGATGTACGCGAGCGGGAAGAGGAAAAACCCGCCATCAGTGATGAACGGCCCAATAACGACGCCTTTGGACGCACCAATATTTGAGAGGATCAGAACGACGGCGAGTGCAGCAAGCATGATGCCGAAGTAGGGGCTGCCGATGGAGGCAAAGCGGGCACTGGGTTTCAGGGCCTGGGTATCTGTCATGGGATTATCGCAATCTAGTGGTTCGCTGGCGGATGGCCTGCTGTATTAACACTGGAGGGCCCTGGGTGGGCCAAGCATCAATTCTCTCACGCACCTGCAGAGGCCCTCAAAAGAGATTTTGAACGCGTTCAGAATAGTGCTTTACTTAGGATTGAACCTGTTCAAAAAGGAGAAATTTTGGCAACCAAGCGCGAAGCCACCCGCGAGCTGCTCATCACTACAGCACTGCGTCTTTTCCGCGAGCAGGGCTATAGCAAAACCACCATGCGCGGCATCGCAGCGGACGCCGGGGTTTCCACCGGGAACGCGTACTACTACTTTGAGTCGAAGGACGATCTGGTCCACGAGCTCTACAAATCGATCCAGGATGAGCACCGATCTCGCGCTCTTCCGCAACTGCGCGACGGCGTAAATCTGGGCGAGCAACTGCGGGTCATTTTGCAGACCGGCGTGGACGTCATGGGGCCGTACCACGACTTCGGTGCCAACTTTCTGCAGGTAGCCATCAGGCCGTCGTCGACCGTTAGCCCCTTCGGTGACGAAGCAGCGGTGGCTCGCGGAAAGTCGATTGCCCTGTTCAAGCAAGCCGTCACCGTGTCCCGCCCGCAGCCGCCGCATGCGATTCGGGAGGATATGCCGGAGCTGTTGTGGCTGGGCTACATGGCTGTCACCCTGTTCTGGGTGTATGACCGCTCGCCCAACCAACGCCGCACCAGGACCTTGATCGATAACGCCGCACCGTTGGTTGCCCGGCTCGTCATCCTGTCGCGCCTGCCTGTTGTGCGAAGAATCGTTGAAGATGTTGTCAATCTGATCAGGAGCGCAAAGCCATGAACCTCAAAGTTGTTGTCATCGCCGGAGCATCGGGTTTCATCGGCACGTATTTCCAACGGCGATTCAGGGAGATGGGCACGGAGGTGCGCATCATCGGCCGTGGCACGGCAGTCACCTGGGGAGACACCGAAGGTATAGCGGGGTTGCTGGACGACGCCGACATGCTGATCAATCTCGCCGGTCGAACCGTGAACTGCCGCTACTACAAGACCAACGCGGACGCCATTTTTTCTTCGCGCACGGAGACCACCGCCGAGCTCGGCAGGGCGCTGGCGGCTTGTCGAAAGTCGGGCGGCAGGCCGCCGTCGTTGTGGATCAATTCCAGCACCGGCACCATTTACCGGCATGCGCAGGACCGTCCACAGACGGAGGACGACGGCGAACTTGGGTCTGGCTTTTCGGTTGCCGTGGCGAAAGCGTGGGAGGCGGCGCAGTCGCAGTCAGTGGTCGACGGCGTACGGCAGGTGGCCTTGCGGATCGCGATTGTTCTGGGTCCCGGCGGTGGCGTAATGCGCCCATTCGTCACCTTGGCCAAGCTAGGACTGGGTGGTCCCATGGGGTTGGGTAGCCAGATGTTCAGTTGGATCCATGTTGAGGACTTGTTCCGTTCGGTACTGCACATCTACGGGGACACTTCGCTGCACGGTCCCATTAACGCTGCGGCTCCTGAGGCGGTAACCAATCAGGCGCTCATGAGCAGCGTGCGGGAGGCACTCGGTATGCGCGTTGGCGTGCCGTCGCCACGTTGGCTGCTGGAGTTTGGTGCTGTGGTGATTCGCACTGAGACCGAGCTGGTGCTCAAGAGCCGATGGGTGGAGCCGCGGAAGCTGGTAGACAGTGGCTTCACGTTCCAGCACGGCACATTGAAGGAAGCGCTGACGGACATCACGGGACGCGACGCATAACCACTAGATTGTTGAACAATCCATTCCGTTGATGCATGCTTGAACCACGGCACCATGAGACGGAGGTCACCATGCGCACCATCGATTTGAACAGCGACGTCGGCGAATCCTTTGGAAACTGGACCATGGGCGACGACGCGGCCGTCCTGCGCTCCGTTTCCAGCGCCAATGTGGCCTGCGGCTTCCATGCAGGGGACCCATCGACGATTGCGCAGACCTGTCGTGACGCCGTCGCCGGTAATGTCACCATCGGTGCCCACGTGGGTTACCGAGATCTCGCCGGGTTTGGCCGCCGCTTTCTGGACTGCTCCCCCACCGAACTTGCCGACGACGTCCTCTACCAGATGGGCGCCCTTCAGGCTCTGGCGCGGGCTGCCGGCGGTGAAATCAGCTACGTCAAACCCCACGGCGCGCTCTACAACACCATCGTCCACCACGCAGTTCACGCGCAGGCCGTGGTCGATGCCGTTCATGCTTTCAACCCTGAACTACCCCTCTTACTACTGCCCGGATCCGTTGCTCTGGCCAAAGCCGAGCAGGCGGGGATGCGCGCGGTTGCCGAAGCCTTCGCGGACCGCAGCTATAACCCCGACGGCACTCTCGTCTCGCGCCGCGAGGCAGACGCCGTCCTGCACGATCCCGCCGTTGTCACCGAGAACATGATCCGTCTGGCCACCGAGGGAATCATGATTGCGCGCGACGGATCGAAACTGACAATGAATGCGGAAAGCATCTGCGTTCACGGGGACACTCCCGGCGCCGTGGCCATGGCAGCCGCAGTGCGGACCGGGCTGGAAAACGCTGGAGTCACCATCCAGAGTTTCGTATGAGCATTCCCTCCATCCGCTGGGCCGGAACGCGGGCTTTTCTGGTGGAGCTTGACGCGCTCGACGCCGTCCTCTCACTCCACGCCCAGCTCCTCGAGCATCCGTTGCCGGGCCAGAGAGACGTGCTCGCCGCTGCCGAAACTGTGTTGCTGCGGTTCGAAACACGGGTCAGCGCGCTGGCGGGACATGCCGCCGTCGAGCATCTCGATTTTGCTGAACCTGTTGACGTTGCCGGCCGGACTGTCACCATTGAGGTGGTGTACGACGGCGAGGATCTGGCTGAGGTCGGTAAGCTCACCGGGCTGGGGCCGGACGGCGTTGTGGAGGCACACACAGCGCAGACGTGGACGGCGGCTTTCGGTGGTTTTGCACCAGGTTTCGCGTATCTGCACGGTGAAAACAATGTGCTCGATGTGCCGCGGCGCGATACTCCGCGCACGGCGGTTCCTGCTGGATCGGTTGCTCTGGCGGGGCATTTCTCGGCCGTCTATCCAGGTAAGTCGCCGGGTGGGTGGCAGTTGATCGGACGGACGTCGGCGCGCATGTGGGAGTTGGGCCGGGACGAGCCGGCGCTGGTGCGCCCGGGCGACAGCGTGCGCTTTGTCGCGGTTGCGGAGCTGACGCAACAAGCGGACGACGACGACGCGGCGTCTGGCGACGCACCGGCCGTCGCGCCGGCCCGCGCTCTCGAGGTCGTGGCACCGGGGATGCAGTCGCTGATTCAGGATCTGGGACGTCCGGGGTACGGCGATCTCGGTGTATCTGCCTCTGGTGCCCTTGATGTCCCCGCTGCACGGCAGGCCAACCGACTGGTGGGTAATTCGCCTACCGATGCTGTGATCGAAACGGTATTCGGCGGGCTGGTCATGAGGGCACGCGGCGACGTCGTGGTGGCACTGGCCGGTGCGGAGACCCCCACTTCCGTCAGCGGCGCTCGTGGTACGCACACTGCCCCAATGCGGTCCCCGTTTGCCCTGCTCGACGGCGAGACCCTCACCCTCGAAACACCCGTCGAGGGGCTGCGCACCTACCTCGGCGTCCGCGGCGGGCTGAGTCTGCCCAAGATTCTGGGAAGCCGTTCCACCGACACCCTGTCCGGCGTCGGGCCGGCACCCCTGAGCGCGGGCACAATGCTTCCCATCGGTCGCGTCGAAGCCTCCCATATAGTCGGCCACCCGGAGCCGACCACACAGAAACCGCTCGCCGACGACGGCGCCGCGATCCTGCGCATCACCACAGGCCCACGGGCAGACTGGTTTGACCGCGATGCTCTGCAAACACTGACCGGGTCTGGCTGGGCTGCGAGCGCCGAATCGAACCGGGTGGGCGTGCGGTTGACGCTCGACGGAGTGGCCCCGCTGCAGCGTACGCGCGAGGGTGAGCTGGCCAGTGAAGGTGCCGTCGCCGGTGCGCTTCAGGTGCCGCCGTCGGGCCTTCCCGTCCTGTTTCTCGCCGACCATCCGGTAACGGGGGGCTACCCGGTGATTGCCGTCGTCGTACCGGAGGATCTTCCGGTGGCAGCGCAACTGGCGCCGGGTGCTGCCATCCGTTTCGTCGTCGTCGATCCAGACACGCTGCAACCCGAATTGATGCAAGGAGGCCGTTCATGAAGAAGGTCCTGATCGCCAACCGTGGCGAAATCGCTGTCCGCGTGATTCGAGCGTGTCTGGATGCAGGGCTTGCCTCCGTTGCCGTGTATTCGGATCCGGACGCCGATGCGCTGCACGCACGGCTCGCAGATGAGGCGGTCCCGCTGGAGGGCAGCACGGGTACGGACACGTATCTAAACATGGCCAAGCTGCTCGACGCCGCGGCCCTCTCTGGGGCGGATGCTGTCCATCCGGGCTACGGTTTCCTGTCGGAGAATGCTGATTTCGCGCAAACAGTGATGGATGCAGGGCTGACGTGGATTGGGCCGTCGCCGCAAGCTATCCGCGACCTGGGGAACAAGGTCACAGCGCGTGAGATCGCGGTCCGTGCTGGTGCGCCGCTAGTGCCGGGTTCGGAGGGCACGGTGGAGAACGGCGCCGAGGTCAGGGCTTTCGCGGAGGAACATGGGCTGCCGGTTGCCATCAAGGCTGCGTTTGGCGGTGGTGGACGCGGGATGAAGATCGCGCGCCGGATAGAAGACATCGAGGATGCCTTCGAATCTGCGGTCAGGGAGTCGACGGCGGCGTTCGGGCGGGGAGAGTGCTTCGTGGAGCGTTTCCTGGACAAACCGCGACACGTGGAGGCGCAAATCCTGGCCGATACGCACGGGAACGTAGTGGTGGTTGGCACCCGGGATTGTTCGCTTCAGCGACGTAACCAGAAACTGGTGGAAGAAGCCCCGGCCCCCTTCCTCACGGACGATCAGCGCAAGCGGATCCACGAATCCGCAAGGGCCATTTGCCGCGAGGCCGGGTACACGGGTGCTGGCACGGTCGAGTATCTGGTGTCACCAGACGGGATCATTTCCTTCCTTGAGGTGAATACACGTCTTCAGGTGGAGCACCCTGTCACCGAGGAAACCACCGGCGTGGACCTGGTCCGCGAGCAATTCCGTATTGCGGACGGCTTGGAGCTCTCCCTCACGGAAGATCCGGAACCGCGCGGGCACGCGTTCGAGTTCCGGCTGAACGCCGAAGATCCAGCGCGTGGGTTCCTGCCTTCGCCGGGAACTGTCGAGGCATTCGAGCCACCCACGGGAGCGGGACTGCGCATGGATACGGGTGTGCGCAGCGGAGGCATCGTTCCAGCCGAATACGATTCCCTGCTCGCCAAACTCATCGTGTGGGGCGCCGATAGGCAGCAGGCGTTGCGCCGCGCTCGCGCTGCTCTGGACGAGCTCGTGATCCGCGGGCTTCCCACCGTCATCCCCTTCCACCGCGCGGTAGTGCGCAACCCGGCGTTCACCAACCCGGATGCGCTCGGCGTGTACACGACGTGGATTGAGACGGAGTTCGCGGATGAACTGGTTGCGTCGCCGGAACTCACAGCGGCCGAACCCAGCGCAGAACGCAAACGGCTGACGGTGGACATTGAGGGCAAGGCTGTTCGCCTTGGTATACCGGCCGGGCTGTGGGACGCGCTGATGAGCGGCGGGGGTGCGGGCACTGGGTCTGCTGTCGGCGCTGACACTGCACCAGATGACGCCGCCTTCACCGCTCCCATGAACGGCAACCTGGTCAAGTGGATGGCCGACGACGGGGCGGACGTTTCCGCGGGCGACCCCATCGTGATTCTGGAGGCCATGAAAATGGAAACCACTGTGTCCGCCCACTGTTCGGGCACTCTGTCCAGGGGCCAGCAGGAGCCGGGATCCGCCGTCGTACGCGGTGAATCTCTGGGGACCATTCGTGAGGGCGAGCACCGTTAGATGGAGGGCATGCCGATGAATGCGCTGCTGGGAAATCCCACCGGCCAGACCGCCGAACATGCGCACACTGGGGCGTGGATTGCCACGGTACTGCGCAGCCGCATTGCCGACGGGCAGCTGACTCCGGGCACCAAACTATCGGAGCAGGCGTTGTCGGTCTCGCTCGGAGTCTCGCGGAACACGCTCCGGGAAGCTTTCAGCACGCTGGTCAGTGAGGGGATGGTTAAGCGAATCGCGAACCGTGGAGTTTTCGTCGCGTCCCCTACATCCGACGACGTCCGGGAGATCTACCGGGTCCGCCGCATGATCGAGCCGGCCGCCGTCCTGTGGGGCGAGGTATCGCCGTCGGCCCTTGATGCCATGGACGCGATCGTAGTGGAGGCGACCGCCGCCCGGGAAGCCGGATCGGTTTCCCGGATGGCCACCGCGAACCAGGTACTGCACCGCGCAGTGATTGCGATGAGCGGCAGCGCATCACTGGATACTCTGATGACCCGGGTGCTGGCGCAGATGCGGTTGGTGTTTCATGGCATGGCCTCCGCCCCGGACTTCCACACCCACTATGTACACCGAAACGTTGCTCTGGTGGACCAGCTTCGGGCTGGACAACGCACCGAGGCGGCCGAGGGGCTGCGCAGATACCTGAACGCGGCCGAAACCGAGCTACTTGGCCACCTCGATGCTTGACGCCGCTCTACGCAGAAACGTGGCGGAGGTGCAGGTACGCGGTGCCGAAACCACGCACCTGACCCTGGGCCACGCGTTTGTGAGGAGTTGCTCCAGCCCAGATAAAGGGTGAGGAGCCTCGGACTGCAGGAGCCCACCATCGGAAAACGAGAAGGAGAAACTATGAAGTTGCACCACGTTCAGGTTGCTTGCCCGCCAGGAGGGGAGGACGTTGCCCGGAAGTTCTACGGCGACGGGCTCGGGCTGACGGAGATCGATAAGCCTGCCGCCCTCAAGGGGCGGGGAGGCGCGTGGTTCCGTGCCCGCAACGCTTCGGGAGAGGTCGACGCCGAGATTCACGTGGGAGTCGAGGGCCCGTTCGCCCCAGCACGGAAGGCCCACCCCGCTCTCGTGCTCAATGACGTTCCTGCCCTGGACGAGCTCGGTGAACGGTTGTCGAGTCTCGGCTTCGACGTCGACTGGCGCGAGCGATACTCCTTCGACGGCTACGAGAGGCTGCACACCCGCGACGGCCACGGGAATCGCGTCGAGATCCTCGCCTCGCTCTAAGCGGCAGGGCTCCCCCGCTACGCCTGACCCGGCTGGGCCTTTTCCCCGCCCAAGGCACAAACACGTGGCGGAGGTGCAGGTACGCGGTGCCGAAACCACGCACCTGCACCTGGGCCACGTTTGTGCGTAGATGCAGGGAAGCTTTCGTGGAAGAGTGAGCCCATGACCAGAGAACTCCAGATCACCTTCGATTGTGCTGATCCAGCGAGGCTCGCCTCCTTCTGGGCGGAAGCTCTTGGGTATCAGATGCAACCGCCACCGGCTGGCTTCGATTCGTGGGACGTTGCGCTCGGATCGTTCGGAGTGCCTCGGGATCAGTGGAATTCTCGCGCGGCCATACTGCCTCTCGAGGGTCCCCATCCACGCATCTTCTTCCAGCAGGTGCCCGAAGGTAAATCGGCCAAGAACCGGCTCCACCTGGACGTCCGTGCAGCACCAGGCCTCGACGGCGCCGAGCGGATGAAAGCATTCGAGGTCGAGGCAAGCCGCCTTGGGTTACTCGGTGCCACCCGGTCCTATCGAGTCGAGCCCGACAACGCGACGATGGAGGCGGGGTTCATCACGATGCAGGACCCAGAAGGTAACGAATTCTGCCTTGACTAGCATGGCCAACCTGTCGCCGGGGCGCTCACAGTGACTGCTCGACTGGACCTCGACCTGCCGGTGCGGCAGCCCTTCAATGCACCAGGGGTCTTCCACTTTCTGGCGGTCCATGCCATCAAGGATGTTGACGTAGCCAGTCTCACCCCGGGTGGTCCGTTGACGTACGCTCGCACGCTCGCGCTGCCCCATGGACCCGCGGCCTTTCAGGTGACCGCGACTGAAACGGCCGCCACCGGTTGGCATCTCAACCTGCGGTTGGAGCTCACTGACATGGACGACGTCGGCCCTGCTGTGGCGCGTGTCCGCCGCCTATTTGACCTCGACGCCGACCCCGCGGCCATCGACGCTGCGCTTGCAACAGATCCAGTTCTTGCCCCGCTTGTTGAACGCACTCCGGGAATCAGAGTTCCGGGCACGGTGGATCCGCATGAGCTCGTTGTGTGGGCGATCGTCGGGCAGCAGATCTCTGTTGCTGCCGCAAGAACGCACCTCACTCGAATGGCTGCCTGGGCAGGGTCGCCCTATGTTTCGCACTTCGACGGGCTAAACCGTCTCTTTCCGACGCCCGCGCAGATAGCGGACAGAATCCCTGATCCACCCAAGGACGCACCCCTTGATCCGGACCGTCCGATGCGACTTCCCGGTCAGTCCATCCGCGCCATCGTGAGTACTGCGCGTGCTCTGGCCAACGGCGAACTGGACGTTCGCGTTGACTCTGAGCCCGAGCGTTTGCGCGCGGATCTTGTTTCACGTCCACGAATTGGGCCCTGGACAGCCTCGTACATCGCGATGCGCGTCATCGGCGATCCCGACTCGTGGCTGACCGGCGACGTCGCACTGGTTGCCGGCGCGAAAGCCCTCGGCCTACTCGACGACGACGCCTCCAAAGCAGCGAATCACCGCGCCCTGGCAACTCATGCAACAGCGTGGACGCCATGGCGTTCCTACGCGGCAATGCACCTGTGGCAGGCGGCGAGCGCTCGAGGCTGAAAGCGGTTAGCGCCCCAGCACCAAAGCCGGAGCCGCAGCCCGACGCCACAGCAGCAAGCCGCCGTGGGATACTTTTGTCAGATGCCAATGCACGACGACGAGCTCCACCTCGACGATGACATGGTTCGTCAGTTAATTGTGGAGCAGTTTCCGGAATGGCGACGCGAGCCCGTCCGCCGCATCGCAACGGAGGGCACGGTCAATGCGATCTTCCGCATTGGCGATGACTTCGCGGCGCGCCTCCCATTACGTGGAGGAAATCCAGACCAGGTGCTCACAGATGTGCGTCGTGAAGCGGCAGCCCAGGGTGAGCTGGCCCTGTGCTGCCCATTCCCAGTTACCGAGCCTGTCGCCATCGGTAGGCCGGCCGCCATGTACCCACTGCCGTGGTCTGTTCAGACCTGGCTACCGGGCGAGGTTGCCACACCGACGGGCTTGGCCGGCTCTACGAAGTTCGTCGAGGACCTGGTGGTGCTCATCAGTACTTTTCGCGCAGCTGACACGGGAGGCCGCCACTTCTCGGGACCCGGTCGAGGCGGACGCTTGTCTGATTCCGATGAGTGGATGGAACTCTGCTTTCGTGAAAGTGCAGGCTTACTCGACGTCGGTCTGCTTCGCGGTCTCTGGGCGCGGTTCCGGGCTTTGCCGCCTGCGGGTTCCGATGTCATGACTCACGGAGATCTGATCCCGGGCAACCTTCTGATCAGCGGCGAACGGTTGGTTGGCATTCTCGATGGGGGTGGGTTCGGGGCCGCTGATCCGGCGCTTGATCTTGTTGCCGCGTGGCACTTGTTGGATGCTGGTGCGCGGTCAAAGCTCCGCGCCGGTCTTAACTGCAGTGTCGTTGAGTGGCTACCTGGCGCTGCCTGGGCATTCCAACAGGCCATGGGTCTCGTCTGGTACTACCGAGACTCGAACCCTGGAATGAGTGCGCTGGGTCGGAGCACTCTGGATAGGCTGACCAGTGATCCAGAGATTTTGGCCTTATGCGAAGGACTGCGCTAAGCAACAGCGATACGGACGATGACGTGCGCCATGTCCGTGACGAAGTCCAGTGACTGGGGCCTCTCGGATTCGGGTTTGCTCAGGTGCGCGATGAGGGCTTCTGTCATCCCGCCCACGATCATGAGTCCCACCAGCCCGATAGGAAATTCGCGGATGAGGCCCCGGCGCATCAGCTCGAGCAGCATCGCATCAATGGCGCCGGCAATGCGGGCGTTCATCTCGCGCCGCCGGGTTTCGAGGGCCGGTGAGACGCCGACGGATTCGATTTCGACGACGCGGCCCAGCCGCTCATCCTCGAGCATGGGCCCGACGCTGGCGTGAACACCACGCAGGATCACATCCTCCACAGTGTCTCCGCTGGCTATCTGCAACCCCTTGAGTCGTGTTTCTATGTCTTGGGCCGACAGGACGTAGAGGGCTTCCAGTAGTTCCTGGCGTGACGAAAAGTAATCGTAGAACGAGCGGGACGATACTCCGGCTTCGCGGCAGAGGCCTTGAACGGTCGTGGCCATGTAGCCTGTCGTCGCAAAAAGTTGCAGTCCGGCGTCGAGCAGTCGTTGCCGACGTCCGGCGTCGCGCTCTGCGCGAGACATCCCCCGCCACAGCCTGTCGGTGCCCCGATCGGGTGTGTTTACGCCATGCGCTGTCGGCTTTGCTGGGCTCACACGGTCCACTGTGCCATATGACCTCCCGGGCTCGGCGGAGGGGGCAGATTGCTATCAAGCTGATTACGGGCTCGCCATCACGGCCCCTGACGTAGCAAGATAGGGGTATGTCCCACAACACATCGTCTCCTGCCATCACACTGACGATCGCCGGTTCGGAAGCAACTGGCGGCGCTGGTGCCCAAGCGGACCTCAAGACCTTTCAAGAGCTCGGCGTTTTCGGCATCACGGCTCTGACGTGCATTGTGTCCTTTGACCCGAAGGATAACTGGAATCATCGGTTCGTTCCGGTTGAAGCCCAGGTCATCTCGGACCAGCTCGAAGCGATCCAGCAGTGCTACTCCGGGCAGCTGGACACCGTGAAACTGGGCATGATGGGCACCCCTGCCACCATCGACACCGTTGCGGCAGCACTGAAGAAGCAGGACTGGAAAAACGTGGTCCTGGACCCAGTGCTGATCTGCAAGGGTCAGGAACCCGGCGCTGCACTGGATACGGACCAGGCTCTCAAGGCCAATCTCTTTCCGCTGGCCACTTTTGTCACGCCCAATCACTTCGAAGCCGAATCCCTGTCCGGTATGAAAATCACCACTGTCGAGGACCTCAAAACCGCCGCCCGCAAGATTCACGACGAGAGCGGTGCCATCGTCCTGGCCAAGGGTGGCGTGAGATTAGAAGGCAAGGACGCCATCGACATCTACTACGATGGCGATCAGCTCGAGGTGCTCAGCGCACCGAAGATCGGTGAAGTTGCCGTCAGCGGAGCTGGCTGTTCGCTGGCAGCAGCCGTAGCCGCCGAGCTGGCCAAGGGCACAACTCCTCTTGATGCCGCGCGGACAGCGAAAGCATTCGTGACCGAGGGCATCCGCAATCGAGTGTCCTCCAATGCCCCTTTCGACGCACTCTGGCAGGGTGGCGCAGCCGTTCAGGCTGGCTAGGCGGGACGTGCGGAGTAATAAGGTCACAAGCAGATGAGAATTGCAGTACTCGGGGACGTAGGCCAGCCCATTTACCATGTTGGCGATGAAGCCATGACTCATGCCGCCGTCCACGAACTGGAGCAGCGAGGCCTGAGCGATGTTGTTGTGCTGAGCCGGAATCCGGCAGACTCGCAGCAGCGTTTCGGATGCGCATCCGCCCCAAGCCTGCCGTTCCCCTGGTCTCCGCTGGAACGGGAATCGTATTTCGACGCGGTGGTGACCGACGACGACGGCCAGGAGGACGCACGACGGCTTGCCGGTACGCTGCGAACCTGCGACGCCCTTCTCATTGCAGGCGGTGGCAACCTGAACTCCATGTACGGATGGCTGCTGTTTGAGCGGGCGGCCGTGGCCGCGACTGCTCGCAAACTCGGCCTGCCAGTGGTGATCTCCGGCCAGACACTGGGGCCAACACTGGTACGCCGTGACCGCGACGTCGCCGCAGAGCTGGTGCACAACGCCGTCGTTTTTGGCGCCCGCGAGGCATCGACTCTGGCTCTGGGCAGGGAACTGACGGACAACAACAACGTGGTTCCGTGCTTGGATGATGCCTCTTTCTATGCAACTGCGTCCCAGAACGTACAGGGTCAGCTTGCCGGAGCGTATATCGCTGCAACTTTTGCCTCCGGCACGGGGTCCATGCCGCCGGAAATGTTCATCAAACACGTGGCCGCGTCCCTGGACCATGCGTCGCGCATTACCGGGCTGCCCATTGTTTTCCTGCCTCACATGGCAATCGAGGGCGCGGGCGACGGCGACGAAGCAATGCACGCCCGGATCGCGCAGGAAATGAAGTCGGAGAACGTGGAGTTGCGGCCCATCACTGACGCAGCATCGACAGCAGCGCTCACCGCTGGAGCCTCCATGGTCATCACCTCGCGCTACCATCCTGCGGTTTTCGCAACGGATGCCCTTTTGCCGTGCGTCGCCCTCGCCGTCGAGGACTACAGCGAGATACGGCTGCGCGGAACACTGGCGAACTGGGGATTGGGCGGCTTCGCGCTCTCGCTTCCCGACCTCGTCGGGTCTGCCTTCAAGGAGGCCATCACCGAGGCGTGGAACCGGCGAACAGAGATCCGCGATCATTTGAAAGCCGCACATCCGGCTCTTCGAGAACACCACGATCGCTGGTGGGACGCCGTCGTGCGCGGTCTCAACGGGAACGCGCCTGAGCCACCTCAGCTGCCGACCATTCCGGAACTTGCGCCGCAGGGTGCTTGGTTCTCGGACGTCGGAACGTGCATATTTTTGGCCCAGTCCGCCGAGCTCGCCCATCTGCGGGCCGAGCGCGAACACCTCGAGTCGCAGCTTGAGGGACAGCGCAGACGGGCCGACGACGCCCGTGCCGAACTCGAAGGCTGGTTCAACTCCCGCAGTTTCAAAGCAATCCGAACTGTGGCATCCGCCAAGGCGCGTGTGCTGCACCGAAAGGAACACCAGTGAACAAGGCCCAACCCGCCGTCGCCATCGTTATGAGAACGACGGACCGGGGCCTACTACTGGAGCGAGCCGTCAGCGATGTCCTGGGGCAATCCCTTCAGGACTGGACGCTGGTCATTGTGAACGACGGCGGTTCGGTTGCCGAAGTCGACGACGTCGTCGAGCAACACTCGTCGGCCCTGGGTGACAGGGTACAGGTGATCCACCACGACGAGTCAGTCGGCATGGAGGCCGCCGCGAATCACGGCATCCGGTCCAGCGAATCAGAATTCATCGTCGTCCACGACGACGATGACACCTGGCACCCGGATTTCCTCACCCGGACCGTAGACCGGCTGAGGGGCAGTAATGACGCCGGTGTTGCAGTGCGCACGGAGATGGTCTTCGAGCGGGTTCTCGGGACCCGCATCGTGGAAGTGGCACGTGAGATTTTCGAGCCCGACGTCACCTCCGTGACCCTGTTCGACATCCTCCGCGTCAACCGTTTCGTTCCAATTTCGGTGCTGTACCGCAGGACCCTGCACGACGACGTCGGCTACTTCGACGAGGACCTCTCGGCCGTGGGCGACTGGGAGTTCCTGCTGCGCGTATTGTCCGCTCACACCATGAGTTTCATCGGTGAGGAGCCGCTAGCTTTCTGGCATCACCGCAGGGAGGCTACCGGTGCCCTGGGGAACAGTGTCATCGCCAAAAGTGACGAGCATCAACGGCTGGACCTGCTGGTGAGGGAGCGGCACCTCAAGGAACACGTCAAGGACAACGGCCTCGGTGCGCTGCTCTACCTGACCAAACACGAGTCCCAGCTCGCCGATCACCTGCATCAGCGCAAGAACTACGCGGAGGATCTACTCCTACAGTCGTTGGAGCAGAACCGCCAGCTGTCCGAGCGCCTGGGGCGGCTCGAGGAAGCAGTCAGCGACGCTTCTCTGGTGAGTTTGCTGCGCCGTCGTTACCGCCGGTTGAAGGATCGGTTGGCGCCGCGCGCATAGCGTTCCTCGGACGCGCCATTTATTGTGTCTCAAATTGGTGGACAGCTGTTGACTTGTGACGGCAACCACATGAAGCTGTTCTTTGGGTAAACCATTCGGTTGGAGGGCTATACCTGTCTGTTGACACGCATCTTGTAACGCAGCAACATCACTCACACCTGTCATGGCCACGTCAACAGCGGTTCGGGGACACTTAACAGAAGACTCGGCAAATCGGTCCTGACTGACCTTCTTTAAGGAGCAGTATGAGCAAGTCACACCACCGGGGAGCCGGAAAGGCCGTGTTGGCATCGCTAACAGGCCTTGCGCTCGCCGGCAGCATGTGGACGCCTGCTTTGGCTGTAGACAATTCGTCGCAGGGCGAAGCTACGGCCACAGGCATTCAGAATCAAAACCAGAAACGTCCGGATCTCAAAATCACCCAGGACCTGCGCACCAAACAGGGTCCTGTTTCCGTGTTTATTCAGTTCGAGGGCAAGGGCGCCTTTGAGCAGACGCAGCCGCTGGAGGTTCGCCTTGAGGGCGCAGATCCAGTCGACAAGGTAGCTAAGGTCAAGTCCATCAGGGCTGACATCGAGGCCAAGGCGCAGGAAGTCACCAAGGCCGCCGCCGCCACCCACATCTACACCACCACCAACACCATTCCCGGTGTTGCTATCACCGGTGATGCAGAAGCAATCCGCGAAATCGCGAAGCGAAGCGACGTCGTCAAGATCAGCGGCATCATCCCCAAAACGTATGAAAACAAGGGCGCGGTAGCTGATACCAACGCCCTTTCTTCATGGGTTGAGCGGGATCAGACCGGTAAAGATGTCACCATCGCCGTTCTCGACACCGGCCTTGATTACACCCACGCCGATTTCGGTGGTCCGGGTACGGTCGAAGCCTTTGAAAAGGCTCAGGCAGCCGAGGCTACAGCCCCGGATCCAAGCCTGTTCGACGCCGAGAAGTACGCAGGCGGCTGGGACCTCGTTGGTGATGACTACGACGCCGGCTCAGCGGTCGCAGCAAACCGGATCCCTCAGCCGGATGCCAATCCGTTGGACTGCCAGAGCCATGGTAGCCACGTTGCCGGTTCTGCTGCAGGCTACGGAGTCGCTGCCGACGGCACCACTTTCGACGGTGACTACTCAACCCTGACAGCTGAGCAAGTCAACGACATGAAGATCGGCCCAGGCTCCGCGCCGGACGCCAAGCTGGTCGCCATTCGCGTCTTTGGTTGCGAAGGCTCCTCCAGCGTTGTCGGTCAGGCACTCGATTACGTGCTGGACCCCAACAAGGACGGCGACTTCAGCGACCGTGCTCAGGTTGTCAACATGTCCCTGGGATCCAACTTCGGTCTGCCAGATGACCCCGAGGTGGACATCGTCAACGCGCTGACGGCGCAGGGCGTGCTCTCCGTGGTCGCTTCCGGTAACGACGGCGACATCTACGATGTCGGTGGCACACCGGGCAGCGCGGCTTCCGCGCTGACCGTTGCTAACTCCGTCGGTTCTCAGGTCACCCTGGACCGCGCAGAGGTTCTTGCTCCGTCCGGCGTCGCGGGTTCCGCTTCAGGCCAGTACAGCGCTAACTTCGATTACACGAAAGCCACCGAGGAAGAGCTCAACGGCACCGTTGTCATGGCGCCTGCAGCCAACAAATTCGGTTGTGATGCATTTGCCGCAGATTCCCTCGCAGGCAAATGGGTCTGGATCCAGTGGGAAGAAGGCGGTGCTTTCCCTTGCGGTTCGAAGCAGCGTTTTGATAACGCTGAAGCTGCTGGCGCGGAAGGTGTAGTCCTCGATTCGCCGCGCTCGGTCTTCGAGTCCGGTATCGGCGGCAACGCAACCATCCCGGGCATTCAGTTCACCAATACGTTCTCGGACAAGCTGCGTCCTTCCGCTGAGGATGGCACGCTCGAAGTTCAGCTGGATGCCAGTTACATTGCAACCGGAACCGCTGAAACCGGTGCCTTGGATACGCTGAACGCCAGCTCATCGCGAGGCGTCCACGGTTCTAACGGTGTGGTGAAACCAGATATTGCTGCTCCCGGTACCCTCATCGGTTCCGCCGCGGTCGGCACTGGCAATGGCGCTTCCGTCAAGAGCGGTACGTCAATGGCCACGCCAAACGTCGCGGGCATCGCAGCCCTGGTTTACGGCGCAACAACGCTCAACCCCTATGAAGTCAAGAGCATTGTCATGAATACGGCAACGCACGACATCCTCACTGATGACAAAATCGCTTACGGGCCCAACCGCGTTGGCTCCGGCCGGGTTGATGCCATGCAGGCTTTGGAAACATCGGTCTTTGCCTTTGCCGCGGACAACGTAGAACTGACCTCGGTCAACTTCGGCATCGTGGAACTGGGTAGTAAAGCCGTCTCGATCACCAAGAACATCACGATCGAGAACAAGTCCGAGACTGTGCGCACCTACACCGCCGAATACCTGGCTGCAACAACCATGCCGGGCGTTGAGGTAACCGTTGGTTCCGCGAAGGATGGTTCTGCAACCATTCTGGTTCCGGGGAATGCGTCCACAACAGCGGTCGTCACCCTGACGATCGCTGATCCCACTGCGCTGGCCAAGACGATTGACCCGGCGGCTGAGAAAACACAGCTCGGCGTGCCGCGTCAGTACCTGGCCGATGTTTCGGGCCGCGTGCAGTTCACCAGCGAGGGCGTTCCGGCGCTGCGCGTTCCCGTTTACTCGGCCCCCCAGCCGACGTCGGAAATGTCCGCTGGCGCGAAGGTAACCTTTGACCCGAACGCGGACTCTGTCCCCGTAACGTTCAAGGGCCGCGACCTGAACCAGGGCGAAGGCTCCACAGCGTACCTGTCGAAGGTTTCACCGCTGGTACTCGGCGCTGAAAGCCCACGCTCCGAGAGCCTGTCGCTTGACTCGCTACATCAGCTGGATCTACGTGCGGTTGGTGCTGCTTCGACCGTTCCCGCCATTGCGGCTGCTGAGGGCGACGTCAACGACGGACTCTTCAATGTTGGTATCAGCACGTGGCAGAACTGGAACTCGCTGGGCGAGAACAGCTACGTCACCGTTGAGATCGAGACCACCGGCGATGACAAGGCGGACTTCAGTGCTACGACAACCCGTATTGCGGGACTGGATATGTCTGTCTTCGAGGTCGTCAAGCTCAAGGAAGACGGCTCCAGCGAGCCTGTTGAAGGTTCCTTGAACTTCGTCAACAATTTCGCTGGCGATGTGGACACGAACACCTTCGACACCAACGTTGTGACCATGCCGATCTACGCCAGCGCGCTTGGCCTGGATCTGACAAAGTCGCAGGACATCAGCTACCGCGTCATCACTGAGCACCCGCTGAACGTTGACGACGAAGGTAACAATGTTCCGATTGACGCCACTGACTGGATCGGTTTCAACTTGACCCAGCCTGCCATGTGGTTTGAGGGCGCAGAAGGTTCATCGGAAAGCACCCTTTTCGCTGACCTGAACGCTTCCACACTGTTGGTTCACCGCAGTGCGGACGACGTCGCGGGCAAGCTTCTCTTCCTGCACCACCACAACGCCGAGGGCGTCAAGGACGAGATCGTTGTTGCTGAAGACGGGAAGCTTCGCTTCTCCGACGTTCCGGACAGCCTGAAGTTCTCTCAGAACATCAACTGGATGGCCGACGAAGGCTTGACCACCGGTTACCCGGATGGCACGTACCGCCCGTTCGGCACGGTCAACCGAGACGCGATGGCTGCGTTCATGTACCGGCTTGCCGGCGAACCCGCCTTCGATGCACCGACCACCTCACCGTTCACGGACATCACCCTTGACACCAAGTTCTACAAGGAGATGGCCTGGATGGAGGCAACGGGGTTGTCTGACGGCTACCCGAATGGCACCTACCGTCCGTTGGCTCCGGTCAATCGTGACGCAATGGCTGCCTTCATGAACCGGTTTGCTGCTGAAATCTGCTCCATTGATGCGGCGGCGGATTATGAGGCGCCGAACACCAAGCCGTTCACGGACGTTGAGGTGAACAACCTGTTCCAGCGCGAGATCTCCTGGATGAAGGAGACCGGCGTTTCCACCGGTTACCCGGATGGTTCCTACCACCCGGTTGAATCCGTCAAGCGTGATGCTATGGCGGCGTTCATCAACCGACTGGTTGACGACGTAACGGGTGACTGCGGCGGTCGCTAACCGACTGCAGTAACCACATAAGAAATTGGCGGGTCCTAGGGAAACCGGGGCCCGCCGATTCTTTGCTGTGGAATGGCAGAAGATGCCTCGTGTTTGGATCTCTGGCCACCACTTAATAACGGTCGCTTGCAGCCGGTCAGTTTCCGGGCGAACCCGATGGCGATTAATCCGCTTCATACCGGGACACTGGAGTCTGTGACCATGGCTGTGATGCCTGCGAGACTTACAGCATGAGCATTGACGATAAACAAGGTGAACCACGCAACTACTCAGCGGCTGCGACGCAATCGTCATTTGACGGACCTGGACGAACTGGAACGGCTACTTCTGGAAGGCGGAGCCGGTTCACCGGAGGCGCTCTGTCCGGAGCCCAAGCTCGACGCCCTAGGCGGTGCCCTGCGGCAATTGACCAAGCAACCCGGGCTGACTAGCCCAACGAAGGAGAACTTCCGATGGTTCTTGGTACAACAGAAATGGACTGGCACACCCAATCAGCTGCCGATACCGCAGCCGCACTAGACGTAGACCCCTCCGTCGGGCTCACCGCCTCGGCAGTGGGCGCCCGGCGGGAGAAGTCCGGACCGAACGTTCTGGTGGATGAAGCGAAGGCGCCAGCCTGGAAGAAGATCCTGGGCCTACTCGCGGACAAGATGATCCTCGTGCTCGTCATGGCCGCGATCGTGAGCGCCATCGTGTCGCGGGAGTGGGAGACACCAGTAGTCATCCTTGCGGTGATAACCCTGAACACGGTCCTGAACTATGTGCAGGAGAGCCGTGCGGAAAACAGCCTCGCAGCCCTGCGCAAAATGTCGGTGGACACCTCACGGGTCCGCCGAAACGGCCGAGAAGTTGAAGTCTCCAACGAAGAACTGGTGCCCGGGGATATTGTCTTGCTCGAAGCAGGCGAGACCGTTCCCGCCGACGGCCGGATTCTGGAGGCGGCACGGTTGCAGGTGGCAGAGGCATCCCTGACCGGCGAATCGCAGCCTGCGATCAAGACCAATGACGCCCTAGACGATCCTGCCCTACCACTCGGCGACCGCACGAACATGCTCTTCATGAACACGAATGTTAGCCGGGGACGGGCACTCATGGTGGTCACCGGCACCGGCATGGACACCCAAATCGGAGGCATAGCCACCCTGCTCGAAGGAGCAGGTAATGAGAAAACTCCGCTGCAAAGAAGAATCGACCAGCTCGCACAACTGCTGACCGCCGTCGCACTCGCGGTAGTCGCCGTCGTATTCATACTTGGCCTCCTTCGCGGGCAATCCTGGTCTGAGCTGCTCATCACCGCTGTTTCCCTCGCCGTGGCCACTATTCCGGAAGGTCTGACGGCCGTGGTCGCTTTCACCCTCGCCATGGGTGCCTCCCGCATGGCTCGCCGAGGCGCCATCATCAAACAGCTCTCGGCCGTCGAAACGCTCGGCAGCACAACGCACATTGCGACGGACAAGACCGGCACATTGACCCTGAACGAAATGACAGCTCGTCGTCTGCACGCGACGGGCCGTTCATTCCGCATCACCGGTGAGGGGTACGCCACGGACGGGAAAATCCTCAGTAGTGACGGTGAGCCGGTGCCCGCCATGTCGGATGCCCTCGTATCCATGGCTCTCTGCAACGACGCCTGGATCCGGGACGGCAAGCTCGTGGGCGATCCGACTGAAGGCGCGCTGGTGGCGCTGGCAGAAAAAGGTGGGATCGACGTCGAAGGTGTCCGTGCCAACCACCCTAGGGTGGCGGAAGTGCCGTTCGATTCCGATTACAAGTTCATGGTCACCTTCCACGAACAGAACTTCACCAAGGGAGACAGCACGCCGGCTAGGTTCCGCTGCTTCGTCAAGGGTGCCCCGGGCGTGCTTCTGGAACGGGCGAATTCGATCCTCACCCCCGAAGGCATCCTGCCGCTGACCGAAAAGGGCCGGACGATGGTCCATCACGATATCCAAGCGATGGCGGCCGAAGGTCTACGCACATTGATGATTGCCGGACGCCGGCTGGACAGTGAACTTCCCACAGACGGCGATGAACTCCGCGCTGTCGCCGACAACCTGACCATCTACGCCATCGTCGGCATCGTGGACCCGCCGCGGACCGAGGCCGCAGACGCCATCGCCACCGCACGAGCCGCAGGAATCGCCGTGCATATGATCACCGGCGACCATCTGGTTACTGCGTCCTCCATCGCGAGACAGCTGGGCATCCCCGGCGAGGCCGCCTCGGGTACGGAGCTGGATGACCTGGACGACGATGAGCTCAACCGACGCGTGGCAGGATTCGGTGTGCTCGCGCGAGTGGCGCCCGAGCACAAGATCCGGGTAGTCAAGGCGCTGCAGCAGGAGGGCAATATTGTGGCGATGACCGGCGACGGCGTGAATGATGCTCCGGCGCTGAAGCAGGCGAACATTGGAATCGCCATGGGCATCACGGGCACGGATGTCTCCAAGGGCGCCGCGAAAATGATCTTAACCGATGACAACTTCGCCACCATCATCTCCGCTGTCGAGGAAGGCCGCGGGATCTACGCGAACATCATCAAGTTCGTGAAGTTTCAGCTGACGACGGCGTGGGGTTTCGTTCTCATATTCGTCACCGCAGGTGTACTCGGGCTGGCCGGCGGGGCGCCATTTACAGCGTTGCAGATCCTATGGGTGAACATCATTATGGATGGTCCGCCCGCCCTCGCCCTGGGTGTGGATCCGGCCGAGCCGGACATCATGAAACAAAAGCCACGTCCTGCCGATGAGCCGTTGCTGACACGCGGCCGGCTGCTGCGGATCCTGGGACTCGGCGTCGTCATGGCGGCAGGCACCACCGCCGTTCTCGTCCTGGCGCCCGGTCTGTTCCCTAAAAGTTCGAGCGATCCACTGCTTCCGACCACGCTGGCGTTCACCACCTTCGTTTTCTTCCAGGTCTTCAATCTGCTCAACGTGCGCTCGGAATTGGGTTCTGTGTTTTCGCTGCAGACGTTCACCAACTACAGCATCTGGGTTGCCCTGCTGGCGGTGGTGGTGCTGCAGGTCCTGGTGGTAAACCTCGACATGCTGCAGGGGTTCTTCGACACCACCGCACTTAGTTCCGCGCAGTGGGGACTGGCGTTGCTCGTTGGATCCTCCGTTCTGTGGGTTGAGGAGATCCGCAAGGCAATAATGCGGTCCCGACGCCGCTAGCCAGATTCCGTGCCGGCCTGTTCTCCTTCGTCCCGTTCACCGGCAGTACGCGGACACGGCCGATGCGCAGGCGTAAATTTCGCCCACCAGTTCCTCTACGAGGTCTTCAAGGGTTTCGATAGTGAGGGCAGCACCGGTTGGTGCCGGCAGCGGCAGGATCTCACGGCAATATCCCTGAGTGTCCGGACGTCGTCACGTTTTATCAGCCACGACAGTAGAGCCTGAACCGGGCCGACGACGGCCTGCATCGTCAGTTCTCCGTCAAACCGGTCAACGGCCGCCTCCACGAACCTGACGGTGAAATGTCGACCGACCGGTCGTTTTCGCCAGCGTGGGAATCGGTATCACTCCCACGGCCGAAATGCTCTCACATTTAGTTCAGTCCGGTTCACAACGAAAAATGATGCCGCTCCACGCGGGCAACTCCTTCGTTTGCTTCGCCCTTCGTGAGTAGATAACAGAAGATGTTGGGAAACTCCCCGATGCGTCTATGACCACCCGGCTTGTCGAGAAGCTGGAGACCGGAGAGCTGTTTAACGGGTAACTCGCCGGGTTCATGGACGTCAACGGGGCGTTCCCGTCAGGGACATTCACTACGAAGTTTTCGGTCCCGATCTATGGTTGGCTCACTTCCAAGAGTGAGAAAACGGGAAGCTGTCTTGCTGGAGCGGATTGGTGCTCATTTTCAACCGCACGAGAGAATCCCTACCAGTACGTATTGCGGGCTCTCGGCTCTTCTGCAGCCCGGCCTCGTCAGGATGGGCGATCTTCCGCAGCCTGCCGACGATCATAGAGTGTTCATGGTTGATGTATGAGATTCATTGGTGTTTGGCTACTGTCAGCAGGACCACGGAATCTTCTACGGCTTCGAGTGCGTGCCGGGCGTCCGGCACGACGAGTAGGTCTCCTGGTGAGCCGTTCCACGCTTCACCTTCCGCGGTCATTGAAACCCGGCCGCTGAGGACATATATGGTGGCCTCGCCAGGGTTTTCGTGTTCGTTAAGGATGAAACCCGCGTGCAGAGCGATCATTGTCTGGCGCATGACATGTTCGTGTCCACCAAACACTGTATCGGCACTACGACCGCTGGAGGCGTTGCGGGCGATCTCCAGCTGATGACGTGCAAGTGCAGTCAAAGATATTTTTTGCACGATCAGTCTCTTTCCATTGAACGATGGGTTGTGGAGGCCCATGGTAGCAAGGCCTCCACTATTTGATCTGTGTCAAGGCGGCATCGACCTCGATGATCCGTAAAGGGAGTACAGGGTTTTCCTGCCCCTACTTCGCCTGCCCGTCCTGCGGCAAGAAGATCGAGAACGTCATCGGCAAAAAGGACAACACCATGACACGGATGTATGGGCACAGATCGCGAACTATCGGCCCCGCTGGGGTTCCGTTGCTGGGGCAACGGCGTACGACGGTTACACCAGCTGGACCTACAGAAAGGTCAGACACTGCTGATCCTCGGCATTGGCGGCGATGTGGGTGTCACATCCGCACAAATTGGGCGGGTTCATGGCTTCAACGTGATCGGTACGGGCAGCGAAAGCAAGCGCCGGCTCGTTGAATCGCTGGGCGCCACGCTCATTTCCTCGACAAATCTGGTAACAGCTGCAGGTCAGCTCGGTCAGGGCACCGATCAAGTCTTGAGCTTTGTCAGCCGCCCCGGTGAAGGAATTGTTGGCGGTGAGAAGCACCGTCTCGACCCTGGTGACACCTGTTGTTGGAGCCGTTCTTCTGGTTAGGCTAACGTCACGAAGACGGGGCTCATCTGCCACCGGTTGTTCGACAGGCTTGAAATGACTACGTCGTCCAGTTCGACGTAAAAGGCCTCCCGTGCACCGTGCAGAGCTGTCCGCAGACCGCACTGATGGTTCAGTCGAGTTGCCCCGGGGGTTTCACAGTCCGCTAGGTCCATGCGGCCGTCGGGTTGGCGCAAAAGCCACCTCGCGGAGGCGCGGCGTCCGAAGTCGTTGCCATCAGCATCAGCGCGCGCAGGCAAACGTCGGAAAAAGCATCGATCCTGACAGGCCAAGAATATCCTAGTATCCGCCACGACCTTATCTGCGTATTGGAGTTGCAGTGACCGGGGTGAGTTTCTTGGGAGAGCAAGGGTGGGTGGTCTTGGAGCCACGCCGTATCTACTACACCTACTACTGACGCTCTGTGCCGGCGCGGCAAAAGTCGTTCCGCCGCCGCGTGGTTAGACCCAGCTCCCCTGGCTAGGGGAACTGGGTCAGACCACACTGGAATGTCGCGGCAGTCGAACTATTCGAGGAGGCCTGCATCGAGGCCGGTTTTCTTCTCGTAGCCCGCCACCGCAGTCTCCAACCCTGTGAGGACCTCGGCCGCAGTTTCAAACAACGCCTTAAAGCCCGGTTCATCGACCTTCTGCACGTCTTCACGCAGATGCTCGGCAAGCTCCGTTAAGCGTGCACGAACCTGCATGGTGTGCCGGTATGGGTCACTTTCAGGGAGCGTTTTAGGATCAACCATGGTTTCCTCCATCTGATGATGCCGGTACCGGCATCAAAGATAGCCATCGGGGACGGTGGCTTGTTTCAAGTATCTCACCTGAAGGAAACACCGGAGGCGGAAGGTCGTCAGAATCACCTTGAGGGGCTGCCGCTTCAGGGCAGGCCTGGTGGCACCGGCAGTTCTTCGTGGTTCGAGAGGATCGTCGTGTCAACAGCAACTTAGAAATCGGTCCTGGACTTGGCCCGAAAAAAGTGGATAGATAGCCTGAGAGTCTTTTCATGATTGGAGGTCGAGAGTGCCCACTATGTCTCGTATGGAGCAAGTCCTGTGCCGCAGTGGTCTCTGGAATGTCATTGCCCGCCGGATCGCGTACGCGGCACTCGGCGGGACGGAGGTATTCAAAGACGTTCTTGAAATAGGTGGCGGCAGCGGGGCGATGGCTGAATCGATCGTCCTTGATCATCCCGGCTGCCAGCTCACCGTCATCGATTTTGATCCAGTGATGGTTGCCGCCGCTCGGCAGCGGCTCACCGCACTTCCCAACGTATCCGTACAGAGCGCTGATGCCACGAAGCTGCCGTTCGAAGACGCTGCCTACGATACGGTGTTGAGTTTCCTGATGCTTCACCATGTCATCGACTGGGAGGCTGCGGTGACCGAAGCCAGTCGGGTTCTGCGTCCCGGTGGAACCTTCAGCGGTTACGACCTGACCCGCACGAAGGCGTCGTCGTTGTTGCACAAACTCGACCGTTCGCCCCACAGGCTGATCGCCCAAGGTGAGTTCGAGAAAGTAGCCGAGCAAGCGGGTGTCGACGTGCCATCGGTCCAGTATTCGAAATTCAAGCACATCATGTCGTTCACCGTTCACAAGCTGTGAACACTGTCGCAGTCGACTCAGAGGGGAACGTCGCTGCGCTGGAACGGTGCAATGACGGTCCGCACTCAGACTGTTGGTGTGGGCCGAACTGGTTCTGCAGTGATGGTTTTATTTCCCTCTTTTTCGTGTGTTCGCTCTCCTTCTACAGCTTGTACAGCCGCGCAGGGGGCACACTTATGGTATGAGCGAGCTAACAGGCGATGGTGCTTCCCGGAATACGTCCGCGCGTCTGCGCACAGCTGCGACGCACATCCCCGCAGTGGCGGCCGACATTATGAGCACGCCGGTTTTCACGGTTCCGGCAAGTGCTTCGGTCGAAGAGATCGCCGGAGTGCTGGGACGGCATCAGATCAGTGCTGTCCCTGTAGTAGATGAATCCGGACATGTACTGGGTGTGGTCAGTGAATACGATGTGCTGGCCAAGCCCGGACGTACTGCCTCTGAGGTGATGAGCGCCGGGGTGGTCAGCATTTCTCCCGACACGCGGATATCCGATATTCGGTCTCTACTGGTGGATCAGCGGATGGGACGTCTGCCTGTCCTTGAGGCCGGACGACTCGCAGGTATTGTCAGCCGCCGCGATGTCGTGGCATTACTTACCACCGAATGGGCGTGCGGAATTTGCGGTGAACCTACCCGCGCGCTGGATCCTCCCGAGAACTGCCCCACATGCGGGGGCACCGGCACCTTCAAACTTCAGGAACAACCCCCGGGCCCATAGCAGCCGTGGTGGAGTCAACACAGAGGAAAGCGCATAGCGGGAGGAACATGATGGTCGGTCGGAATGAACCGGAAAATGCAGGGCGAACAACTCAAACGGGCGTGCCGTTTCCCGGCAGTGAAACACCGGAAACTCTCATCGGGTATTACCGGCAGATGGCACTCATCCGCAGATTTGAACTGATGGCTGACCAAATGTATAAGCGGGCCAAAATCGGAGGGTACTGCCACCTCAATTTGGGCGAAGAAGCCAGTGTGGTCGGCCTGATGGCGGCATTGGAGCCCCGGGATTATCTTTTCACCAACTACCGTGACCACGGTTATGCACTGGCCCGCGGGATGGCAGCCGGAGCGGTCATGGCCGAACTCTTCGGAAAAACCACCGGAGTCTCCAAGGGCCGCGGCGGCTCAATGCACATGTTCGACACCAAAACCCGGATGCTCGGCGGCTACGGAATTGTGGGAGGACAAATCCCACCCGCCACCGGGGCCGCGTTGGCCCTGAGCTACCGCGGCGCCCCGGGCCCCGAAGCGGAAGCCGTCATGTGCCAGCTCGGCGACGGAACGACCAACATCGGCGCCTTCCATGAATCCCTGAACCTGGCAGCACTTTGGCACCTGCCGATCGTGTACGTCATCATCAACAACGGGCTCGGCATGGCTACCACTGTCGAAGCCGCCTCCGGTGAACCCGATTTGTACAAACGCGGCTGTTCCTACCGCATCCCCGGTGAACGCGTGGACGGCAACGACGTCGTCGCTGTGCGCGACGCGGCGGCACGAGCGCTGGAGCGCGCACGCCTTGAACGGGAACCGTCCTTGTTGGAGCTGACCAGTTACCGCCTCCGCGGACATTCCGTGGTTGACCCTGCACGGTACCGATCCCACGGGGACGTCGAACAGGCACAGGCAGCAGACCCGATTCCCGCCTTCCGCCATCAGCTGCTGGAGGCTGGCCTGCTGGAGGAATCCCAGGCTCAGCGCATCGACGCCGAAGCGCTGGAGCTGGTCGAGGCCGCCGTCGTCTTCGCCGACGCAAGCCCGGACCCAACACCTGATCAGCTCTTCGATTACGCCTACGCCAGCCCAGTTGCCAATGCACCCAACACACTGCCGGGCCAGCCCGTGACCGGGAACCGATGACCGATGACCGATGACTGGTGAAAAAGGAACACAAATGACCGTCACAACCTACCGGCAGGCATTGAATGACGCTCTGCGCGCCGAATTGAGCCGAGACGAAAATGTCATCCTGATCGGCGAGGAGATCGGGATCTTCGAAGGCTCCTACAAAATCACGGCAGGACTATTGACTGAATTCGGTGCTGAACGGGTGCGCGACACACCGATCGCCGAAGAAGGCTTTGTCGGTGCCGCCATCGGCGCCGCCATGCTCGGTATGCGGCCAGTGGTGGAAATCATGACCCTGAACTTCTCCCTGATAGCCATCGACCAGATTGTGAATCACGCCGCTAAGATCTACGGCATGTTCGGCGGCCAAACGGCCGTACCCCTGGTCATCCGGATGCCAGGCGGGGGAGGCCAGCAGCTTGCTGCCACCCACTCCCAGAACCTGGAGGTCTGGTACGCACACATACCCGGGCTCAAGGTTGTGGCACCATCCTCACCCGCGGACGCCAAGGCACTGTTAACAGCGGCAATCCGCGACGACGACCCCGTTATCTTCCTTGAGAACCTTGCCCTGTACAACACTAAAGGTGATGTGCCGGATGGTGAGCACATCGCCGAGATTGGCAGGGCCGCCGTCGTAAAGGAGGGTACGGATGTAAGCGTCATCACGTATTCCAGGGCGACCACGGTGGCCCTGGAAGTGGCTCGGCAGCTGGAAGAAGAAGGAATCTCCGTGGAAGTGGTGGATTTGCGCAGCCTGCGACCCCTGGACAGGGAAACGGTGTGCGCCTCGGTTCGAAAGACCAGCCGGGCAGTGGTGCTCGAAGATGATTGGCTTAGCTACGGTATCGGTGCGGAAATTTCCGCGACCCTCATGGAAGGAGCGTTCGACTACCTCGATGCCCCAGTACGGCGGGTCGCCGCCGCCGAAATTCCTCTCCCGTATGCAAAACCGCTCGAACTCGCGGCACTGCCGAACGCCCATGACCTGATCCGGGTCATCCGCGAGATTCTCACCGCCACCAGCTTCACGCGATAGGAGAGACTGCGATGCCCGAGGTAATAATGCCCCGCCTGTCCGACACAATGGAAGAAGGTGTCCTGAGCCGCTGGCTCAAAAATGAAGGTGACACAGTCCGCGAGGGCGATGTCATCGCAGAAATCGACACAGACAAAGCCACCATGGACTTGGAAGTCTTCGACGGCGGCGTTTTAGAGAAGCTCCTGGTCCCCGAGGGCACCACAGTGCCCATTGGGAAGCCGATTGCCATCATTAGCTCCGGAGCAGAAACCGGACCCGGAAGTGGGACACCTCCCGAGACAGGAGCGGCCACAACGACCCGACGTACGCTCACCTCACCACTCGCCCGCCGAATCGCTGTGGAACATGGCCTTGATCCTGCAGATATCACCGGAACTGGGCCCGGCGGGCGGATTGTCAGAGCGGATGTTGAAGCAGCAGTAACTGCCCAGGAACACAAACCATCGCTGATAGATCCTCCGGACGCGACGGTCCCCGCCGCGACCGCTGAATCCGGGAAGACTGATCAGGATACAGTGGAGATTCCACTGACCACGATGCGCAAAGTGATGGCGGCCAGGCTCGCGGACAGTGCCAGTGCACCGCACTTCTTCCTCACCAACGTGGTGGAGGTTGACCGGCTCTTTGCCTTCCGCGCCGAAGTCAATGAACGCTTCGCAGAATCCGGTATCAAGGTCAGCGTGACCGATCTGCTGGTCCGTGCCTGCGCGCGAACTCTGGAAGACCACCCGAAAGTTAATTCATCGTGGGCCGGGGACAAAATCCTGCAGTACCGCCACGCCCACATCGGCGTCGCGGTGGCACTGGATGACGGACTCATCGTTCCCGTCGTACGCGACGCAGCCACCAAGGGACTTGAAGTGATCGCGGCCGAGACCCGCGCACTTGCGGAGAGGGCCCGGAATAACAAGCTGACACCGGCAGAGTTCAGCGGGGGAACATTCACGCTCAGCAATCTCGGCATGTTCGGCATAGATAACTTCACTGCCGTCATCAACCCACCCGAAGCGGCCATCCTGGCAGTCGGCAACACCACGGAGGAACCCTATCTGAAGGACGGGCAGCTGCTCAGCCGCCGCGTCCTAAAAATCACCCTCACCGCTGATCACCGTGTACTCGACGGTGCCGTGGCGGCGGCATTCCTGCGCGATCTCAAACGCATGCTTGAAGAACCGCTGAGGATCATCATCTGAAAGGTCATCAGGTGACCATCGCGTCCTGCAGCACCGCTCACCCATGGAGATAGCTCAATCACGGAGCCGCAAGTCCCGGGAAGAAACCCACGGGAAAAGGAAGAGCCATGGCAGAAATACAGCGCCTCAGTGCGTCGAGCGTTTCTCAGATGAGGCACGCGCCCCATCTCGCGAGCACTATAGATGAGTTAAGCCGCGACCTAGAATGAGGGGAACGCCTAGCGGTACCATCAGGGTGAGCTGGACCGCACCGAGGAGACGCAGATGAATCACACCATGGATGAGAACGTGTGCCCGCAGGCAAGACCGGAAGTGGCGGCGTGCCGGAAAGAACTGTCAGAGAAGTCGATGCCCGGCGTGCTTAGTTCCTCTGCGGACGCTCCAATCCTCGTTGGATTCGACGGGTCCCCTGCCAGTTTCGCTGCGCTTGAATGGGCCGTTGACCGGGCTGCCGAGCTCGGCTGCCCCGTGACCCTCATCCGAGCCGTGTACGAGTCCTCGATGATCCCGGACGCCGCTCGTTACGACACGGTCATCAATGCCGCACGTGAACTCCTGGAAACCGGTGTCCGCCATGCCTGCGAGATCGCCCCGGGCGTTCTATTGAACACCCGGGTACACAGCGGCGACGTGGTGCAGGCTCTCAGTGACCTTTCCAGAAATGCTCAAATGGTGGTACTGGGCATGGACAAAAGCAACCTCGGCCCAGGCCAGGTCATCGGTTCGGTGAGTCACCAAGTGGCCATCATGAGCCTCTCGCCGGTAGCGGTCATCCCCGCTCAGGACAACCGAACGAGGGCAGGAGTGGTGGCTGGCGTGGACGGATCAGCAGAATCATTACAGGCCGCCGATTTTGCCGCAGCAGAGGCACAACGAACGAGCCAGGATCTGCTCATTCTTACCTCAAGTGCCGTGCCGCTAAAGACGGACGCTGCCGCGAGAACCACCCTCAACCAGGTAGTAACCACTATGACCGCGAGGTACCCCGACGTGGCAATACAGGGAGTTCTTGAAACGAAGGATCCTCCCGCGGAAGCACTGCTCAATGCCGCAGCCAGCGCCCGTCTGCTGGTCGTCGGAAGCCGTGGGCGGGGGGCACTCAAGCGCATGACCCTCGGCTCAGTGAGCCACAAAGCACTCCTGAACCTCACCTGTCCCACTATCATCACCCGCCAGCGGGCTTAGCAGTTAACGCCCCGAATGCGCGGCCAGGAACGAGTACACCTCGGTCTCGTCCACTCCGGGGAACGCGCCGGGTGGCATCGCTGCCAGCAGGTGGGAGTGTGCCCGCGCGCTCGGCCAAGCGAAGCCGGCCCAATCTTCCGCGAGTGAGGCTGGCGGACGCTTGCAGCAGGCCGGGTCCGGGCAGAAGGACTTGGCACGCGCCGTCGTCTCCCTCCCCCGGAACCACTTCACATGCGCATACGGCACACCCACGCTGAGCGAGAACTCGCCGCTGGCGCTACGCTCCGTTCGCGCCGTACACCAGAAGGTGCCACTGGGCGTATCGGTGTATTGGCTGTAAGCACTGAAACGGTCGGGGACGTCAAACACAGCCCGGGACGTCCACTGCCTGCACGAGGGCTGGCCCTCAATGGCGCCGGTGTGATCCTGGGGATAGGTGACGCCGTCGTTCTCATACGCCTTGTAGATAATGCCGCTTTTGTGGGTCTTCTGGAAATGGGTGGGAATGCCCAGATGCTCGGTGGCCAGGTTCGTGAACCGGTGCGCCGCCGTCTCATAGGACACTGAGAACGCGTCCCGGACATCCTCGACTGCTATCTCCTTCGCAGCCTTGGCCCGCTGAAGAAACTCCACGGTGGCCTTCTCAGGCAGCAGCAGCGCGGCCGCAAAATAGTTCGTTGCCACCCGCTGGCGCAAAAACTCTGCATAATTTTCCGGTGTCGAATGCCCGAGCACATAGTGCCCCAACGCCTGCAGGAGCACCGTCCGCGGATTGTGGTCCGTCCGCTGCGAGTGCGTGAGGTAGATGCGGTGGTTCTTCAGATCCGTGACGGAGCGGGTGGAATGCGGCAGGTCACTCACATGGTGCAGCGTGAACCCCAGATGCGTCGCAATGGACGCCACAACGTTCTCAGACATGGGGCCACCTTTGTGCCCGACGGCGTCGAGGACCTTTTGCGCCTCAGCCTCATACTCGACAAAGTAATTGTTGCGTTCCTTCATCTGCGAGCGCAGTGCCGCGTTCGCGCGCCGGGCTTCCTCCGGCGTCGCCGCTTGCTCATCGAGCCGACGTTCCAGTTCGCCCTGCAGTCCCACCAGGGATTCGAGGACTTCCATGGGCAGCCGTGAGGAGATGCGCACCTTGGGTAGCCCGAGCGATTCATACAGGGGTCCGCGCTGTGCCCGTTCCAACTCAATTTCGAGGGCGGCCCGCCGGGTGGGCGGCTCGGATCCGAGCAGCTGATCGATGGTCACGTCCAGTGCGGCGGAAAGTTTCTGCAACATTCCCAGTCTTGGCTCACGTTTGCCGTTTTCGATGAGGGACAGTTGCGACGGCGCGGTCCCCACCACCGCTCCGAGGTCATCTAACGTCATATTTCGGCCTTTACGGAGGTGACGGACCCGCCTTCCGAGGCTAATAACGTCAATTTCCGCGTCTGCGGAGCTTGAAGGGGTGGACGACGACGGCCCAGTGGGCGGATTCCACGCTGACTCTGTCATTTCTTGAGGATACGCGAAGAAGTGCATTTCTTTCCACAAATATGTGGGGGCAGCCGCTTGGAAATGTATAAAAGTTGTACTTACAGAAGCGAACGTCGATCCTGCCGATCAGGTCGATGAGAAGGAGAGAACATCATGGGACAGCACGAGAATCCGAACCAGTCCGCCGCAGAGCAGCTCGAACTTGAGTGGCAGGCCGACGTCCGCTGGGATGGCGTCACCCGTGACTACTCCGCTGCCGACGTCGTACGCCTCAAGGGCCGCGTTCAGGAAGAGTTCACGCTCGCCCGCCGCGGTTCGGAGAAGCTGTGGGAGTCCATCACCAAGGGTCGTGAAGACGGCAGCTACGTCAATGCCCTCGGCGCTCTGACCGGCAACCAGGCAGTGCAGCAGGTCAAGGCTGGCCTCAAGGCAATCTACCTCTCCGGTTGGCAGGTAGCGGCAGATGCAAACGCGGCCGGCCAGACCTACCCGGATCAGTCCCTCTACCCCGCGAACTCGGTGCCGCTGGTGGTGCGCCGCATCAACAACGCGCTGATGCGTGCTGACCAGATCGAATTCGCCGAAGGCATCCAGAGCGTTGATGACTACCTGGTGCCGATCGTCGCCGATGCCGAGGCTGGCTTTGGCGGCCCGCTGAACGCCTTTGAACTCATGAAGTCCATGATCGCCGCTGGCGCAGCCGGCGTGCACTGGGAAGATCAGCTCGCCTCCGAGAAGAAGTGCGGTCACCTGGGCGGCAAAGTGCTCATCCCCACCCAGCAGCACATCCGTACCCTCAACGCGGCCCGCCTGGCTGCGGACGTTTCGGGAACGCCGTCGGTCATCATTGCCCGGACGGACGCCGAAGCGGCCACGCTCATCACGTCCGACGTCGACGAGCGGGACCAGGAGTTCGTGACCGGAGAACGCACAGCAGAGGGCTTCTACAAGGTGCGCAATGGCATCGAGCCGTGCATCGCCCGGGCCAAGGCCTACGCCCCGTATTCGGATCTCATCTGGATGGAAACGGGCACCCCGGACCTGGAGCTCGCGAAGAAGTTTGCCGAGGCCGTCAAGGCTGAGCACCCGGACCAGATGCTCGCCTACAACTGCTCGCCGTCATTCAACTGGAAGAAGCACCTGGACGATGACACGATCGCGAAGTTCCAGCGCGAACTCGGCGCCATGGGCTTTAAGTTCCAGTTCATCACCCTGGCCGGATTCCACGCTCTGAACTACTCGATGTTTGATCTCGCTCACGGCTACGCACGTAATGGCATGAGCGCGTACGTGGAACTGCAGGAGCGCGAGTTCGCATCCGAAGACCGTGGCTACACCGCCACCAGGCACCAGCGCGAAGTAGGAACCGGCTACTTCGATCAGGTCGCCACCGCTCTGAACCCGGGCGGCAGCACCCTTGCCCTCGTTGGTTCCACTGAAGAAGGACAGTTCCACTAAAGATTCGGGCACCCCGCACCGCCCACCATGATTTGGAGAACACCATGAATGACCTGATTACCTTGAACGGCGTGACCTTGTCCGCACCCTCAATACGGCGGCAGGACGAAGTTCTGACCCCGCAGGCGCTCGAGTTCCTGGTCCAGCTCCACAAGGCCACGTACACGCGCCGGCAGGAGCTGCTGCAGGAACGCCAAAATCGGCGCATGCACATCTCCAACGGTCAGGATCCGCGCTTCCTCCGGGAAACCGCACATATCCGCGAGGACGATTCGTGGCGGGTTGCCCCAACCGCTCCCGGGCTGGAGGACCGCCGTGTGGAGATCACGGGTCCGGTTGACCGGAAGATGACCATCAACGCCATGAATTCTGGCGCGAAGGTGTGGCTGGCGGACATGGAGGACTCCTCGACGCCGTCGTGGTCCAACGTCATCAACGGTCAGCTGAACCTGATGGACGCTCTGGAGGACAGGATCGACTTCACCTCACCCGAGGGCAAGGAGTACAAGCTCGGCGAGGACAATCCCACCATTGTGGTGCGTCCGCGCGGCTGGCACCTGCCGGAGAAGCACATGCTGGTGAACAACACCCCGATTGCCGGCGGACTGGTGGACTTTGGACTGTTCTTCTTCCACAACGCCCACCGTCTTATCAATCGTGGACACGGACCGTACTTCTACCTGCCGAAGATCGAGAGTCACCTTGAGGCGCGGCTGTGGAACGACATCTTCGTCCAGGCGCAGGCTCTGATGGGCATCCCCCGCGGAACCATCCGGGCAACGGTTCTGATCGAAACAATCACGGCAGCCTTCGAGATGGAAGAGATCCTGTACGAACTGCGCGAACACGCTGCCGGGCTGAACGCCGGACGCTGGGACTACATCTTCTCGGTCATCAAGAACTTCCGTACTCGTGGCCCACGTTTTGTCCTGCCGGACCGCAGCATGGTCACCATGACCGCGCCATTCATGCGGGCCTACACCGAGCAACTGGTGCGCACGTGCCACCGCCGGGGTGCATACGCAATCGGTGGCATGGCCGCTTTCATCCCCAACCGCCGTGACGAGGCAGCGAACGCCGTCGCCATGGAAAAGGTGCGGGCGGACAAAACCCGTGAAGCCGCAGACGGTTTCGACGGCTCATGGGTGGCGCACCCGGACCTGGTTCCGGTGGCCATGGAAGTCTTCGATTCAGGGCTCGGGGACAAGCCACACCAGCTGGACCGAACCCGTGAGGACGTGATTCCCGATGACAAGGCCCTGCTGAACATTGCAGCTACACCCGGCGTCATCACAGAAGTCGGCATCCGCAACAACCTCGAAGTCGGGATCCGCTACATCGAATCCTGGCTGCGTGGAAACGGCGCCGTTGCCATCAACAACCTCATGGAGGACGCCGCTACCGCCGAGATTTCTCGGTCCCAGATCTGGCAGTGGATCCACCTCAATGCGGTAACGGACGAGGGCGACATCGTCACCGAGAACTGGGTGGCTGAACTCCTCGACGAGGAATTCGACGCGATGGAACGCTTCGACGGCGACAGGTTCGACGACGCACGGGAGGTTTTCGAGGAAGTTGCCCTCGGCGAGGCGTTCCCGACGTTCCTCACCGTCCCGGCGTACGCACGGTTCCTGTGCGAAAGCCGCGAGCCGGCGCTCGTCGGCTAGTTTTCCCGCAGCCCGGGACCCATCCATGCCGTTCGCCACAGGCATCCCGAAAGCCGGGACGGACGGGCCCGGCTGCGGCGAACTATCTGGCTAAGGGCCTTGCCAAGCCAGGACCCGCTACGGTTTGGCAGGCGCTTTGGTTGAGGTTGACGGATCCGGATCCGGCTCAAGATGCGGGCAGCTCAACGCTCCCGGTTCCAGCGAAAGGGCTTCGACGTCCACGAGCGTCGTGTAAGTGACCCCCAGGATCACGGAGACGCTGTCGTCCGTGCGCGCATCCACCTTGAAAGTGGTGTTCGGGATATTCCGTTGGACGGTGAACGCTTCATCCAGACCTTCTGAACCGGCGACGACGACGGCCGTAGACCCATCGACGAAGGCTCGTTTGTTATCCACCGCGCCAATGGTGAATCCGCGCTCCTTCAAGATCTCCGCGGTCGAGGACGCCAGACCGCTCTGACCCGTGCTGTTGTACACGTTGACGGTGATGGTCTTGGCCTCCGTGTAGGAGAACGGGCCCTGTGGGCAGGTACTTGTTGGCGTGGGTTCCGTTTGAAGCGCCGCGATTTTGATGTCTCCGCGCGAAATCCCCATTGCGACAAAGACAGCCGTGACCAATGCGAGCAACAGGACGATGAGAACTATTCCGTGGCGCACCCGACGCCACGTGATCTTGCGTCTGCTGGAGGCTGCGTCCTCGTCTGGGAAGGCCGAGACCAGATCCGTTTCGGTAATGATTTTGCGGCCGTGCCAGTTCTCTGGATGCTCCGGCGCAGGATCTGTTTCATGCCGGGGTGGCGGCTTGTCAGTCATCAAGATCCAGCACACGAGCGTGGAGGATGGTGCGCTGGTGCAGGGCGGTACGAACGGCCCGATGGAGCCCGTCCTCAAGGTAGAGGACGCCCTTCCACTTCACGACGTGCGGGAACAGGTCACCAAAAAAGGTGGAGTCCTCGGCGAGCAGCGCCTCAAGATCAAGGGTGGTCTTGGTGGTGACCAATTCGTCCAGCCGCATCTGGCGCGGAGCGACCGCCGCCCAGTCTTTGGGCGTGACATGGCCATGGTCCGGGTACGGGCGGGCGTCGCCTACAGCTTTGAAGATCACTCATCAAGCGTAGATAACTTTGGCCGCCAATGGTATTTGCGTCTCGGCGTGCCCGATGCCTCGTAGCCAAATGGTTACCCGCGGGCCGGATAATGGTGGGTATGTCTTCTTCAACACCGGCCATGGCCCTGCTCCTCGACGTCGACGGTCCCATAGCGAATCCGGAGACACGGAAGGTTTCAGCGGAAATCATTGCCAGCCTCCGGTCCATCGCGGTGACTGGTTGGCCAGTAATCTTCAATACGGGTCGCTCAGATTCGTTCATCAGGGAGCAGATCATGGCCCCGTTACTCACTACTGGGCTTCCGGCTAATGTGACGTTCCACGCGATCTGCGAGAAGGGTTCCACCTGGTTCTCCTTCACGTCCGACGGCGAGGGGCCGCTGTCCATCGATCACGAACTGAAGATGCCGCAGAAACTCAGCGATTCAGTGCGCCAGCTGGTTCAGAACAAGTACGGGTCCCACATGTTCTTCGATGAGACCAAGCGCGCCATGATTTCCGTGGAGCAGCGCATCGACGTTTCGAACGTGGACTACCGTGCGGAGCAGGAAACGTTCGACGCGGAGGTCCTGCAGCTCATGCGTCAGTACGGTTACGGCGTGTCCCGACTGGACCACCACGAGGCGGGCTCCGACGACGCCGTCGACTACCGGATTGACCCGAACATTATCGCTACCGACATCGAATCGGTGCGGGTCGGTAAAGACCTTGGCGCCTGCCGCGCCGTCGAGCTTCTGGCACAAGATGGTATCCTCCCCCAGGAATGGCGCACGGTCGGAGACTCCCGAACCGACTACGCCATGGCGGACTGGCTCCACCGCAACGGGCATCCCGTAACCCATGTGGACGTGCGGCCGGCAGAGGGTATCCCCGCAAAGGCATACCGCATCCTGACAGCTGGTGAGCTGATCAACGACGACGCTGGCGCTGCCTACCTGCGCCGGTGGAGCGCCATGGCGGCCGGGGAAGCGGAAAGCGACGACGCCGTCGTCTGACGTTCCGTCCCCGCTGAGCGCATACTGGTGACATGGCTTCACTGCTCTCCCGGCTCCGCACCGAACTTCGCAACACATTCTCCGGCACTGGCGATGAACCCCCTGAATGGACGCAGGCACTGGAACAGGGCGACGACGTCGGGTACTTTTCACCCGATTCGGCAACCTGGACCATCCACAGTTCGATGACGCCGACCGTTGCCGGCATCCGTGCGCTGCTGGTCCAGGCACTTCACCCGGGCGCGATGGCGGGCGTCCACGATTTTTCGAGTTACAAGGCCGATCCTCTGGGCCGCCTCGCGGGTACGATCCGTTGGATCTTTACCGTGACCTACGGGTCAACGGATGCCGCACGCGCCGGGAGCAACTGGGTGCTGAAACTGCACGAGCGTGTCAATGGAACCTACCGTGACAGCCGCGGCGAAACCCGCGACTACTCCGCCAATGACCCCCACCTGCTGCGCTGGGTACACCTTGCCTTCACCGACGCCTTCCTCACCGCGCACAAGAAGTACGGGTTCGGTATACCGGGCGGGCCGGACCAGTATGTGGCCGAATGGGCGCGCGCCGGAGAACTCATGCGGGTGGAGAACCCGCCACAGAGCGAAGCGGAACTTCAGGCGCAACTCGAGGAGTTCAGGCCCGAGCTCACGGGCAGCGACCAAGTCCGTGACGTCATTGGCTTCATCCGCAGACCACCGCTGCCCCGCTCACAGCGCCTCGGCTATCGCGTGCTGTTTGCCGGAGCAGTCGCCACCCTCACGCCATGGCAACGGGAGATGCTCGGCCTGGACGTTCCGCGCATCGGGCCCGTCCGGCTGCCCGTGAAACCCGCAGTCATGGTGGTCCTCGGCCTGATCAAGCTTGGGTTGGGCCCCGAGGGACCGAGCGAAGAAGCCGCCCTCCGTCGTCACGCACGCTTGGCCGCGCAGGGCTAACTCGGCGCTGGCTCGGGAGCGGACAACGAAAAAGCTCCACCGACCCGTGGTCGATGGAGCTTTTTCTCTGGCGGAGGATGGGGGATTTGAACCCCCATTGGTGCCCCGGAAACTAGGGTCTAAATTGGGTACTGATCTAAAAATTGTTGGTTCTAGCTGGGTGTAGGTCGGTGGTCTTGTGTGTATCTGCTGTAAAAGTCAGCAGCTATTTTCCGCAGATTCGGACCAGCCAGGTGATCTGACTACCGTTTCCCGCCACTGCTGATAATTGACGACATCACGGGGCAAAACCCCCATCTCGAAGGCAATCGATTGGGGGCACTCAAACACCTTTATTAGCGCCTCATACTCACAGCCCCGGATAAGTGCCCGCGCCACCCATTGGGACGCCTCCCATTCATTCCTGGGTGTTGTCCTGTCGTGGTCATGGAACGCATGCCCGAGTTCATGCATGAGCGTTGAATGGTATTGGACTGGCGCGAGGTTGAGATCCATCAGGATTGTTCGGTGATCGTGCAAATAGGCACCATTGAGCTCCCCAAGATTGCCATCCACGATGCGCACCCCGAGCGCTTCGACCCAACGCCATGCCTCCAACATGGAGAAACCCTCTCACGTCGCACTGACATTATGAGCCCTCCCCTACGTCACCTTTGCTGATGCCGCCGAGTTCATCTGACGCCGCAAGGTCGTACCTCTCGCGTGCCGCCGCACGCCGCATCATCTCATGGAGTAGGTCGCTGTCGCTGTATCCCTGGATGGATGAGGTTGACACAACGAAGGGCTCACTACCCCGCATGTGGGCCACTGTGATGAGTGCCGGTTCCATATCCGAGGCAAGAGCCTCATCTATTGCCCCAGTTTTCCAACCAAGTACTTCTTCGATCCGGCGCAGGCTTGAACTTCGAGGCCAACTCTTGCCTGACTCGAAGTTGGCGTAGGTGTTGAACGCTAAACCTTCGATGCCTGCCCAGACCTCATTGCGGGTCCGTGATCCTCGCTCGGTTCTGGCTAGGGCTATCAGTCGCCGCCGAGTTGGTTCTACTTGGTTACTCATGGGTTCAGCATAGGTGTGAATCAGGTTATTTAAAAGTCTTTTTTACGTACATCACACCTAGTCAGAGGCACTTTTACCCCTTGATTTAATTACATGGATGTAGTTCGCGGGTTGCAAGTTGGGTTTAGATGGGTTTAGATGGGTACATACCCAGCAAAACACAACTCGAACCCAGAAGGGTGAAGCCGCAAATGGAAAAGCTTATGACCGTCCTGGAGGTAGCGGAACGCTACCGATACACAGATGAAACGGTCTGGAAGAAGTGCCGCCAGTACAGCGAAGGTGACCGCCGAGGATGGCCCCACCAGCGCGAAGGCCGGTCCATCCGATTCTCCGAGGCTGACATTGTCGCCATTGATGAGAAGTTCAAACCACAGATCGCAACCAACCAGCCAAAGCGCAAGCGCCGCGCACTCGCAGCCTAGGCCGTCATGCCATTCAATAGCCAAGCAGATCGAGCTGAGTACCAGCGCAGTTGGTACGCCAACCGTCGCGCAGCATTCTTCGCAGGGAAGTCTTGCGCAAAGTGCGGGTCAACCGCCGAACTTGAACTTGACCACATTGATCCAACGCAGAAAGTATCCCATCGCATTTGGTCTTGGTCCTCCGAACGTATCCACGAAGAAACTTCCAAGTGTCAAGTTCTTTGCTCTAATCACCACCAGATCAAAACCAGCGCAGAACGTGCCGTGAAAGTTAAATGTGGCACTGAATGGGCTTACCACAAAGGGTGCCGCTGCGATGACTGTCGTAGCACTGCATCAATAGCACGCCAAGCACGGCGGGCGAAGCAAGCACCAAGTATCTTCGCACTCAGCTCCGGCGCATCAGCTCGCCGACGATAGCTAACCACACCCCCGCACCACCCCACACCACTACCTCCGTGTCACTTGCGGAGAGATAGGGCTAATTGTCATGCCCAACTACCTAACCCAACTCGCCAAATACAACGAAGAGAACAACATCACCGCTACATTCTCCGAGATGAAAAAGACTGCGCGCCGGATGCAGAAACTCAACGACGAAACCGGGCTGCACGTCGAGATCGAATCGTACTTCTTGGATTACGCAGACGAGACCGGGGAGCTTGCCACGGACAACGTTCTGGCAGAGAACGCCATCAACGCAGCACGGAGGACAGCCGCATGAGCACCGAAAAAGAAGTTCAGCAATTGATAAGTTCCATGCAGCCGTTCGGCTCATTGGACGGAATGGCTAAGGCAATCCTTGATGAGAATGTCATCATCCCTATCCGAGACTTGGGGCGCGTAACATACGACCCCACCAGCGTATCGGATGCGTGGGCGACGCACGAGAATTGCGGGGTTATAACTGAGTCTGCACCTTCGGTTACGGACGAAAATGATGCTTGGATCATGGCGCGGCACTGGATAGCGATTGCACTAAGACTGAACCACGAAAGGTCTATAGACGAAGCACGTCTATCTAAAAGCAGGGATGCAGTAGCGGCCAGAATTGGCCGAGCGGCATACGGCGAGAATACGCCACCAACTGGATACGACGCGCTGTCTAGGTCAATGCAGGTCGCTATTGACTTGATCAGGAAATGCGACGACCGCACAGGCGACCTGAGCACCACCCCATGAGTACCCCCGCCGTACTCGATGACCGCGACGAGTGGCATCAGGACGCGCTGCGGTGGATCGAAACCTATGCGCTATCGGGATTGACGTTCACTGTCGAGGATGTCCGCGCCGCACTAAGGCCCGCCCCGTCCGGTTCCTGCTACGGCAACGCGTTCCAAGCAGCACGAAAGGCCGGCGTCATCACTTGTGCCGGTTACCGAGAGTCAACCACCCCATCCAGGAAGAGCGGGATTATTCGCGTCTGGGTGGCATCACCGAAGGAAACGTCATGACTGAAAAAGAGCGCGACAATCTATCCAACCTCTATTTGAGCGCCATATATCTCTATAGGCGCGCAGTCGCAGAGCCCAGGCTTTGGCCCAACGCACTAGCCGCCGATAAATCATTCAAGGACGCACTGGATGCCATTCAGGCGACCCCCATTCGCCCCACCCGATGGGCCATCACCCGCCGCATATACGACGCGCTCACCCAGCAACTACAGCCGGGCCGCCACTACAAGTTTGGAGTGAAGAAATGAAACTCGAAGACATCATCTCGCACCTCACCGACACCCCGCCCAACCGTGAGCAGGCACAGCAGCAACTCCGGAAGGCACTCACCCTCGCGGATCATGAGCTCACGGATGACATAGACGCGGTGCCGCAGATACGCCGGATACTCTCAGCCATCCTCCACCGGGATCTAACGACTGGTGACGTTGACGAAGCAATGGCGCTAACCCGTGCGGTTTCCGACATAACAGCGGGTGAGAACCTGAACCCGTACATGGACTACGACGCAGACCGCTACATAGTCCTCGACCAGTGCAAGCACAGTCTGAACGCGGTCATCTATGAAGTCACCTACGGGATGAAGGACAGGGCAGCGTCGTGAATGTTCACACGGAATCACTCATAGCGAAGATCGCAGAGGGGACCAATAAGTTGCATTCCCGTATCGACGCCCAATGCGCAGCCATTCAGCGGGTCCGCGATATTCACGCACCAATGGACGCCGTGATGTACGCCGGCAAATCCCAGCACGTGGATCTGTTCTGCACAGGCTGTGGTCAAGACGACGGCAACTGGAGCATCTGGCCCTGCCCAACCATCAAAGCTTTAGACGAGGAAACCCCATGAGCGAGCAAGAGCGCAATAACCTGCTAGACCTCCACCGGGCAGCAATGACGACATGGGAGTCGGCGGTCATCAAAGAAGGATCCTGGGATTCCGCCTATGCCGCTGACGACGCTTTCCGGGACGCACTCATGGCCGTGCAGGTGACCCCATGAGCTCCCAACAGCACGACGAGACTCTCGACCCGGTGAACCCGTGCACCTGCCCCGACCGAGCCAAGAACGGGCTGTGGCGTCACAGGTACATCGAGCACCCGAGCATCCCCGTCGTGGATGACCCGGAGTGTAAGCGGTGCTTCCCCGGCCACCGAACTCTACGTCACGACGTCATGGAATGCGCGCTGATCTTCCTCGGCTTCACAGTCCTATTCGCCGTATTCGGGTTGGTGTACCTCTCATGAGACCCCCGTGCGCCCCGATCTACCACGACTACCCCCGGAAGTAAGGAACGTCATGGAAACAAACCAGGTTCAAGATTTAGTTATTGCTGCGCTCAACCGCCGGTTCCAGAATGGAGGAAAGCACCTCCACTCATCATCTTGTATCCACAACCTTTCACCCGTTGAGCAAATCGAGATGCGTGGCAAAAGTATTGAGTGGTACATGGCAGTTGTTGGGAAAATGCCGGAACAGATTACCCCGAAAGACTGGGAAGCGCCACCAGTAACGGTGGACGAGACGCCAATGGAGAAGCCATGACCCTCGACGAAGCTCTCTTAGCGTTCATTTTCGCGGTTGCGGATGACGCCGACTCCTACGCTCTCGCCGTGGCCCTCGCAGACCTACGGGCCGCCACAAGAACGCACATCAACGACCTACACGAACAGGAAACACGATGAACACCGACGCCGAAACACGATTCATGGAAATCTACCATGATCGGTCTATAGGCCCAAAGCCCGACGCATCACTACTGGGAGCCGTCCAACAGTTCCTCACCGAGTACGCCGTCATCCCCCGCGACCAGATGCCAGTACTGGATGAGGACGGGAAGACGCCTGCGGGTTGGTGGGTGAGTAAAGCCAGCTATAAGGACGGGGCTAGCCGTCGCATCGACGCTGCATTCTTCCTCGCACGCGCCGAATGGTTCGATGCGAAAGAGACGCGGGAAGCCGAGGCCAAGCTATCCGAACGCCGGAATAAGGTGCTGGGTAAGATTCGGGCACGTCGGGGGTCTACATGCGCCGAACGATATGAGGAACTAAATCCCGACGCATGGAGCCGCATCACCGTGGACATGGTCATCGAAGCTCAGGACGGGGCCGGGAAATGAGTAACGAGCTGACCATTCGACAGGTCGAAGCACTGACTCAAGCACACACCCGGATCCACAAAATTATTGGCACCCATCTGGGCGACTGGTCGATCAGATACGCAGAGGAGATTCGACCCGGGCGTGGGCACGACATCACCGCGTGGGTCGCTGACGGGGAGCACACAGCCACCCAGTATCTGGACCCGTACGGGAACGGGCCGCTGATCGTCTCCCGCATGATCATCCTACACAACGACGCCGACGAAGAACATTTCGATGATGAAGGCAACTGCAACCACGACGAGGACCAACCATGAGCGCCTACCGCTTCACCCGAGACGAACTGACTATGCGGATCGGCAGCGAGGTTAGCAACCTCGCCTCCATCGTCCCCGGAAATCGTATGGACGTCAGACTGCTCGCTGCCAACTCTAGAACCGCTGAATTGAAGCTACGAGAGGTTGCCAATGTTCTGTATGCCATGGTCCCTCATGCTATGGGTGGCGGGATGGACGAGGCTCGGGAGCTTTGGTTTGAGTACCAACAGAAATGGCATCCCGAAGAGTCTGAGAACCAGTCATGAGCGGGGAACTGAGCGCGGAAGTAATCGCCAAGGCACTATCAGCGCACAAGCTCACAACCGGGATGCAAGTAGCGAGCGGGGAGACCTGCCAGTGCGGATACTGGAACAGGGAAGAACGCCCTGGAGTTGACCGACCACCCGGAGTAGTTGGGCTGAACTGGCATCGGGCGCAGGTAGTAGCCGAACTAGTCGAGGCGTACGGGGCCGAACGGGAACGGGCGGCACTACTGGAGGCGGCAGACGCCGTGTTCAAAGACGGGACCATCCCAGGCTTGCTACGCGTTCTTATAGGTAACTGGATCCGCACGCGGGCAGGTAAGCGACCGTGACCCGGAGTGGTTCGCATTGGTCGAACTACTACCCTGGCACCGGGTGGGGTTACCGATACCGCCACTGCGCGACATGCGGTCAGGTCAGGCGCGGCATTGGATATAAGCCACTTATCCACAAGGGTGGCAAGCCATGAGACTCCGGGCAACTATCCGCGCCCGTCGTCAACCGAACAAGTTCTCCCGCCGCGGTTTCATGTACTGCTACTACATGGAAGTCAGGGACGACACCGGCAGGTTGTGGGCGTCCGACAATACGGGTGACTGGCGGGTCATGTACGACCTCGCGTTATGGCACATGGAAACCATCAAGGAAGCATGGACGATTGGAGTACTGAAGCCATGACCTGAATCCTCTAACAACCCGCCAACCCACAGCCGCCACGACGCGGCTTTTTTTATGCCCAATGGAGGCCGAATGAAAGACACGACGACATGAACGGCGACGGGTGTTGCAGTCGATGCCGGACACCACAAGGCGTGTGTTTGACGCGCTACGGATGCGAGCACCACCAGATAGCCCGCGCACGTCAAGCCGCCGCCGACTCGGTGCAGTCAGGCGGGCACCGTGACCCAACAGCATGGACAGCCATACACAACCTCGACAGGACACGACGATGAGTGAACTCAACCCATACCGCTGCGACTGCCGCACCAGCCCAGACGGAAGCTGCGGAGTACACAACCCACCCGACGGCGGCTTCTTCTACTACACCAAGGATGAACATGAGTGACTATAAGCCTGGTATCTACGACGGTATGAGCAATGCCGATTATCACGCGGATCCAGCAATGGGATCCACCAGCCTAAAGACCCTCGCCACCCGGACCCCCGCGCATTGGAAGTGGGAGTCAGAACACCCAGTACACAAAGAGGCGTACGACGTCGGCACGGCGGTTCACGAGCTCGTGCTTGAGGGTGAGTTCAAGACAGTCGTTGAACTGGAATACGACAGCTACCGAACCAAAGCCGCGCAAGGCGACCGAGATAAGGCATACACGGACGGGTTGACCCCGATGCTCTCCAAGGACCTCATCGAGGTTCACGCCATAGCGGAGAGCGTCATGCGTAACCCACTCGCGGCCAACGCTTTCACCGGACACGTCGCCGAGCAGTCGTTCTTCTGGGAGGAAGAGGGCCAGATGTACAAGGTTAGGCCGGACGCACGAAAGTCAGGGCTGATTGTGGACCTCAAAACTTGCCAGTCGGCTAACCCGAAAGACTTTCCGCGCACCGGCTACGACTTCGGATACTTCATGTCCGCGGCCATGTACGTGGATGGTGTCAAGGAGTTGACCGGGGAAGACCACGCCTTCGCTTTCGTGAACGTCGAGAAGTCCAAGCCATACCTAACATCGGTTACCGAGTTCGACGCCGAAGCGTTGGCCTATGGACGCCAGATGATCGACCGGGCCAAGCGCATCTACCGGGAGTGCAAAGCCGCCGACAAGTGGCCGGGCTACCCCGCATTCACCACCGTATCGCTGCCCAAATGGGCGACATACCAACTAGAGGACATGATGATCGATGAGTAACGAAATCGTCCCTATATCAACGGGGAACAAAGTTGAGTACGCCAAGACGCTCGCCGTGTCGAACCTCCTGCCTAAGCACTTCCAGAACAACCCGGCCAACCTGCTATTCGCAATAGAATTCGCTGAAGCCTTGGGCATGAAGCCGATCCACGCGATCACGTCGGTCCACGTAATAAATGGGAAACCGAGCGCGTCCGCTGACCTCATCGGGGCGATGGTTCGCAAGGCCGGGCACAAGCTCCGCGTCACCGGGGATGACACCTACGCCGAGGCAACACTTATCCGCGTGGATGACCCGGACTTCGAGTTCAAAGCCCGCTGGGACATGGCCAAGGCCAAACAGGCGAACCTCAACACGGCAACCTGGAAGGCATACCCCGGCGCAATGCTCCGATCCCGAGCTATCGCTGAAGTTTGTAGAGCAGGAGCGCCGGACGCTATGCACGGCATCCAGCACTCCACGGAAGAGCTCGAATCACTCGGCGAGCCAACAACACCCGCGCCAGACTCGGCATTCACCAGACTTACTCAGGTTGAGCCCGAAGCCGACGAGGCCACCGGGGAGATCGTGGACCGTGATTGGACCGCCGAGGCTAAGTCGACGACCACCCTCGACCAACTGCACTCCCTATATAGGGAAGCACAATCAGCCGGGGAATCAGCCGGCATACTCCAAGGCATCCAGAAGGAAGCCGCACGATTCGATCAGGAAGAGGCGTAATTCATGAGTATTCCCACCATTCAGGGCATCGCCGGAATCCTCACCGACCCGGAGAAAACCACAACCCCCGACGGTATGCCGATCCTCAAGTTGTTTATCGGTATGTCTGACCGCAAGTACAACGACCAGACTCAGCAGTGGGAGACCCCGCGCAACTTCGCGGTGGAGGCCATTGCGTGGGATGACCGCGCTACCCGGTTCGCTCAGGGGCTCAGTAAAGGTGACCAGGTATACGTCGAGGGCCGCCTCGAAACTCAGTCATGGGAGGACAAGAACGGCGGCGGTAAACGCTCGAAGCCGTCCTTGACATTGAACACCCTCCGCAAACTGGAGCAGGCACCCCATGGGCAATCCAATGGGTCCGCGCCGCAAGCCCAGCAGAACCAGCAGGCATCCCAGCCGTGGGGACAGTCCGCACCGGATAACTCCGGGTGGGGTAACGGTCCAGACAGCAACTCGCCCCCATTTTAATCAATCCGCATAAACCGTACTAAAGCCAATAAACCCCCTCGTGTCGCCGTCCACCACCATGGGCGGCGACACCCTCACATACCAGGAGTAACCCATGAGCACTGAATTTGACGCGATCTTCATCATCACGGGAGGGGATCGGTCGGTCATGAGCCAACCGCCACCCGAGTAAACCGTGCTTACCGCCGCGGATACCTCGACGCCCTCCGACAAGCCGCACTCGACGCCAAAGCACGCGGCGACATCGGTCAACCATGCGGACCCATCGCCGCATTCTACCTAGCACAACGCGCCGAACAGGTCGAGCGCGACGGCATACCGAGGAAGGACCTGACATGAGTTTCCACACAGGTTTGACGTGGTGCAGCAACCCAGACTGCATTTGCGGGCGGCTTGTCCCAGTGTGCCCCGAATGGATGGGGTACGACGAAGGCAAATCGTACGCGCAGCGATGGTGTCCACGTTGCGGATGGGAACGCGAAGATCACCCTGAAACCACTACACGAAAGGACCTGACATGAACGAAACCGAGTATGACGAAGAAGGATTCGTATTAGATGAATTGGGAAATCCGTATGGTCACTGCAATTCATGCGGTGAAGAAGCCCCGGCGTATATCGAATGCTGCGATGACGGAGAGGTTGAGGCATGAGTTTCCAAGCCACTACTGAATCACCCCGCGTGCACGGAAAGATGCGGCCCTGCAACCGATGCGGCATCATGCGACAACGCGGCGTCGGCGGGCGTGCACTCGGCCCATTCTGCCGGGATTGTAAACGGCCAGCACGGGAAATGGGCTGGACCGACGAGACCAACGACGGGGAAACGAAATGACGCAAACCCTTGACGACTCCACGGCCATACTGTGGGGCACAGCGAATCAGTCCCTGACATGGATGGTCCTATCCCGCAAGCTCGGCACGACGGTGGTAGCGAAGGTCACTGCCGACCATATGACGGTCCGCGACCACAGCTCCATCGGCATCAAAGCTGACACTCAGCAGATCGCCGAGCAGGCCGCCGAAGCATTCAGGCGGCTACGGCTCGGTGAAGACCTCGGACACTGGGCCACCCACCACCTAGAAGCGCCTGCCATGCGCGAAATCGTGCCGAACGAGGGAGGAACACTGCTATGACGCTTTATTATCAGGACGATTACGTGACGCTATATCACGGCAACTGTCTCACTGAACACCGCGAATGGTTGGGTGCTGACGTGCTGGTTACTGACCCGCCATACGGGGTGAGCTACAAATCAGGCGCCCGTCGAGACACGCTCAAGGCGTCAATCCTCAACGACACAGACACGGCAAACCGGGATGCCGCGCTCGAGGCATGGGGCTCACGCCCGGCACTTGCCTTTGGCTCATGGAAGATCACCCGCCCAGCAACTACCAAGGCACTCCTGATCTGGGACACGAAAGGCGCGCTTGGTATGGGCGACCTCCGCATCCCATGGAAACCATCTCATCAAGAAATCTACGTCCTAGGTGATGGCGAGTGGCAGGGCAAGCGAGACACTGACGTATTCAGCCACGGCTACACCGGCGATGACGTGCTGAGCTACGCGCCCGTCCAGTCAATGTCAAAGAACGGCAGGCTCCACCCACACCAAAAGCCGGTCCAGCTCATGGAGTGCCTGATAGCCAAGACGACAGGGCAGGTAGTCGCTGACCCGTTCGCCGGATCTGGATCAACACTCGTGGCAGCGAAGGCACTTGGGCGTCACTCAATAGGCGTCGAGCTCGACGAACGAGACTGCGAAATCATCGCCAAACGATGCGCTCAGGGTGCACTCGTCTTCGGTGCCTTCGCATGAGCCGCGAACTTACCGGCCCCGCACAGTTCGCCCGGACACCATCAGGCGAAACTCTCATCACCGTATTCGTGGAGGGCGCACACGAGCTACCGCACGGGACAATCATCACCGTCGTATTACCGGAAGGGGGATCGTGATGATCATTGAGATATTCCCATATCCACCGACCGCCCATAGGCGGTTTTTTTATGCCCGGAAGGGGTACTAATGGCATCGCGACTTACCGACATTGACAACCAGCTACGGGCTATTACGGAGAGGCGATTCCAGTCCACTGTGCAGAACCTAATGACTGCCTACAAGTGGAAGTGGTTTCATGCGCCAGACAATCGACCCGTCAACGGGCGCATACAGGGCGTCAAGGCTGGATTTCCTGACCTTATCGCCGTACGCGGGCAACGGGTCATTGTTGCCGAACTCAAGACCGAGACCGGGAGGGTTAGCGAGGACCAGAAAGAATGGTTATTCCTTTTCGACCATGCCGGAATCACTTCTTATGTTTGGCGACCACGCGACACCGAAGCGATCAAATTAATATTGCGATGAATTAGTAGTGCAGGACCCAGATAAAAATGGGTTAAGCGGACATTAGTTCGATACAATAGAAGGATAAAGACGAAGGACCCGCAGTGCTACCAACACCGCAGATCCTTCTAACCATCCTTCTGATGTCACCAGAGAGGAGGGCTTCAGCAATGATAGCTGAAACGGCCCCCGTAGAGCTTAAAAATCTTGCTAGACAGTTCCTTGAACTACAGCAGGGACGCCACCAGCAAAACCAGATCCACCGGCCATACTTTGCCTGTCTCGCTCACCAGTACGGACTCACGCACCAAGAGATTGGCGACGCCTACGGCATGACAGAGGCAGGCGTCCGGAAGATGCTCAAGCGGGCGGTGAAGTAGTGCCGTGGTTTAAGGTAGACGACCAGTTCGCTTTTAACGCGAAGGTTATGGCCGCAGGCAATGAGGCGGTTGGACTATGGGTCCGCGCTGGCTCATGGTCAGCGGCTCAACTAACCGACGGATTCATCCCCGACCACATGGCAAACGCTATGGCAAATGGCATGGCAAAAGAATGCGGTGTGGATGCGCTTGTTAATGCGGGCTTATGGAACCGCATTGACGGAGGTTACCGCTTCCATGACTGGGACGAATTTCAGCCATCAGCCGAAGATGAGAAGAAAAAGAGAAAAGCCCGTAGTGACGCGGGGAAGGCGGGCGCAAGGGCTAGGTGGGATGGCAAACCGCATGGCAAACCGCATGCGGATGCTATGGCAAAAGAATGCGAAGTCGATGACCCGACCCGACCCGACCCGACCCGACCCACACTCTCTAAAGAGAGTGTGCCTACCAGTGGCAACCGCAGGCCCAACGTGGCACTCCCAGTGTCTTGGGCTCCAACGAGCGCGCATAAGGAATACACCGAAGTTGAGGGCATCAGGTTGGACTTCGAGGCTGATCGGTTTAGAGCACACGCAGAAGCCAACGACCGACGACTACGTGATTGGGACGCGGGCTTTCGTAACTGGCTACTCAAGGCCGAGCGCACCACCAAGAAGCAAATCCCGCACAACCCGTTATGGGATTCGTAAGGAGGAATGAATGCAAGATCTAAACGCGGCTGAACAATCGATCATCGGGGCATTACTGCTCACTAATGGAAAAATCCTTGACGAGCTGGATTTCAACCCACGCGACTACCACCAGCCAATCCATGAAGTTGTGCATCGCACTATTGCGGAGATGAAAGCCGCGAATCAACCCATCGACGCGCTGACAGTCATGGATGCACTCGCACGGGCTAAGGAACCCATACCAGCAACATTCCTACATGAAGCGATGCAAGCGACACCATCAGCAGCCAGCGCAACCCACTACGCCGGGATCGTCACGGACGCCGCAACACTCCGCCGGGTCCAATCAGCCGCAACGAGTGTCCACCAAATGGTTCACGACGGCGGGGACGCGGATGTGATTGTGGAGGAAGCCCGCAAGCTCATGGACGGCACGCAGCCTCGATCCAGAAACCAGCGGGTGTCATTCCTCGAAGACACGATGGAAGCGACGATCAACTACCTGGATGAGGAAGTTGATTCAGTCCCGACAATCTGGCCTTCACTGAATGACATCATCACCGGGCTAAGACCAGGTGCGGTTTACGTCGTCGGGGCTAGGCCGAGTGTGGGCAAGTCAGTCGTCGCTATGCAAATGGCTCAAGCGCTACTCAAGGTCGGCTCTGTCGCGTTCGTGTCCCTGGAAATGTCTGTCAATGATCTGACATCACGGCTCATCTCGAACGAGCTCAAGATCGACATGGGCCGAATCGTCCGTCATGACCTGACACCGACCGATTGGAAGCGGATCTCGGAATGGATGCCCAAGCGTCAGCATGTACCACTGGCGATCAATGACAACTCCGGATCGACCATCGCCGACATTCGGGCGTTCGCTCGCAACGTCAACCGGCGTAAACCATTGGCGGGCGTCGTCGTGGACTACATGCAACTCATGTCCGCGCCCATCGGTGATCGGCGGCCACGACATGAGTTCGTATCCGAGATGTCGAGGCAACTGAAGATCCTAGCCATGGACCTACATGTCCCGGTCATCGCACTATCCCAACTCAATCGGTCCAGTGAATCGAGGGAAGACAAACGCCCCGGACTATCCGACCTGCGCGAGTCTGGATCCATCGAGCAAGACGCCGACGTCGTGATCCTCCTGCATCGGGAAATCATGGGCGACAAGAAGAACGATATTAGTTTCGCCGTTGCCAAGAACCGGCATGGCGCGACGGGCATGGCGCATATGCAGTTCGCCGGCCATTACTCGGAGGTTCGGGATGCCTGAACGAGAACACCTAGAAGATCCAATTCGGCTCGGTGAGATTCTGAGCCAACTATTCGGGGCCGCTCCAGACGGGGCGGCCTTACTTGTGCCACCAGAGAATCACACACAACCCAAGGAAAGCCCCGCAACCCCCGAGCGTCACCCGAACCCATCCAACCCAAACAACGCCAGCACAGAGGCACACAGGAGCGCATGACTATGGAACGCAAATACAACAGCGCCGAATGGGCAGCAGCCAAACGCGTTGGCCTCAACACCAAACAACCCAATGACTACCAATCGATCATTGCTGGAGGCCCCAAATATCTACCCGGAGGCCCAATGATCTACGCAACGGGTAACTACCATCCGGCACACGCACGCAAGATGGCTGAAGATTGGTCCATCGTCGCCGACGCAATGAAACGTGAATGGGGCAGTGCATCCCACCAAATGGAACACGAGACCACCGCCGAGCTCATCGAACGGGCACGGACACTCGCACCACACACCGAAGACGGCCCCATCATCCGCGAACTAGCCGACGCACTGGAACGGGAGGCAGGGAAATGAGTAACTACATCGTTGAACTTCGGGCAGCTGCAAACATCCACCGCGAAATCTTCGTCTCATATCAGGACGCCGGATTCAATGACGAGCAGGCGCTACACCTAACGACGGCAGTGGTTATAGAACTGGAACGGAGACGGAAATGAGGAAACTTGAAGATCTTGACATGACCGACTGCGGCAGGAGCATCACGATCACCCTAGATGTGGACTACCCGCAATCCACTACGGTCACCGGGCCACTGTGTTTCGTGCAGCAACACACCGATTGGATCACAGAGCAGCGCCTATGCGATCAGGAACCCACCTACGCTCCCGGCAAACAGACGACAGAACTCAAGGTGGGCGCGTGGTCCGCGACACTAGGCGCGCTCACTGAATGCGAGATGCACCCATGAGCCTAAGTCAGAACATCCACACACTCACCCGTCCACACCTACCCGCAGGCGCGACACTGGACAGCAAGCCCGAGCCGTCGCTATTGGATCAGCTAGCCAAGGCGGTCTACGACGGAGCCAAGGGCGGCAAGGGCAACGGGACCCCAATACCAATCAGCGCCGAGGTTGTATCGATCCAACAGGACATCGACCGAGACGCCCGCGATATCCAACACGACCTAACAGGATCCAGCACCGGAACATTGGTGGGCGTCATCCAGTCATGGGCCGACGTCGAGGACATGCACTGGGTGGCATTCCTGGAACACGTCACGATGGATTGGGTGGATCAGATCGAGGGCATCATCAGGCCACACAAACCGCCATACCGACCAGCCGTCCCATGCCCGAGCTGCGACATGATCTACAACGCGGACGGGGAAGGGCCGGGGATGAGTATTCACTGCTGGGGACCCGATGATGTGATGCTGCCAATTGGGAAATGGACAGCGCAATGCACGCACTGCAACGCGGGATGGGGGCCGGACGAAATGAAATGGGTACGACACGCGCTAATGAGTGTTGCGTAATGAATGACAACCGTGTAACTTAGGAAGTGCATTCCCCAGAAGTCTCACAAGGCCCAGCCAATACGGCGAGGGTCTTTTTTTATATGTCCAGCCGAGGTGTCCCCAGTCCCTCGCTGGCCTCGCGGATAACACCGCAGCCCCGCCCGTGCGACCTCATACGCCGGGCGGGGCACTCACACTTCCTGCATGGAGACCCCCCGCATGTACTAGGGCAAGTTCCCTAAACGGGTGCCAAACAGTAAGGCGTGTGATGCTACTCCGGTAGCTGAGGACTGAGCCTGCTGGGGGCCTAAGAACGAGGCGTCCGCCACACGCCTACTCCATGCAGGAGCCACCACACTTCCTGGAGGTGGGCATGAATAAGATCCTTGAGTCCAACAAGGCATGGATAGCACATGAACTACTGCACCCTTTGTTCGGCCCGAGCACATGCGGAGACGCTAACTGCAACTTCCCCAACCATGTGCCGATCAACACCAAAGCATTCCTAATAGCAACCGCAAACAACGAATAACACTTCCCGGTTGGGTCGCAACACGCCAAGGCAAGCGACGAGCAACCGGGGCACATATTTCCCGTCAACGCCGTGCAACTCCGGCGAAGGACTGCAGAGCTGGTTATTCCTTCCCAGCGACGACGCTAACCTGCGGGGATTAGCTAACGGGGGATGAGATGGCAAGAGCCAAGAGCATCTGCCCTAAGACCGGATGCCCACACGTTGTAGTCAAACGCTACTGTGCCGAGCACGAGCGCGAGTACGAAGCCAAGCGCGGCAACTCCTACCGGCGCGGATACGGAAGCGCACACAAGGCGCTGAGGGCAAGCTATATGCCAGCCCATCAAGCGGGCACGCTGACATGCTGGCGTTGCAATCAGATCATCCCACCAAGCGAACCGTTCGACCTCGGACATGATGACGACGACCGGACCAAGTACGCCGGACCTGAACACGCGCTATGCAACCGAGCCGCAGCCGGACGGAAAGCGCACCGGATCGACTAACCAATAAGTAAACCCCGCGACTGCGTCAACAGTCCGGGGCTATGGCAATCGCTTAGAAGGAGCGACTACATGAATAAGCGTACCTGCTCTAAAGATGGATGCGACCGCAAGCACCAAGCACGCGGTTTATGTGGGGCTCACTATAACCAGACGCACATGAAGAATAGGCACCCAAAGAAAATGGTGCCTTGTGCTATTTGTGGTGTGGAAGTACTCAAGGGTTTAGGCGGAGGGCGTATCTATGGGGTCGTATGCTCCTACGAATGCAGGTCAGAACTTACGCGCACCCGACGCAGCACAGAACGAGCGCGGGACCGACGCAGCAAGCTCCCGGACGATCACTGGGCACTGTGGTTCGGGAGGTCAAGTTCTTGGCCGAGGGGCGGATGGAAAGACTGCGACTATTGCGCTAAGCGATTCCCCGCCAATAATGTGAACGCAAAGTACTGCACTAAGACTTGCAGGTCGTGCTGGCGCGACAGTGCGGACGGTACAATCAGTTCATCCCAAACTAACTCAATGGTGAGAGAGTGCGCGAGATGCGGCGACCAATACACCAGCCCATACCAAGGACGCATCTACTGCACAGACTACTGCCGAGACAAGGCGAAAGACGAGCGCGGAACCTACCTGCATCACGGATGGATAAGGCCTGCGATAAGGGCTGCAATCTATAAGCGTGACAACTACATGTGCTGGCTATGTGGTGAACAGGTTGATCTCGAAGCTGACGGCAAGCGTGACGACTGGGCAGCAACATTGGATCACGTTATACCACGTTCCAAAGGCGGCACTCATGACGAGTCCAACCTAAAGACAGCACACCGATGGTGTAATTCAATCCGATCAGACAGTGGCGCCTCGTCCATCTGGGATCTGGTTTCCTAACCTACACAACCCCCACGCATCCCCACCAAGCCCACCTGAAAGAAAAACCGACGGTGAGAGCGCTGCTTTGCGCGAGGGGTTCAAATATTCGAAGGTTCAGCCATTTAGGAGGTCGCCATGCAGGGTGGATCTCGAAATAGGTCTGGTCCACAAAAAGACCCCAACTCGCTAACGTCTGCCGCTCAGGGTGTTGTCTTTCATGCACTACCTGCGGGCGGCTTTCAAGGTGAGATCCCCGATTTCTTATTGCCGAATGTCAGTGAGCGTGAGGCTGAGGTTTGGGCTGAACTTTGGCGCACACCGCAAGCATCCGCGTGGTCGCTGGAATCATGGCGGTGGCGTGTTGTCTCGATGTATGTTCGCTGGTCCGTTCGTATGGAGGACGCCGAGGCTAACGCCGCGCTTGTTTCTCAGGTTATTCGTCTTGGGGATCAAATCGGACTAACACCGGCTGGACTCCGAGAGAATGGCTGGAAGATTGCGCCTACTGAGGGTGAGCAGAAGGCCACTGGAACTACCGGCAAGACGCGATCGTCGTCTCGCACCCGGCTAAAGGTTGTGGGGAATGACGAATGATCTGTCGCTGTCATTTTCCCCGTCCGAGACTCTAGGTTTTCTCGGCGCAGATTGGATAGAGGCTCACTGTTCGGTCCCTGACGGGTTCGATAAGGGCGCGCCATTCGTTCCGTCAACGTGGCAGTTGTTCATTATCGTGAACCATTACCGGATCAAGCGGGCCGTGAAGTTCGTTCCATCCCGGCCCATCCTTGCGCCGGCGTTCACGTATCGCCGTTCGCAGTGTGTGGCGCCGCAGAAGACGGGTAAGGGTCCACTTGCCGCTGCGGTCACGCTACTGGAGGCTGCTGGGCCAATTGTGTTCGGCGGTTGGGCTGTTGGCGGTGAGGTTTACGACTGCCGCGATCATGGTTGCGGCTGTGGGTTCATCTATGAGTATGAGCCCGGCGATGCAATGGGCATTCCCCGTAACACTTCCCTGATTCAGCTCGTGGCGACGTCTGAAGAGCAGGTGGATAACGTTTACCGGCCCTTGCAGTCGATGGTCCGAGGTGGTCCGCTCGCTGAGATCATGAAGACTGGCGAGCAGTTCGTCCGTTTACCGAATGACGGGAAGATCGAGGCTGTTACGAGCTCGGCCCAATCTCGTCTTGGTAATCCGATCAACTTTGCGAACTTCGATGAGTCCGGCATTTACACGATCCAGAACAAAATGGTTCGGGTAGCTGAGACTATGCGCCGCGGCCTGGCTGGTATGGGTGGGCGGTCGATTGAGTGGACGAACCCTTGGGATCCATCGGAGAACTCGACGGCTCAACGGACCAGCGAGTCGAAATCCACTGACATTTTCAGGTTCTACCGGAAACCACCCGCCGATCTGAGCTACAAGAACAAGGCTGAGCGGCACAAGATCCACAAGTACGTTTACGAAGGCTCTCCTTGGGTTGATCTGAACGCAATTGAGGCTGAGGCTGCGGAGCTTATGGAGACTGACCCGGCACAGGCTGAACGATTCTACGGGAACCGTATCGTGCATGGTCTCGGTGCGTGGCTCAAGGATGGTATCTGGGAGGGCTCATATGCCGGAAATGCTCTGGTTGCCCAATCCTGATCCGGGAACCGCTATATGCGTCGGATTCGATGGCAGTGAGAATGACGATTTCACCGCATTGCAGGCTGAGACTATTGACGGTTTCTCATTCACGCCGCGCTACGGTCCAGATAGTCGCCCTGCTGTATGGAATCCAGCGGAAGAAGGCGGGTTCATCCCCCGCGATCAGGTACACGTTGCCGTTGCTGAGATATTCGAGCGGTACAAGGTGGAGCGCATGTATTGCGACCCGCACGACTGGTATTCGGAGATTGGGCAATGGTCAATCGAGTACGGCGATAATCACGTTTTCGAGTGGCCGACAAATAAGGTCCCACGGATGTTTCCTGAGATCCGTCGCTTCGAGATTGACTTAGCTCAGCGGCGAATCAAGCACGACGGGTGCCCGATAGCAACCGTCCACGCCGCGAACGCGAAGAAGGTTGGCAAGCCTGCCCAGCAGTACGTGCTGGGCAAACCATCGAACCATCAGAAGATCGACGCGATTATGGCGAAGATCCTGGCCCACACTGCCGCCGCTGATGCGCGCGAGGCTGGATGGAATGCTGAAACTACTGATAATCGTATGTTCGTTTTTTGAGAGGAGTCCATTGTGGCGCTAAGCGTTGAAGAGACTAATCTCGTTTCGTCTTTGGCTATTCAGGGATCAGCCAACACTCAGGCTGACTTGAAGAATGACCGATACTACGAGGGCTCGCAACGCTTGGAGCATATCGGACTAGCCGTGCCACCAGAGCTGCGGCGGTTTGAAACGCTGGTGAACTGGTCAAGGACGACCGTTGATTCCGTGGCTGATCGGCTGGCTATGCGGCGCTTCTACTTGCCGGGGCAGGAAGTCGCGTCTGCAGCGCTTCGTGAGGGTTGGGACTATAACAACCTGGATTCCGAGTCTGTTATTCATCACCAAGAGGCGATGATACTTGGCCGTGGCTATGTAACCGTGGGCACAAATGAGGAAGACCCCGAGCATCCGCTGATCACCGTCGAGTCGCCGCGTGAAATCACCGTGGACGTCGATAAGCGACACCGTAGGATAAACGCCGCGCTGCGCCTATACGGGCAAGACGAGACCGACCTGACACCAAAGTATGCGACTCTCTACCGCCCGAACTCGACCGTCTGGCTAGAGAAGAACAACGGGCGATGGACGGACATATCACGAGATGATCACAATCTGGGCCGTGTCCCGATTGTGATGTTCTTGAATCGCCGACGCATTGGGCGTTGGAATGGTGTTTCGGAGATGACCGACGTAATCCCGCTAGTGGATGCCGCCGCCCGCTCTCTGACTAACCTGCAGATCGCAGCCGAGACCGTATCCGTTCCCCAGAAGTGGGTGCTCGGGATGACTAAGGGTGACTTCGTTGATAAGGAAGGCAACCCGATCCCGCAGTGGCAAGCCTACTTTGGCGCTATCTGGGCTAATGGGAACAAGGACGCGAAGGTCGGTCAGTTCGATTCCGCAGACCTAAGCAACTTCCACGCGACAGTGAATCATTATGCACAGCTCGCGGCTTCCGTGACTGGACTGCCCACCCGTTATTTTGGGCAGAATAGCGTGAATCCTCCCGCTGAGGGTGCGATCCGCGCTGACGAGGCCCGACTCATCCTGAACGTGGAACGCAAGCAAGCGAACTTCGGTGACGGTTGGGGCTGGGTTATGGCCCTTTATGAGCGGTTCCGCACCGAGAAGTGGCCTGAAGGTAACCGGATCAAGACCGACTGGTACGACGCCGGCACACCCACGAAGGCACAGACCGCAGACGCACTCTCGAAGCTCTACGCAAACGGCAATGGCGTGTTTTCCCGTGAAGGTGTTTGGGATGAGATGGGATGGTCTGAGGCGCGCAAGGAGCAGGAGCGTGGATACTTCGAGCGTGAATCCCGTATGGCTATTACTTCTCTTGAGAAGGACGTTAGCGAGGCGTTGTGATTCCGAGTGCAGCCGTTACGCATTACAAGCAGATGCAGCGGTTGCAATCAGTCGCAGTGCTGGCCGCTCGTCGTGCGTGGTCTGGTGTTGATCTGGGCAACCTTTCCGGGTGGGAAGCGTCTTTACCGGAGGTCACGGCGGCATTGTCGGTAGTTCAAGTCGAGGCCGCATCTGCGGGGGCTTCTTACTCCGCGCTCACACTGGCGCAACAAGGCTTATATGTGGCGCCGGAAGCGTTCGTTGATCCTTCTGGGTTCGGTGGCTATGCCTCGGATGGTAGGCCGTTAGATAGCCTGCTGCACGCTCCGGTTCCGCACACGAAAGCCCTCATTGGCGGGGGAATGGCAGCGGATGTAGCTAAGGATCAGGGCCGTAAGTTTTTGGACATGATCGTCAAGACGCAGGTTGCCGACGCAGGCAGGGCTGCTGCGGGTGTCGATATTGCGGCACGTCCCGGCACTGGCTATGTGCGGATGTTGAACCCGCCGTCGTGCTCACGATGCTCTATCCTCGCTGGCCGATTCTACCGTTGGAACGCTGGCTTTAGTAGGCATCCGAGCTGTGATTGTGTCCATGTGACATCTACGCAATCAGCGGTTGACGGCGCAGGCAGTGAAGGTCTAATCCATGACCCATACGAGTACTTCCAGAGTTTATCCGAAGCCGATCAGAACCGGATCTACACAAAAGCCGGAGCGGCTGCGATCCGTGATGGCTCAGACATCTTTCAGGTCGTCAATTCACGCCGCGGGATGAAGCCTGGTGGATTACTGACCACTGAGGGCACTTCACGCCGTGGCAATTTTGGCCGCGGTCGAAGATTGACGCCGGAGGGAATTTACGCGCAGGGCAAATCTCGCCAAGAGACACTAGCCCTACTGGAACGCAATGGCTACATATTGCCGGGTGGTCAGGACCCCATGGGCGTCATTAGAGGCGGGCGTGAGGGCTTCGGACAGCTAGGCGGCGGCGGTGCCAGAGTTGGCGCACGAGAGGCCATCCTAGAGGCGCGTAGGACCGGCGTAAGGAACCCGAGCATCCGAGCGACCATGACAGCCGCAGAGCGTCGCAGCTTTGACGCTCGGGCCAACTGGGACGCAGTGCGCGCCGGCAGAAATCCTTTCACAAACTCAAGCGGCGCGAAGGTAACCCCAGATGTGGCCGCCCGTGTTGAGCGAGATTTCCGTAAATACATCCTCGGCTATTAGGCCGACCCAATTACTCCCCCATGCGCGATGCTTCGGGGGTTTTTCTATCCGCGATGGAGGAACCAAAATGTCGGACCCAAACGACCCGCAGGAAACCACAAATCAGGGCGACCCTAACGCGCTGGCTGACGGCGGGAAGAAGGCACTGGACACCGAGCGGAATGCCCGCAAGGTAGCCGACCGCAGGGTGAGTGAACTGGAAAACCAGGTTACTTCCTTGCAGTCAGCACACGAAACCGCTCTCAATACCGCAACTACGGCGGCAACAGAGGCAGTAACACGCGCCGAATCAGCGGAAGGCAACACGCTCCGTTACAAAGTGGCACTCGAAACGGGCGTACCCGCTAAGCATATTGGGCGCTTGCAGGGTGACACGGAGGAAGCGTTGCGTGAAGATGCTGCGGCTTTCGTTGCTGACATTGTGCCCGGACCGACAACCCCGAAGCCCGACCCCTCACAAGGGGCGAAGGGCGAACCCGCTAAGTCTTCGACCGCGGACCAATTTGCTAGCGCCATTGAAGGCGCGCTGAATAACCAAGCATAGAAAGTAGGGACTGGCCATGGCTGGTATCGACATCAACCGGAGTACATCCGGCGTACTACTCCCCCCGGAGGTCTCCGGGGAAATCTGGTCGAATGCGATCACCGAGTCTGCTGTCATGCAGCTCTCTCGTCAGATCACTCTTCCCGGTTCGGGTGTATCCATCCCGATCATCACTGGTGACGCTGAGGCTGACTGGGTAGCTGAGACCGCTGAGAAGCCGGTATCTCGTGCAACTCTCGGCAATAAGCTCATCACCCCCTACAAGCTGGCTGTGATTGAGCCGTTCTCGAACGAGTTCCGCCGCGATCTTCCCGGCTTGTACGCGGAGTTGGCCCGCCGACTCCCGTCTGCACTGGCGCGGAAGTTTGACTCCACGGTTCTGGCTGGTGCCGCTCCGGGCTCGAACTTCGATGTCCTCACAGGTGCCGCTGCAGTTGGAATCTCGGGCGACACTTATGGTGGCCTCGTTGCCGCTGATCAGGCTGTCGCTACCGGCGGTGGGCTGTTGAATGGTTGGGCGCTCTCCCCGCAGGCACGCGGGCTCCTGCTCGGCGCTGTTGACGCGCAGGGCCGTCCCTTGTTCATCAATAACGTCCAGACAGACGGGGCTGTTCCGGCTCTGCTTGGTGCTCCCGTCTACACCTCGAAGGCTGTCTACCTGGCAGACATCGACGGCGCCGGCGTTGGTACTGATTCGCAGCTCGGTTACGCAGGTGACTGGACTTCGGCAATGTTCGGCACGGTTGAGGGTGTCCAGATCAGCGTTTCCGATCAGGCAACCATCAACGACGGCGGGACACAGCTCAACTTGTGGCAGCGGGACATGTTTGCGATCCGCGCTGAAATCGAGATCGGTTTCCGCGTCCGCGACATCGCCCACTTCGCGAAGCTGACCAACGCTACTCAGGCGTAACCCGTGGCTAAATTGAAGGCCCCAAACTCTACCGCCGTAGTTGACGTGCCGGATGAGCTTGTGGGTCGATATGAGGCCGCTGGGTGGGTTGCTGTCAAGGAGCCCAAGCCAGCAAGTAAGAGCACGCAGAAGTTGGACAAGTAGGAAGGTGGTGCGGTCATGGCATACGCAACAGTGAGTGATGTTGAGGCGCGCCTTGGCCGCACCCTTTCCACCCTTGAGCGGGGCCAAGTTGAGGCGTGGCTTTCCGACATTGAGGAACAGGTAAACGCACGGGTACCAACTCTCGCTGAGCGGATCCTCACAGGCTCACCGTCCATGGCTCTAGTCAAGGCGATTATTGCTGGCGCGGTAAAGCGTGCTGCTGATAATCCGAAGGGCTTGAAGTCGCGGACGCTCGCATTTGATGACTACTCCCGGACTGAGGTTTCAGGTTCGGCAAGCACTGACATTCTGTACTTGACGGATGAAGAGTGGAATCTACTCTTGCCCGGATCCTCGGGTGACGCATTCACTATCCGGCCTTATGGTGCGACGGCTCGGCAGGGACAGTGGGTTAGCCCAGATGTGTGGGTGCCACTGTGATTAGTAGTGATGAACTAGCGCAGGCTCAGGCGTTCGCTGAAACGTTCATGGTGGACACTTGCGCCGCCACTCGCGGATCCGGCGACCCGGTGTTCAATCCGGACACGGGCCAGTATGAGCCATCATCCATGGTGATTTATCCGACTCCTGAGCAGGTTGCGGCCGGTAATCCTGGCCGTTGTCGAATGCAGACATCACGTCCACAACCGGCGAACCCGGAAGCGGGCGGCGCGGTGTTCACAGTGGAGACCGTGACACTACAAGTGCCCGCTGGCGTCTCACTGAATGTTGGTGATCTAGCCGAGATTACAGACTCAGTGAATCCAGTTCTAGTCGGCAATGTCTACCGGATCACTGGGCTATCTGAGAAGACGCACGAGACGAAACGCACCTACGCCGTGGAGGTTATGTCATGAGCTTCTATATTGATTCCTCTGGGTTGCGCGTACTCTCTCAAAACCTAGGAAAGGTTGCCGGTTCAGCGGTGAAGGATGTTGATGCGGTCCTCAAGAAGGGTGCGCAGAACATCAAAGAGGAATTAGCTGCTGATGTCAGGGGTTCGACTCACTTTGTCGGAAAGAAGGGTCCGGGCTTGGAGTCCTCCATGTCTTACGACTCTGACTATCGGATAGGCCAACCCGCCTACGAGATCGGCCCGGATAAGTCCCGTCGCGGTGGTGCGCTCGGCAATATCTACTACTTCGGCACAAGCCGTGGTGGTGGTTCCGGTGACCTTGAGAAGCCGTTGCGTACTGAGGGTCCACGCCTTGAGAAGTCGCTCGCTGATTTGGCTGACCAGTTCGGGAGTCAACTGTGAGTGATCTTGCCGCCGCGTTGGAGAACCTTGTAGTCGGGATCCAAACCTACAAGGGCGAGGCTCCATCGACTCCCATTTATCCTTACGTGCTGCTGAATGCGCCCCTGCCACTCGCTAGTGAGCGTTCATTAGCTCGCTCGGGCCAGTCGGTTGATGCGCGGATTAGGGCCACGGTTGTGGCGTTTGATTCGGTCGGTGTTCGGTGGGGCTCCCAGAAGGTGGTTGATGCCTTGGAGGGTGTGCGCCCTGTGGTCACTGGCTGGAATGTTGGGCGGGTTGAGAATATCCCGAATGACCAGCCAATCCAGGTTGACACTGACGTAAACGTCCCCGGTTATGGCAATCCGATGTATCACCCGCTGGACTTTATCGCCGTCGCTTCACGAACCAGCCCATAAGGAGGCTCGCATTGTTTGTTCGCGTCAAGGATCAGGACACGAAACACGAGTTTGATGTGCCCGAAAGTGACCCGCGCATTGGGTCAGCGTTCGAGCTCGTCAAGGCAGATCGGTATCCGCCGGTTATTCGTCCCCGCCAACCCAAATATCACACCGAGCCCACGAGGGCGACCACTAAGAAAAAGGTAGCCGACAATGGCAGAACTACCCAGCACACCAGCGGACGGTAACGTCCTCGTCAAACTCATTCCCGCCGTCGCAGACATGGACGCACCGAAGCTCACTGAGCTAAACGCGGCGGGCGCGACTGACATTTCCTGTTACCTCACGTCGGACGGGTACACGCCCGGCGTCGATCAGGCAGGCGTCCCCGATGAGCGTCTATGCTCAACCCAGATCTTTGAGCAGCCGGGCCGAGTCACCAACTCCCTCAACCTGACGTATATCGACAACACGAATGCGCCGAATGAGCTGACCGACAACATGGCTAAGACGACGCTCATCTCCGATTCGACTCACGTTCTGTTGGTGCGCCGCGGTGTGCCATACGAGGACGCACTCGCCGCCGGTCAGACGGTGACTCTCTGGCCTATCAAGGCTGGCATTCAGCACGAGCTCCCACCGGAGGCAAACTCTGTGTTGAAGATCAGCCAGAAGCAGTTTGTGACTGGCCCTGTTGCGCGGTCGGTGAAGATCTCCGCCACCGTCTAACCCTACGACCGGCTGGCCGGGGTGAATTCAGGCTCCCTCGGCCAGCCCACCAACTTTCCCGAGCCTGAATCATCACAGTAGGAGCCTGATTCTCATGAGTAAGACCATCGAAGGTGTGCCCGAGTTCTTCACTCGCGAGCAGTACATCTCATTCTTCACAGCCGTTGGAGTTGACCCAGCCCAGACGATGGCCCTCAAGTTCCTCCCGGACAGCGTTGAAATCCTCGCAAAGGCTCGCAACAGCGACGGCGCGTACCTCCTCGCTGATGACCCGGCGTGCATCTGCTCCGTTGATGGAACCGACGACGACTGCACAGCTCAGCACGGATTCGCCAAACACACCATCATCATTCCCGTTCGCGAAAAGTAGGAGCCTGGAACATGAAACTTGAAGTGAAGCGCCCTGAGAAGTACGTCGAGTTCTGCCTTGATGGAGACCTCTACGGTGAGTACGAAACAGCCAAAGAAGAGCTAGACCTTGCCCGGCGTAAAGCGATGGCCGATAAGCGGCTGAATGACCCCGCTGTCGAGCTTGCCCGGAAGCTGATTGCTCTTGGTGACAAAATCCGCGGCGAGTCGGTGCGGTTCTTGCTGCGCGGGATGCCCCGTAAACGTTGGGCGACCCTGATGGCTGAGAATCCACCCCGCGACGGTGACGCCGTGGATAAGGCCCACGGGTTCAACGTCGAGGCTGTGATGATCGAGGCCATCCCTGAGTCCATCATCAGCGTGACGAAAGACGACAAGGCCATCGAATTCACCCCCGCCGAGGATTGGTCCCCGACCGCCGACGACATGACGGACATCCAGTATGAGGATTTCGTCGTTGCTGTGTTGAGCGTGAATCGCGGGAGGCAGGAAGTCCCTTTTTCGCTGGACGCCTACAGGAGGATCAGCGACTCCGACAAGACGTAGAGACCGCAGAACGTCTAGGCGTCTCGCTGAAACGGTTCCTTGGTTGGGAGCCGGAGACGACTTACACCTACGACGGTGACCGATTGGTGTCGTCCCGCCCGGAAATCGAATGGGACGAGCCGGAGCAGACGTGGATGCTCGCGTTGCAGTACTACCGGGATGGGTTATGTCCGCTCTGCGGGATGCCACGGTCAATCTGTGGCGACCCTGAGAATGAGATGAAAGTCAAGTCTCCGCCGCCGTCGCGCTGCCACTTCACCACGGCGCGCCTTAGGCGGCAGGAGTCGCAAACATCTGGTCAGGTCAAGCCTAAGTATGAGGGCGCATTGCTCTATACGGCTGGTATTCCAAACTAGCGTTTTTCGAGTGCTGCGAGTACTCGTCTTGCGAAACCTACTGCAGCTATGACTAGCCCAATAATCACCATTCCCCATGTAGTAGGTGCCCCGAAAGTTCCTTGCGTCATCGTCATGGTGATGAAGACGGCGCCAATTGCTGCAATGAAAAGGCCGAGCTTGATCGTCAAAGTTCCGGGCGCACGTCGCGCCATTTGCTGTGTAGTCATGCCCGCAATCTTCGCACACGTAATCATTTGGAGGTATAGGGTATGGCTGATCGGTCAGTAACAATTCGCATCCAGGCCAACGTGCAGGGCCTCGTCGCTGGTTACAGGACAGCACAGAAGGCTACTGCTGACTTCGGCTCGCAGACGCAGAAGTTCGCCCAAAACAATCGCCAGTCGCTAGAAGAAGTTGGACAGGCCGGAATGGTTGCCGGTGGTGTGCTGGCTGCTGGATTTGGTCTAGCGCTGACTAAGTTCGCGTCCTTCGATAAGGCGATGTCTGGGGTCCAGGCTGCTACTCACGCGACGACTGGTGACATGGAGTTACTGCGCGAGGCTGCAATCAAGACCGGCGCTGACACGGCGTTTTCCGCTGAGGAAGCCGCCAAAGGTATCGAGGAAATGGCTAAGGCTGGCGTCTCGACCGCTGACATTCTCGGCGGCGGACTTGACGGTGCGCTAGCTCTGGCCGCTGCGGGGTCGCTGGAGGTTGGCGAGGCTGCGGAGCTGGCCTCTACTGCCATGACGCAGTTTGGTCTTTCCGGTGAGGATATTCCTCACATTGCCGACCTTTTGGCCGCTGGTGCTGGCAAGGCTCAGGGTTCTGTTCAGGATATGGGGCAGGCACTCAAGCAAGCTGGTCTCGTCGCGGATGGTGTCGGGCTCACGATTGAGGAGACCACGGGCGGGCTGGCGGCGTTCGCGTCCGCTGGCTTGGTTGGCGAGCGTGCTGGTACATCATTCAAGTCGATGTTGCAGCGACTAACTCCGCAGTCGAAAGAAGCTAAAGATAAAATGGTTGAACTTGGGTTGTCGGCCTATAATTCTCAGGGTGACTTCATTGGGCTCTCCGAGTATGCGGGCGAGTTGCAGACCGCGCTCGGTGACATGACTGCAGAGCAACGTAACTCCACTATGGCTACACTTTTCGGATCCGATGCTGTCCTCGCCGCCTCGGTACTGTACGAGCAGGGTTCTAAGGGCGTCGAGAAGTGGGAAGAAGCTGTCTCGGATGCTGGCTATGCCGCTGAAACTGCCGCATTAATGCAGGACAACCTAGCCGGTGACCTTGAGAAGCTGGGCGGGGCATTTGACACCGTGTTCCTGCAGGCCGGATCGGGCGCTAACGATGCGCTCCGTGGGCTCGTGCAGACCCTTGAAGACGTAGTGGACGCAGTGGGTAAGATTCCTACGCCTGTCCTATCTGCGGTTGGTGTGGTCGCTGGACTAACCGGCGGCGCACTCCTGCTGGGTGGTGCGTTCATTACAGCGGTCCCTCGTATAGCCGATACGGTTAGTGCGATCAGCGACCTTCGGGCCAAGGCACCGAGGGCCACATCCGCTCTCGGGAAGCTCGGCAAGGCTGCTGGAATCGCCGCTGTCGGATTCATTGCATTACAGGCCGCTTCCTCTGTAAATAACTCACTCGGCGGCGGCGCTAAATCTGCTGAAGAGATGGCACAGGCACTTCTCCGCGCCAAGAATGAAGGCAAGAGCTTGGAGGATGTATTTTCTAGTGACACGTTCTCTAATGCAAATAATTTTGCCAACTTCCAAGACGATATTGGAGGGGTCGGGGATGCAGTAGCCCGAGTAAATGACCTCTCATTCGGTGACACCATGAACGATTGGGTTCACGGACTGACCGGGATGAAGGGGCCAGCCAATGAGGTTCGGGAATCTCTAACCAGTATTGATGAGGCATTACTCGGTTACGTCTCTTCCGGCAATGTAGAAGCAGCTGCGGATGGGTTCCGTAGGATTGCCGAGGATGCAGAGGCGTCTGGTGTTTCGCTGGAGACTACGGCGGAAAGTTTTCCGCAATATATCAACAGCTTGCGCGAACTGGCTACGGGTGCTGGTGTTGCCCTGACTGACCAGGAACTATTGAACTGGGCGATGGGTGAAGTGCCTGCAGCTATGGAGGCCGCCGCTGGGTCCACTGAGAAGCAAGCAGCAGCCGCCGAGCAAGCAGCCGCCGCTGCTGAGGAAGCGGCGGTAGCGTCAGAGGAAATGGAAGAGGCCCTTGCAGAGGTTGGTCTTTCCGCTGACGGTACTGTCACGTCACTGGAAACATTCATTGGCGTCTTGCAGGAATCCGGACTACTTACCCTCTCCGCTAATGATGCAGCGCGTGGGTACGAGGAAGCGATTGATGCTGTCGGTATCGGCATTGAAAAGCTGATCGCGGACAACGGATCACTTGCTGGCGTACTCAATGCGACCGCGGACGGTTTCAATCGGGATACTCAGGCTGGCCGTGACGCTGAGACCATGTTCGACGGGCTGGCTAGTGCTGCGGCGACGAATACGCAGGCCATGGCAGACGCGGGGGGCACTCAGGAAGAGCTACAGACACAGCTCGGCAACACCTATGATTCGCTGATCACCGCGGCGGGTCAGTTCGGCATTACGGGCGAACAGGCCGACGCGCTGGCGCGTGACGTAATGGGCATCCCGGCTGAGGCAAAGATTGATACGTGGATGTCAGACAGCGCCAAGCGTATGGCTGAGGAAACCACGGGAGCGGCTGAGGCCATCCCGGATTCGGTGCGGATCGAATCGTCCATGTCGGCAGCTGCGAAAGAAACTGCGGATGCGACGAAGAAGTCCGCTGACGATGTGCCCGAGCAGGAGACTATCGATTCGTGGATGTCAGATAAGGCGTTCATCGAGGCGATACGGACTCGTGCCGCGGCGTTGGGTATTCCTGAGTCCGAGGCTATCGACTCCTACATGTCGTCGGCTGCACGCAATGAGGCAGATAAGACGACAGCGCGGGTGCTGGGCATCCCTGAGGGCGCATCTGTTTCGTCGTACATGGAAGCGTATGCACGCATCGAGGCCGACGCGCTCAAGGCGTCTCTTGACCGTGTGGATGGGCGCAGCGTCAACACCTACGCCACGCACACGAACAAGGTCATCAACGTTACCGAGCGCAACGAGATCGTTCGCCCGGGGCAGGTAGGTAGGAACGCTAATGGTGGGCGCATACCGCGCAACGCTACGGGTGGACGGTTGCCGACGACTGGGCCGGGTACTGACACGACTGACGGGATCCTTGGGGTGCTAGGTAATGGCACTCCCATTTCATTGCTGGATGGCGGAGAGCAGATCACATCGAGTGCGATGACCAATAAGCACTCGAGTCTACTGTGGGCGATCCATCGTGACGACCCGCGCTTGTCTTCCATCCCAGCGCTCGCTGGTGGCGGTCGAGTATCAAGTGGTTACGCGCCAATGTCGCCGGCTTATGCGGGTGGTTCTGGGGTTGGTGCATCCATTGACTATGAGCGTCTAGCTTCACTAATCAACGCCAAGCCGGTCATTGCTAATCTTCGGATCGGCAATAGGGACGTAGCACAAGCGAACATTGTTGGCCGTAAGGAGCTGCGTCTATGAGCGTCTACTTGGGCCAGTTGGGCCGTCTGGTTGAACTGAAATGCCCGTCCGGGGAAGCACAGGCACCGGAGGATACATTCACGTTTGAGCAGACGCTAGAGGGCCGTGTCAAGGCGCAGTCTCGGGCGTTTCGTGGGCGCAGGCGGTGGGCAGTTGATATTGGGGTTGCAACCCCTGCCGACGTCGGTGCGCTCATGGCGTTTGCTGACGGTGAGTGGGGCCACGGTCCGTTCTTGTGGATCTCAACTGATACCCCAGTTACGAACATGCTCACCCCGGAGCAAGCCTCTTGCGATCCGTCTGTCATCTATGGCGCGAATGAATCAGCTGGCGGTCCGGTGGAAACTCCGGATGGTTGGGCTGGGCGTTCCTATGTAAACAGCACGCCCGCCTCACTAATGTATTTCGGCTTCGACTACACGCCGGTCATCCCCGGCGAGCCAGTCACCGCGTCCGCTTATGTGCGCGGCGCTGGTGCTGCTGCTCGGCTCTACTTCTACGACTCCAGCGGCAATTGGCTCGGGGCTTTCGTGACGTCTACGGTGACCGCTACGGCGGGGATAGTGGTCCGCTCATGGGTGACAGCTACGGCTCCAGCTGGTGCAGCCTCATGCCGCGTACTGGGCGTCAATACTAGTCAAGGTGAACGTCCGGCGATCACTTGGACAGACGGCTTGTTCGAGTGGTCAGCGGGCAATGGCTGCAGCAAGGCTGTTATCCACGGACTTTCCCGTCAGGTGATCCTCGCTCTGCGAGAACCTGGCTATGGCCGCTACTCGTCGCCATCGTTCACCATCCAAGAAGTGGGGTAACCGATGCAGGCTGGAACTCTCGCTACCTCAGATGTTCAGTCATACACGTCCCGAGTCCTGGTCAACGGCATTCAGCGCGAGCACAAGACTTGGAGCATCACGCGTGAGCTCTCCGGCGATCTTCCAGATCAGGTCATGGCGGTCTCGGGCATCACACAGGCAACCGGCACAATCGCGTGGAAAACTGGTCCGGACGTGTCCGAGCGGTCCGCGAATCCGTGGAATGCCTCGACGGGCTGGCTGCCAAAGTCTGGTGACCGCGTGGAGATTTACGCGGGCGATACCGCCACTGAGTGGATCCAGTTCACCGGGCGCATCGACACGACGAGCGGTGATGTTGGCAAGTCGGCACAGTCCACCATCGTGGATGACATCGACAACCTGAATACCCGATTCTCACATGATGCGTTACTGCGGATTATGCCGCCACGGGATAACGGTGGGGTCCGGCGTGGCATTGGTCTGGGGTACGCCTACTATTTGGATGCGGCTCTACGTCGTGCCGGGTTCTATGCGACACCACCAAAGGAAGCACGAGCAGCGGTTAGCATTCCGGCGCAGTTCTCAATGTGGCCCGAGGATGGCACCCTGACGGTTGCCTCGGATCTTTCGGGTGGAACATCTCACGCCGCGTTCTGGCCTGCACCGTGGGGTTTGTCTGCTGCTAACTTCCTAGTCGAGGTTGGGCCTCGCATCAGGGAAGCTCCGTCGAGCCCGGTCGAGTTGACGTTCATGGTGGCCCCGGATCATAACGGAAATGCAAACATGAACGTCATCTACGGCAGTTCTGTGGTGCAGCTCGCAGTTGCCGGATCACGGACGGTCTTTGCTCGCCTAAATGGCGTGGAAGTTTGCAGTCTTGTAATGGGCTCAGCCGTCACCGTGTCTCTGCTGATAAAGGCTGGCGTCTGGACGCTGCGAACCGACACCGGTACGACGGCGACAGGCACGGCCACGATTCCAGGCACCACCATCATGGACTTGGTGACCTTTTCCGGTGATACTGCGTCACGCCTCGCGGGGTTCCAGGTCTGCTACCCGAACACATCCACTGAGTTCAATCCGGTGAACTACAAGCCGACTGCGGTCATGGATCTATCGCTGAGTTTCGCTGGCCTCATTGACGCCGCTCCGGTCATCAAGCCTACGACTTCACGGAAGCTCATTGACGAGATATCCAACGCCGCATTGACCGCAACACATATTGACGAGGCTGGCGTATTCCGCGTTATCCAATCGGACGTCCTGCGGAATCGTGCACCAGTGCAGACCATCACGACCTTAGATGATATTCGATCACTCTCATGGTCAGATGACCTCTTGTCTGTCCGCTCCCTCGTGAGCATTGATTACCACAAGCCGTTCATTGACTTGTCCATCTACCAGAACCGGCTCTGCTATCAAGGCGGAAGCCAAACACTTGAGTCGGGCCAGAAAACAACAGAGCTGATCAGTCCAGGCACGGATGAAGACTGGATCGGCATTTCTTTCAACATGCCTGAGCTTGGTGATGCGGGCAGTGCGGCGAACTCCAATAAGGGTGTCGGGTCGGTGACTGGCGGGGTAGCAACCGATGGTACAACAGACACTCTCGGTGAGCCATACCTCATCACGTCGCTAGAGCAGATCACGCCGGGAACACTGAAGCTTACCCACGAGGTAACGACATTGCCTGCCGGTAACGTCATGGAGCTGCGATACCCGAAAGCCAGCACTACGATTTGGCAGCGGTGGCTCAATGAACCGTTCCCATTCGTTCGCTCATTCGCACGCACGGATTGGGCGGGTGAGACCTACACGTCTACGATCACCGGCCCGAGCTATGCACCGGAGTTGGTCCACGACACTGGCCCATGGTTGGCACGCGAAGATAACACGATAGTCATTCAACGGGTGGCTGACTTTATTGCTGATCAAGTGACGAAACCCGGTGCAGTCATTACGGGCATGAGGGTTGGTTACGATCCGCGCCGGCAACTCGGCGACGTCATCACGATTAGCTCGCCTTCACTTATGGGCGTCGAGCTCCAATGCTTGATCGTCGGGATTGACAACGGGGCGGGCAAGTCATTCACACAATCACTAGGGGTTCGGATCATCAGCGCAGTATCAACATTCACGACCTACGCGGAGTTCAACGACGCTGGCGGGGATCTCACCTACCAGCAGTGGAGTCTACTCGAACCGCTCACACAGTCATACACGCAATTCAACGACGCCGTCTAAGGCATAACTCACAGGAAGCCTACACCGCATTGGTGTAGGCTTCCCCTATTTCTGGGAGGCAAATATGCCCGATTACACCACAGGCGGCATCCAGTACCCGCTCGCTGGGGACTTCATCAAAAAGGACAGCGTAGAGGGGAAGCTCGCGGATGACATGAAGTCGCTGGCATTATCGGCGAATGATGCAATCACGGTCGAAGGTGCGCGGGTTGAGGGGTCCGCGATGGACAACACGGAAGCAGTAAGGGTCGCTAGGATTGATTCATCCCCGCTGGGTGTAGCAAGGAATATAGTAATCAACCCTGGGCCGAATACTGCATCCCCATCATGGTTGGTATCTTGGGGAGCCGGTGGAGTTGGGGATCGGTCTTTTGTACTCGACCAAACAGCCCCGTCTAAGGTGGCTTACATCCGGCACAAGTGGACTACTGCCGCCACCAATTACGCTGCGATCATTCGATCTGTTGCGTCACCCGCGACCAGTGAGGCTATGTACTCAGGGTCAATCTGGGTCCGGTCTTCGATTCCAAATATCATGGGTGCCACGCTCTCCTTCTACAACGAGGCTGGAACCCAACTGGGAGCAAACGTTTACAATCGTCTCTACCAGGTGTCGCCGAACCAATGGACACGCCTCGACGTCAATGGATACACCGCACCAACAGGGACCGCATTCATCAGAATAGGCGCTGCAGTGAACAGCGCCGGGGCGCCATACTCCACGAATGACACACTCGACGTTAGCGCGGCAATCGTCACCCTTGACTCAAGAGTCTTCGGTTACTTCGATGGGACGAGAGGCGATGCTTATTGGGAGGGTGCCCCGGATTCCTCCGCAACAGTGGCCGCCATTACTACTCCCGAATTTGGCGCGCCATTCACCAACGCACCCACCCACGCTGGGGTGAGCGCCGGGCGCTACTCGCGGGATAGAAGGCTCTACTTGCCTGATGGTGCCACGGTGGAACCATTGCGGCGTCGAATCCAAAAGGCTTTAGATGGCGAGGGTTCATTTCGGTTGGCGTGGCTTGGGCATTCCATTGTTGCCGGGCAAGGCGGAGTTCCTGGGGTTGTAGACAACGTTCGCCTATTCCAGCAGCGTTCAGCGCAATCTGGAGTTTCGTCTGCCGGGATGGTGCCTGCGGTAAATAACACCACGACTGATGCGCGAGTGACGCTTGATCCTGAATGGGCCTCCATTGGCGCACCCCGCTCTAATATGCAACTCCACCGACGTTGCGTTGTTGCTGGGAAGCAGTACACCTATGCGTCCACCACGGCGGGGACAAATGTGGAAATTTACACGTTCGGCAACGGTTCGGCAGTCACCTACAGCATTGACGGATCTGCGCCCGTGACAATCACCCCGACTGGCGTTGGTGCTATTCAAATTACTACCGTTGGCGGGCTGGCAAACACGAACCACACCGTTGTTATTACCAGCACGACAACAGCCGCGGCATACCTACTCGGTGTATCCGTTCACGCCACTACCGGGCTGCGGGTAGGTAATTTTGGGTACTCGGGATCGTGGGCCGCTGATTGGCGTAGCGATTACTTCACATCATCGCAGCGCTTCTATAACGGCTATAACAATGTCTTCTCAAACTGGGCAGCCGACGCCGCAATCATTGAACTCGGGGCAAATGAGCTCATCCATGGTTCGACCGCAGGAACCCTAGAATCGAACCTTGGGAACATGGTGTCGGAGGCCACATCTGCGGGCAAGGATGTTGTATTGGTTCTCGGGACACCCGTGGAGGATCCAACGAGGACTACATGGGTCAAGGACTACTGCCCAGCAGTTTATAGGGTAGCCGATATGTACCGGGTGCCTCTCGTGGACCTCACTGCGCACTGGATCAGCCGACCCGTTGCTGCAGCGCAGGATTTCTACTATGACCAGTGGCACCCTAACTCCAAGGGGTACTTCGATCTACACGACGTCATGGCAGACGTTCTACTTCCCTAATAGTTGGCGGATTGCTTGTTCGTATTCTTCGGCGATTGCGTCAAGGCGTACTGCAGACTCTTCGCCACTGATTAGGTCTGGGTAAGTCCCCGCATTGTCGCGTAGTGCGATGTATTCGGCGGTCAACTCCAATAGTTTCTTTCCCATGGTCATGCTCCCTTGATGATTTTGTGGATTTGCTGCCGGGATAGTCCAAGGTGGGCCGCCAATTCCGTTGCGCTCACCCCGGAATTTCGTGCATCCCTTACAGCGTGGTCACGTTCGGCTGCTGCTCGGGTGAAGTTCTGATTGGCGGCGTTGAGTTTGTTTTGTGCCTCACGCGCCAGTGCTGTTTTACTCACGCGCTAACCATAGTAAACCCCTAGCGACAATGCAAGCGGGGTCAGAAGTGCACAACCGCCATCTGGGGAGGACTAACGTGTGGAAATTGCAGCAATCATCACAGCCATCGGCGGTGCCCTCACGGTCGTCGGTGCTGGGCTCGGCTTCCTCATCAAGCGGGCCGACACTAAACGCAAGGATCGGGAGACGGCATTGCTAGAGCATATGAAGGCACGGATAGCGGCGTTGGAAGCTGAGACGCGGCGACTCCGAGCCGACGCAACAGCATGGCGGGAACAGCTTATTGCCAATGACATTAACCCGGTACCGACACATTGGACGGAGGGCGCGCTGTGAGTGAATACGAAGAAGAGCAGCAGGAACGTGAACACGAAGTCGCCAAGTCCGTCCACACGCGCAGCCACCTACTCTGGGCCATATGGGCGTTCGCCATGGTGTGCTTGATAGGCGGATTCTTCTTCCTTGGGTTGTGGATCATCTCACGCGGTGATACAGAGACCGCCCAAAATGCTGTCGTCAATGAGCAGGTCGAGAAGAAGGACATAGCGCAGGAAGCGCAGCAAGCGATCTGTGAACGCGGCGAAACTTCCATCTACGACCGGGACTTATGCCTCCGGCTTGAGCGTGTCGTCACGGAACCGGCACGCGGCGATGCAGGGCCACGCGGTGTCGCAGGTAGGGATGGCAAAGACGGACGCGACGGCATCGACGGGCGCAACCCTCCACCGGCCAAAGACGGCAAGGATGGCAAAGATGGCAAAGATGGCTCGGACGGTGAATCGATCATCGGCGAAATCGGTATGCAAGGGATCCAAGGCGCACCGGGCATGGACTCGCTTATCCCCGGACCTCCCGGTAAGGACTCAACCATTCCCGGGCCTGCTGGCGCACCCGGCACGGACGGCGCTGACTCGACCGTCCCCGGCCCCAAGGGTGATCCCGGAGACCCCGCACCAGCAGATGGGGTCATCGAATCCTCGACGTGCGAGGGAACCTCGCTCATCATCATGACCACGGACGGGCGCACCCTCTCCGTGCCCGACGTCTGCAACGAACCAGCACCAGCACCCATGCCGGTGCCGACACCCTAACGCCACAGGAGGCACGCCATGGCTTACGAACTGATCACACGGTACACGTCGCCGTTCCAGTCGACGCGACAAGCATATGGTTACCCCTCGAGGCCAACAGGCGGCACCTTCCATTGGTGGGGACTGCCCGAGTGGAACCAGACCTTCGAGGGTGTTATCGCGTTCCTCATCGACCGCAACCGTGCCAGCGGGACCAGCGCGCACTATGTCATCTCCGGCCGCCGTGCTGCCTGCCTCGTCGCACCAACACGGGCAGCATGGCACGCAGGGACCAACTTCGGCAACGGTGCCACCATCGGATTCGAGATAGACCCGAACCTCCCACCAGGCACGCTCGAAACCGTAATGGAGCTCTGCGCTGACCTTGAGCGCGAGTTCGGCAGTCTCACGTATTACGGGCACATGGATCATGTACCGACAGCGTGCTGCGGAGACTACATCTACAGGCAGATCCCGAAAATCATCGAGGGCATCAACCGCATCCTTGCCGGGGGCAAACCCGGTGGCGGCGGCGCTGTCCTAAAACCATCTATCCCCGCAAAACCCAAACCGAAAGAGTGGTGGGAAATGTCCATCCCAGCAAGCGAAGTAACCAAGATCGCAAACGGAACCCTTGACGCACCCATCACGCTCAAGGGTAGCTACAACGGCAAGGAGTCAACGGCTCGCACCTACTTCGCGTGGGCGCCTCATGAGCGAGCACGACAGAACGCGAAGATCGACGCGCTCTCACTCAAACAGGCCACGACCGACGCCAAGCTCGACGCGCTCACCAAGCTAGCCGTCAAGGGCAGCAGACTCTCCAAGGATGAAGCGTCCGAAGTGCTCCGTGAGGCAGTGGACGCCAGCTTCGACCAGTACGTCCCCGTGCTCATCCCCACCGAAGACCAGGAGGTCACACCATGAGCGAGCAACTCAACTATTACGCGAAGGCGATCATTGCCTTCATCGCACCAGCAGCCGTCGTCATCGGCGCGTCCGTCACTGAGGTGTCCGCTGGCGGGGAGCTCATCACTATGGGCGAATGGGTGACCGCCATGGTTGCGGCCATCGTCACCGCTGCAGGTGTTGCGTCCAAAACCAACGGCCCGAAACCCGGCGACGGCGAACACCGAGCCATCGACTAACACCGTGCCCACGGATCAGGCCGAGCGTGACGCCATCGAGTACGACCGCAGGCACCCGCCACGACCGCACAACACGATCCACTACCCGCTCGAGCACGTAGACCAGTAAAGATGCCCCGCTGTCCTCCACGGATGGCGGGGCGTTTCTTTGTGTCTACATACTATTGACTCTGTACCTACAGAGTACATACAATGTAGGTATGACAAGAATAGAGAATCACATAATCATCGAGGTGTCGGCGCAGGGGCTCACTCTCCGGAAGGAAGTCCCCGATGCGTGGAGCGGTGGCAACCCGCTCTTCCACGCCAAGGAAGCACGGAGTGTGCTCGACCAGGTCGTCGCGGAGATGGACGCCCTAGTTGCGGCACACTATGGCGACATCAGAGAACGCGAAGTGGATCAGGAATCCATGGAGTCAAAGAACGTCCGCATCCCACCGCGTCTTTGGCAGAACGCCATGGACAAGGCTGCATTGGAAAACACCAACGTATCTGAGGTAATCCGCAAGGCGTTGACCCGCTATGTTAACTAGGCTATGCGAACTACTGAGGGAAAGGCACATGAAGTGAGCATCACCGAGTTTCTACTGGCCCGGATTGTAGCGGACGAAGGGGTTGCACTTGTTGACTCCATAGAGATGTCACGAAGCGCCATTACTATCCAGTTCGACTGTGGCACGCAAGAACTTTTCACACCCACCCGAGCCCTCGCTGAATGTGCCGCGAAACGGGAGATCGTGGAGCTGCATCGGATTGGCGTCGATCCATGCGATGCGCACGACCTGATGTTCAATTCGATCGAGTGCGAAACAATCCACACCCTCGCCGCCATCTATGCCGACCACCCCGACTACCAGCAGGAATGGAGCGTTTCCCCATGAGCACACACAAGGCCACCACGTTTGAGCGGGGCACGTCAGGCGACCAAGGACAGTGGAAAGGGTACGCCGCGAGGTGCACCTGCGGGGCTGTCACCTTCGGCGGGTTCGGGAGCAAGACCGATGCCAAGGGCGCGCTAGAGTGTGCTGTCGTTGGCTACCGTTAGCGTTCACGCATCGATAGCTGGGGGAGTGGACTCAGGGAGATCCGGGAACCCACCGAGCGCATTCTCCGCAATGGTGGCCGAGCGGAATTGGGCATCGGGCAGTAAGTGGGAGTAGCGGTCTACCGTCGTCGTCACGGACTCATGCCCGAGTCGCCTTGATAGCTCATACATATCCATGCCAGCCGCCAACATGATCGATGCGTGAGTATGCCGCATGTCGTGGATCCGTGGGCGCTCATCGGCTGAGTAACCAAGATGGTCTAGTGACTTGCTCCAAAACTCATAGTAGGTGCTGTGACGAATGGGTCCACCGTAGCCAGTGACGAATACTAACCCCTTGCGTTCCGCACTTTCCACGATGGCCCTGATGTAGTTCACGAGGGATGGCGGGAGGCTGATGGTACGCCGAGACTTTTTGGTCTTCGGTTTGCCGACGTAAAAGCGATTATTGCTGTCGCGCTTCCAGGCTTTCTCAATCCTCACGACTGGCTGTGGTATGTCCAATTGGAAGTCTCCCCCAACTAAGGCAGTGGCTTCCCCAAACCTTGCGCCAGTAGCCCGCAGGAACGCCATCAGCGGCCTATAACGCTCCGGCTGGGCCAGCGTTACCGCCAGTGATTCTGAGGCCGTCATAAAGCGCATTACTTCTTCGGTGCGGTCATCCTCCGGGAGTTGCACGCCGGCGCATGGGTTGAGCGCAATCAGTCCGGTGTCGTGCGCCCTCTTCATCGCCGCCGACAGTAGTCCGTGATGGTTCGCAATGGTCTTAGCTGACAAAGGTTTACCAGCATAAAGCTTGTTCTGCATGTACCTGATCCAATGGATCACGTCCTCTTGCCTAACTACTGCCAGTGGCATCTTGCCGAGCGTGCTAGAGAAGTGATTATTAATAGCGGACTCGTACCGCTTCAATTGGTCTGGGCCAGCGCGTGTGAGTAGTTGCGTGTGCCGGATCATGTGGCCCTTGACTGATGGCCCACCGATACGGGCGTGTTCCTGGACCTTCTGGGCGGCACTGTAGGAGTTGCCGTTGGCTTCGAGTAGGCGCACGTTCAATTCAGCGGCAGCGCGATCATCACGGATGGTGAGCGTGGATTCCTCTGTTGCCCCGGGCTCGCGCCATGTCACGTAGTAGGTGATTCCACCGTCTCCACGCCGTCGTTCTCTGATCCATGCCATGTTCTATTATCCCATTCTCTCGCTGTCAAAGTCAGCAGGAACTTAAACAAAGTCAGCACAACATAAAACGACCCCCGGAAATCCGCTAGATTCCGGGGGTCGTAAGTGCGGAGGATGGGGGATTTGAACCCCCGAGGGCGTGAACCCAACACGCGTTCCAGGCGTGCGCCATAGGCCGCTAGGCGAATCCTCCAGGCTTTACTCAAATATGAGCAGATATCAGACTACCGAATATGGTGCCAGATACCGAATCGTGCCCGCGTAGTTGGGCTCCACTCAGTGGGTGGAGGGAGAATGACAACCATTGCGTCGGCAAGATCTGCATGGAATGCTAAAGCAAACCTATTCTTGGAGGTTGATTCCATGAGAAACGCTGACAATGGAGAAGTAAGAGCCACTGGAGACCGCGCGCAGGAGCCGTCTGGGAAACGCCGTCACCGAGGCACGTGGAGCATCATCGTAGCCGCAGTCGTCTCAGTGGTGACCTTCGCTCTGGGTTGGCTTCAACTGCACTCTGCAGAACGCGCCGTCGGTATGCGATTGCCGGACACCATGTTTGGCGGCTACGACGCCGAATATATTGCCTCAGTCAAGCAGCTGATGGACCCCAAAATAATGGAGCGGTACCAGAGCGTCCACTATTTTTGGGATCTGCTGTTCCCCCTGGCATTCGCCTCTCTCATTATCCTGATAGTTCGTCGATTCGCTGGAAGAAACCCACTACGCTGGGTCTTCTACCTGGTAGCCGTTGTGTATGCCGCAGTTGATATCGCCGAGAACTTCGCGCTTGAAGCAGCCTTCAACGCGGCCGGATCCACCGACTCCACAGCAACACTGGCCAGCGTCCTCACCACGGGCAAATTCATTCTTTTCGTCGCAGCGGTTCTAGCTTTCGTGTTGTCATTCATGCTCAACAGGCCCTCCACCATCAACCAAAAAGTCAGGTAGGGTAGAGGACGGCCCCTCGTGTGGTGTCATCCTGCGAACTCCCCCAGGACCGGAAGGTAGCAAGGGTAAGTTGGCTCTGGCAGGTGCACGGGGGGTCTTCTACTTTCTCAGGCCAGTGGCTGCCGCGCCTGTCCCGTGTCCGCTCTCCACAAGCCCGTTCGGAGAGATGCGGAACGTCAGTGCCAACCGTTAGGGTTCTTATCGTGAGTACAGCCCTTTACCGCAGATATCGCCCAGAGACTTTCGCGGATGTCATCGGGCAAGAACACGTCACCGAACCGCTCATGACCGCCCTGCGGAAAGATCGCGTCAACCACGCTTATCTCTTTTCCGGTCCGCGCGGTTGCGGCAAGACCACGTCTGCACGCATCCTGGCGCGCTGCTTGAACTGCGCGCAGGGTCCAACAGCTACACCGTGCGGCCAGTGCCCCAGCTGCATAGAGCTTGCCCGCGGTGGCTCGGGCAGCCTGGATGTCATCGAGATCGACGCCGCCAGCCATGGTGGAGTGGACGACGCACGGGACCTGCGTGAGCGCGCAACCTTCGCCCCTGTGCGCGACCACTACAAGATCTTCATCATTGATGAGGCCCACATGGTCACGTCGGCAGGTTTCAACGCGCTGCTGAAGATCGTGGAGGAACCGCCTGAACACATCAAGTTCATTTTCGCGACAACGGAACCGGACAAGGTCATCGGCACCATCCGTTCGCGGACGCACCACTACCCGTTTCGCCTGGTACCGCCCGAACCCCTCATGGGGTATCTGGACAGTTTGTGCCAGCAGGAAAGCGTGCCCGTTGCTCCCGGCGTTCTATCCCTGGTGGTCCGTGCCGGTGGTGGATCAGTCCGTGATTCGCTCTCCGTCCTGGACCAGTTGATGGCTGGTGCCGGTGAGAGCGGCCTGGACTACGAGCTGGCCGTTTCTCTGCTCGGCTACACCCACGCGTCCTTACTCGACGACGTCGTCGAGGCAGTGGCTGCCACAGACGCGGCTACCGTATTCGGAGCCGTGGACCGCGTCATCCAAACCGGACACGACCCCCGCAGATTCGTTGAGGACCTGCTGGAGCGTTTCCGGGACCTAATCATCATCAACGCCATGCCGGAGAGTTCGGCCGCGGTTCTGCGCGGCGTCCCCGCAGATCAGCTGGCACGCCTCCAAACACAGGCCAACCAACTCGGGGCGGGCGAGCTCTCGCGTGCCGCGGACATCACGAACACCGCACTAACCGAGATGACCGGCGCCACCTCGCCTCGGCTGCACCTGGAATTGCTGTGTGCAAGGATCCTGCTTCCCGGCGCTGACCAGGGCGAGCGCGGCGTCACAGCCCGCGTGGACCGCATCGAGCGCAGGCTCAGTTACGCGGATCCATCCGCAGGGTCGGCTGCTGGCGCGGGCCAGATCGCTGGCTCAAACAGTTCGGCGGCGCCTTCTGCCGACAAGGCACCAGCAGCAACCAGCACGACGTCGGCAGGTTCCGGGGCCACACATGGCCCCACGCAAGACGAAGCACTGCAAATCCCCGAACCAACAGCCGAAGATGCTCCCGTCAGCGGAACATCGAAGGCTTCCGCACCGAAACAGGATCAGGATCAGCCTGCTCCCACACCAGCCCCTGAGCCCGTCTCCGCTAGCCCGCCTAAACCGCCGGTCGACGCCCCACCGGCTCCTTCAGGCTCTGAGTCCACGGAATCGAAGTCGGGCAGCCCAGCCGCGCCAGCTGCTGGCCAAGTGGAGATGATCCGCAGAGCCTGGCCGGAAATCATGGACACCCTCGCGGGTATCAAACGAGCTACGTGGATGGTTGTCGTCAACGAAGCCACCCCGCGCGCCTTCGATGGGTCCACCCTGGAGCTGGTCTTCAAGAGCCCGGGGAACGCAATTGGATTCAATCGTGCCAACCACCTGGATAACTTGAGCCAGGCCATCAACCAGGTCCTGGGCCTACAGATACAAATCAACCCTTTGCACGATGCCTCAGCGGCAGCGGGTGACCCGGACCCAAAAGCCCCTAGCCGGCAAAGGCCGGCTACCAGCGTTGCAGATTCCAATACAGGGTGGGGCGGCAGCGCTGTCGCCGGAGAAAAACCTGCAGAGTCAGAAGACGGACCAGCTAGTTCGCCGGAACCGGAAGAACGAAGCGAAATTTGGGCTCCGGCGCGGCCAAAAGAAGCAGACCTAGGACAGGATGCCAACGATTCATGGGGTCTGCGGGAACCACCACAAGACTCCCCTGAGCCGTATGAATCCCGCGAGCCGCCGGTACCTGAGGAGCAACCGGTGCCCGAGCCGGTTGAGGAGCAACCGGTGCCCGAGCCGGTTGAGGAGCAACCGGTGCCCGAGCCGGACAACGGCAAGCCACTCAGCCGTTATCAGCGCATGTTGAACGAGGCCGCCGTTGCCAGACACGGTGCCGCTGGCACAGCTGAGCAGCGTCCCGGCCACGTAGACTTGGCATACGTTGAAGACGTTCCGAATGCCGACGACGAAACCATCGAGGAGTCAGGGCTCGTGGGCCGTGCGGCGATTGAACGAATACTGAACGGGCGTCTGGTCGAGGAGCGTAGCCTCGACGCGGTGTAACCGCGGAGCAAGTCCAGGAAAACCATAGAGCAGAGTAAACGAGGGCGCGTGTACGAGGGTGCGGTTCAGGAACTGATCGACGAGTTGGGCAGGCTGCCCGGCGTCGGGCCCAAATCCGCGCAGCGCATTGCGTTTTACATTCTTGAAGCCGAGGGCGAAGACATGGTCCGCCTCTCAGAGGCCATCACCACCGTCAAGGAACGCGTTAAATTCTGCAGCATCTGTGGCAATATCACCGAACAGGAAACCTGCAACATCTGCAGGGATGAGCGGCGTGACCCTTCCATTGTCTGCGTTGTTGAGGAATCAAAGGACGTCATGGCCGTGGAGCGCACGCGTTCCTTCCGTGGCCGCTACCACGTGCTCGGCGGGGCCATCAATCCCATTGCCGGTATTGGGCCTGACCAACTGCGCATCAGGGAACTTCTCAGCCGACTATCCGATGACAGAATTCAGGAAATCATCATCGCAACGGACCCAAATCTTGAGGGCGAAGCAACTGCCACCTATTTGGTTCGCATGCTGCAGACAATCGGCATCAAGGTCACCCGGTTGGCGTCAGGGCTTCCCGTTGGCGGGGACCTTGAGTACGCGGACGAGATCACGCTCGGGAGGGCTTTCGAGGGACGCCGAACGCTTAGCTGACCCAGACTCCACATTGATCTCGTGCACAGTGCGCAAGCCATTCCCAAGGGGGGTCCTCGGTTACCTCGTCGTCGTCGGGCAATGCAGTATTGAGAACCAACTGAACCATGGAATCCACACTCTCGTGTTCGGCACGAGGTTTCGTAGTGCGACCTCCGAGATGAGGGCCAAGAGAAAACCCTCGGTGATCCACGTTGATGACTTTGCCAACGTCCAGTCGAACGAACTCGGTGACAAAGAAACTGAGAGCTCCCTCCTCTTGGGGGTCCCTCGAGAACTCGCAGAGAGCGCCCATTGCCACAACCCGCTCGGTACCCAGCGCACTGGGTCCAGAGTTCTTTTCGGCCTCTGAGAGATGAGGCTCCTGGCCTAGAGCAGCCAGGCTAACCCAATATCCAGCCCCGTCGAGGTCTGCGTTCGCTGATACAGGCATCTTGGGATCCTAGAACGGATAGCAACTACGGTCAATAGCCAACACCGCGCACAAAACTCCGGTTGAATGAGCCGTCATGCGCTGACACAGTTGCACCTCGCGCGTTTCGTGGATCTAAGCTGGCTTCAGGCCGCTCCGTGCCCTTCGGTAGGCGGTGTCCGCGAAAATAACGGTGGGTGTACACGCATGAGTTTGATTGTCCAGAAGTTCGGTGGTTCGTCCGTGTCCGATGCTGAGGGCATCAAACGCGTCGCGACCCGCATTGTGGACACTCAGGCCGCGGGCAATCAGGTGGTTGTCGTGGTCTCTGCCATGGGCGACAGCACGGATGAGTTGCTGGATCTGGCCGAGCAGGTCACCCTGTATCCGGAAGAATTATCACCAGAAGCCGATGGTCTGGTGTCCAGTGCCCGCGAGATGGATATGCTCCTCAGCGCCGGTGAGCGAATCTCGATGGCGTTGCTGGCGATGGCCATTCATCGTCGGGGTGCTTCCGCGCAATCGTTCACGGGCAGCCAAGCCGGTATGTTCACGGATTCCATTCATGGTCGAGCACGAATTATTGATGTCTCACCGCACCGTATCCGCACGGCCATCGAGAAGGGCGACGTTGCCATTGTTGCCGGCTTCCAGGGCATGAGCCGGGACAGCAAGGACATCACCACGCTTGGGCGAGGTGGCTCGGACACGACGGCGGTTGCTCTCGCAGCGGCGTTGGGCGCCGATGTGTGTGAGATCTACACCGACGTCGACGGCGTCTACACCGCAGATCCCCGGGTGGTCCCAGCGGCCAGAAAGATCGACCTGATCTCGAGTGAGGAAATGTTGGAACTCGCCGCATCTGGGGCCAAGATCCTGCATCTGCGGTGTGTGGAGTACGCACGCCGGTTTGGGGTGCCGTTGCATGTCCGCTCGTCATTCAGTCACAACGAAGGCACCTGGGTCATACCCGATCCGGATACGTCCATCACCATTCAAGAGGGAGAACCCTTGGAACAGCCCATCATTTCCGGTGTAGCCCACGACCGATCCGAGGCGAAGGTCACCGTGATTGGTGTCCCCGACATTCCCGGCAAGGCCGCAGAGATCTTCAACATCATGGCTGGCGCTCACGCCAATATCGACATGATCGTCCAGAACATCTCCACGCACGGCTCCGGCCGGACAGACATCTCCTTCACCCTGCCCATAGTGGACGGCAAGGAGGCACTGGCCGCGTTGAAAGCGGCTCAGTCCGCCGTCGGCTTTGAGTCCATTGAATACAACGAGCACATTGGCAAGCTGTCCCTCATCGGGGCAGGCATGCGCTCAAATCCGGGTGTCTCAGCGCGCTTCTTCAAAGCCCTCAGCGATACAGGGGTCAATATTGACCTCATCTCGACATCAGAGATTCGCATTTCTGTGGTCACCGCCGAAGATAAGCTCGACGCCGCAGTACGCGCGGTCCACCACGCTTTTGACCTCGATGCGGGATCGAAAGCAACTGTCTACGGCGGCACCGGCAGGTAGAGTGCGGGTGCAACGACAGACCCGGCGCTCTTTGCCTAAACCGAGGTACCAACGAGCACCGCGGCGGCTCGTTCTCCAATCATCACCGAGGGGGCATTGGTATTTCCAGTGGTCACCAATGGCATGATCGACGCATCCGCAATGCGCACACCCGACAGGCCGTGGACCTTGAACGTGCTCGGGTCAACGACAGCCATTGCGTCAACGCCCATTTTGCAGGTACCAACCTGATGGTGATAGGTCACCACAGATTCGCGCACGTACTGTTCCAGTTCGTCGTCGGAAATGTCGGGACCTGGATATAGTTCCTCGGGTTCCCAGCCGGCCAGAGCATGGGTACGGCCGATCTCGCGGCACTGGCGGACTGAAGCCACCAGAGCATCAACATCAGCTTGTTCCGAGAGCGCGCCCAGATCAATCCGAAGTGGATCTTCCTCGTTCGGGCCGCTGAGCGTGATTTCCCCGCGGCTCTTTGGTCTGACCAAACCGCCAAGCATGGAGAAAGCGTTGTCCGGTCCGGTCATCTCGCCTGAGCCATAGTCCTGCGAATACATGGGAACCGAGAAGAAGATCGGTTGGGTGTCCACCACGGGAAGTTCTGGGCGGCTCTTGGCAAAGAAGTGCACCTCTGCCGGGGCAACATCGCCCATCGGGACCGGCTTGGCCTTGGTGGAGAAGATAACAGGAGAGAGCAGGTGGTCCTGGAGGTTCTTGCCTACACCGGGTAGGTCATGCACTGGCTCAATGCCGGCCGCACGCAGTTCCTCGACCGGGCCGATGCCTGAACGCAGCAGGAGTTCAGGCGAGTTGATGGCCCCGGCCGCCAGGATGGTCTCCCCCGCGTGCAGCGTCTGTCTCCGTCCTTCATGGTCAAACTCGACTCCCGCCACGTGGCCCTCCTGAATGAGCAGACGACGCACGTGGGCGCCGGTGAGCAAGGTCAGGTTTGGGTGGTCTACCACCGGCTTTAGGTAGGCCTGCCAGGTGTTGAAGCGGTCGCCGTCGCGGACATTGAGTTGCATGCGGGAAACGCCCGCCACGTCACCGGAATTGTAGTCCTCATTCAGTGGAATCCCGGCTTCTACCGCGCCGGCCAGCATGTCTTCCTGGATCGGATTGCGCGCAAAGTCCTGGACGACATCCAGCAATCCTGCATCGCCACGCGTTTCCGAGGATCCGCCGTCAAAGTTCTCGATGGCCTTGTAGACGGGCAGGACGTCGCCCCACCCCCAACCGGCGCAGCCTTCCTTTTCCCAGGTTTCGTAATCCCACCGGTCCCCGCGCACCCAAATGGTGGCGTTGAGCGCGTGAGAGCCGCCCATGACCTTGCCACGCGGCAAATGGATGCGTCGCCCGGCGCACCCGGCCTGCTCAGTGGTGTAGTAGTCCCAGTCCTGTTCGCTGTGCCAGATCAGGCCCAGGGTGTAGAGCTTGGCGATGTGGGGATTGGTGTCTTGGTCGCCAGCTTCGAGGACAGCAACGCGCTTGCCCGCGTCCAGCAGTCGGCGGGCAATGACGTTGCCAGCTGAGCCAGCGCCAATCACAAGGTAATCAAGTTCCATGTCTGTTTTCCTACCGTCCTAGTAGCTGATGACCTGTGGCTGGCCCAGGTGCTTCAGGCCCTCGACGCCGAATTCGAGGCCATACCCGGACTGCTTAGTGCCGCCGAAGGGGACCCGGGGGTCCACGGCGCCATGCTTGTTGATCCACACCGTGCCGGCCTCAATGCGGGCGGCAACCTCGCGCGCTTGGGCCTTGTCGCTAGACCAGACCGAGGCGCCGAGGCCCACGTCCAGCCCGTTTGCCATCTCGATGGCCTCATCGATGGTCGAGTATTTGATGATCGGCAGGGCAGGTCCGAACTGCTCCTGAGTCACCAGCGGGTTCGCATTGTCAATGTCCGCAACCAGAGTGGTTGGGTAGAAGAACCCGGGCTGCTCGGCATCCGGATTTCCGCCCACCAAGACTCGGGCCCCGGAATCCTTCGCTTCTTGTACCAACGAGGACACAATGTTGAACTGCGCCTCGTTCTGCAGCGGGCCGAGGACGTTGTTTTCGTCCAGCCCCACTCCCATGGGCATCTGGCCTGCAACCTCGACCAACGCCTCGCAGACGGAGTCGTAGATGTCTTCATGCACGTAGAGACGTTTAAGCGCGGCACAGGTCTGACCGGTATTGATGAACGCGCCCCAGAAAAGGTCCTGAGCCATGGCTTTCGGATCGGCATCAGGCAGGACGATGCCGGCATCATTGCCGCCAAGTTCCAAGGTGATGCGTTTGACTGTGTCCGCACTGGAACGGATGATCGCCTTACCAGTGCTAGTGGACCCGGTGAACATGATCTTGTCGATCTGCTCGTGGGCGGTCATTGCCTCTCCAACGTCGCGACCGCCGGAAACCACCTGCAGCGCATTCTCCGGCAGGGCAGTGTTGATGACATGGACGAGGGCGAGTACGGAGAGCGGAGTGTATTCAGAGGGCTTGAGGACCACGGTATTGCCCATGCGCAGGGCCGGTGCCAGCTGCCACACGGAGATCATCATGGGCCAGTTCCACGGCCCAATGGCACCGACTACTCCCAGAGGGCGGTAGTGCAGCTCGGCTCGGCCCCCTTCGTCATCCACCAGCACCTCGGGCTCCAATTCGAAGCTAGCAGTGGCGCGCAGCCAAGCCGCGCATGCACCGACTTCGAAACGAGCATTGGGTCCGTTCAGCGGCTTGCCCTGCTCCCTGGACAGGAGCACCGCCAGAGCTTCGGCGCTAGCCTCAACGGCGTCGGCTGCGTTGTTCAACGCAACGATGCGGGCTTCATGACCAAGCGCAGCCCAGCCCTCTTGAGCCGCACGGGCAGCCTCAATGGCGGAGTTGAGATCGCCGACACTGTGCTCCGGCGCGCGGCCCACCTTTTCGCCGGTAGCGGGATCATTGATGACGCGTCCGCCGGAAGACGGCTGGATGAGCGCCAGGAGATCGTCGGCAGTGGCGAAGGTCTTGATGGTGTCGGTGGACATGTGCACTCCTTGAGGTAAGGGTTGGCCGCTGATGTCGGCCTAAAGGCTGCTTACCTCCAGTGTGTCCTGCACCACATGAAGAAAGCTTGGCTTTCCCCGTACGCTTCTTGACCGTTAGCGCCCCAGTGCATGCACCGACATGGTGTGCACTAACCCGCCAATGCGGCCGGGCTTCGCCGATACTGGCTGGGGGAGAGCCCGTAGGTGGTTCGGAAGACGCGGCTGAAGTGGGCGCCGTCGGGCAGGCCCCAACGAGCTCCGATCTCTCCTACTAGAACATGTTCGTAAAGTGGGTCGACCAGATCCCTGCGACAGTGCTCCATGCGACGCTCGCGGATCCACCCCGCGACCGTCAGCGCCGACTCCGAAAAAATCTTGTGCAAGGTACGGGTGGCGATGTGGTGGGTCCTCGCTATGGCGTCTGGCCCAAGTGTCGGGTCTGCAAGGTTCGCCTCGATGTGGTGCTGAATCCGGGAGAGCATGCGTCCGTGGTTATCGATATTTTGGTCCGGCTGTGAGTAGATTTCGTCGGCCAGCATAGTGGAGAGCAAGTCGACAATATTCAATGCCAGCCGGTGCCCGATCGGGCTTCTGAGTTCCGGTAACTGTGTAGCGATGCTCGCCACAAATGGTGCAACGGATTCGGCGAGACGGTTGCCCTTGCCCATGCGAACCGCGGTGAGATCCGAAACGTCGTCCGATGGAAGACCGAGCAGATGCTGCGGGAACATCAAAACCAGGGTCTCGAAGCTGTCATCGAAGGTCAGCGTGTAGGGACGTTGGGTGTCGTAGATAGCCACATCACCGGGCTGCAGCACCGCTTCCCGGCCATCCTGCAGGAGCAGAGCGTGCCCCGAGAGCTGCAAGCTCAACTTGTAGTGGCCCACCCCGCCTCGAGCAATGAGTTCGGGAGAGCGGGACACCGTCTGGGGGCCGGCTTCCAAACGCATGATGCCCACATCGTGCAGTTGCCGCCCACTGAGCCGTCCGCTGAAAGGCCCTGTTCGCACAGGCTTTGCTTCCAACGGCACGAAAGTATTCGAAATCAACTTTCTCCAAGCGGAAAACGAATCAACCTGTTGAACGTGATACATCGCAACCCTTCCCAAGCCTGCACAAGTGCAGCCGAAGCCTCAGTCTAACCACCGGGCCCGAAACGGAAAGGTTCACAGACGCAATGGATGGAGGGAATCACGACGTTGGATCGGGCGGCTACTGCCCCGACAATTTCCTGACTGCGTAGTGGCGGTGGTGGGAGTCCAGTTCGATGTCGAAGTCTGACACTTCTTCTTCGGCGGCGTCTTCAAGCGCATCGTGCCGATGAACCACAGGCGATTCCAGATCGCCATGGTCTGCTGGTCCAAGACAGGCACGCGCCACGTCCGTGAACCCCATGAATCGCGCCACCGCGGAACGCCTTCGTGCTGAACGGGTTTCCATTGGAACCACCTTCAATCCCGCTTCGCTGCGTACCCCCAGTTTAAGCCCGCAGCACAAGAAAGGACCCGGCAATCGTGAACTGGTTGCTTGCTTCCCAACAGGAAAGTGGCCGGTGCATATGCACCGGCCACTTTCCTGTTTTCAGCTAATCAGCTGTCCCGTGAGGAACTAGACACCCGACGTCGGCGTGATCGACTCACGCGGTCCCGTAGGTAGCTTGTCTACCGGGTTCAATTCCGGAAGCTCAAGTGCCGGAAGGCCCGACGACGTGCCAGTCACAACAACCGTCACGAACGTTTCCTGTTCGGAACCTTCGTAGGTGACCCGACCAACGTAGGAGCCCGCTTCCAATCCCTTCCACGTCAGCGTCAGCTCACCCTTTTGACCGTTAGACAGTGTGAGGGGATCCGGACTGACAACCGCATTTCCTTCATCGGCGCCCAGGATTGCCGCGTCGAGGCTTGCCGCCGTCTTGGCGCCATTGGGGCTTGCGTAAAGGTTGGCCACGAGCGTGTACTTGCCCGGAATCGGATTCTCTACGGTCACCGATTCGCTGGCGGACGCTGTGGCAACCTGCTGCAACTGACCGTTCGGGTTAATGATGAATAGGTCGAAGTCCGCGGCGTCATCGCTGGACAGTAGCGAGAACTTCGCCAGCGGTGATCCCTCCGGAACCGTTACCTCCTTGAGGTAATTGGAGTCGTTGGTCTCAAAAGCCACTGAACCCGGCACAAGCGCAATGTCGGTTGAATCGGCCTTGGAAAGCCCTTCCAATGCGACGTCGATCGGGCTGTTGGTGCCGGATGTCACCGAAATTGTCCCACTACCATCAGCTACACCGGAGAATGCTGCACTGTCTGGAGCGACAATTCCCTGAGGCCGGACGGCGACCGGTGAGGTCACTGTCTTGCCCGAGCCCTGCCAAGCCAGCGAACCCATGGCGAACTCGCCAAGTGCCGCATTGTTGTTCTCAAACGTCACCTTGAAGGTGCGCTTCTCACCGGCAGTGGTGAAGTTGAGAACGGAGGGCTTTACAGTGACATTCACGCCCGGCACGTTTGCTGTTGCCCGGTACAAGCCCGGGGTCAGTGCGGTGACGGTTCGAGTCACGGTGATCTTGCCAGCCAGATTCCCCAGTGCGAACGAGGGAACATTCATGTCCCGAGCAGCGGTTTTACCGAGGTTCGGAATCCCAAGGTCCAATCCGGTGCCCTGGATGAACTTCAGGTAGTCGTTGACTCCGGCGTCGTAAACCAGTCCGGGTGCCATAACATCGGCCGGCTTTATTTCACCGGCACCGGTGGCGAACACGTCGCCGTCCTTCGTACCATCCGCAGTGACCAGGTCGCCAGCGGTAGTCATCATGGCGGACTTGACGACCGCGGGCGACCACAGGGGCTGCGATCCAAGGATGAGTGCACCAAGGCCGGCAACATGCGGTGACGCCATTGAGGTTCCGGACATGAAACCGAAGTTCTCTCCCCCGGAACCGATGGGCGAAACACCAGCGAGCACGGCAACGCCAGGAGCCGAAATGTCCGGCTTCAGCAAATCAGATTCTACTGCCTGCAGTGGGCCACGGGATGAGAACCCGGCCACCTGTGGAACGGGAGGCAGTGGTTCGCCAGTGGTGTCCTGGGGAACCAGGCTCACCGTGATCCCGGGGTTCGCAGCAACCTTCTCCTTGAGCGCCAGGCTCTGCGGAGCGTTGACATGAACCGTTGGAACCGCATGCTGATCAGTATCCATGGAGGAGTCGGTGAGGTTGACAAGGATCATGCCGACGCCGCCGGCACGATCAACTTCAGCGCTCTTGTCGGTGCGCGCTACAACTCCGCGGTCACAGACAATAACCTTGCCAGCCACCTTTTCCGGGTCCAGCGTGTTTGTCGCACAGAGGGAGCCGTCCTGACCCTCCGCGTCCACGTCCGCGGACAGTGCAACGGGACTCTGCGGTACCGAAGCACCCATGATGCTTGCGCCACGGAACTTGGTGCCGTCCGCGAATTCAGCTGTTCCCTGAAGAGCATGGCTGAACGTGCTCGCCGCTACCGTGGTCACCCATGGTGCGCCGTGGTTGACGGTTCCTGCTGTTGGACCGGAGTTACCAGCCGATGCGGCAACAAAGATGCCAGCAGAAGTCGCGGACAGGAACGCCAACGAGACCGGGTCAGTGGTGGTGGTTGTACTTCCAGAGATGGAGTAGTTCAGTACATCCACGCCATCCAGGATGGCTTTGTTAACTGCCGCAATGGTTGCCGAGGAATAGCAACCGCCTGTGTTCGGGTCAGTGTCTTCCCAGCAGGTCTTGTAGATGGATAGCTTGGCCTCCGGAGCGACGCCGGAGGACTCACCGAAACTGCGGTCCCCAATGGTCTGCTCGACACGGGCATTACCGGCTGACGTGCTGGCGGTATGCGTTCCGTGGCTAGCCACGTCTACCGGTGAGAGCCGCTCTTGGGGTGCCCGGTTCTCTTGAGGGACATACTGGATAAAGGTGTCCGCGAAGTACTGTGCTGAGAGAACCTTCGAGTTACACGCGCTGCCGTCAAAATCCTCGCCAACCTGGCATTCGCCCACGAACGTCTCGCCGTCGGCTTTGAGCATGGCGATGTTGCCATCCGCGTCCCGGTACGGCTGCCCGACCTTCGGCTGCTGGTTGCCCTCGAGCGGCTTGACCTTCTTGCCCGTGAAGAAGGCATTGTCCGGTGAGTAACCGGTGTCGATGATGCCGACGACGACGCCCTTCCCGGCGTTCTTTCGTCCGTCGAACTCCTTCTTCCACGTGCCCTGGCCGCCCGTAAGACCCAGGTAATCGATGCTCGAGTAGGTGGGTGCATTCTCAGTATCTGGAGCAACCATCAGAACCTTGGGGTCCTTGGCTAGCTCCACCGCCTTCTCGCTGGACAGCTCCGCGCTGAACCCGTTGACTGCCGCCGTGAAGGAACTCTCGATCGTGACATCTTTGGTCGTCGCGACCTTCTTCTGCTCATTTGTCAGGTGCTTCTGATACTTCTGTACGTTTGGCGCGTCCGCGTCCAGCTTCTTCCCCTTGGCAGGTTTGGTAGCCGCGATTCCGGCTACACCGCCGTCGTAGGTAGCAACTGGCTCTGCCTTCAACACCACAATGTAGCGACCGTCAGGATAGTCCTTCGGATTGATGTGTGGCGCCTTCTGCTGAGTAACTGCACTGTTACCCGCCGGTGCACCCACCGCTGCGGGTGCTGCCGTTACTGAACCAAACAGCAGCGGGATTCCCGCTGCGAGGACAACGGCTTTACGCAAACCGCTCCCCCGTTTGGTGATCTTTTCCGGATCTTTCACGAAAGAACCAACCTTTCCTCAACGTTTCGGGCCGTAGCCTCGACCAGGACTATCCGCCAACGCGAACGACCCAAAACACAACTTTGTGCGGTGCGTCACGTTGGCTAGGACTACGGTAGTAGGCCGGACCGACATTCCAGAGGCAGTACTGCCGAAACTGAATGTTTGCTCAAAATAGGCCCAAAAATGACGTCGACTCTTGCCAAATAGAGGACCTCAAGCTTTAATGGCGAGCGCCCGAACGCGAGGGTGTGAACTTTCCGTGAACGATAATGGACACATGGCAGTCAGCGACCCTCCCCCGGTCATCCTCACTGAGGAACAGTGGACCACCGCAGCCAACGATCACCGCGAGCGTGTCCGCGCCTTCACAGAGCCCTATCTGGAACGTCGATCCACCGGGAAGAAACATCCCGTTGAAGACTTTCTCTTCACGTACTACAACGAAAAGCCGGGCAAACTACTGCGGTGGCACCCCGGCGCCGGCGTCGTCCTGACCGGCAGCGCCGCCGTCGAACGCTCCAGCTGGAAGCACTACCGCCAACTGACTGTGGCGGAACAACATGATCTCAAGCTCGACGACGATGCCGTCACAGTGGATCGCGAGGCATTCCTGCGGGACCGGGGTTCCACCACAGGCTACGTTCAAACTCTGCTCGGCCGTACAGCCGCGCGTCCTGGTCAGTTCGGCTGTTTTGGGCTCCACGAATGGGCCATGACCTACAAATCTGAGGACAACGGTATCCGGCACGATTACCTGAAGCTTCGGCTCGGTGCCGATGGAACAGACAGAGTGGTGGAGGAAAGCCGGATCAAATGCACCCATTTTGATGCGTTCAGGTTCTACACCCCCGAAGCCGTCGGGCTGAACGAACTCCAGCCCACCCGACAAAGTCAGCCCGCCATGGAACAACCCGGCTGCCTCCACGCCAACATGGACCTGTACAAATGGGCCTACAAACTGACGCCGTGGCTGCCGAGCGAACTGGTCATGGACTGTTTTGAACTTTCGTGGCGCATCAGAAAAATGGACATGCAGGCATCCCCTTACGACCTCTCCGAGTGGGGCTACACGCCAATCCGCATCGAAGAACCCGCAGGAAAAGCGCACTACGTTAGCGCACAGAAGGCGTTTGCGGAAGAGTCTGCGGCTCTTCGTGGCCTGATGCTACAGAATCTGTCCCGCGCGGAACTGTGAGCTCAGCCACTCGTTAGGCTGGGTATCAGGCAAACGAGGAGGTTTCCATGGAATTCATATCGCGGACGGTGGTCCGGACAGTACTTGCAGCGGGCATCATGACATTCGCGTTGGCAGCATGCGGGACATCCGGAGGAGGAACACCTGCCTCGGAACCCGCAGAATCTCCAAGCAACGTCACCAGTAGTCGAATCCCAGCTCCGGCCACAGGGGGACCCGCCACAGCAACGGCCTCGCCATCCCCCTCAAGCTCAGTCATTCCGGACGGCACCGTGGACCTCACCGTCTCCATCAAAGCCACAGCCGACGCCGAATCAAAGGATTACGTTCTCGCCTGCAGCGACAACGCCGTCGACCCCGCCACCACGCTCTTCAACGGCAAAGGCGCCTGCGTTCGAGTCCTGGAGCTGGGAACCGAATTCTTCCAGCTGAAACCAGACCCAAACAAGATGTGCACCCAGCAGTACGGCGGCCCGCAGACTGCCAAGGTCTCTGGCACCATCAACGATCAGCAAGTCTCGGCGTCGTTCTCACTGACCGACGGCTGCGAGATTTCCCGCTGGGATGCCATGGAACCAATCCTCGGTGCCGGCGGCGCATCCTGAGCCGGACAGAGAATTACGGACCGCGCATTTCCCGGATAGGATGTAGGGGCAAGCTCGCGGAGCGCTGACACCTGATTTCCAGCGTGAGACGGCATTTCCCCGGGCTACCGCATTTAATCGGTCGAGAACCACTTCAGTTACAGGAGTTGCCCTAAATGCCCCGGATCGTCGTCGACGTCATGCCCAAACCCGAAATCCTCGATCCCCAGGGAAAAGCCATTGCCGGAGCGCTGCCTCGTCTAGGCCTATACGGCTTCGTTGAGGTCCGCCAGGGCAAACGCTTTGAGCTGACCGTCGATGGCGAAGCCACCCAAGAGGCATTGGATAAAGCACGGACCGCAGCAACCACCCTTCTGTCCAACCCGGTCATCGAAGACGTCACTCGAGTGGAGTGGATCGTTGACGCCGCGGCAGGTGACGTCGAGTGAACACGGAAACACCCCTGATCGGCAGCTACACCGCAAATGACGCAGGACAAGACCTCACGGACGCCCGCGTTGGGATTGTCACCTTCCCGGGATCGCTCGATGATCGGGATGCCGCCCGCGCCGTCCGTCTTTCCGGCGGAACCGCAGTCCCGCTCTGGCATGCGGACTCGAAACTCTACGACGTCGACGCCGTCATCATCCCCGGCGGTTTTTCCTACGGCGACTATCTCCGTGCAGGAGCAATCTCCCGTTTCTCCCCCCTGATGGACAGGATCATCGACGCCGCGAACTCGGACGCAAAGATGCCGGTCCTTGGCATCTGCAACGGGTTTCAGATCCTCACCGAAGCACATCTACTGCCCGGTTCCATGATCAAGAATGATCACCTCCAGTTCATGTGCCGCGACCAGCGGCTGCGCGTGGAGAACAACACCACGGCGTGGACGTCCAGCTTCGAAGCCGGCGCCGAGCTCGTGGTCCCCCTCAAAAACCAGGAGGGCCAGTACGTCGCCGACGAGAAAACCCTCGACGAGCTCGAAGGCGAGGGCCGCGTCGTGTTCCGCTACGTAGACCACAATCCCAACGGATCGCGCCGAGACATCGCCGGAATCAGCAATTCCGCCGGCAACGTCGTCGGCCTCATGCCGCACCCCGAGCACGCCGTCGAAGCCGGATTCGGCCCCGACACATCAGCGACGGGCCCCGTGGAACTCCGCGGCGGACTAGACGGACTGGCTATTTTTACCTCTGTACTGAAGACGATTGTGGGGTCCAAGGCGTGAGCTCGGAAGCAACCGGACAGCAGTTCAATATCGACACCGTGGACCACGCGGCAGGGACTCCGGAAACGGAACTGCCCTGGGCCGAGCTCGGGTTGAAGGACAACGAGTTTGCCCGGATCAATGAAATTCTCGGTCGTCGGCCCACTGCAGCGGAACTCGCCATGTACTCGGTCATGTGGTCCGAGCACTGCTCCTACAAGTCCTCCAAAGTTCACCTTGGCCAGTTCGGCGACAAAGTCACCGAAAAGATGAAGGAACACCTCCTCGTCGGTATTGGCGAGAATGCCGGAGTCGTGGATATTGGCGACGGCTGGGCCGTGACCTTCAAGGTCGAATCCCACAACCATCCCTCCATGGTGGAGCCTTACCAGGGCGCCGCCACCGGCGTCGGCGGTATTGTCCGCGACATCATTTCCATGGGCGCCCGCCCTGTCGCAGTCATGGACCCGCTGCGCTTTGGCGCGATCGACCATCCGGACACCGCACGCGTAGTACACGGCGTGGTTGCGGGCATCGGCGGCTACGGCAACTCCCTGGGCCTACCCAACATCGGCGGCGAAGTGGTCTTCGACTCCGTTTATCAGGGCAACCCACTGGTCAACGCGCTGGCTGTGGGCGTGCTCCGCCACGAGGACATCCGGTTGGCCAACGCCTCGGGTGCCGGAAACAAGGTAGTGCTCTTCGGCGCCCGCACTGGCGGAGACGGTATCGGCGGAGCATCGGTACTGGCTTCAGAGAGCTTCGATGACACCAAGCCCTCCAAGCGGCCAGCCGTTCAGGTGGGCGATCCATTCGCCGAGAAGGTTCTCATCGAGTGCTGCCTGGAGCTCTTCAAAGCCTCCGTGGTGGAAGGCATCCAGGACCTTGGCGCGGCCGGCATTTCCTGCGCCACCTCGGAACTCGCTTCCAACGGCGACGGCGGTATGCACGTTGAACTGACCAATGTGCTCCTGCGTGACCCTTCACTCACTCCCGGCGAGATCCTCATGTCCGAATCGCAGGAACGCATGATGGCGGTCGTCACACCGGAGAATATGGCCGCGTTCGAATCGATCATGGACAAGTGGAACGTCGAATACTCCTGGCTCGGCGAAGTGACCGGCACCGGACGCCTCATCATCGACTGGGCAGGCGAAACCATCGTCGACGTCAACCCACGGACCGTTGCCCACGACGGCCCCGTTTACGAGCGGCCGTATCACCGTCCCGAATGGTTGGACGCCCTTCAACTCCACACGTTCGACGGCGACCGCCCGGCCACCAGCGACGAACTGCGGGCTGCTGTCCTGGAGCTCATGGCCTCACCCAACATGTGTTCCAAGGACTGGATCACCCGCCAGTATGACCGCTACGTGCAGGGCAACACGGCCATGGCCATGCCCGACGACGCCGGTGTGGTGCGCGTCGACGAAGAAACCGGGCTCGGCATAGCCATTTCCACGGACTGCAACGCCCGCTACTCCTACCTGAACCCCTACGAGGGTGCACGGGCGGCCCTCGCCGAGGCCTACCGAAATGTGGCAACGTCCGGCGCCAAACCGCTCGCGGTGACGGACTGCCTCAACTTCGGTTCGCCCGAAGACCCCGAGATCATGTGGCAGTTCGCCGAGACCGTTCGCGGTCTGGCCGATGCCTGTCAGGAGCTCGGCGTGCCCGTCACCGGCGGCAACGTCTCCCTGTACAACCAGACCGGCGGGGTCGGCATCCATCCCACTCCCGTCGTCGGCGTGCTCGGCGTGTTCGACGACGTTACCCGGCGCACGCCGTCGGGCTGGCGTGAAGACGGACAGGCCATCTATCTGCTGGGCACCACCCGCGAGGAACTGGACGGCTCCGAGTGGGCCAACCTGCGCGGTCACCTCGGTGGACAGCCGCCCATCGTGGATCTGGACGCAGAGCAGACTCTTGCTGCGATCCTCATCAATTCCTCGCGCGACGGCATGATCGACTCCGCACACGACCTCTCGGAGGGCGGCCTTGCTGCTGCCCTGTCGGAGTCCGCTCTGCGGTTCGGTGTCGGGGCTCGAATCGGCATTGACGAACTGTGTGAGCGCGATGGCGTCGATGCTTTCACCGCGCTCTTCAGCGAATCACAGGCTCGGGCGGTCGTGGGCGTCCCTCGCTCGGAAGAGGTCCGGTTCAAGGACATGTGTACGGCCCGTCGCTTCCCGTTCATTCGGGTAGGAGTTGTGGACACGACAAACGACGCCCTGGATGTTCAGGGTCATTTCTCCCTGCCGTTGGACGAGCTGCGCGAAGCACACGAGGGGACGCTGCCCAAGTACTTCGGCTAAATTCCTCATCGACTCTGCAGTAGATGCTCTTCTCGCTCCGCGAGAACCTCATCTACTGCAGAGTCGATTGCGTTAAGGTCGCCAGCCGTTTGCTATCAGTGCGTCGCGGACCTTGATCACAGCCGCTCGGGCATCGTTGGCCATGTGTCGCTTGGAGATCCGGACCTCCGTCCACCC